>NZ_CP033019.1:1907320-2543094 GCF_003667705.1 Janthinobacterium agaricidamnosum | reverse complement strand
TGCCCTGCACCTGCATCAGCGGCAGCCAGTGCGTCTGGTGGAACACGCGCCCGCCGATGGTCAGCAAGTCCTGCAGTTTCTTTCTCCCGAGCAATTCCCCGGCGCCATAACCGAGCCAGCCGCAAAAAGTGGCGTTCGCCTGCACGATGGTGCCGTCGGCCGTGCACAGCAGCAAGCCGCAGGCCGCGTGCTGGAACAAGGTACTGGTATCAGGCAAGGAAGGCATCGCGTCCCGCATTACAGGTGCAGGCCGTCGAGAAAGTGGCGGATGGCGCGGTAGCTGGCATCGGGCACGCTCATGTGCGGGCAATGGCCCGCATTCTCGACCACGTGCAGGCTGCTGTGCGGCAGCATCTCGCGCAAATACTCGCCCACGGGCAGCGGCGCGATGAAATCGTCGCTGCATTGCACGATCAGGGCCGGCGTGCGGTTGTGCGGCAAGATGGCGCGGTGATCGGACAAAAACGTCGCTTGCGCGAAATGCCGGGCGATGGCGGGATCGGTGCGGCAAAAGCTGCTTGCCAGGTCCTCGCCCAGCGCCGGCTGGCCGGGTGCGCCCATGATGGCCGGCGCCATGCCGGCGGACCAGCCCAGGTAATTGCTGTCCATGGCATCGAGCAAGTCGTCGATATCGGCACGGCTGAAGCCGCCCCGATAGCCCGCCGCCGCATCGTCGACATAGCACGGCGACGGCGCCAGCATGACTTGCGCGGCGAACAGGTCCGGCTCGGCGATACTGGCCAGCAAGGCGCTCATGGCGCTGACGGAATGGCCCACGCAAATGACGGGGCCGCCGCCGACGGCATGGATGACCTGGCGCAGATCGGCGCCATGCGCGTCAAGCCGCGCATAGCGATCAAAATCATAGGCACCCAAATCCGAAGCGCCGCTGCCGACCAGGTCGAACAGCACGGTGCGGTAGCGGGGACGGAACAGCGGCTCCAGATAGCGCCACATGGTCTGGTCGCAGCCAAAACCGTGCATGAACACCATTGTGGCTGCCGCGCCCGCCTGCGATGCACCGCTGCGTTCGCTTACGCGGACATTGTTCCGATCTTCTATACGCATGCCGCTTCAGCCTTGGATATTTCCATGTGGAATGTAAATTAATTTATTGCTAGCATCTTAACATGCGCGATTTGACCTTGGGCAACACCATTGGCGCTGGACAAACGCCTGGCTACGGCGGATAATGAGAACGATTCCCATTATCAAACTACCAGGCGTATGCCTGGCGTTTTCCTGTGCGCCGCTCTGGCGCCTGCTGGCGGCAACAAGCCGGTTTCATGTTGAAGGTTTGTACCGCATGCGCGCTTTCTGGACTGTCATACACCGCTGGGCCGGCCTGACCATCGCCCTCTTCCTCATCGTCGCGGGACTCACGGGCGCCGTCACGTCGTGGGACCACGAACTCGATGAATGGCTCAACGCCGACATCATGGACACCCCGGGCCGCGGCCCCCTGCAGGCGCCGTTTGCGCTGGCGCACAAGGTGGCCGCCGCCGACCCGCGCGTGGAAGTCAATTACATGACCCTGGGCCTGGAAGAAGGCCATGCGGCCGCCTTCATGGTGCGCCCATTGACCGATACGGCCACGGGCAAACCGTTCGTGCTCGGCTACAACACCGTCTACATCGACCCCGTCACGGCGCAGATCACGGGCACGCGCGATTCGACGGCCATTTCCCTGTCGCGCCGCAGCCTGATGCCGTTCTTGCGCCATCTGCACTACAGCCTGCACGTGCCCGCCTTCTGGGGCACGGACCGCTGGGGTTACTGGCTGATGGGGAGCGTGGCCCTCATCTGGCTGCTCGACAGCATGGTGGCCTTGTATCTGACCACGCCGCGCCGTTTGCGCCAGCGCGCCCCGGACGAAGCGCCGCGCCACCGCGACGCCGCCAGCTGGTGGCAACGCTGGAAACCGTCGTGGGTGGTGCGCTGGGCGGCCGGCGGCTACAAGCTCAATTTCGATCTGCACCGCGCGGGCGGCCTGTGGGTGTGGGCCGTCATCATCGTCGTCGCGTTCACGTCGTTCTCGCTGAACCTGTACCGCGAAGTGTTTTACCCCGTCATGTCGCTCGTCTCCACCACCACGCCGGGACCGTATGAAACGCAGACGCCGGCGCCGTACGGCAGTTACATCACGCCCGTGATCGGCTTCGAGCAGGCGGTGGACATTGCGAAAAAGCAAGCCGTGCAGCGCGGCATCACGGCGCCCATCGGCGGCATTTATTATGGCGGCAATTATTCGTTCTACAACGTCTCGTTCTTCGACCCGGCCGACGAGTTCGGCACGGCCGGCATGGGCTTGTCGAACCTGTACGTCGACGGCATGGACGGCAGCATCATCGGCCAGCACAAACCCTGGGAAGGCACGGCCGCCGACGTCTTCGTGCAACTGCAATTTCCCCTCCACTCGGGCCGCATCCTCGGCTTGCCGGGGCGTATTTTGATGTCCTGCATGGGGCTGATGGTCGCCATGCTGTCCGTGACGGGCATCGTCATCTGGGAAAGAAAGCGCCGCGCGCGCCGGCTGCAGGCGAAAAGCCGCTGACACCCGCCTCAAGTAGCGCCCCATAGGGCGCAGGCGGACTGACTCAGCCTGCGCCGCACGCATTGCCACCGGCACGATCATGTGCAACGCGCAACGCCCCTCGCACCTCAGCACTTTGCACCACAGTCGCCGGCACATGCCGGCCGTCTGCGCTGCGCGCTTGCCGTGCGCCAGACATCCCAAACCCTCAAATGCAGTTTACTTGCATTAGCATGGCGTGCCGGCTATTATTGCAACTCGATTGCATCTATACCATCGCGCTGCGCCTGCATCCCGCGCCAGCACCCCATTCCGCCTTTTTAGAGAGATCCATGCGCCATCACGTATTCGCAGCTGCCATGCTGTCCACCGCCCCGCTCGCTTATGCGGCAGACGACGTCACCCTGCAAACCATCAAGGTCCGGGCAGACAAGCCTTCAAACATCGACAGCGTCGTTCTGGTCGAGAATACGCAAGCCCAGAACAGGACGCTGGGCGGCATGCTCGAGCATGTCTCGGGCGTGCAAAGCAGCGCCTTCGGGCCGAATGCGGGCGCACCGGTGATCCGCAGCCTGAGCGGCAGCCGCGTGCAGATCCTCGAAGACGGCCAGTCCATCCTCGGCATGAATGCGCTCAGCGGCGACATCGACATCCCGTTCGATCCCCTGTTTGCGCGCAGCGTCACCGTCAACAAATCATCCGATAGCGTGCGTTTCGGCGGCAATGCGATCGGCGGCAGCGTCGACGTCGATTCCGGCCTCGTTTCCCGCAAGATGGAGAGCACGCGGAAGGATGTGGAACTGGTGCTGCGCAAGGGCTTCAATGATGCGAACGCGCAAGGCTTGCGCGCGAACTTCAACGACGGGCAGCGCTTTTCGACGAATCTGCAGCTGTCATTCCAGAAGATCGGCCATTACGATATTCCCGGCAACAGCAAGGCAGGCGTGTGCAACAGCCAGCTGTTCCCCGCGAAGGGCGGCGTGAATACCTTTCTGGCCGACAGTTGCCAGAAGGAAGCGCGGATCCAGCAGGTCTACAACAAGGCGTCGCAGCCGTTTATCGACCAGTTCATGAAGGAAAATCCGGACTGGGCGGACGGCGATTTTTCCTTCTACACCAATAATCCGACCTCCGTCTGGCAGCGCAAGACCTACGTCAATCCGGCCAACCCCGCCTACGTGCCGGGCACGCCATCGATGACCCAGAACAAGATCAACAAGGACGTGACGCCCGATTACCACGGCACCCTGGGCAACAGCCATGCCAGCAATGCCCACTTTGGCGTCGGCAGCACCTACTTTTTCGATCGCGGCTACGTGGCCGTCAGCCTCGATTCCAAGGAAAGCGAATATGGCGTGCCGGGCTTTTCCATGGAAAACAAGTCGTTCGGCGCGAACTATGACGAGGGGCTGCCCGTCGGCGTGATCATCAAGCAGGATAAATATGCGCTGGAAGCGCATCTGCGCGACCCCGTCGCGTACATTGAAAGCGCGCAATTGCGCGTGTCCCGTCTGAACAATGCGTCGGGAGAGCGTCTTGGCGCTACCAAAGCCAACGACTACCGGTTCGACACGAATCAAGCCGAGCTCCTGCTGGCGCAGCGGCGCGCCGGTCCCTTGAGCGGCTTGCTTGGCCTCAGCTACAAGGCCAGGGATATCACCGGCAGCGGAACGCAACTTTACCTGCCCGACGCAAGCACGCTCAGCCGCGCCCTGTTCGTCAAGCAAAACCTGGAATTCGACTGGGCCACCTTCGATGCGGGCTTTCGCCATGAAAACGTGGCGCACGACATCCGCAAGAGCGGATTCAAGACGTCGAGGAATGCGAGCAACTCCACACTCGAGGACAAGTCGTTCAGCCTGAACAGCTACAGCCTGGGCGCTTCAACCAGGCTTGGCCAGCTGTTCGGCGCAAAGCTGCGCTACTCGGCGTCGGAAAGAGCGCCCGACGTCAATGAGTTGTATGCGAGCAACCGCCACTATTCGATCATGACCCAGGAAGAAGGCAACCAGAAATTGAAGGCCGAGCGCGCGAGGAATACGGAACTGACCGGTTTGTTCGCCAATCGCGGCTTCCAGCTGTCCGCGACGGGCTACGTCATGAAATACGAGAACTATCTCTACCTTGGCCATTCGGGCGCCCAGATGGCCAATCGCCTGCCATTAAAATACTGGAAGCAGACCGATACGACGGTCAAGGGATTCGAGATCGATGCCTCACAGACCGTTCAACTCGGCGCCTACGGCAAGCTGAACCTCTCCGCATTTGCCGACCTGGTCAAGAACAAGGCGGACTATCCCGACAAGCTGCGCGCGCACAATGACGGCGCCTACCTGCCCAACATGCCCACCAACCGCTACGGCGCCAATCTGCAGTGGGAAAACCAGGGCTGGAAGACGCGGTTGTCAGGCACCCGCTACGACAAGCAAAAGTACCTGGGCAAGAGCGTCAGCGAGGAAGTGCCGCTCGACGGCTACACCATGGTGAACTTCCAGGTAAGCCGCGCACTGCAGGTGCGGGATTCGCCGTTTGCCAGCGTCGAGGTGTTCATCAGCGGCAGCAACCTGCTCGACGCGGATGCCAGGCCGCACAATTCCCCGCTGAAATACATCGCGCCCTTGCCGGGCCGTGGCTTCCAAGTTGGCCTGAGCGCCAGGCTTTAAGGCACGCTGCCGTTGCGCTCCCGCCGCACCAGCGCCAGCAGGCTGTCGCCCCGGTTGCCGTCGCAGCAGACGGCCACGCCATCCGTGAAGCCGGGCGCCGTCAACCGCGTCAGCACGCTGCCCGGGGGCATTTCCAGCGCCAGCCGGGCGCCCCGCTCCCACGCCAGGCGCACGGTACTGCTCCACTGCACGCGCTGGGCCATGTTAGCGGCCAGGCTGTCGCGGATGCGGGCCGGGTCGAACAGCGCGCGCGCCGCACTGCTGCTCAGGTAGACGAGCGACGGCCGGCGCATGGCCACGCCGTCGAAAGCCGCGCGCAAGTCCAGCGCGGCGCCTTCCAGCAGCGGGCAATGCGACGGCACGCTGACGGCCAGGCGCTTGGCCTTGCCGGCGCCATGTGCGAGGGCCAGCGCCATCACGGCCTCCAAGGCAGGTTCGCTGCCGGCAATGGCGATCTGGCGCGGCGCATTCAGGTTGGCGATATACACGGGCGTGGCGGCGCCGTGCACCCGGGCCAGCAAGGGTTCGAGTTGCGCCAGATCAAGCCCGATGATGGCAGCCATGCCGTAACCGGTGGGATACGCCTGCTCCATCAACTGTCCGCGCCGCGCCACCAGGCGCACGGCATCGCCGTAATCGAGCGCGCCGGCGACGACGGCGGCCGCATACTCGCCGATGGAAAAGCCGGCCACCATGTCGGGCAGCGCGCCGCGCGCGGCCAGGGAGCGCGCCATGGCCACGCCCGCGATCAGCAAGCACAGTTGCACGGCCCGCGTCGACGCCAGCGCGCAAGCCGTGTCCAGCGTCAAGGGATCGTGGCCCAGCACTTCAGCCGCCTCGGCCAGGGTATCGGCCACCGCCGCGTCGCCGGGCAGCGCGTGCAGCATGCCCGGAGACTGGGCGCCCTGGCCGGGAAAGGTAAACAGCACGCTCATGCCGGCTCCCATGGCGTGGCCGTCAGCACGGGGCCCTGGTCCGTTTTCAGCAGGACCCGGCCCCGCCCCGCCGCCCACTCGGCATACGCAAAGCCGCCATGGCCCGTGTCGATCTGCAGGTCCAGCCGGCATGCCGTGACAGTCTCCGCGATGGCGCGCAGGGCCTCGGCTTGCGCGGCGTCCGGCGGCGCGGCAAGGCGCAGCACAAGATCAAGGTCGCTGTCGGCCCGCAGCACGGGCAAGCCGCTGGCCAGGGCAAATCCCACGCCGCCCGTCGGCCCCCAGGCCCAGCCCGTGGCGTCGAGCAGGGGCGCGACCTGCCGCAATGCGTCCAGCGCGGCGCAGGAAAAATCAGGCAGCGGCATCCTCGCCACCGTTTCAGGCGTCACGCGGCGCACGACGGCGGCCGCTTCCACTTCGCACGCCTGCCGCTCGCTGCGCAGCAGGCCGCGCACGCCCACGGGAATCCGCCCGGGCGCGCAGTTGGCGCGCCGCACCACCAGAGGTGCGGCGGCCATCCACGCGGCATCAAGCCAGGCAGGCATGGATGCGCCGTCCGGCAAGCCGGATACCCACAATAAATCATGCGCGCGCCAGGCTTCCATCAGGCCACCACAGCCTTGACGGCGAAGAACAGCAGCGAAGGCCCCAGCAGACAACCCAGGCCCGTATGAAACGTGGCCACCAGCGCGCCATACGGCACCAGTTTGCGGTCGGTGGCGGCCAGTCCCGCCGATACGCCGCTGACGGTGCCGGCCAGGCCGCCGAAGACCATCGCCGAACGGGGCGTCTTCAGGCGCAGGAAGCGCGCCGCGACGGGCGTGCCCACCATCACGAGGATGGCCTTGATGAGGCCGGCCGCGATGCTCAGGGCCATGACGTCCGAGCTGGCGCCGATGGCCGCGCCCGTGACGGGGCCGACGATGTACGTGACGGCGCCGGCGCCGATGGTGGTCATGCTGACGGCGTCCGAATAGCCAAACGCGTAAGCCACGCCGGCGCCGACGAGAAACGGCAGCACCACGCCCAGCACCAGGGCCACGAGGCCGATCAGGCCCGCCTTGCGCGCCTCGGTCGCCTGCACCTCGAAGGCGGTGGCGACGATGGCGAAGTCGCGCAGCATGGCGCCGCCCATCAGGCCGATGCCGCCGAACAGCGACAGATCGGCCAGGCCCTTGTGGCCGCCGCTATGCACGCCGCCCCAGTAAGCGAGCCCCAGGCCGATCACGATCGCAATGGCCGAGCCATGCACGCGGCCGAAGGTCAGGTATTTCGACAGCGCCATCGATACCAGCATGATCAGGCCGACAAAGGCGAAGGCCGTCACCAGGCCATTGTGGATGGCCGCTTTTTCAAAGAGTTCAAGCATGACGGTGCTCCTTGACCAACATCGACTCCGCTTCGGCGGCGGCCGGGTTTTCCATGCGCGCGGTTTCCATCCGGTTCATCAGCGAGATCACGGCGCCGCAAACGAGCACGGAACCGATGGCGGCGAGGACGGCCACTGGGCCGCCGCGCAGGGCCGCCACCACATCCTGCTGGGCCGCCATCGCCACCACCACGGGAATATACATGGCGCCCCAGTATTCGACGCCCCGCTCCGTCATCTGCGGCAGCCAGGATCGGCGCTGCATGTAGAGCCGGGCGCAGATCAGCAGCAGCATGGCGATGCCCACGCCGCCCACGTTGGTCTTGACGCCCATCAGCTGCCCGAGCAGGTCGCCCAGGAAGATGCCGAGCAAATGGCACAGGGCCAGCAGTGCGGTTCCGTAAATGATCATGATTGTCTCCGTTATTGGAATAGGAATGACTTGGTGTCTTCTCTGTTATTTCACTTACCACTGCTGCCGTAGCACCTCCCTGACTTTTGCCGACGCCTGGCGATGCGGCGCGCCCAGGCGGCTGGAAAGGTCCCTTTCCGGATCGGCGCGGATGTCGGCCAGCGCCGCCTGCAGGCAGGCGTCGACGGCAGCCGTGTCCTGCGCCGAAGGATGGTCGGGCTGCGCCACCTGCAAGGTTTGCCACAGCAGGCCCAGGGTCGCGTAATTCTTGACGTCATAAGCCATCGGTGGAATCGTCGCGGCCAGCGCTTCGAGCGCTGCCACCGTGCGCAAGGTGATGCGCGCGGCCGAGGCCTTGCCCATCGCATGCACCATCACTTGCGGATCGTCGAGCGCGATCAGGCGGTTGGACTGGTAGCCGTGCGCCAGGAACGCGCCCGACATGGCCTTGCCGACGATCAGGCCGATGACGGGATGGCCGGCCAGGCGCGCCTCGGCGTAAGCCCCCGCCGCGCCGGCCAGCGCCTGGTGGATGCCGTACGCCTCTTCGCGCCGGCCATACGCCTGGCTGGCCACGTCGATGACGGCAACAAACGGCCGCTTGACGGCCAGGTCGCGGTCTTCAACAACCACCTGCTGCACGGCGCGCGCCAGCTGCCACGCCTCGACCAGGCCGATTTCACCCGTGCGGGCGCGCGTAAAACGGTTGTCCGGGTCGGGCAGCACGGCCAGATAGCGCGCCGGTGCGCCGGCCAGCGGCGCATCGACCACGCGCACGGACGGTGGATAATCAGGCAGGGGCGCAGCGTTGTGCGTCAGGGCCGCCAGCCAGACGGCGCCGCGGCTCGTGTCGGTGATGGCGTTCATGCTGCGGCTCCTTTGCTGTAGATCAAACGCACGGCTTCCGGCGTGGCTTGCACGGCCGCGTCGACATCGGCCAGGCGCGCCAGGTAGCTTTCCGCCTGGTCGCTGCGGTGCCGGGCCGGCACGCCGCGCGCGAACAGCTCGGCCACCATGGCGCGCATCTGCGCCGTATCGTCTTCCACATAGGCGTCGGCCAGGCCGCTCTTAAAACGCTGTTCGCCGCCCGTCAGGCTCCATATAAATGGCTTGCTGCGCGAGTCGAATTCGTCCACGCCCGCCTCCTGCTCGATCACGGCGGGGCCATTGAGACCCAATCGCGCCTCGCGGGTCACGACAACATAGCTGCACAGGCCCGCCGCGATCGACATGCCGCCGTAGCAGCCCACCGTGCCGGCCGTGATGCCGATGACGGGCTGGTAGCGGCGCAGGTCGACGATGGCGGCATGGATGTCGGCAATCGCCGCCAGGCCCAGGTTGGCTTCCTGCAGGCGCACGCCGCCCGTCTCGAACAGGATCACGGCGCGCGTCGGCACGCCCTGGCGGTTGTCGCGCGCCGCCAGTTCCAGCGCCCCGGCGATCTTCGCGCCGCCCACTTCGCCCATGCTGCCGCCCTGATAGGCGCCCTCGATGGCCAGCACCACGGCCGGCTGGCCGTCGAACAGGCCCTTGGCCACCACCACGCCGTCGTCCGCCTGGGCCGTGACGCCCTGCTGCGGCAGCCACGGCGACGCGATGCCGCAGAACGGGTCGAGCAGTTCGCGCATGCTGCCCGCATCCAGCAAGGCTTTAGCGCGGCTGCGCGCCCCCCGTTCGATGAAGCTGTCGCGCTCAAGCAGTTGTTGTAATGTACTCATGCCGCCCTCCCCGCTTGCAATTCTTCGTAGGCTTGCTCGATGCGCATGCGCACCACGCCCGGCGTGGCGCCGCAATCGTTGATGACGATGGTCGCCGCCGGCAGCGGCTCGCCGCCGAATACGCGCTGCAAGAGCGCATCCCAGACGGCGCCCTTGCCGTCGACGGAGGTGTTGACGACGATGCGGGTCACGCCATCGTCGGCGGGCTGCAGCAGCACTTCCAGGTCGCCCGAACCGACGACGCCGGCCAGCGCGCGCCCCGACGCCGGCTGCCCGGCGGGGAATGTATAGTCACGCGTCTCCATGCGCTTCTCCTTCTTGTAATCTGTCCAGGAACAGGGTCGCCGCCAGCAGATCGGCCGCGCCGCCCGGCGACACGCCGCGCGCCAGCGCCGCCGCTTCCAGCGCCAGCAGCGCCTGCGTTCCGGCATTGGTAGCCGCGCCGCCGGCCGCCAGCACCCGCGCCGCTCCCGCCTGCAGGTCCAGCAAGGCCGCCTCGCCCCCGCGCGACAGCACGCAGGTGTCGTCCAGCTGGCTGATAATCGCCAGCAAGGCATTCAGGCGCGCTGTCGTCTCGTTGTCGCCGCGCGCCCGCGAGGCGCGCAGCTGCGCCAGCCCGGCCCCCGTCACGAGGGGAAAGCCGGCGCGGGCCTGGCCCCGCGCCCCGTCCACCTGGTACTGGCGGCATGCCAGCTCGCCCTTGTTGCCGGTGACGGCAGGCGCGCCACGATCGTGCAAACGGGCCAGCGCGCCGGCCCGCGCCGCCACGGCGTGCGGCGTCAGCGATGCGCCGCGCGCGCCCTGCTGCGCCGCCGCCGTCGCCAGGAGGCCCAGCGCCCAGATGGCGCCCCGGTGCGTGTTCACGCCGCCCGTCGCTGCCAGCATCAACGCCTCGCCTTCGCGGCCGATGGCGCCGATGCGCTGGCGCAGGCCATCGTCATCGCCGCTTTCCCAAGCCGCTTGGGCCATGGCGGCAAACACGGGTTCCAGCACGCAGGCAGAGTGGCACATCAGGGCCCAGTTCAAGTCCGCGTGGGCGCCCCGGCTGCGCAAATCGACCAGGCCCGGTTTCGGCGTCAGGGTCACTTCATCGAGCAGCGCCTGCAGCACCTGCCGCCCCAGCGCGGCGGCGCGTTCCCGCACCGGCGTCATTGTCATCGTCGTCATCATCGTGCTCATTACCAGCTCCTGAATTTGGCGGGGGGTTGATACAGGCCGTCCGACCACTCGACCAGGTCGGCGATGCTTTTCGCCGCCAGCAGCGAGCGGTTCGCCGCGCCGCGCTGCACGCCGATATCCTCGGGCAGCGCGATCAGGCCGTCGGCGCGCAATTTGGCCGTCGTCTTCGGGTCGTGGCGCAGGCCGATGGGCGTCACGCCGGCGACCGCCGCCAGCATGGCCTTGCGCTCGTCTAGCGAACGGGCCTTGTACAGGTAGGCGATGCCCTCTTCCGTCAGCACATGGGTGACGTCGTCGCCATAGATCATCACGGGCGCCAGCGGCATGCCACTGGCTTGGCCCACGGCCACGGCGTCGAGCGATTCGACGATGGTCGGCTGGCCGCCGTCCTGGAACGTCTCGACCATCTGCACCACCAGCTTCTTGCCGCGCGCCAGCGGGTCGTCCGTCTCGATCAGGTCCAGCCAGGCCGGTGTCGGGTGGCGCCGACCGTGCGGGTCATGACCCATATTGGGCGCGCCGCCGAACCCGGCCAGGCGGCCGTTGGTGACGGTCGAGGAATTGCCCAGGCCATCCATCTGCAGGGTCGCGCCGATGAACAGGTCGACCGCGTACTGGCCCGCCAGCTGGCACAGGGCGCGGTTCGAGCGCATGGAACCGTCGCGGCCCGTGAAGAACACGTCGGGCCGCGCGGCCGCATAGCCTTCCATGCCCAGTTCCGCGCCGAAGCAGTGCACGCTCTCGACCCAGCCCGTCTCGATGGCGGGGATCAGGGTGGGATGGGGGTTGAGCACCCAGTTGCGGCAAATCTTGCCCTTCAAGCCCAGTTGCTCGCCATACGTGGGCAAGATCAGCTCGATGGCGGCCGTATTGAAGCCGATGCCGTGGTTCAGCGACTGCACCTGGTGTTTTTCATACACGCCGCGGATCGCCATCATGGCCATCAGCACGTGCACGGGCTTGATCACGCGCGGATCGCGGGTAAACAAGGGCTCGATGAAGAACGGTTTGTCGGACTGCACCACGAAATCGATCCACGAGCCAGGCACGTCGACCCGGGGCAAATCGCTGACGTCGTCGACGATCTGGTTCACCTGGGCGATGACGATGCCGTCGCGGAAGGCGGCCGATTCCACCAGCGTGGGCGTGTCCTCGGTGCTGGGGCCCGTGTACAGATTGCCCTGGCGGTCGGCCATGTAGCCGGCCACCATGACGACGTTGGGCGTGAGGTCGACGAACAGGCGCGCATACAGCTCGATATACGTGTGGATGGCGCCCACTTCGAGCAAGCCATCCTGCAGGAACTGGGCGATGCGCAGGCTTTGCGTGCCGGCGAACGAGAAATCGAGCTTGCGGGCGATGCCGCGCTCGAACAGGTCCAAGTGCTCGGGCAGGCTGACGCTGGGCATGATCAGGTGCAGATGGTGGATCTTGTCGGGGTTGACCTGGGTCAACATGCGGGCGAGGAAGTCGGCCTGCTTCTGGTTATTGCCTTCAAGAACGACGCGGTCGCCCGGCGCGAGCAGCGCTTCGAGCACGGCGACCATGTCGCCCGGTTGCAGCACGGGACCGTTCGCATATTGGCGCACGGCTTCCAGGCGTCGGCGTTTCTCGGTGCGCCGCGTGTCCCATTGTTTTTGCCGCTGCGCTGGCGCTGCTGTGGCGGTTGACATCATGCCTCCGGAATGAGCTATCGAGTCCAGACGATAGAACGAAAGCGCCAGCGCGACAATCAACCTGCTACCATGTTCATTACCCTGAAGTTAATGAACTCCCTTGAAAGAGGCTAGTCATGGCCATCAACGAAGAAATTACCCTGAAAAAGCTGGAAGTTTTTCTCAGCTTCATGGAATTGAACAACCTGGCGCGGGTGGCCGATGCGCTGGGCCAGAGCACGGTCAGCGTGCACCGCGCCCTGCACTCGCTGGAAGACGGCTTGCGCTGCCCACTGTTCAAGCGCGAGGGGCGCAGTCTGATACCCCTGCATACGGCCTACACCTTTGCCGAATCGGCGCGGCGCGCGCTGGCCGAATGCGAGGAAGGCGTGCGCAAGGTGCGCGAAATGTCGGGCATCAACCCCGTGCGCCTGAAGATCGGTTCGCTGTATTCATTGACCCTGCACTGCATCCCGCAGCTGGTGATCGCCCTGAAACTGCGCCGGCCGGGCCTGGACATCGACCTGACCCTGGGTTCGAACCGCGACCTGCTGCAAAGCCTGGCCGACGGCCGGCTGGACGCCATCATCATCGGCGTGCAGGAAGACGAACAGCATGCGGGCCTGGTGGCCGTGCCCCTGTTCCAAGACGACATCTTCCTGGCCGCGCCGCTCGCCTCGCCCTATGCGGGAACGGCCTCGGTGGACTTGCAACAGTTGCGCGACGACAAATTCGTCACGCTCAACGAGGGATTCGTCACCTCGCAAAGCTTCAACCACGCATTCGAGCTGGCCGGCTTCGTGCCCGACACGGCCATGAGGGTGGGCGACATCTTCTCGCTGATCAACCTGGTGAGCGGCGGCATCGGCTACAGCCTGCTGCCAGGCAGAGTGCGCGCCTTCAGCTCGCGCATCGAACTGCTGCCCCTCGACGCGCGCTACGGCTCGCACCAGCAAATCACCCTGTTGATGCAGAGCAGCCGCGAGCGTGATCCCAATTTGCTGGCGCTGGCGGCGGAGTGCAGGTTGTATGGGCGTGGTGAAAAGCGCGCTGATGCATGACGCGAATTTTGCGCAAAAACTTGATGTTTAGCAAAATCGATTGCATCAGAAAAAGTTCAATAAGTGTCCCAATTCTAATTAATACAAATCCAAACTAAGCTTAACCTCGTTGAGCGAGGATATAAATAAATTATTACCTCTAAGATACTCGCAAGATTTGTAATTTAAAAATTGAGTGCCAATCACCACCAAACGAAGCTGAGAGAAATCTGTAAAGTTAATCAAAGTTATTATTTGATCTCTTGCTTCTCCTTCTTTGAAACCATTCTCCTCAACAATCTTATCGCAAATTATTTTCACGGTAGTGTAAAAAGCACGCAAAACCCCAAAAATCTGATCTTCGGAATCCAACTCACTAAGATAATCTGCTACACCTTCGTTGCCTACGCCATTATCTCTCAAATTCTCTATTTCCTCTTCCATATGCAATACAGCAGCAGCACCTGTTTTCTCCACAATGTTGTGACCTTCGTAGAAATATATTTTAAATTCACGAAAAATATTTTTTTGTGATTCTATCATATTGAAAAACAACGTATTAAACAATCTAAAATTTTCAGTTCTTTCGCTATTCTTAAGTTCTTTTTTAAGCTCGGCATTTGCTTCTTTTTGCAATGTGGCTGATCGTATCAGGAGTACAACGGATAAAAAACTTAAGATTGGGTTTAATGTCCCACCTATGTAGTCACCAAACTGGCCCCAAACCGCCGTATCCTCTGACAATTGGGAGCCAAATATTGGGAAAAATTTCAATACATAGAAAGCGATTATTATCGTAATTGCCATCCCGCCAAGAAAAGTAAGATAATTATTCCTCATAAAATCCCGAGATAAAATACTTCACTGCTTTTCCATCACGAATTCTTAAAGCGCGAACTTGTAATTTTATATAAATTCGTTGCTCTTCATCCAATATATTATTTTTCGAAAGATTATCCGATATCAAGCTTTTTGCCCTTGCGTTTATTACTTTATACTCACTCAAGAAACCAAATGCTGTAGTTTCATTTTCACCGAAAATTTGAAGACGTCCATTACCTGTATTTATATTCAACCTTGTAATTGCAACAGAGACATCTATGCTCTGGCGATCCAATTTCGCTGCTAAAGTTAAGCCTGTACTTCTATCAAATTCTGCCAATATTTTCTTTTCATCTCTGTTTTTTCTGAATCGAATTTTGACATCATAGTTAAATTTAAAACTTGTGTCATGAATATTTTTCATCGCCGAAACTCGAAGATGTTTGCTAAGGTCTTCTGCTTTCTCTCCCAGATTATCGATTATTTCCTTTGCTTGAGCGCTCAATATTTCATTTTCCTTATAAACCGAATCATTTAAGAAATAAGAAATTATTTCCGTAAATACTTCCCATCCAATCTCTCCATATTTCTCTTTTAATACCTGATCGGAAATATCTAACGTGAAAATCTGACCATATGATCCGCTAAAGCTGGCCTTCAAGATTGTTTTAACTTTCCCTTTGAAAGTCTTTCTTCCTGGGATTTTTCCCGACAAAACGGTTTCTGCAACTATTCTGATGGCATCCGATGAACCCTGAAGTGTTTTAAGGCCAGATTTCATTTCAACCGAATAGTCGGGACTATCTATAACCACATCAAGATCGACTGTCATGTTTTCCTTTGAATTTAGTAAGTAGGATCAATCCTAAATGATAGCTTCATTTTTGGATGTAGTCTCTTTAAATATCACTTAAAAGCGCATATTTTTTGGCGGATAAGTGTGGACGTGAGCCTGGACAGGCTCTATGGATAACTTATATGGACGACTCACGGAGATTAAGTAGCTTCGCACGTTAAGTCCAGATGAGGTAACAGTCTGATATCTAGCCTGTTGATGCAGGTCCATCACTTGCAGACCCTGATAGAATTCACCGACAATTTCTTATCTTATTTTTAATATCAATGGCTGCAATTCCCTATCAGGTTATTCTCGTCACGGTACTCTCTGTTCGCCATCATGTATTTTTCGCTTGCACTCCTGAAGTAAAGCTTGTTGTCCCGTATGCCGAACTTTTCAGTTCGGTGGACTTTACTCGAGATCAAATACGTTATCGTGAACAATACTGCCAAAATTATTCGAGCCAACTTGTTCGCCAGAGCGGTACCTGTAACGCCGTACGGCCTTCACTTAAAAGTTCAATAATCCATGGGGAGTGCGCACTGCCTGAGATGATCGCTCTAGCGCCGTGAACGAGCAATGTTCACAGATAGACGTCGCCCAGTTTGCTTAAACCAAATTAACGAACGTATCCACCAATTTCAGTCTGGCTTAGTACCAAGCCGAGCCATGTCGCAAATTGACGACCGGAACTGAAGCCGGCAGGATGACCGATGGTGACAACCGCTGCATTCGCTGTGAGCAGTCCGACGCCAAGAATTCGGCGCAGCGTCAACGCTAACGTACACTTTCATGCAAAAGTTATTATAGATATCACTTAAAATAAATTGTCAATATATCGACTGCTCTTAGTAACGGTTTAAAAACTTTATAGCAACTTTCAGGTCAAAGCATCTTTGATGTTTTGGAGTGATTGACGATGTGGACGCAAGAGAATCGAAGCCGGCATCAGCAGGTGAGGACGGCACTTAAACGTGGCTATCCCACAGATGTGAAAGATGAAGAGTGGCGTCTGATCGCACCGCTGCTGCCAAGGCAAGCGAAGACGGGAAGACCTCGCAAAACGGATTTGCGCACGGTGATCAATGCGCTGCGTTACATGGTACGGTCCGGATGCGAGTGGCGCATGCTGCCAAATGATTTCCCGCCGTATCAGACGGTTTATTACTGGTTTCGGCGGCTGATGCGGCGCATGCTGTTTCGTACCATTCATGACTTGGCGCTGATGCTCGATCGTATGTGCAATGAACGGGAGGTGCTGCCGAGTGCCGGTGTTGTCGATAGCCAGAGCGTGAAAGCGCCAGGGGCACGAACAAGAGGCTATGACGCCCACAAGAAACTCAGCGGGCGCAAACGCCATATCGCGGTCGACACGGACGGTCGCTTACTGGCGATGAACCTGACCCCAGCCGATATTGCCGACTCCACTGGTGCTCAGATGGTGCTCGACGGCCTGATTAAACGCTGGCCATGGGTGAAGCATCTGTTTGGGGATGCGGCATATGACCGCAAACAGTTGATGGACAAGGCTGCGTTTCTTGACTTCACGGTGGAAGTCGTGCGGCGCCTGCAAGGGCAGCAAGGTTTCGCTGTTCAACCCAGGCGCTGGGTGGTCGAGCGAACGTTTGCATGGCTGATGCGTTACCGGCGCTTGGTGCGCGACTACGAGCAGCGCCTTGATGTTTCGGAAAATATGATTTACCTGGCCATGGGTTCGTTGCTGCTGCGTCGACTAAATTTCCGCTAAGTTATTAAACCGTTCCTTAGTGCTCATAAAAAAGCCCGCTTCAGCGGGCCTCAAAAAAAATTGTCATTTTCGGCAGGTGAGAGGTAAGCTTCTCACCGCGAAGTGTCTAAACCGCACTATCCCAAGGCGCCGACAACCGCACGGCACAGTTGATCAGCCCCACCATCGAATACGTCTGCGGAAAGTTCCCCCACATCTCTCCCGTCACCGGGTGCGTGTCTTCCGACAGCAGGCCCAGGTGGTTGCGCGCCAGCAGCATGGTTTCGAAGATCTTGCGCGCCTCGTCTTTCCTGCCGATGCGCGCCAGGGCGTCGATGCGCCAGAAGGTGCAGATGTTGAAGGCGGTCTCGGGTTTGCCGAAGTCGTCGGGGGCTTCATAGCGGCGCATGTAGGGGCCGTCGCACAGCGATGCTTCGAGCGCGTCGACTGTAGCGATGAAACGCGGGTCCATGGGGTCGATGAAGTTGACTTCCGCCATCAGCAGGACGGAGGCGTCGAGGTCGCGCCCGCCCAGGCTTTCCGCAAACGCCTGGCGCTCTTCGCTCCACGCTTCGCGCAGCAGGCGCTCTCGGATCAGCACGGCGCGGCTGTTCCAGTGGTCGGCGCGGTCCGCCAAGCCCAGTTTATGGGCGACCTTGGCCAGGCGGTCGCAGGCGGCCCAGCTCATCAGCATGGACGAGGTGTGGACGCGGGCCCGCGTACGCAGCTCCCACATGCCCGCGTCCGGTTCCGCGTGCAATCTGAATGCCTGGTCGCCCACGGCTTCCAGCGCTGCAAACTCGGCCTTGCCGGCGCGGTGGAACAGGCGGTGGTCGAGGAAGGCCTGCGCCGCGCCCAGCACGATATTGCCGTAGACGTCGTGCTGGAAGTGTTCCTGCGCCTGGTTGCCCACCCGCACGGGGCCGTTGCCCCGGTAGCCGGGCAAGTGGTCGAGTATCGATTCGGGCAGCTGCTCTTCCAGGCCGATGCCGTACAGGGGCTGGATGTGGCCGCCTTTCGAGCGGGCGACGATATTCGTCAGCCAGCGCAAATACTCTTCCATCGTGCCCACTTCCGACAGGCTGTTCAATGCGCGCACGACAAAGAAGGCATCGCGCAGCCAGCAATAGCGGTAATCCCAGTTGCGGCTGCTGCCCGGCGCTTCGGGGATGCTGGTGGTCATGGCGGCGATGATGGCGCCCGTGTCCTCATATAAAGACAGTTTCAAGGTGATGGCGGCGCGGATGACCACGTCCTGCCATTCCAGCGGCACGGCCAGGCGGCGCGTGTAGGTGCGCCAATAGTTGATCGTTTCCTTTTCGAAGATGCGCGCCGTCTCGTCAATGCCGCCGGCCAGGGTTTCATCGGGGCCCAGCAGGAAGTTGGCCGTGCCGCCCAGCACGAAATACGTTTCGCTCAGCACATAATTGAGCGACACATCGGTGTTCAGGCGCAAGGTCTGTTCCGGTCCCACGTAGCGGATGTGGTGGCTGCCCTGCGTGATCTGCGGCGCCAGCCGGCCCCAGTCGTAGCGGGGGCGCAGACGGACGCGGATGCGCACGGCATGGTCGAGCGGCCGGACGCGGCGGATCAGCATCAGCGGGCGGAACATGCGGTCGCGGCTGAGGAAACGGGGCGCGAAATCCGTGATTTCCACGCCGCGCCCCTGCGTGTCGTACAGGCGCGTGCGCAGCACGGCCGTGTTCGGCTCGTAGAATTGCTCGCTGCGCGCGAAGTTCTCGATGTCGATGGCCCACACGCTGCCGTTTTCCGTGTCGTCCAGCAAGCGGTTGAAGACGGGATCGCCGTCGAAACGGGGCAGGCAAGACCAGACGACCTGCCCCGCCTGGTCGATCAGGGCGTTGAAGGCGCAATTGCCCACAACGCCGCAGTTCAGCGATGCTTGCGTGGGTGGTTGGCTGGCGGCGGTGTCATGCGATGTCGTCATGGGCTACTCCTTCGATGTCGGGGATACGGAAGCGGCCAGCAGCGCCGTGCGCAAGGCGCCGGGGCTGGCCAGGCGCAGGGTGGCGGCGCTGGGGCCGCTGCCCACTTTGACGCCCTGCCCGCCTGCTTGTTGTACAAAGGCAAAGCCTGCCTCGTCGGTGGTGTCGTCGCCCGCGAATACGGGCCGGCGGCCGGCGAAGGGGCTTTCCTGCATGAAGGCGGCGATGGCGCCGCCCTTGTCGGTGGCGGCCGGCTTGGCTTCCAGGACCATTTTGCCATGCAACAGCAATACCCCCGGGCACGCTTGCACGGCGGCCGTCATTTCTTGCAAGCACAATTGCTCGAGGTGGGGCGCCAGCCGATAATGCAGGGCCACGGCGCCCCGCTTCCGTTCCACCAGCAAGCCGGGGTGAATCGCCGCCAGCGCCTGCGCGCGCGCCAGCACGGGCGCCACGTCGGGCGTGGCCGCCACGTGCAACGCGCCATCGGCGCCGCGCCGCTCCACGCCGTGCACGCCGGCAACAGGCAAGACCAGGGGCGCCAGCATGGCGTCGATCTGCGCCACGGGACGGCCGGAAATGAGGGCCAGCGCGCCGCCATGGCGCTCGGCCAGCAGCGCCAGCGCTTCGATGACGCCGGGCGCCACATGCACGCCATCGGGCGTGGGCGCCAGGTCGACCAGGGTGCCGTCGAAGTCGAGGAAGACGGCTGTTCCGGGCGCACTCAGCAGCTGTAACAGGGCTGCGCTATCGTCAGGGATATCGGCCATCACATCCCCTTGCGCCGCTTGATGCGGCTGTGGGCGTCGATCTTGGTCATGACCTTGTCGCGCTGGCGCAAACGGGCCGCATCCAGCAGCATGCGCCCGGCCCAGCGGTAGACATTGAAATGTTTGACTCTCGCCCGCATGCTTTTCATGCGCTCGCGCTGTTCCACGGGCGGCATCACGAGGGCGCGGTACAGGGCCTCGGCGCCCTGCTCGATATGATACGGGTTGATGATCAGCGCTTCATGCAGCTCGCGCGCGGCGCCCGTGAATTGCGACAGCACCAGCACGCCCAGTTCGTCGTCGCGCGCGGCGATGAATTCCTTGGCCACCAGATTCATGCCGTCATGCAAGCTCGTCACCATGCACACTTCCGAGGCGCGGAAATAGCGCTGCAAATCGTCCTGGCCATGGTGTTCGGCCTTCAGCAGGATGGGCACGTAATCTCCGCTGCCGAAGCGGCGGTTGATGCGCTCGACCATCTTGCGCACCCGCGCGTCAAAACTTTGATATTCATCGAGCGAAGCGCGGCTGGGGGCGGCGATTTGCACGAACGTGAAATTGCCGACCATGCCGGGCTGCTGTTCCAGCATGCGCTCGACGGCCTGGAAGCGCTCGACGATGCCTTTCGTGTAATCGAGGCGGTCCACGCCGATGCCCAGCAAGTGGTCAGGCGCCACGCCCAGCTCGGCACGGATTTGCGCGCGGCACGCGGCCACGTCGGGCTGCGCCGGATCATCCTCGGGCCAGGCGATCGAGATCGGGTAATCCTCGACCTGCGTCATCTCGCCGCCATACGAAATGGTCGACGCTTCCGGCTCGATGCGGGTTTCCAGGTAGCGGTCCACCGTTTCGAGGAAATTCTTGCGGTGGAATGGCGTGTGGAAGCCGAGGATCGTGCTGCCCAGCAAGCCGTCGAGGATTTCCTCGCGCCATGGGCAAATGCCGAACGATTCCGAGTTCGGCCAGGGGATATGCCAGAAAGTGATAATCGTCGCCTTCGGCAAGGCTTCGCGCACCATGCGCGGCAGCAAGGCGAAGTGATAATCCTGCACCAGCACGACGGGATTGTCCGTCTTCGCCTCGGCGATCACGGCATCGGCGAAGCGGCGGTTGACCTTTACATACTGCTCCCAGTCGGACGAGCGGAACACGGGACGCACGTGGGCGATATGGCACAGCGGCCACATGCCCTCATTGGCAAAACCATAATAATATCCCTGCTCTTCCTCTTCCGTCAGCCACACGCGGCGCAAGGTATAGCTGGGATTGTCGGGCGGCACGGGTACGTGGTCGAGCTTGTCGACCGTCTCGCGGTCGGCGGAACCGGCGCCATGCGCGATCCACGTGCCGGAGCACGCCCGCATCACGGCTTCCACGGCCGTCACCAGGCCGCTGGCCGGGCGCTGCACGGCAATCCCGCTCTCTGTTTTGGTGTGGATATACGGTTCGCGGTTCGACACAACCAGCACCTGGTCGCCCTGCAAGTCCGCCTCCAGCAAGGCGCGCAGCTTGTCCGGCGTCCAGTCGGACGACCAGCCGTTGTCGCCCTGGCGTTCCAAATGGTATTCCTGCAGCAATTCGCGCAAGTCGCCGATCAGCGGCTGCATTTCCGGCGGCGGCGCGGGCGCGGCGGCGGGCGCCGTAGCGGCGGCCACTGCACCATTGCTTTTCGGCAGCAACTCGCCCCGTAAAATATCCTTCACGGCCGACAGCCAGCCGCGCCAGCTCAGGTGGGCGACGAACACGGTCATCAGGGAAATGAGCACGGCCAGCACGGCCAGGAAGGCAAAAATAAAACGCTTGGTATCGGTATTGCGGCGCTCGACAAAGCTCATGTCCTGCACCAGCACCAGACGGCCCAGCTGGGACGCGTCCTGCATGACGGGGGTTTCGCTGAGGTGGACTTGCCCTTGCGGCAATTGCGCCAGGGATTTGTACAGGCCGCCCGTCGAGGGCGTGCTCCAGCAGCCGATGGAAGTTGGGTATTGCGCGGACTGGTACAGCAAGTGGCCCCCGTTGTCGCAAAAGCCGATGGCGATCAGGCGTTCGTCGCGCGTGGCGCCCTGGAACAGTTCGCCGATGCGCGCGGCGTCTTGCGCAGGCAGGTATTCGGTGAGCGAGGGGCGGAGGGTTCCAGCGAGCAATTCAGCCCGGCTGTCGAGGTCGCGCACATACCAGCGCAGGGTAATATTGTCTAACAGGGGTACCACGATATAAGCAAACAGTCCCAGCACGAGGGCAAGCGGCAGGATGAAGCGCAAGGACATGCGGAGTGATCGTACTATCATCGGTTTCCTTTGCAAAAACAAAAAGCATGGCAAGTATGACTATGTTTCCAATGCGGCGACGCCCGCTTGCTTTCCGTATTGAAACGTCAACGTGGCATGGCGCAGCGCAGCAATTTCTTCCAGTATCCGCCTTGACCGAAGTCTTATCCGTACGGCAACGCACGCCCCCGCGACGTCATCTGCCCGTAAAATACCCGCTTCCGACATCCATTTCACTTATCAATAAGGAGTTTTCGCCTATGGATCTCAGCACGTTTCACTCGCTGATGGGAGGCCCGCTGCGCTCGGCGCTGACCGTGCTCGTTTCCGCCCTGCTCGTCACCCTCGTCGCCATCGGCGTGCACCGGGCCGGCATCGGCTTGCTGAAAAGACTGGCCCATGGCCACGCGCTGGCCAGCAACGTGGCGCGCGTGGCCTTCCGCGCCAGCCAGCTGTGCCTGATCGTCTTCGGCCTGCGCATGGTGCTGGCCAGCGCGCCCGACGACACGCCGGGCCTCGTCGCCATGTCGCACCTGGCCAGCGTGGCGCTGATCATCGCGCTGACCTGGCTGGCCATGCAATGCATCGAGTCGCTCAGCATCACGATTTCCCAGATCAATCCCGTCGATGCGGCCGACAACCTGCGCGCGCGACGCCGGATCACCCAGGCCCGCGTGCTCACGCGCAGCGCGCATGCCATCGTCGTCCTGCTGGGCGTGTCCTTCGTGCTGCTGACCTTGCCCGGCGCGCGGCAGATCGGCGCCAGCCTGCTGGCCTCGGCCGGCGTGGCGGGCCTGGTGGCCGGTATCGCCGCCCGGCCCGTGCTCGGCAATTTCATTGCAGGGCTGCAAATTGCGTTTTCGCAACCGATCCGCATCGACGATGTGCTGATCGTCAATGGCGAATGGGGCACGGTGGAGGAAATCAAGGGCACCTACGTGGTCGTGCGCGTGTGGGACGAACGCCGGCTGATCGTGCCGCTGCAATGGTTCATCGAAAATCCGTTCGAGAACTGGACGCATACCTCCTCCGACATCCTCGGCACGGTGTTCCTGTGGCTCGATTTCAGCATCCCGATCGAGCCCCTGCGGGCGGAACTGACGCGCATCTGCGCATCCGCCAAGCAATGGGACGGCCGCGTCTGCACCGTGCAGGCGACGGATTCGAACGAGCGGGCCGTGCGCGTGCGTTTCCTGATCAGCGCGGTGGATTCAGGCACGGCGTTTGAATTGCGCTGCCTCGTGCGCGAGCAGATGCTGGCCTTTATCACGACCAATTATCCGCACAGCCTGCCCCGCTTGCGCTCCACGCTCGACCCGATCGAGCTGCACGCCATGCAGGCGCAGAACGATACGGTGCAGTTGTACAAGGCATAACAAAACCTGCGGCGCGCTGCCCCGGCCCATGCGCCGCTAGAATAGGAGCATGAGCACCACCGCCTGGTTCATCCTGATCGGCTGCCTGATGCTGGCGCGTGGCCTGGGCGCCGACGGCATCGCGCGCCTGCCATTGACCTCGGCCATGGCTTACCTGGGCGTGGGCCTGCTGCTGGGCCCCCTGTTCCTCGGCCTGTTCTCGTTCGACCTGGTGCAACAGGCGCCCCTGCTGGAAACCCTGACGGAAATCGCCGTCCTCATCTCCCTGTTTTCCGCCGGCGTCAAAATGCCCGTGCCCTTCAGCCTGGCACGCTGGCTGCCTTCGCTGCGCCTGGCGTGGCTGTCGATGACCATTTCCGTGGCCCTCGTGGCGGCCTTTGCCTGCCTGCTGCTGGATCTGCCATTGGGCGCGGGCATCCTGCTGGGCGCCATCCTCGCACCCACCGACCCTGTGCTGGCCACCGACGTTCAGCTGCGCCATGCGGGCGACAGCGAGCAATTGCGCTTCATGCTGACCAGCGAGGCGGGCATGAACGATGGCAGCGGTTTTCCTTTCGTCATGCTGGGCCTGGGCTTGCTGGGCTTGCATGAACTGGGGCCGCATGGCGCCACCTGGCTGTGGCGCGATTTACTCTGGGCCAGCGCGGGCGCCATCGCCCTGGGCGCGGCCGGCGGCGCGCTGCTGGCCTGGCTGGGCTGGCAGCTGCGCGCCAAGGAGCCGAAGCATGAAGTGCTCGATGACCTAGCGGCCCTGGGTCTGATCGCCCTCGTCTACGGCGTGTCCAGCTGGCTGCACGCGTGGGGCTTCCTGGCCGTCTTCTTTGCCGGCGTGGCCTTGCGCCAGACGGAACTGCGGCTGGCCGGCGCGCCGAAAGACCGGCAAGGCTTGCTGCAGGCGGAAGAAACCCATGCCGTGTCCGCCGCCAAACCGCACGACAGCGAGGTGACGCTGACCGTCAGCGGCGAAGCCCTCGTCTTCAAGGAACATCTGGAACGCCTGTCCGAACTGACCCTGGTGCTGTTGCTGGGCGGCGCCGTCACGGCCGCCGCCTGGAGCTGGCGGGCGTGGAGCGTGGCGCTGTTCCTGTTGCTGATGGCGCGTCCGGCCAGCGTGATGCTCGGCTTGCTGGCTTCCGGCACCAGCGTGCGGCTGCGGGGGCTGGCCGCCTGGTTCGGCGTGCGCGGCATCGGCTCGCTGTACTACCTCAGCTATGCCATCGCGCATGGCTTGCCGCGCGGCCTGGCGCGCGAACTGGCCGACATCACCCTCGTCGTCGTCATCCTCTCCATCGTCGTGCACGGTCTGACGGTCAAGCCTTTGCTGGAACGCTACTGGCGCAAATAACTGGCCAAACAAGCACCCGCCGCTCCCTTTGTCATTGCTGCAAAGCAATGATTTGTCAATTGCCCCTATGGCGGACGGAAATATTGTTAAGATAATTAAAAATGGCAAAAGAGAGAATCAATGAAACGACGAAGCATGCTGGGACTGGGCGTCTCACTGGCCCTGCTGCAAACGGGCTGCGCCACCGATCCGGCCAGGCTGGCGTGGGAAACGGAATTTGACGGCTTCATGCGCGATGGCCTGGCCCGCACGGAAACGCCGGGCATGAGCGTGGCCGTGGTGCGCGGCGAACAAACCGTCTTCGCGCGCGGCTATGGCTGGGCCGACATCCAGGCCGGCAAGAAGGCCGATGCGAACACGGTGTTCCATGTCGCCTCCGTCAGCAAACTCGTCACGGCCACGGCCGTCATGATGCTGCTGGAACAGGGCGCCTTCCAGCTCGACGACAAGGTGGCGGCCTACCTGGACTTTCCGCTCATGCATCCGAAGTTTCCCGACGTGCCCATCACCTTTCGCCATTTGCTCAGCCACACCTCGGGCATTTCCGACGCCGTGTACGACAAGACGACGGCATTTGCCGTCCAGGGCGACCCGCGCTTGCCCCTGCGCGACTTCGTCAAGGGCTATCTGTCGCGCGGCGGCGCCTGGTATGACGCGGATGTGTCGTTTGCCGCCCGGCCCGGCACGGAATGGCGCTACAGCAATGTTGGCATCGCCCTGCTCGGCTATCTGGTCGGCCGTTTGAACCCCGATGGCCTCGACGCCTATACGCGCGAGCACCTGTTCGAACCGCTGGGCATGGACAGCACGGCCTGGAACCTGGCCGGCTTGCCGCGGCGCGCCGTCGTCGCCCAGCCGTACGCGCACAAGGAGCCGGGCCTGCAAGCGCTGCCGCCCGTCGGCTATCCGGACTGGCCGGCCGGCCTGCTGCGCAGCTCGGCGCAGGACTTTGCCCGTTTCCTGGCCATTTTCAGCAATGGCGGCCGGGTCGATGGCCACCGCTACCTGCAAGACGCGACGCTGCAACTGTTTTTCGCCCCGCAAGCGGCCCCCGTCGTGCCCGCCGATTCATCCGTGCAGCAAGCGCTGGTGTGGCTGCTGCGCGACGTCGACGGCCGGGCGCTGGCCACGCACAGCGGCGGCGACCCGGGGGCCGCGTCCGTCGTCTGCGTCGACCGGGCCAGCAAGACGGCCGTGCTGGCCTTCGCGAACGTCAGCGCCGACAAGGAGTTTCGTTCATTCCAGAAAGAAGTCGTGCTGCGCCTGCTCGCGCACGGGGCCGGCGGCGCGCCAGCGAGGTAGGCATGGCGCTTGTGTGAACGGGCGCACGGTAGCGCCTGGGCAAGAACGTATGCTGTGCTGGTCAAACTTGACCATCAACGAGGAGACCAGCATGACGAACCGCATCGGCAACAAGGACGTGGCGCAGCAGCGCAGCAAGAGTGAAAAAGCCCGCATCAAGGCGCAGAACATCGCCGCCGAGGCGGTGAAGAAGGCCGAGGCCAGGGCCAGGTACCGGAACGCCGTCAAGGGCCAGCCGGGCCTGCCCGCTGCCGGCGGCTAGGCGCCGAACCAGCCGCGCAGTTTCTCGGCGGCCCGTTCCTTGACCTCGGCCGTGATGTAGGTGGCGACGGTGGCGACGGCCGCCGCCAGCACGGCCAGGTCATCCGCATAGCCGACCACGGGCGTGATGTCGGGAATCGCATCGATGGGTGAAATGAAATAGCCGAGCGCGCCGTAAATGGCCGTCTTGGCCCACAGCGGGGTGTTCGGCTGCTGGGCGGCGTAGTACAGCCAAAGGGCTTTTTCGATGACTTCGCGTCCCGCCGTCTTGGCGAACTTGACGACCTTGTCCCAGAAGCTGTCATCCGTGTACTTCTTTTCATACTGCTTGTCGGTCTGGGGGGCGTGGTCTTCTTCCAGATTCTTTTTTCTGCCAAACATCTGCTGCTCCTGTCTGCCGCGCACGGCGTTACGAATGCGCACCTTAGCATAACGGCGCGCCGGATGCGCGGCCTGCAAGGTAAGCTATCGTCATGGAAATATCTGCCACCACCACGGCCCGCGCCGCCGGCCTGCGTTACACGGGCGACCATCAGAACGGCATCGCCCGATCGGGCAAGCCCGGCAAGTTCCGCTACCGCGACGCGGACGGCCAGATCGTGCGCGATAGCGCCGCCTTGACGCGCATCAAGGCGCTGGCCATCCCGCCCGCCTGGACGGACGTGTGGATCTGCCCGCACGCCAACGGCCACCTGCAGGCGACGGGCCGCGACGCGCGGGGCCGCAAGCAGTACCGCTACCATGCGCGCTGGCGCCAGGTGCGCGACGAAGCGAAATATGAGCGCATGCTCAGCTTTGGCCGCGCCCTGCCCGCCATCCGCGCCGCCGTCGCGCGCGGCATGCACCTGCCGGGCTTGCCACGCGAAAAAGTGCTGGCCACCATCGTGCACCTGCTGGAATTGACGATGATGCGCATCGGCAACGAAGAATATGCGCGCACGAACAAATCGTTCGGCCTGACCACCCTGCGCACGCGCCACGTGCAGGTCGACGGCAGCGCCGTGGCCTTTCACTTCAAGGGCAAGAGCGGCGTGCGCCACGATATCCGCCTGAGCGACCGCAAGCTGGCCACGGTGCTGCGGCGCATGCGCGAGTTGCCGGGCCAGGAACTGTTTCAATACATCGATGACGATGGCGCTCGCCACGGCGTCGATTCGGGCGACGTCAACGATTATCTGCGCGAGGTGACGGGCGAAGACTACACGGCCAAGGATTTCCGCACCTGGTCCGGCACCCTGCTGGCCGCGCTGGCCCTGCAGGCGTTCGAGCAGGTCGATTCCGATGCGCAAGCGAAGAAAAACATCGTGCAGGCGATCGAGTCCGTGGCGAAAAAACTGGGCAATACGCCGACGATCTGCCGCAAATGCTATGTGCATCCGGCCGTGCTGGAATCGTATCTGGAGGGCAGTTTATTGGAAGGCATGCGCGCGCGGGCGCAGGAGCAATTACGGGAAGAACTGCCGGCGCTGGCGCCGGAGGAAGCGGCCGTGCTGGCCTTGCTGCAGCAGCGCCTGCAGAGTGCGGTCAAGCCTGGCGCGCGGGCTGGCGCTGGCACTGGGCCGACAGCGTGAGGGCATCGCTGCGGCACACGGGCAAGGTGCCATGCCCCGCTTCGCGCGCCACGGGGGCCGGCGCGGCATCGCCGTTCTGCGCCTCGCCCGCATTCATCCAGGTGGCCGCCAGGGTCGAAAAGGTGAACAGGCAGATCAGCAGGAATGGCTTGTTCACGTGAAGGGACTGGCCTGGCTTTTGCATCGCATACTCCGTCGGACTGGTTGGCTGTTGCAGCATGGACACGATCATCGCGTGTTTCCACAAGGCATACAATCAGACGGTTTCGACAAGATGGGTAGGACAGCGCTGACAGACTCAGCCATAAATGCCGATGTCGGCAGATTTGACACCTGCTCCGGCCCGTCCCAGACTAGCCCTTGTTTTTGCAGCATAATCCAGACAGGAACGTTTCCTGCTTGACCTCTCGCCTGGGCACGCTTGGCGCCAGTCAACGGGGGAACGATCATGAGCTTTATCAAACAAGTGCTGCTGGCGCTGCTGCTATGCGCAATGTCGGCCGCGCACGCCACCAGCATCGGCTACACGGCAACGTCGCTGGGCGGCACGCAGTGGCGCTACGACTACACGGTCAGCAATACCACCTTGGCCGTGCCCATCGAGGAATTCACCTTGTTCTTCAGCGTGGGCACCTACGCCAACCTGCAGAGCGTCTCCACGGCGCCGGGCTGGGACGTGCTGCTGGTGCAGCCCGATCCCGCCATTCCCGCCAGCGGCTACCTCGACGCGCTGGCGCTGGCCGGCGGCATCGTCCCCGGCGCCACGGCCACGGGCTTTTCCGTCACCTTCGATTACCTGGGCGCGGGCAGCCCCGGCGCCCAGCCGTTTAGCATCCTCGACCCCGTCTCCTTCATCGAACTCGACACGGGCATCACGCAGCCGGCCGCCGTGCCCCTGCCCTCTACACCATGGCTGCTGCTGGCCGGCGTGCTGGGCTTGGCGTGCCTGCGGCGCCGGCAGCTGGCCGGCGCCGCGCTGGCCACAGGCCTGGCGCTCGGCCTGTGCGCCTGCGGCGGCCCCAACGATCCCACGCAGTCGCCCGCGCCGAAGGTCATGCTGGCGGCAGCGGCAGCCACCGTCCAGGCCGCCGGCGACTTTGAAGTGACGATGCTCGATAAAGTGGCTGAACAGCGCGTCAGCCGCACGGTCTGGGACTACACCTACCGCGTGCACATCCGCAACAATGGCAGCGAGGCGGCCGGCAATGTGCAAGCCGTGCTGGCCAGCGCGCCAGAAGGCAGCACCATCATCGATGGCGACGTGCAGGCCGGCAGCATCGGCGCGGGCGCCACCGTCACGCCCGCTGACACCATCACCCTGCGCATCGAGCGCAGCATCGCCTTCCAGAGCGCCGGCCTGACCTGGACTTTCAGCGCCAGCACCGGCATCGCCCTCGACCCCGTGCGGCCCGCGCAAGTGGTCGTGCTGCCGCTGTCCGGGCTGGGCTTTCCCGACGGCGCCGACAGCGTCAAGGCCAGCGGCGCCGTCACGGACGTGCTGCTGCAGGAAGGCAGCCTGCGCTTTTCCACGCCGGGCGACACGGGCGTCGACCAGCATGCGCAATTTTCCCTCAGCAAGGGCGGCAAGGTCACCATCCTGGATCTGCTGATCCAGACCGAACTGCCGACGGCCGTGGAAACCTATGTGGAGCCGAACGACGACGGCAGCGTGCCCGCCGCGGCGCCCGTGCTGGCCATCACTGGGCTGGGGCCGAACAACCGCCTGCAGCCGGGCGGCCTGGGATTGCGCCTCGTGGGCGCGGCCCCCATGGCACTGCAGGATGACAGCGACGGTCTGCTGTCGATGCCGGACGGCGCGGCCATCAGCCTCAAGAGCTACTGGACGTTCGATGCGGCCAGCGGCACCTTCAGCATCGGCGCCACGGCCATGCAGCAACTGCTGGCATCCTTGCCCAACGGCAGCTACGACCTGAATCTCAATTTCGTCTCGCAGGATGGCGAGTTCACGGCCAGCTATGCCTTGATCGTCATCAAGTCCGGCATCGTGCTGCAAGGACAGCTGCGCACGCCCGCAGGCGCCAATGCCACGGGACTGGCC
Source organism: Janthinobacterium agaricidamnosum (assembly GCF_003667705.1). NCBI lineage: Bacteria > Pseudomonadati > Pseudomonadota > Betaproteobacteria > Burkholderiales > Oxalobacteraceae > Janthinobacterium > Janthinobacterium agaricidamnosum. The sequence goes on along the minus strand of NZ_CP033019.1, from coordinate 2,513,307 downwards.
GGCAAGAAAATGTTATTGGCCGGCTACAACAACCGCCAGCGCCAGGTGGCCGTGATCGACGCCACGGGCGCCTTCCACTTCGATGGCGTGCTGCCCGACACCTACCAGCTGACCTTGAACGACCTCGTCCATCCGAACGTGGTCAGCGTCAGCGCCGTCGTCTTCAACAGCAGCAGCAACGTCAATGTCGACATCGTCTACCCGTATGCGGCGAGCCCGGCCTTGCGCGCCGAGGCGAAGACCTATACCGCCGGCAGCGTCACGCAGGATGGCGCCGCGCCGCCCGCGCGCGAGGTGCCCGCCAGCCATCGCGCCGCGGGCGACGTCACGCCGCAGGATGACGCGGACAGCAAGACCTTCACGGCCACGGCCGCCGCGCAAAACCAGACCATCAGCTCGCCCATCGCCTTCACGGTGCCCAAGGACACGAAAAACGTGGGCGTGAAAATCACCGTCAGCACGGCCGAGTATCCCGTCTACACGACGGCGCAAAGCCAGTACAACGATACCTGGTCCTATTCCGTGACGGGGCTGCCCGGGGTCAACCTGGCCGCCGCAGGCGCCGTCAACCAGAGCCACTTTACGCAGGGCACCATCGTCAGGACCGAGTGCGTCGATGTCAGCAAGCAAACCAAGGATGGGGCGTTGAACCTGGGCGGCAATGTCAGCGCCACGAATATCGGCGACAGCGCTCTGGCCACCGTGACGACGGTGGAACTGAGCCTCGCGTGCAAGGGCTTGAAGGTGACGCTGGCAAAATTCCTTTCGCCCAACAAGGATGCCCACCCCGTGTTGCAGCCGATCAAGTTGACGGGCAATCTGGCGGGACCGTATGTATCCGTGTCGCAAGGAAACGCCACGGCCACGCACACCTTGCCGCTGGAATTGCACTACACGCCGGCGGCGGCGACGATTACGGAAGTGAACATCGGCATTGCGTCCGGCGGCGGCGACCCCGCCTTCAGCACGCAGAATTTATTGTCCCAGACCAATACCAAGACTGCCGGCACCGTGAAATTTCCCAGCCTGGTGCTGCCCGCCTTTGCCGGCGCCAAGCTCGACAAGAAGGCCGTCGTCACGGTGCGCCTGAAGGGCCGCATCGACAATACCGATGCCAGCTCCGACCCGGCCGAAGGGGGACAAGTGGCGTTCAAGGGCGACACGGCCTATATCCCCCTGTACCTGGCCAACGACGAGGCGGCGCTGGCGGCGCGGCGCTACGGCACGCGCGATCCTGGCGGCGATTCGTGGGCCACGCGCCTGGCCATCGCCTGGCTGGCGGGCAAGGCTTACCGTTTCGACGACATCAGCGGCCAGCACGTGACGCAGACGGCAACGGGCCGGTCCATCCTCGGCCACAGCGGCCACAGCGACGGCCAGCAGATCGACCTGCGCTACGCGGACGGCGCCGGCGGCTATACGGACGCGCTGGGCGGCCAGAACGACGGCGCCGCCATTCACCAGCTGATCAACGACGCAAAAGCGGAAGTGGTGGCCAACCCCGCGCAAAAGCCGAAACTGGCGGCGCTGCTGGCGTGGATCGCGGCGAACCGGGCCATGCTGGCCCAGGAAGCGGCGCCGGCCAGCACGCGCATCATCTACATCGGCCCCAGCTTCATCAAGCTGGCCCTCGTCGACGGGCGCTTTTCCGCCGCGCCGGCCGACAAGATCCCCGGCGCGGGCGCCTGGACCAAGCCGGCAAAAGTGCACATCGAGACGGGACACCTGAGCCACTGGCACATCAGCCTCACGGCCCATCCGTAGGCAAGGTCAGGCGGGCAGATCGGACAATTCCAGCTCCGAAAACCCCGCCCGCCGCCGCGCTTCCAGGTTGAACGGGCCGCGCAGGGTGGGCGCCTCGTAGCGCAGCGCCAGCTCGGCATACGTCGCGCGCAGGTCCAGGCCGCGCTGCCCGCACAGATAGCCGTACCAGCGGTTGCCGATCTCGACGTGCCCCACTTCGTCGCGCAGGATGATGTCGAGGATGGCTGCGGCGGCCAGATCTCCCGCCTGCGCCAGCTTGGCGCGCAGCGGCGGAATCGCATCGAGCCCGCGCGCTTCCAGGGTGCGCGGCACCAGCGCCATGCGCGCCAGCACGTCGCCGCGCGTCTTGTCGACCATTTCCCACAGGCTGTCGTGGCCGGGAAAGTCGCCATACGTGTGGCCCAAGACCTGCAGGTGCGCCTGCAGCATGGCAAAGTGCGTCGCTTCCTCCTTCGCCACGCGCAGCCAGTCCGTATAGTATTCAGCCGGCAGGTCCGGGAAGCGCCACAGGGCATCGAGCGCCAAATTCATCGCGTTGAATTCGATATGCGCGAGCGCGTGCACCAGCATGGCGCGCCCTTCCGGCGTGATCATCGAACGCCGCCCCACCAGGCGCGGCGGCACCAGTTCCGGACGCTCGGGCCGGCCCGGCACGGCGCCCGTGGGCGCCAAGTCCGCCTGCGCGTCGAGTGCCAGCGGCGCCTCGGCCATGGCCGCCACCATCGCCACCTTGGTTGCCGGGTCCGGTTCCAGCAGGCAGGCCAGCGCAGTGCTGCGTAACTCGCGCAATTGCGCCGGCGCGGTCGAAGTCGATGGGGTTGGCTGCATGGGCATACTTTCGTGCGCGTTTCAATGAGGGGCGCAGTGTATCAAATTGCCTGCCCCAGCAGCCAATCGAACAAGGCCTGCACGCGCGCCGGCAGCGCGGCGTGTGCGCTGTGCACGAGGTAATACGCCTGCGGGCTGGGCAAGTTAAAAGGGCCGAACGGCAAAACCAGCTGCCCGCTGGCCAGCCACGGCTGCACCAGCTGGCGCCGGCCCATGGCCACGCCCGCGTGGTGGATGGCCGCCTGCGCGCACAGGTCGGCGCGGTCGAAACGCAGGCTGCGCGCCGGCAAGGTCACCTCCGGCGCCTGCCCGTCCAGCCACAACCGCCACTCGGCGTCGGGCGCGCAGGCGGGCCACGCCAGGGTGTCGTGCAGCAGCGTCGCGCTGGACAGCTGATGCGGCGCGTCAAACAAGCCGTGTTCGCGCGCATAGTGCGGGCTGCACACGGGCGCCAGCCATTCCGCCATCAGCTTGCGCGATGCCAGGCCGGGAAAGTGGCCGTCGCCATAGTGCAAGGCCAGGTCGACCTGGCCGGCGCGAAAGTCCACGCTTTCATTGCCCACGCGCAAGTCGACCGACACGTCCGGATATTGTGCAGCGAAGCCTGCCAGGCGGGGCACCAGCCAGCACCGGGCGATGGACGGGCGCGCATGCACGGTGATGCTGCCCGCCAGCGCATCGCCGCCGGCCAGCGCCGCCTGCAAGCCGTCCCAGCCGATTTGCAGGGCGGCAAAGATGCGCTCGCCGTCGGCCGTCAGTTTGACCTGCCGCGTCAGGCGCTGGAACAGCCGCAAGCCCAGGCTGCTTTCCAGCCGCGCGATGCGGTGGCTGACGGCGCTGGGCGTGAGCGCCAGTTCCTGCGCGGCCAGCGCGAAGCTGGCATGGCGCGCCGCCACGAGAAAGGTGTGCAGGTTGGCGAACTGGCTGGCCGTCAGCGTGGACATGCGCGGCATGCCGGGCGGCATCACGCGGCTCCGGCCGCCAGCAAGGCGCGGCCGCGCGCCACATAGGCCGTCATTTCCGGCTCGGGCACCATGCTGCCGCCCGTGCCCCACACGAGGTGGGTGGCCGTTTCCAGCTGCGCCTGGTATTGCGGCGCGGCCAGCACGGCAGGGATGCCCGCGAAACCGGCCACGGCGGACGGTTCCAGGCGCAAGCCTTGCGTTTGTTCCAGCGTCGCCAGCAAGCGGTACAGTTCGTCATCGGTGACGGTGGCGTAGCCGTCGATCAGCCGCTGCATGGCGCGCCCGACGAAGCCGGACGGGCGTCCCACGGCCAGTCCATCGGCGGCCGTCAGGTTGTCGATGCCGATCTCCTGCACGCTGATTCCCTCGTGCAAGCCCGTGTGTACGCCCAGCAGCATGCACGGCGAGTGGGTCGGCTCGACGAAGACGCAGTGAACAAAATCGCCAAAGGCCAGCTTCAAGCCGAAGGCCACGCCGCCGGGACCGCCGCCCACGCCGCACGGCAGGTAGACGAACAGGGGGTGATGCGCATCGACCACGACGCCGGCCGCTTGGAACTGGGCTTGCAGGCGCTGGCCCGCCACCGCATAGCCGAGAAACAGATCGTGCGAATTTTCATCGTCGACGAAGTGGCAGGTGGGGTCGTTCTCCGCCTGCTGGCGCCCCGCTTCCACGGCCACGCTGTAGTCGGTCGCGTACTCGACGACGGTGACGCCGTGGCTGCGCAATTTATCCTTCTTCCATTGCCGCGCATCGGCTGACATGTGCACGGTGGCGCGAAAGCCCAGACGCGCGCTCATGATGCCGATCGACAAACCCAGGTTGCCCGTGGAGCCGACGGCGATCGCATACTGGCCAAAGAAGGCGCGCACGGCGTCGCTGGCCAGCAGGCTGTAGTCATCGCCCTCCTTCAGCAAGCCCGCGTCCAGCGCCAGCATTTCCGCATGTTTCAACACTTCATAGATGCCGCCGCGCGCCTTGATCGAGCCGGAAATGGGCAAATGGCTGTCCTGCTTGAGCCACAGCTGACCGCTCGTCATGTCTAAGGCCGCCTGCATGGCGGGCAGCGGCACGACGGGCGACTCGATGACGCCGCCGCTGGCCTGCGTTTCCGGAAACGCCTTGGCCAGGTACGGCGCAAAGCGCGCCAGGCGCGCGCTGGCATCGGCCACGTCGTCCGCCGTCAAGCCCACATCCTTCAAACCCTCGGCCGCCGGGGCGATGCGGGGATTGAACCAGCTCAAGGGCTGCAAGGCCATCAGTTCTGTAATCAGGGGAAATTTTTCGCGCAGCGCGGCGATGGCGGGAGTGGGCAGCATGGCAACCTCGTGTAGGAACAAGCCATGATTAGAGCGCATCCGGGCGCCGCTGGCAAACGATGGTTGATCAGGCAATGCATGAGGGAATGTCATCTATCCCGCATTCATCCCCAGGCACCAACCTTGGCCCATAGCTAAATTTAATTCTTGAAGGCACTATCGATTAAAGAAAAATTTCCACAAAGTCACAAAAATAAGTTATCTTAAAGGCAAATAAAGGAGACATTTTTTCTCTTTTCTACCGAGGCAAAAATGCGCTCCAAGAATGACAAAGTTACTGCTACGAATATGGAAATCCTCGACTGCGCAAGGCAGGACGATTTGACGGCCCAAAAGGTCGAGGTCGGCATTATTTTCCAGGAAATGCTCGATACCGCCACGGCCGCCGCCTACCTGGCCAAGAACAAGGTGCCGATCGCCACCGCGCTGCGCGTGCTGACGGGCTCACGGCGAAAAAAGAGCGGAGGCGGAAGTTGATGGCTCTGCGGCCGGTGAGCGGGGAATGGTCTGCCTGAACAGCTCAGGACTTCAAGGGAGGAGGCGCCACTTCATACCAAACCCGTATCCCTCGCTCAACCTTGGCTAACGCCGTCCAGCCTCGCGTTTCCGTGATGGTTTCGATGTTGACCGGACGAACGCCGGTTTTTAACAGCCATTCATTGGCCAATACCAGCGACCGGTCCATGCCATCGGAAAGCGGACTGCCCGCAGTGGTCGAACGAAAATCTTTAAATGCGATCATGGACACCTTTATATTAAGTCAGCTTCATTTCAGCAGATAAAGCCTTCAGCCTCCGCTATCGCACCCATGTGCGCCAAACGCCTGAAGCAGGCGCCAGAGAGCATAACAAATTACCGTCGAGAAACATGCGCACATTGTCACGACCACATGGCGCTCGCCGATGCGGCGTTGCCAGCGTGCGCCTTCCCCCCGCATCGGCGGCAGGAAGACGCACGCTGATAGCAGGCTTAAAACTTCAGCTGCAGCCCCAGGTCAATCGACCGTCCCTCGGCCGGCAAGGCTTGCAGCGCCCCGCCGTTCGCCTTCAGTCCCGACAGGTACACGCCACCGAGCGGGTCCGCATACGCGCGGTTGAACAGGTTGCTGACACCGGCGCTCAGGCTGGCCATCTTGTTCAGCGCCACGCTGCTGCGCAGGTTGACGAGCGCATAGCCGCCCGTCTCCGGCTCGAAGCGGCGCACGTCGACCTTGTCCTTGCGGGCCACGATCTTCGTTTCGATGCGGCTGCTCCAGGCGCCCAGCTTGTGCTCGACGGCCAGCAAGGCGTTGAACGGCATCATGCGGTACAGGTCGCCGCCATCGCTGCGCTTGCCCCGCGTGTAAGCGGCATTGCCCGTCGCCATGAAGCGGCCCCAGTGGGCGCTGCTGGCCAGCGGCAGCTGCCACGCCAGATTCGCGCCGTACAATTTGGCGTCATGGTTGGCAAAGCGCAGCAGGTTGCCGTTCGCGCCCATTTTCATGTACGGGTGGAAAGACGCCAGCACGTCGACGTCGATGTAGTTGTCGACCTTGCTGTAATAGGGATTGACGCGCAGGAACCAGCCCTCCTCGCCGCCGCCATGCCAGTCGGCCGTGAACGCCGCCGTGTACGCCGTCTCGGGTTTCAGGTCGATATCGCCCACATAGCCGTTGCCGTCGCCAAACCAGTTGGTCATGGTCATGGCCATCGAGCCGCGGCCCCACGAGTAGCGCTCGTACAGGTTGGGCGAGCGCACCTTGCGCGCCAGCGCGAATGCATAGCTGCTGGCCGCATCGGGCGTGAATGTCGCTTGCGCGGAGGCATCGATATTCGTGTCGCGCTGGCTGCGGCTGCGCGCATTGAAGGCCTTGGCGGCCATCAGGTCCGGCATGTTCATCATGTTGGTGCCGTACGATTGCACGTCGCCCGACTCCATGCGCACGGATTCGCCGCGCACGCCCAGCACGCTCGTCCAGCGCGCAGCGTGGCGCGTTTCCAGCTCGCCGAACAGCACGGTGCGGTCGCGCTTGCCGTCATTGATGTTCAGGTAGGTGCGCGGTCCCATCATCATGGAACCGGGCACGGCCGGCCAGTAATCGTCGAGACGGAAACTGTGCCACTCCTGGCCCAGGCGCAACTCGCCAGCCCCTGTCGGCAAACTGGCCATCAGCGCATAACCGGTGTTGCGGCCATGCGTAATCATCGGCATCGAACCCTTGCGCTCGGGCGTGAAAAAGCCCATCTCGTGGTCCGTCTGCTGCCAGTAGGCGCGCGCGTCCAGCACGCCCCAGGCAAATGTACCCTGGTAAGCGAGATTGGCGAACTGGCCATGGTTGTCCGTCATGTCCATGTACTGGTTGGGAAAACCCTGGTACGGGATGTGCTGCACGCCGGCGCGCAAGGTCAGCTGCTGACCATCGCCCTTCGCCGCCAGCACGATGGCCTGGTTGATGCTTTCAAACATGCTGGCCAGCACTTTATTGCCGTGGCCGTCTTCATAGCTGTGGCCGCGCGTGTAAGCGCCGCTGTAGCCGATGCTGAGCACGTCGCTGGCGGCCGTGGCATGCACGCTGGTCGCCACGCTGTTGTTGACGCTGCGCCCCGACACGGCAAAGCTGCCTTGCGTGAGCAGGCCCGCGCCCGGCCGGGCGAAAACGGGCGCGTTCGATTGCACCTCGATGGTGCCGCCGATGCTGTCGCCGCCCGCGCTGACGGGGGTCACACCCGCGATCAGGCGGATGCGCTGCACTTGTTGCGGATCAATGTACGACAACGGCGCATTCATGTGATTGGCACAGGCCGACGTCAGTTCCATGCCGTCGATGCGAATCTTGAGGCGGTCATCGGCAAAACCATTGACGACAGGCAAGCCGGACACGCCGCCGCCGGCCGCCACGCTGTAGCCGGGCGTGCTGGAGAGCATGAGCGCCGAGTCGGCGGCAGGACGGTAGCCGTCGCCTATGGCCGTGACGATGACTTTCATTTCCGGCAAAACGGTGGTGCCCGCTTCATTGTGGGTTTGCGCCACGGCGGGCATGGCGATGGCGAGGGAAATCAAGAACGGTAAATGTTTCATGGTGCTGCTTTCAGATTCTGTATAGGTAAGATGAACAGGCGCAAGCGCACGGCACGCGCGGCGCAAGGCAGTTCAGGGAAAGGGACAGATCAGAAAGCGGCGGGAGGCCCACGGGGCTGGACGGGCGTCCAGGCGAACAATGGCGTGGCGGACTGGTAGAACAGCTCGGGCAGCAAGCCCGTGAGGAGCTCGCCGGAAGCGAGCACGAGGGTGGTGGGCGGTATCGACAAGGTGTCCGCATGCATGCTGCAGCAGGGGCAATCGCCCATGCGCATGCCCGATTTCTCAGGCGCGGAAGGCTCTTGCGCATCGTAGCGGGCGGGCACGGCTTGCATGCCGCCCGCCACCGAGCAGATTTCCAGGCTGGGCACGGCCAGGCCGCTGGCGACCGTCAGCGCGCGCGACACCGTAGGGGCGAGCGTGGCCAGGAAGATGGCGATACACGCGATCCACAGGACGATGCCGGCCTTGCCTTTGCTGATGAACATGGCAACATTGTATCAGGGCAAGGCCCCTGCGCACAGGGTGCAAGTCAAACCTTGCTTACAACGCCTAACAAAACCGTAGCGAGCGGAAGGGAGCTGTGGCTGAGAAGCGGAACTGTGCTTGGCACGGGGCCGCCGAGGCAGTGAGCATCGCAGGCCGCAGATCACGACGCGCAGTAGGTTTTGATAGGCGTTCTTACAAATCCACCTTCATCGACAGCTTGATAGCGCGCGGTGCGCCCGACGCCAGCCGCGTGCCCGCGCCGGCCCAGTAGCGCTTGTCGGCCGTGTTTTCCACGTTCAGCTGCCACACGACGGCCTTGTCCATCACGCGGCTCGCATAGCGGGCGCCCGCGCTGAACAGGCTCACGCCGCCGAGGAAGGCCTGGTTCAGGTCGTTGACGGGACGGGCGCTGTAGTAATACGCGCCGCCATTGACGGACAGGCCCGGCACGGCGTCAAACGCGTAGGCGAGGAAGGCGCTGGCCGTGCGTTTCGACGCGTTTTCCGGCGCCTTGCCATTGTAGTCGGCGTTGATGTGCGCAAAGCGCGGGGCGAGCAGCTGGGCCGACGTCTGCCACGACAGCTGGCGCGTCAGCTTGCCTTGCGTCGAGATTTCCAGGCCGCGGTAGCGCTGTTCACCATCCGACGTGAAGACGTTGCTGCTATTCGTGTAATAGCCGGGGCGCGTGATGTCGAACAGCGCGGCGGAGACCAGGGTGCCGCCCGGCGTCAGCCAGCGCGCACCGAGCTCTTTCTGCTTGCTCACGCCGGGCGCCATCTTGACGCCCTGATTGGCTGTGCCCGTCGGGCCCGTCTCGCCCTCTTCCAGGCCCCGCGCCGTGGACGCGTAAAACGACAGTTCGGGCGTGGCCTTGTAGATCAATGAGGCCATCGGCGTCGTCTTGCTGACGTCGTAGTGGCTGGCGCCCTGGTCGCTCTGATAACTGCTGCGGCGCACGCCGATGACGCTTTGCCACTGCGGGCTGAAGACCATGCGGTCGAGCGCGTACAAGCCCGTGTCGCGCGTCTCGAGCGCAGCCGTCGTCGGCGCCGTCGGCTTGGGACCGAACACGACATTCGTCACGGGCACGGGCTGGTACAGGTTTTGCGACGCGATCGTGTAGTTGCTCTGGTAGATAGCATCTTGCGACTTGTCCGTACGCGAGGCGCCCAGGGTCAGTTCGTGGGCAATCAAACCCGTATTAAAGTTGCCGGCCAGTTCCGCGCGCAGCAAGTCCGACGCCGTCACGCTGTGCTGGATATTGCCCGTGATGCGGCCCGCGCCCGTGGCCAGCGCGGCCGCGTTATTCAGGCGGAAGATGGCCAGGCGGCGGTCGCGCGCCGTTTCCGAGTGGCCCGCCTCCACCGTCAAGGCCCAGCCATCCGTGATGGCGTAGTCGGCGCGCAATTGCGCGTTTTTCGTCTGCGCCTCGAAATTCGACCAGTCGGGGCCGATCAAGTTGCGCGGATCGACGGCGCGCGGCAGGTTGATCACGCCTTTCACGGCGGTGGGCAAGGCCACGCCCGCCTGCTCCGTCACCTTGCGGCGGTCGTATTCCAGGTCGGCCTTCAACAGCAGTTTATTAGTCACCCGCCAGTCCAGCGCCGTGGAGAGAAAGCTGCGGTTGCCATTGCCGACATGATCGAGGTAGGAACCCAGGGTGCCGCCGGCGGCATTGATGCGCACGCCGAATTCCTGCTGCGCGCCGAAACGGCGGCCCACGTCGACATTCGCCACGGCACTGCCCCGGTCATCGAGGCTCAGGCCCATGCTGGTGACGGGCTGGCTGCCAGCCCGCTTGGTGACGAAGTTGACGACGCCGGCCGGCGACGTAAAACCGTAGTACAGGGCCGAGGCGCCCTTCAGCACTTCCACGCGCTCCTTGTTTTCCATGGGCACTTGCGAGAAGTTCATGATGGGCATGGAGCCATTGAGGCGGTAATTCGTGCGGTTTTCCACGGCGATGCCGCGTATCACCAGCTGATCCCACGTTTCGCCGCCATTTTGCTGGCGCGTCACGCCCGCCGTATTGCGCACGGCGTCGTACAGGCCGGACACGGCTTGCTGCTCCAGCAATTCGCGCGTGATCACGTTGACGGTCGACGGCACGTCCATGATGTTGGCGCCGCGAAAGCTGCCCGCCTCCGTCGTGACGGGCACCAGGCCTTGCGCGCGGGTGCCCGTCACTTGCACGGCTTGCATGACTTTCTCATCGCCAGCCGTCAGATCGTCCTGGCCGCTGGCGGCATGGGCCGCATGGGAAGCGAAGGCCAGCGACAGGGCCGCGGCGACTGGAAGTAAGCGGGTGCGGGGAGATACAGCAGGCATGACATTGGGCTTTCAATGAGAAAATATGTACGGATGGAAACTTACGGTTAGCGCGCATGATACCGATAATGAGAATCATTATCAAGTAAGTGTGAGTTTGTGTGAGTTTTACAGAAGAAACAAGGCCACCGTGGCGCCTGTTATCACTTGAACACGTTTGGATTTTGCAGACGAGGCCGCAAAGAGGCATACTGACAGTCACGGCGCGCAGGATGTGCCGCCCCAACAAGATCAAAAGGTAAGTTCGTGAACACAATCGACAACAAAAGCGTGCAGACGAAAACATTTCGCTGGAAACGCTGGCAGCGCTGGGCCGTCGGCACCGGCTGCGTCCTGGCCGCCTACAGCGCGGCCGGCTTCTGGCTGGTGCCCTACGTCATCAAAAACCAGCTGCCCAAATTTGCAGCAAAAGAACTGGCGCGCCAGGCCAGCATAAGCTCCGTACGCTTCAACCCGTTCACCTTGCGCCTGGAAGCGGAGCAGATCGCCTTCAAGGAAGCGGCCAGCGCTGGTGGCCAGAGCGGCGCGCCGCTGCTGTCCATCGGCGCGCTGGCCGTGCAACTCGAATGGAAATCCATCGTGCGCCGCGCCTGGAGCCTGGCGGAAATCCGCATCACGGCGCCGCAGGCGCAGCTGACCATCACGCCGGACGGCAAGTTCAACCTGGCCGAAGTGCTGGCCACCTGGCAACGCAATCATCCGGACAAGAGCGACGGCGGCATGCCGCGCCTCGTCATCGGCCACTTTGCGCTGGAGCAAGGCAAAGTGGACTGGCAAGACCAGAAGGCGGGTTATGCGGATAACTTCACGCCGATCAACTTTACACTCGACAATATCTCCACCCTGCCCGATGCCAACGGCAGCTACAGCCTCAGCGCCGACGCGGCGCGCGGCGGCAAGCTGCACTGGCGCGGCACGGCCTCGCTGAGCCCGATCCGGGGCGAAGGCGAGTTGATACTGAACGACGCTTCCCTGCCCGGCCTGGCCGCGTATTTGAAGGCGTACACGCGGGCGACGGTGAGCAGCGGCAAGCTGTCGGCGCGCCTGCCCTACGCCTTTTCCTATGCCGACGGCACGCTGGAAGCGACCGTCAAGGGCGCGGGCCTGGCCTTGCGCGACCTGGCGCTGGTGCAAGACGGCAAGGGCGCGCCATTTACATCGCTGGACACCCTGGGCATCGCCGGCGTGAACGTGGATCTGGCGCGCCAGAACGTCACGGTGGATAAAATCAACTTGTACGGCGGCAAGGTGGCCGTGCGGCGCGACAGCAAGGGCGAGATCGACGTGGCGAACCTGATGCTGCCGGGCAATCCCGCACCTGCAGCACCGGCCGCCGCGCCAGCCAAACCTGGCAAGTGGAAGGTGGATTTAAAACAGCTCGCACTGGCCAATGTGGACGTCTCCGCCATCGATGAAACCGTCACGCCTACCCTGCAATTGAGCGCGAAACAGTTGCAACTGCAGCTGCAGCTGGGCTTGCAACAAGGGCCAGCGGGCTTGGCCACCGTGATCGACGGCGCCAATTTCAGCCTGGCCGACCTGGCCATGCAACGGGGCGCGCAAACGCCGTTCAAGCTGGCCCAGCTGGGCTTTACGGAAGGCAAGATCGACCTGGCGGCGCATAGCGTGCACCTGAGCGCCGTGACGGCCAGCGGTGCGCAGATTGACCTGACGCGCAACCGCCAGGGAGAGTTTGCGATTGCGCAAAAACTGCCCGTGTTTGCCTCCGGCAAAGCCGACGCAGGCAAGGAAACCCCTTCCGCGCCGTGGTCCACGACGGTAGACAAGGTGGAACTGAGCAAGTTCGGCGCCCGTTTCGAAGACGCGGGCACAGGCATCAAGGGCACGCTGCAGGATGCCAGCCTGTCCCTGCACAAGGTCAGCAACGATATGAAGCAGGCGCTGCCGTTCGAGCTGGGCGTGGGCCTGCGCGAAGGCGGCTTGCTCACGGCCAACGGCAAGTTCGTGCCGGCCACGGGCGCCGTCGATGCGCAACTGAATTTGAAACAGCTGACCCTGGCGCCCGTGCAACCGTTGCTGGCGCAGCATGTAAAGCTGAAGCTGGCGGGCGGCACCCTCTCCGGCAGCGGCCGCCTGACGACGGGCGGCGGCGCGCCGAAAGCGCCGAAAGTACGCTATGAGGGCGGCGTGGATATCGCCGGCCTCGTGCTCAATGAAACGGATGGCAAGCGTTTTGCGTCATGGAAAAGCGTGCGTGCCGACAAGCTGACTGCCAGCGTGGGTCCCGATTTTGTCGACATACCCGAGCTGCGCGTGGTCGAACCGAATGCGCAGCTGATCATCGAAAACGACCGCAGCCTCAATGCCCAGCGCCTGCTGGTGAAGGCGCCCGAGCCGGCCACGGCACCCGCTCCTGCTACCGCCAGCGCGCCCGCCGACGCCGCCTTCCCCGTACGCGTACGCCGCGTGCGCCTGCAGAATGCCAAGCTGGACTTTGCCGACCTGAGCCTGCGCCCGCAGTTCGCCGCCAAGATCTATGAGCTCAACGGCGTCGTCACGGGCCTGTCGACCAAGCGCGATGCGCGCAGCCAGATCGAGCTGGACGGCCGCATCGACGAATTCGGCCTGGCGCGCGTGCGCGGACAATTAAATCCCTTCGCCCCGACCGACAACACGGACTTGAACGTGGTCTTCAAGAACGTCGACATGGTATCCGCCTCGCCGTACACGATGAAATTCGCCGGCTATAAAGTGGCGGAAGGCAAGATTTCGCTGGACTTGCAATACAAGGTGCGCAACCGCCAGCTCGACGGCACCAACCAGGTCGTGCTCGACAAGCTGACCCTGGGCGAGCGCATCGACAGCCCGGACGCCCTGAAGCTGCCGCTGGAATTGGCGCTGGCCATCCTCAAGGATAGCGACGGGCGCATCGACCTGGGCTTGCCCGTGTCGGGCGACATGAACGACCCGCAATTCAGCTATGGCGCGCTGATCTGGAAAGCCGTGGGCAATGTGCTGACGAAAATCGTCACGGCGCCGTTCCGCGCGCTGGGCAACTTACTGGGCATCAGCGCCGACAAGCTGGAAGCCATCGACTTCGATGCGGGCAGCGCCGTGCTGCTGCCGCCCGAGCGGGAAAAACTCAAGCAGGTGGCGCAGATCCTCGCCAAGCGCGAACAGCTGAAGCTGGCCGTGCCGGGCCAGTACAGCGACACGGACGGGGCCGCCCTGCGCGCCCAGGCCGTGCGCCGCGCCGTCGCCGCCAAGGCCGGCATCAAGCTGGAAGCGGGCGAAGAACCGGGGCCGTTAAACCTGGGCGAACGCAAGATCCGTGGCGCCCTGCGCGACCTGTATGGCGAGCGCTTCGGCAAGGCTGAGCTGGACAAGCAGAAAAAGGCCGCGGAATCGGCTGCGCCTGCCCCAGCGGCGGCCTCCGCCAACGCTTCCGCGCCGGCGGCGGCCAAAATCCCCGTCTTCCAACGCCTGGGCAAGCTGATCGAGGGTGAGCCGCAAGTGGCCGACACGGGCGCGTTCTACAACGGCTTGCGCGAACAGCTGGAAGCCAAGCAGCCCCTGCCTGCCGATGCATTGAGCAAACTGGGCGCCCAGCGCAGCGCGGCGATTGTGGCGGCCCTGCAGCAGGACGGCACGCCGGCGGCCAGGGTCAGCGCGGGCGCGCCGGAAAAAACGGAGGCTGCGCCGGGCAAGCTGGTGGGCTTGAAGCTGGGATTGGCGGCACAATAAGATATGGAAACCATCTGACGCATGAAAAACCTCGACAAGGTAGCGCCCTATACATCGTCCATTACCCAGGGAAACTGGGGCACCATGACAACGCTGGTAGCCGAAGTCGGCGTATCGGCAAAAGACAGCATTGCATTTGGTGAAAAGACGCTGCTATCGAACTATGTGTACGACAAGAATGGCACGTACAAGCTGATTTATACGGTGGTCGGGATTGATGGTAGTATTGATAACTACGTCGAGGATGACGGCATTTTGCCGACACTGTTCCTGAGTCCGGATCAGGAAAATTATGTCTCCGTCATCCCCTATCATCCTGATAAAGAACTGGAAATCAGCATTCCCGTCTTTCATCGTGACGGTGTGGAATTACCAAAGGGTAACCGTCCATTTACAGGACACTTCATTGGAACGACGGACTCGTATTCGATATTTCACGATGTGCCTTTTGAAGATAACAAGCCGGACAAAATCCTTGCCATCGAGTTTATCAATGGAAAACTGAAGAAGAAACACAATGTCAAGATTCCATTACCCGCAAATAACCGCATCGCCATTTGCGACAAGACGATTCATTTGCTGGCCAATGACGGCAGCATTCTCCTGCACCGGGAGATCGATGAAAAAGGCAACGTCCTGCGCTCGCGGGAAATCGACGCGAAGGATATCGATGTTTTACAGATACTGAGCTCATCGTTCGACAAGGATTCTTATCTGCTGGCGCAAGACAACGATAAAATCATTCTCGAAAAAATAGATGCGGCTGGGGCAAGCGAAATCATTGCATTAGTGGACTTTGCCGATCCACTGTTCAATACATGGCAACCAGTCGACATCGCTGACGACACTTTTGTCACGCGTTTCAATACCGAGTTTGGAAACGGCTGGCTGACCACGAAAAATGATAAGTTATTGGAAATATTCTATAGCAAAGGCGAGCAAGGCTACCGGAACTTGCTGACAAACGAGCTTCTGTCCATGCAGCATGACAAATTGATCATTTCCAGCATCAACAAGACCACGGAGCGTGGTTATGCGGTCGTGCTCTACCCGAGGGTAGTCGGTACAGCGGAGAATGCCGAACTCATCGTCTTGAATCGCCGCTTGCCATAGCGTCGGGCACCTCAATGGCGGCGCATCGGCGGCATGGCCAGACCATGCCGCCGATGCGCTTCACTTACTTATCCTCTTACTTCGCTTTCCCCGCCTCCTTCACCGCCTCATCCGGCAAGGCAAACGCCACCAGGCTGTCGCCCATCTTCGTGCCCAGCGAACCGTGGCCGCCGGCCATCACCACCACGTACTGCTTGCCCGTCTTGTCGGAGACATAACTCATCGGCGTGGCCTGGCCGCCGGCCGGCAAGCGGGCTTTCCATACAGTTTTGCCGTTGCGCACGTCGTAGCCGCGGATGTAATAGTCGAGCGTGCTGCTGAGGAAAGCCACGCCGCCGCCCGTCGTGCTGATGCCGCCCAGGCTGGGCACGCCCAGCGGCAAGGCGATGGGCACGGGGGCGCTGTCGCGCGTGGTGCCGTTTTTGTGCATCCACACTTTTTTCATGGTGCGCAGGTCGACAGCGGCGATATAGCCCCAGGGCGGCGCCTGGCATGGGAAACCCAGCGGCGACAGGAAGGGCTTGATTTCCACGGCAAACGGCACGCCCGTCTGCGGCTGCAAGCCCATTTCCGTGCCCGTACCGCCCTTCGCATTGGCTTGCGCGCGCGGCACCAGGCGCTCGAGGAAGCCCATGTAGTCGGGGTTCACCAGCAGCAGCTGGCGCACGGGATCGACGGCCGCCCCGCCCCACTCGAAGATGCCCAGCGGGCCCGGCGAGATGATGGCGCCCTTGATCTTGCCTTCGGCCACCGTCTGCGGCGTGAACGGCCCTTCATAGCGGTGCTGGCGGAAGATGATGCGGCAAGCGAGCTGGTCGAACGGCGTCGTGCCCCACATGTCCGTTTCGCTGATGTGTTTCTCGGGCAGGAACGTGAGCGCCGAGAACGGCTGCGTGGGCGAGAGGCGGTCGCCAGGGGCCGCGTTGGCGGTCGGCACGGGTTTTTCCGGCGCCGGCACGACCAGGCTGCCGTCGCGCCGGTCGATCACATAGATGTCGCCCCGTTTCGTCGTAGCGACGACCGATGGGACTTTGCCTTTCGGCGTGTCGATGTCGACCAGGGTCGGCTGGCCGCCGATATCCATGTCCCAGATATCGTGGTGCACGGTCTGGTAGACCCAGCGCACCTTGCCTGTCGCCAGGTCTAGCGCGACGATGGCGCTATTGTATTTCTCGCCATGCGGATTGCGGTTACCGCCCCACGTGTCGGGCGTTTCATTGCCCATCGGGATGTACACCATGCCCAGCTTTTCATCGACGCTGGAGACGCCCCAGGAATTCGGTGAATTGTTGGTGTAGGTCTTGCCATCGGCAATCGGCGCCGTGTCGTCGGGGTTCGAGGCATCCCAGTTCCACATCAGCTTGCCAGTGACGGGGTCGTAGCCGCGAATCACGCCCGACGGCTCTTCCGTGGAAAAATTGTCGGTCACGCTGGCGGCCATCACCACCACGTTTTGCGCCACGGCCGGCGGCGAGGTCGGCATCAAAAAGCCCCGCTTCTTCATGCCCATGCCGTGATACAGGCCGATCACGCCGTTTTCGCCAAAGCTTTTGCACGCTGCGCCCGTATCGGCATTGACGGCGATCAGGGTCGCATCCATGGTCGGCGCGAAGATGCGGCGCGGGCACTCCATGCCGGCCGCCTCGGGTGCAGGGTCGTCCTTGGCGCGGCCCGCGTTGACGTCCCAGTAGGCCACGCCGCGGCAGATCATGTGCTGGTAGCTCGACGCGTCGCGGTTGATCTTCGGATTGTGGCGCCACAGTTCCTTGCCCGTGTCCGGATCGAGCGCGATGACGATGTTATGCGGCGTGCACAGGTACAGCATGCCGTTCACTTTCAGGGGCGTGACTTCGTTGGCGATCTCGCCCGGGTCGTTCGGCCCCTTGAAGTCGCCCGTGTGGTACACCCACGCCTGTTTCAGCTGCGCCGCGTTGGCCGGCGTGATCTGCGCGGCCGGCGCATAGCGGTCGCCATAGCCGGAACGGCCATACGCGGCCCAGTCATTGGGCGCCACGCCCGGCGCGAAATCGCCTTGCGGCGCGGCCGCCATGTTCTCGGCCGGCACTTCGCCATGCAAGGTGTAATAGTCCTGGAACAGGGAAAAGATACCCACGGCGGCCGTCAGCACCACGGCCGCCGTCAGGGCGCTCTTGCCCGCGTCGCGCGGTTTGGCCCCGGCCGTCAAGGGCGGATCGAGGCGGCGGTCGACGAACGGCAGCAGCAGCCAGACGGCGGCGGCGAACCAGATATCGAGGCGCGGCAGCAATTGCCACCAGTCGAACTTCACTTCGATGACGGACCAGATCACGGTGGCGAACAGCAGCAGCGCGAGAAACAGCTGGGCGCTGCGCCGCCCCTTCCACACGAGCGCGCCCGCGACGAGCATGCCGATGCCGGCCACCACGTAATACCAGGAACCGCCGAGGCTGACGAGCCAGGCGCCGCCGCCGGCAAGCGCCAGGCCCAGCAAGATGAAGATGACTGCGGTGATGACAAGCAAGGGTCCAGGCCGGGCAGAGGCAGTCATGATGCTCCTTTACAAGAGTCAGTCGGCGGCACGCGCCTGCGCACCGTATTTGATTGCAATCAAGCAAATTGCATTTTTTCACCAATCGGCAAAGCGTGCCACACGCGAGAACGGGCGCCGCGTGCCGTGTGGCTTTTTATACACGAGCTGACCGTCGAGCCAGCTACAGCAGTACGATTTTGATGAAAATCATTGAATAAAATAAATTAACAACAAATTTCTCGAATAAAACGAATTTTTATCGTAGAATGAAAAAAACAGCGAAACCAACCACTTTTTCTTGCATTTCACTTCACTG
Source organism: Janthinobacterium agaricidamnosum (assembly GCF_003667705.1). Lineage (NCBI taxonomy): Bacteria > Pseudomonadati > Pseudomonadota > Betaproteobacteria > Burkholderiales > Oxalobacteraceae > Janthinobacterium > Janthinobacterium agaricidamnosum. The sequence continues at coordinate 2,494,914 of NZ_CP033019.1, read as the reverse complement.
GAGCGGCGCCCATCATGACCATCGCTAAACGACTGTACGCATTGATTCTTTCCGTCGTCCTCGGACTGGCCGCTCTGGCGGGTTTTGGCATCTACCAGATGGACCGCGTGTACACGGCGGCCAGCTATGCCACCGTCAACACGGTGCCCAGCCTGCTGACATTGAACCAGGCTTTCGTGCCGTTCGCGCAGATGCGCACGGCCGTCTGGCAGCACATGGCCAGCAAGGATGCGGCCGGGCGCGACAAGCTCGAAGCGGGCATCAGGGAAGCGCGCGCGGCGGTGGGCAAGGCGCTCGACCAGTATGAAAAAGACGATGTCACCGACGAGCAGGACCGCGCGCTGCTGGCTGCCGACCGTGCCGTGCTGGCGCGCTACGACACGGTGCGCGACAAGGTGCTGGCGCTGTCGAAGGCGGGCGAAGTGGACGCGGCACGCGACTTGCTGATGGAAAACCAGCCCATCATCAAGGAACTGGTCGACGCCCTCGCCGCCCACCACCGCTACAACGAAAACGTGTCCGCCAAGGGCGCGGCCGATGGCGCCGCCGCCGCCGCCAACGCGCGCTGGATTTCCATCGGCCTGGCCCTGGCCGTGACGGCGCTGGTGGCCGGCATGGGTCTGCTGCTGGCGCGGCGCATCGCCGCTTCGCTGGCCGGCGCCATCGACGTGGCCCGCACCATCGCGGGCGGTGACCTCAGCGTGCAAGTGAACACCGCGTCAAACGACGAGGTGGGCCAGCTGATGAAGGCCATGGCGGACATGAGCGCGAGCCTGGTACGCATCGTGGCCGAAGTGCGTTCCGGCACGGACAGCATCAGCACGGCATCGGGCCAGATCGCGGCCGGCAACCTGGACCTGTCGGCGCGCACGGAGCAGCAGGCCGGCTCGCTGGAAGAAACCGCCTCGGCCATGGAAGAACTGACGGCCACCGTGCGGCAAAACGCGGACAACGCCCGCCAGGCCAAGCAAATGGCCGTCAGCGCCTCGGACAAGGCGCAGCGGGGCGGAGCAGTCATGGACGACGTGATACGCACCATGGAAGCGATCGACAGCTCGTCCAACAAGATCGCCGACATCATCAGCGTCATCGACGGCATCGCCTTCCAGACCAATATCCTGGCCCTGAATGCGGCCGTGGAAGCGGCACGCGCCGGGGAACAGGGGCGCGGCTTTGCCGTCGTGGCCACGGAAGTGCGCAACCTGGCGCACCGTTCGGCGGCCGCCGCCAAGGAAATCAAGGTACTGATCGGCGATTCCGTGGAACAGGTCGAACAAGGCGGCAAGCTGGTGCGGCAGGCCGGCGCGGCCATGACGGAAGTGGTCGACACGGCACGCGGCGTGACCGACATCGTCAGCGAAATCTCGGCCGCCAGCGCGGAACAAAGCACGGGCATCGAGGAAATCAACCGCGCCGTCACGCAGATGGATGAAGCCACGCAGCAGAATGCGGCCCTGGTCGAGGAAGCGGCGGCCGCATCGCAATCGCTGCAGGAGCAGGCGGCCAGGCTCGCTGGCGTGGTGGGCGCCTTCAAGCTGGCGCCAGGACAGGCCGGCGCGGCGCCGCAAGCGCCAGCCGCGCGGCGGCCCGCACAGCACAAGGCGGCGCTAAAGCTGGTCGCCACGCGGCCCGCAGGCCAGGCCAGAGCCGCGGCACCGGCCACCGCCGACGCGGGCGACTGGGACGTCTTTTAGGCCCGCCATCCCGCAGCATCACTTGCCTAGATAGCATTCATTGGAGCACGGTCATGAACACCCTCTTCACCATTCACCCCTTCCTTCGCTGCGAAGACCTGTCGCTGATGCGCACGGCGCTGGCCCTGGCCGGCCTGGTGTTGCTGCTGGCCGCCCTGCTCTGGCGCCGTACCCGCGGGCGTCAGGCCGGCCGCGCGGCACCGGCCGATCTGCATGCACTGTTGCAGATGCGCAAAATGGTCCCGCCGGCCAAGGTGGCGGACAGCACACCGCCACCACCAGCGTCCAGGGCGCCGGACACGCCGCCGTTCGACGCGGCCCGCCTGGACGCCATGTTCGGCTACGACCGGCGCCTGCAGGGCGAGATTCTGGCCCTGTTCGTGGCCGAGACGCGCGACCGCCTGGCCGGCATCGCCCATGCGCTGCGCTGCGAACGGACCGCGCCGGCGCGCGTGCTGGCGCAGGAAATCCTCGACGGCAGCCAGTCCATGGGTCTGCTCCCGCTGCAGGCGCTGGCGCGCCAGGCCGTGCACGCGGGCTTTTCCAACGATATCGGCGCGCTGCGCCGCCTGCATGCGGAACTGCTGATGGCGCTCGACGCGCTGTCGCAGGCCGTCACGGTCCTGCAGACGGCGGGCGCGGCGCAAGCCGATGACCGCAGCGGCGTCGGGAGCCGGCCATGAGCGCGCATATCGACCTGGCGCACCTGCCCGGCGGCGCCATCCTGCCTTCGCCCGCCGGGCGTTGCCACTGGCTGGCAAACTTGTGCGAGCAGCAGGTATCGCTCGATGAACTGGCGGAACAACTGGGCTGCGATCCCGCCCTGACGGGCAAGGTCATCGGCCTGGCGAATGCGGGCGTACCGCCGGGCGAGCGCACGCATGCGGCGGTCAGCGCGGCGATGCTGGCCGCGATCGGCCTGCCCGCCCTGCGCCAGGCGTTCGCCGCACCGGCCCTGCCTGCGGCCACGTGCGCGCACTTCGACGCACAGCGCTACTGGTCGCACGCGCTGGCCATGGCGTGCGCCGCCCGCGTGGCCGGCGATGCGCTGCAGCTGGCGCCGGCCGATGAGCTGTACAGTTGCGGCTTGCTGGCCAACTGCGGCCAGCTGGCCCTGGCCACCTGGCATCCGCAGGAATATGGGGAACTGCTGGGCCAGTACGGCAATGGCGCCAGGGCCCGGCTGCTGTGCGCGGAGTCGCAGCGCTTCGGCCGCCACCAGCTGGCGTTGTCGGCCATGCTCATGCGGGGCTGGGGCATGCCGGACATCCTGTGCGACGCCGTGCGCTGCCATGCCGCGCCGCCCGGCTTCGGGCGGGCCGGGCACATGACGGACCTGGCCTGGCTGCTGAAGCTGGCCAGCGGCTTCGCCGACCTGATATTGCGCAACGGCGCGGGGCCGCGCGGGCCGGTCCTGGCCGCCGCGCGGGTACTGGGCCTGGACAGAAACGACATGGAAACCCTGCTGCGCCACAGCAGCGCCGAGTGCAGCGAGCGGCGCGATCTCCTGGAACCGCAGACGCATATTGCCCCCTGCCGCACGCGCACGCGAGTCCGGCCCGCCGCACGCGAAGTTTTTAGTGAATTCATATAATTCGTTGAAATTGATTTTTTGAGCCCGATTGCGTATCATTCCTTTCAACTACATCCGCGACCATAAAGCCCATCATGCACACTGCAGACGTTTGCACTACCCAAAAGGCCGCTGAAATCCTCGGCATCTCGGTCACCTCGGTGCAGCAACTGGTCGAGGCCGGCGTGATCGAAGCCTGGAAGACCAAGGGCGGCCACCGGCGCATTCCCCTCGCGGCCGTCGAAGCCTACAAGGGCAATCCCGGCCAGCCGGGCCAGGACCAGCGCGCGGCACGGGCCAACCGCCCCGTCCCATCGGGCCGTCCACCGTCCATCCTCGTGATCGAGGACAATCCCATCGAACGCGCGCTGTATGAAAAACAGATCGGTTCATGGGGCTTGCAGGCGGACTTGCGCTTTTGCGAGAACGGCTACCAGGCGCTGATGGAAATCGCCCGCGATCAGCCCGACATCCTGCTGGCCGACATCGTCATGGAAGGCATCGACGGCTACGAAGTGATCCGTACCATCCTGGCCGACCCGCTGCTGGCGGACATGCACATCGCCATGCTGTCGAGCCTGACGCAGGAAGAGCTGGGAGAACGGGGCGGCGTGCCGCCCGGCGTGGTGTTCTTTGCCAAGCCCGTCAATTACGACGAACTGCGCGGCTATCTGCGCGCCTGCTGCGCCGGCCATGCGCGGCGCAACAGCCTGGCCGCCTAGCGCGTCACCTTCCCGCCACCGCTTTCCCCTCGCCACGGAGCCGTCATGCCAGCCTATCGCCACATCGATCCTGCCGTGCTGTTCCACGCCACCGGCCACGACCTGGAGATGTTCCGCGCCCTGTCGCAGACCTACCTCGACACGTCGCCGGCCATGTTTGCGCGCGTCGAGCAGGCCGTGCGCGGCGGTGCGGCGCAAGCCATCGTGCATAGCTGCCATACCTTGCGCGGCACCGTGGCCCTGCTGGGCGCCAGCGCCCTGGTGGCGCGCCTGGCGGCGCTCGAGCAGCTGGTGCGCCATCAAGGTGCGGCGGCAGCGGACTGGCTGACCGAAACGGCGGCGCTGCTCGGCGCGGTGGAGCAGGAGGTTCGCCGCAGCATGCTTGAATACACGGGCGCGCAGGAATGAACGCGCGCCAGGCCGTCCTGCGCCTGGTGCACCGCTACCGGCCGCGCACCATGACGACCGTCGTGGGCCTGGTGCTGGTGGGCCTGCTGGCGCTGCGCATCGCCGTCTCCGGCGTGCTGCTGCACCGCGAAGCCGTCGATGACTGGAAACAGGACCTGTCGAACCTGTCGCTGCTGCTGGCGGAAAACACGGCGCAGAGCATGACGGCGGCCCGTTTGGTGCTCGACAGCGTCAGCAACGAGATCGAGGCCGCCGCCCCTGGGGACGCGCAGGCGCTGGCCGCCGCCGTCGGTACCCAGGCCATGCACCAGACGCTGCGGCACAAGATCGGCGGCGTGCCGCAAGTGGACGTCGTATCGATCGTCGGCAGCGACGCCAGCGTGCTGGCCTTCAGCCGCGCCTTTCCCGCGCCGTCCATCCGCCTCGGCGAGCGCGATTACTTCGAGTATCACCGGCGCCACCCGAACGGCGGCATGCACGTCAGCGCGCCCGTGCAAAACAAGGGCAATGGCGCCTGGACCTTCTATATCAGCCGGCGCATCAGCGGACCGGACGGCCGCTTCCTGGGCGTGGTGCTGGTCGGCCTGTCATGCGACTTCTTCAGCAAATTCTTCCAGAGCACCAGCATCGGCGAACACACGGCCTTTTCCCTGTACCGCAGCGACTACACGCTGCTGGCCCGCTGGCCGGCCGTGCCCGAGATGATGGGCAAGCGCAACCTGACGGGCAGCACCTACCGCCTGCTGGAACAGGGCAAGAGCGATGGCGTGCTGCAGGTGGACACGCCGCGCGCGGCCGACCAGGGACGCACGGTCGACCGCCTGGCCGGCATCCGGCTGGTGCGCGACTATCCGCTGGCCGTCAACGTGACCGTCACGGACGCGGTGTATCTGGCGGCCTGGCGGCGCATGCTGCGCACCATGGGCGGGGCGGCCGTGGTCAGCCTGCTCGTGCTGGCCGGGGCCATCGCGCTGATCCTGGCCCTGCTGCGGCGCCAGGAGCGCGACGCGGCCATGGCGCTGGCGCTGCAAACGCGCGCGGAAGCGGCGAATGCCGCCAAGTCGCGCTTCCTGGCCGTCATGAGCCACGAGATCCGCACGCCGATGGCGGGCATCGCCGGCATGGCCGAACTGCTGCAGGACACCGCGCTCGATGCGTCGCAGCGGCAGCATGCGCAGCGCATCGGCGATGGCGTGCAGCACCTGATGCGCATCCTGAACGATATCCTCGACCTGTCCAAGGTCGAGGCAGGCCAGATGGGCATCGAGCTGCGCGACTTCGACCCGCGCCTGCTGCTCGACGACGTGCTGGCGCTGCACCGCCCGCAGGCCGATAGCAAACAGCTGTTCCTGGTCAGCGAAATCGGCAACAGCGTGCCGCCGCTGATCTGCTCGGACCGCACGCGCCTCGCGCAAATCCTCGGCAACCTGCTCAGCAATGCCATCAAGTTCACGCCCTCCGGCACGGTGACCGTGCGCCTGCACCTGGAACCGGCCACGCCGGACGGCGCCAGCGCCTGCCTCGTCGCCATGGTCAGCGACCAGGGCATCGGCATGACGGGGCAGCAGCTGAGCCGCATCTTCGAGCCGTTTTGCCAGGCCGACGACAGCATCAGCGGCGCCTATGGCGGCACGGGGCTGGGCCTGACCATCTGCAAGCACCTGGTGGCACTGCTGGGCGGCGAGATTTTCTGCAGCAGCGCGCCCGGCGCCGGTTCCCGCTTCACCGTGCGCATCCCCTGCATGCCGGCGCAGGCGCCGGAGCCGGAGCCGGAGACAGCCGCGCCATCGGAATCCGCAGCCGCCTGCGCGCCCGTTCCCGCATCGGAAGGGGGCGCGCGCATCCTGCTGGTCGAGGACACGGCGCTGAACCGCCAGCTGGTGTGCCTGCAGCTGGGCGCGCGCGGCTACCGCATCGACACGGCGGAAAACGGCGAGCTGGGCTTGCAGGCGCTGGCCGAGCAGCAGTACGACCTGGTCCTGATGGACTGCATGATGCCCGTCATGGACGGCTACCAGGCGTGCCAGGCCCTGCGCGCCCGCGAAGCGGCCAGCGGCGCGCCGCGCCTGCCCGTCATCGCCCTCACGGCCGGCGTCACCGAGGACGACCGGCAGCGCTGCATGGCGGCCGGCATGGACGATTATCTGTCCAAGCCGTTTACGGCCGCCCAGCTGCGCGAAATGGTCGACCGCTGGCTGACGCGCCAGGCGGCGATACGCGAAGTAACCCCCAATAAATTATTGTAATTTCTGACTTCCATAACCGGCGCTGTGCTGTGTTGCCCGCAGCTAGCAGTGCTCGCACTGCGTCACTGCAGGCGCCTTGCACAGCATCCGGTTCTGTTCGTCATAAATTCACAATAATTTCCCGAGGATTACTTAGCCGCCCGGGCCGCGCACAATACAACACTTTCCCCGCAAAAAAATCATTTTAATCGTTAAAATCAATTATATTCGCTATAATTGATAAAACGACGCGCCAGCGACGCCGGGCATCCTCGCACAACGGCACAACTGGCGGCGGACCTTGCGGAGGCGGCATGCGGCAGCACAGATACTGGAAGGCCATGGCCTGGGAGCGTTGGGAGCGTTGGGATACGCGCACCCTGCTGTCGCTCTTCATGGCCGTGCTGCTGGCGGGCTTGTGGGGCATCACCATGCTGCAACTGCGGCACGCCTACGACGCCGCCGTCGCCGGCGCCGGGCGCGATGCGCGCAGCATGGCGCGCGTCTTTGACGAACACGCAATCCGCACGATCGAGGCGGCGGATCAGGCGGTCACGTATTTGCGCAGCCGCTACCAGGCGCTGGGCAGCCGCCTCGACATCGTGGCCGATCTGCGGCAAGGCCTCAATCCCGGCCCCCTGTACAACCTGTTTACCATCGTCGACGAACAGGGCGACACGGTGCTGTCGAGCCGCCCTTTCCAGCCCACCAACCTGGCCGACCGAGAGCACATCCGGGTACACATGCAGCGCGACAGCGGCGAACTGTATATCAGCAAGCCGGTGCTGGGCCGGGTGTCGAAAAAATGGTCGATCCAGATGACGCGCCGCATCAACCATGCCGATGGCCGCTTCAAGGGCGTGGTGGTGGTCTCGATGGACCCGTATTACTTTACCCGCCTGTACGACGAAGTCGACCTGGGCGACAACAGCTCCACCGAACTGGTCGGCAACGACGGCGTGGTGCGCGCGCGCCGGGTCGGCACCGTCGACACCATCGGCCAGGATATCGGCGGCAGCAAGGTATTTTCTCTGATGCAAGGTAAAACGCGGGGCGGCTTCACCGAACGCAGTCCCGTCGACGGCGTCCTGCGCTTTTACGCGTTCGAAAAACTGGCCGGCTACCCGCTGTACATGCTGGTCGGGCTGGACCGCGACACGGTATTGGCCGACTACGTCTCGCGCCGCGACCAGGCCTTGCTGATGGCGGCCATCACGAGCGCCCTGATCGTGCTGTCGTGGGCCGCGCTGGTGCTGCTGATCGGCCGCCTGGTCGACAGCCGCGCCAGGGCCATCGCCGCCAGCGAGGCGAAGTCGCGCTTCCTGTCGAACATGTCGCATGAATTGCGCACGCCCCTGAACGGCATCCTCGGCTTTTCCGAGCTGCTGCTGGAGCAGCTGCGCCAGCCGGAACAGGCCGCCTACGCGCAAACGATACAGGACAGCGGCCGCCAGTTGCTGGCCATGGTCGAGGCGGCGATGGAATTGAGCGCGCTCGAACAGGACCAGGTAAGGCTGCAGTCCAGCGCCGCGCCATTGGACCAGCTGCTGGAACTGGCGCTGGCGCCGCACCGGCCGCGCGCGGCCCACAAGGGCTTGCAGCTGGCCGCGCACGTGGCGCCCGCCACGCCGCCGAGCATCGATTGCGACCGCGTGCGCCTCGTGCGCGTGCTCGATATCCTGCTCGATAACGCCATCCGCTACACGGCTGCGGGCCGGGTCGACGTGCACGTCATGCACAGCGGCGCGGACCTGCAGATCGAAGTGCGCGATACGGGTATCGGCATCGCGCAGGCGCAGCAGGGCGTCATCTTCGACAAATTCTCGCAGGCGGACGACTCGCCGAGCCGCGCCCATGACGGCGCAGGCATGGGCCTGGCCATCGCGCGCCAGCTCGCCGTGCTGATGGGCGGCAGCATCGGCGTGGCATCCGCGCCGGGCCAGGGCGCCGTCTTCCGCCTGCACCTGCCCCTGTCCCTTGGGGGCAAATTGGCCACACTATCACATGCATAGTTGTGCGCAAAAGTTGTTCTCAATCCATATCGGGTATAGCATCGCCACATGACCTATCACACAGATGCGGCGGCGGTGCGCAGACAATGGATCGAATGGCTGTTCTTGCTCCTCGGGCTGCTCATCGTCGCTGCCGCCCTCGCCTATGCGCATCTGGCCGAGGCGACGCGCCATGACGCCGCCGAACGCGAGCGCCTGAGCGTGCTGACGGCGCTGCTGGCAAAAAATATCGAAGTCGACCTGGAGGCAACCAACCTGGTGCTGGGCGGCGTGATCCGCGACTATCTGGCCGCCGGCACGGCACCGGACGCCGGGCAAGCGCTGCCCCGGCGCCTGGCCGCGCTGGTCGACGCCATGCCTGGCGTGCGCACCATGCTGGTCATCGATGCGCAAGGCAAGCCGGTCGCCACCAACATCGCGGAACTGGCGGACCAGGATTTTTCGCGCCGCGGCTACTTCCAGACGGCGCGCGACGCCCCCGATGCGCGCATGCTGTACATCTCGGCGCCCTTCCATACCTTCAAGGGCGACCTGGTCATCACGGCGTCGCGCATGGTGCAGGACAAGCAAGGCCGCTTTGCCGGCGTGGTGGTGGCCACCTTCGCCCCCGAATACTTCACGGCCAAGTTCCGCACCGCCATGTACGCGCCCGACGTCTGGGCCGTGGTGCTGCATGGCGACGGCCGGCAGTTCCTGAATTACCCGGCCAGGACTGCCAATGGCGCCAATATGGACGTCCCCGGCAGCTTCCTGCGGCGCTTTCGCGACAGCGGCTATCAGGCGGGCGTCCTGAGCGGCGTCGACATTGCCGGCGCCCCCGCCGCCCCCCGCGTCATGGCCATGGCGACCATCGCCCCGCCGGCCCTGCACATGGACCGCGCCCTCATCATCGGCCTGAGCCGCGAAGAAGCGGCCATCGCCGCCCCGCTGCAACGCCAGGCGCTCGGCTACGTCCTTTCCTTTGCCGTGCTGGCGCTGGCCGCGGCCAGCCTGCTGTTCTGGAGCCAGCGGCGGCGCCGGCAGCAGGCCGCCTGGCATGCGGAGCAGGAAACGGAGCGCCAGGCCATGCAAGCCGTGTCCGACAGCGAAACGCGCTTTCGCACCCTGATCGAAGACGCGCCCGTGGCCATCGCCATCCTGCGCCACGGCCGCTTCATCTACTCGAATCCCCGCTACCGCAGGCTGCACGGCTACACGGCGGATGACAATCTGAACGGCCTGCCCTGGTCCGCCATGATTTCCGCGCCATCGCTGGCGGCGCTGGCCGCCAATGAAGCGCTGATCGAGGCGGATTCGCCCAGCGAACAGGTGTTCGAGGCCGTCGGCCTGGGCAAGCAGGGCCTGCCCGTGCCCATGTACAAGACCACCACGCGCGTGGTGCTCAAGGATGGACCGGCGACCCTGATCTTTGCCCAGGATATTTCCACGCAAAAGCAGGCCGAAGAGGCCATGCTGCTGGCGCGCGACGCGGCCGAATCGGCCAACCGCAGCAAGGCGGAATTCCTCGCCAACATGAGCCATGAAATCCGCTCGCCGCTCAACGCCATCCTCGGCATGGCCTGGCTGCTGGAACGCGACGGCCTCGATGGCGAAGCGCTGCTCATGGCGCGCAAGATCCGCGCCGCCGGCCAGTCCCTGCTGGGCATCATCAACGACGTGCTCGACGTATCGAAAATCGAGGCGGGCCACATGACCATCGAACGGGCGCCGTTCCGCCTGGCCGACGTGATCGAAAAGATCGCCGTCAGCATGGGCGTGGCCGCGCATGACAAGCCGATCGAAGTGCGCATCGGGCCGCTGCCCGATGGCGTCGAGCAGGTGATGGGCGACGCGCTGCGGCTGGAACAGGTGCTGGTCAACCTGACCAGCAACGCCATCAAGTTCACCGCGCAAGGCGCGGTCGAGCTGACGAGCGCGCTGGAGAGCCGCGACGGCGACGCCGCGGTGCTGTGTTTCAGCGTGCGCGACACGGGCATCGGCATCGCGCCCGAGGTGCAGGAGGCGATCTTTTCCGCCTTCGCCCAGGCCGATAGCTCCACCACGCGCCGCTTCGGCGGCACGGGCCTGGGCCTGACCATCTGCCGCCAGCTGGTGCGTCTGATGGGCGGCGCCATGCGCCTGACAAGCGTCATGGGCCAGGGCAGCACATTCAGTTTCACGGTGCCGCTGCAGCTGATGCCCGCCAGCGCCCCGTCCTCGCCCGACATGCAAGGCTTGCGCGTCTTGCTGGCCGACGGCAAGGCCGACTCGCGCGCCGCCGTGGCCGCCGTCGCGCAGGGTCTGGGCTGGCGCGTGCATGCCGTCTCCGGCGGCCAGGCGGCGCTCGAGCATGCGCTGGCCTGCGCCGAGGACGCGCGGCCCGGCGTCATCGTGCTGGCCGCGCGCATGCCGGACATGGACGGGGAAACCACGGCGCGCGCCCTGCGCGAGCACCTGCCGCCGCAGGATTGCCCCATCGTGATCCTGGCGGCCAGCGGCGCACCGGCGACAGCGCCCGCGCGCCGCCATACGGACCCGGCCAATCCGGCCGATGCCATCCTCAACGAACCGGTGACGGCTTCCAGCCTGTACAACGCGACGATGGAAGCGCGCCAGCGGCGTGCTGAAGCGGCCGGCCTGGACACGGGCCACGCAGCGCTGGGCGCACGCGTGCTGGCCGGCGTGCGCGTGCTGGTGGTCGACGACAGCGACATCAACCGCGACGTGGTCAACCATATCCTGTGCGACCAGGGCGCCCTGCCCTCGTTCGCCTGCGATGGCCAGCAGGCGCTGGACTGGCTGCTGGCCCACCCGTCCGACGTCGACATCGTGCTGATGGATGTGCAGATGCCCGTCATGGATGGCTTGCAGGCGACGCGCGCGCTGCGCCAGCTGCCGCAGTTCCAGGACTTGCCCGTGGTGGCCCTGACGGCCGGGGCGTTCCGGACACAGCGCACGGCGGCGCTGGAAGCGGGCGTGAACCATTTCATCAGCAAACCGTTCGACGTGCCGCAGACCATCGCCCTGATCGCGAGCGCGCACCGGCGCCATGCGCAAGGGCTGCCGGCCCTGCCGCCGGCAGCGACCGAAGCGGCGACGCCCTTGCGGGCAGGCGGCGCGGCGCCCGTGATCGACCTGGCGCAAGGGATGGCGCAGTGGCTCGACGAAGCGCCCTACCGCCAGCATCTGTCGCACTTCGGCAACACTTACCGCAATACGGTGGGCGCCATGCGCGCGCTGCTGGCGGCCAACGCACGCGGCGACGCCGCCGCGCTGGCGCACAAGCTGGCCGGCGTGGCAGGCAGCCTGGCCCTGCCCGCCACCCTGCAAGCCGCCCAGCAAGCCGAACAGCTGCTGCACGCGGGCGGCGATGCGTCAGCCGCGCTCGATGCCCTGGAACAGACGCTGGCGCACGCCATCGATGCCGTCGCCGCATTCACGGCACAGACGCCGGCGCCCGGCCAGCCGGCCATGCCAGAAACGCAACATGGCAGCGCATGCCAATGATAGACTTGCCAATATGAAAATTTGGGAGACGCCATGATCTGGTGCAGGGATTTGCTGTTGAGAGCATTCATGCTGGGCATGCTGCTATTCGTCGTGGGCGAATCGCTGTCCTACTGGGCGCCGGAAATCAGGAAACTGCTGGCCTGGCGCCCGTTCTGATGCCAGGCTAGCCTTCGCGGCCATCCACCCTGGCGCGCCACAAATAAGGCGCATACACGCACGCATACAGGCCGAAGGCCAGCGACCAGCACGCGCCGGCGGCCAGCAGCAGCGGCATGGACAGCGCGGCGGGACCGACGGCGGCCAGCAGGCGCGCCAGCGCGCCCAGCTGGATCAGCCAGTACATCGCCGCTTCCGCCCTGCCGCCCTTGAGCGCACGTCCCGTGTGGCCCAGGGTGGTGCGCGTCATCATGCCGATGATCAGGCCCGCCATCGATCCCACCGTCAGCGCGTGCAAGGCGGCGCTGGCCGGCAGCAGACCCAGGCTGGCAGCCGCCAGCAGCGCAAAGCCGATGCCGATCCACGCATACGACAGGTGCAAAATCCACAGCAGCGGCACGCGCACCGTGCGCTGCGGCTGCCAGGCCAGCAGATTGGCCAGCGATACGCCTGCCGCGCACAAGGCCAGCGGCGCCGTCAGCCAGGCGGGCGCGCCGGCCAGCCACGCGATCGCGGCCGCCGCCATGCAGGCCACGGCGACCAGCGCGCGTTTCGGGCTGGCCACCGGCGTGCTGCCAGGTGCGCCATTGCGGGTAAACATGGGAATGACGCGCGCGCCGATCACCGATTCGATCAGCACGATGATGAAGATGGCCGCCTGCACGGGCACAAACAGCGACAGCGGCAGAGCGCCCAGCACGGCCGCGTGGAACAGGGCATTGGCCAGCGCCAGCAAGGCCAGCAGACCGACGAGGAACAGATTGCGCGTATTGCCCGAGCGGCGCAGCACCTGGTACAGGGGCCAGGCGGCCAGCGGCAGGAACAGCCAGTCGACCAGCGCCGGCAGCAGGCCGGGACCGCACAGCATGGCCACGCGTCCCGCCAGCCACAGCCCCGCCAGCGCCATCAGCTGCGCACCGTGCGGCGTGGGCAAGCCCGTCCAGTTGCGCCCCGCCGTATAGAGGAAACCGACGACGACGGCCAGCGCGAAGCCGAACACCATTTCATGCATGTGCCATCCCAGACCCACCTGCAGACCGCCCGGCAGCAGGCCCGCATAGCTGGCCAGCCACAGGGGAATGGCGATGGCCGCAAACACGGCCGCCAGCAGGTAGAACGGGCGGAAGCCCAGTTGCCAGACGGCGTGGCCGGCATGCCAGGGAGCGGCGCCTGCTGTCGTGGAAGGTGGAGAAGGTTCGCTGATCGGGGTGATGGCCATGATGGAGTCGCCTTTAAAGATATATTCAATATACTACTTTAAAAGCGCAGATGCCGCCATCGGCATAAAGGACTAGAGAGATAGCGAGAAGTCACCATGGGGTCTGACCCGGCGGGTCCGACCCCGACTCGGGCTACTTGCCCTGGCGGTGCTCGACCGCGTACACGGCCGCCTGCACGCGGCTCGTGAGGTTGAGTTTTTTCAGCACGTTCTGCACGTGGATCTTGACCGTGCTTTCGGCCAGGTCCAGGGTGCGGGCGATGCCCTTGTTGCTCTCGCCGCGCGACAGGCAGTCGATGATTTCCTTTTCGCGCGGGGTGAGCTTGTCGAGTTCCGACACGGGTTCCTCGCGCCGCGTGCCCGCCTGCAGCTGCGCCACCAGCTTGCCCGTCATCGCTTCGGCGATGACGACTTCGCCGGCCGCCGCGCGGCGGATGGCGCGCACCAGGTAGTCGGCGTCGATATTCTTGATCAAATAGCCGCAGGCGCCCGCGCGCAGGGCCGTGGCCAGGTCTTCTGCGTCTTCCGACACGGTCAGCATGACGATGGCCGTATCGGGGCAGTCGTGCTGCATCAGCTGCAGCGCTTCCACGCCGGACATGCCGGCCATGTTCAGGTCCAGCAGCACCACGTCGGGCTGCAGCTGGATGGCGCGCTTGATGCCTTCCACGCCATCGGCCGCCTCGCCGACGACGGAAAAATCCGTATGGCGCTGCAGCAGCGAGCGTATGCCGCTGCGGAACAGCGCGTGGTCGTCCACCAGCATGACGGTGATCGGTTTATCGGGAGTCTCCATTTTTTTATACTTTCAGATAGTGGCTTAGGCGGCGCGGCGCTGCTCGCGCGACAAATGCAGTTCGACGGTCGTGCCGCCACCGGGGCAGGCATGCACGTCGAACGTGGCGTCGATGCGCTGCGCGCGCTCGCGCATGATATGGATGCCGACATGGCTGTCGCCCTTTTCCAGCACGGCGGCAGCGTCGAAGCCGACGCCATTGTCGCTGATCGTCAGCGTAAAATCCTGGTGATCGGCGAGACGCACCTCGACGTGGCTGGCCTGCGCGTGCTTGCGGATGTTCGACAGCGCTTCCTGCACGATGAATAATAACTGCAATTGCTGCTCGCGGGGGAATGGCGCGCCGTCGACGTCGGCCAGCAGCTCGGCGTCGATGCCCGTCTGGCGGCGGAATTTCTCGAGCGCCGCGCGCAGGGAGCCGATCAGGTCATCTTCCATCAGGCGGCTGCGGAAATTGGCCAGCAGTTCGCGCACGTCCTCGTAGCTTTCCTTCACGCCCGCGTGCAGGGCCGGCACGATGCCCGCCACCTCGTCGAAACGCGCATTGCGCACGGAGTCGTCGAGCATCTGCACCTGCAGGTTGAGGAAGTTGAGGCTTTGCGCGATGCTGTCGTGCAGACCCTGCGCCACCAGGTTGCGCTCTTCGGAAATGGCCATCTCGCGTTCGCGCGCGGCCAGGCGCAGGTTTTCCAGCGCGATGCCCAGCAGCTGGCCCAGGGTTTCCAGCAAGGCCAGCTCGCGCGCGGAAAACACGCGCGCATGGCGGAAATGCAGGTTGAAAAAGCCCAGGTGCTGTTCGTGCGCGTGGATATGGAAAACGGAGACGGTGGCAAAGCCCTCGCGGTGGCAGCGCAGCTCGTGCGCCTTGTCGATGCGCCGCATGTCGTGCACTTTCGCCACCTTCATCTCGACGGCCGTGCCGCACAGGCAGTCGCCCACCTTCAGGCAATGCTCGGACGCCACCAGTTCTTCGGACAGGCCCGTATGCACCACCATGTGCAGGTTGCCCCGCTCGGCGTCGAGCACGCGCACGGTGGAGCCGTCGGCCTCGAAATAATCGACGATGCGCTGCATGAAACCGCCGCAGATGTCTTCCAGCGGCTGCGGGCGCTGCAAAAAGGCGGCGCTTTCATACAGCAGCGCAAGCTCGCGGTTGCGGTATTCGAGCGTGGCCGTCTTGCTGCGCACGCCCTCTTCCAGGTTGCCGTACAGCGCCTGCAGGCGGTCGGCCATCTGGTTGAAGCCGCTGGCCAGCTGGCCAAATTCGTCATTGCTCTCGACGGCCAGGCGCACGCTGAAGTCGCGCTCCTTCATGCGCTGCATGCCCAGGCGCAGCCGCGTCACCGGTTCGATGATGAGCATGAACATCAGGTAAATCATGCTGACCGTGCCGATGACGGCCATGCCGACGAGGATCAGCTGCGAGGCGCGCAGCCAGAAGGTGCGCTGTTCGCTGTCGTGCTCGATCAGGCGCACCAGCTGGTCCACCTGTCCCACGAAGGTGTCGGCGTCATGCTCGAACTGGCGCGCGCGCACAATGGAATCGGCGGCCAGGGCGGCCGGACGCAAGGCACTGCGCCAGGCGACGCCGATGCGTTCGAATTCGGACTTGATAGCCGTGCTGGGGGGCAGGAACAGGGGACGCTGCGGGTCGCCGTGGCCGATCTTGGCCAGGGTCTCGTCGATCAGCAGCACTTGCTGGCGCGCCTGCTCGCGGGCGTCGCTGGCAAGCAGCAGGGTCAGGCGGTAGGTCTGCATGCGCAGCCGGCCCGTCTCGTTGATGGCGGCCGAACTGCCTTCGAGCTGCCACGACAAAAACAGGGTGCAGCCGATGGCGCTCAAGGCCAGCACCAGCATGAGCAGCAGCGCGCCGACGATCTTGGTCGACAGCTTCTGCCAGGAGGAAAACATCGCCTTGAATTTCATACTACCCCTAATGAATGCCTGTTTGTGGCCCCTATGCAGTCAAGTCAGCGACATCACTCCACCCACAGGCAAAGATCCGGGGTCAGACCCGGCGGGTCTGACCCCAGCAGTGACACCTCCACTCAGCCGCCCGTCTGCGCCATGAACCTGATAATTTTATCGGGCTGCGTATTGAAATCATGCTGCTGCGGCTTCAGTTCGATGGCGGCGCGGATCGCCGCCTCGATCTGCGCATCCGTGGCCCCGCCGCGCAGCATGGGGCCAAACGCGAATTTCTCTTCCTGTCCCAGGCACAAATACAGGGTGCCGTCGACGGACAGGCGCACGCGGTTGCAGGTGGCGCAAAAATGCTGCGACATGGGCGTAATGAAGCCGATGCTCGAGCGTCCGTCGGGGGTCGCCATGTAGCGCGCCGGCCCTCCCCCCAGTTCCATCGCCTGTGGCACCAGGCCGAAGCGGGCCGCCAGGCGTTCGCGCACGGGACCCAGCGGCATGTAGCTGGCATTGCGGCCCGTGCTGCCCATCGGCATGGCTTCGATCAGGCGCAGGATGAACTGCTGCTCGATGCAGAAGGCCGCCATGGCCTCGATCTGGCCGTCATTGACGCCGCGCATGGCCACCATATTGATCTTGATCGGGTCGAAACCGGCCGCCTTGCCCGCCATCAGGCCATCCAGAATGGGCTGCAGGCTGTCGCGCCCCGTGATCTGCTGCATGCAGGCGCGGTCGAGCGAATCGAGGCTGACGTTGATGCGGTCCACGCCGGCCGCGCGCAAGGCCACGGCATGCTTGCCCAGTTGGGTGGCGTTGGTCGACAGCGACAGGTCGTCCAGACCGGGCAGCGCGGACAGCCTTTGCGCCAGCTGCGGCAGATTGCGCCGCAACAGCGGTTCGCCGCCCGTCAGCCGCACGCGGCGCGTGCCGAGGCGCACGAAAATGCCCAGCAGGCGCTCGATCTCGTCGAACGTCAGCCAGTCCTTCGGCTCCTCGAAGCCGCGAAATCCCTTGGGCATGCAATAACCGCAGCGCAAATCGCAGCGGTCGGTGACGGACAGCCGCACATAATCGATCGAACGGCCAAAACGGTCCTGCAACTTGACGCTACCCATGACGCTACTCCTGATTCTTCCGTGATTGTAAAGGCTGGGGCACGATCTGGCTGTGCCCCAGAAGACCTAGCGGCCTACGCCTTTTTAGCTACGTATTTCTACTTACTGAACCAGCGGGCTGGCAGTGCCTTCGAGCTCGATACCGGCGATGTCCGCGCGCCCCACGAGCAGGTGCAGATACTGGTGCACGGCGCGCTGCCACGCCGCCCGCGCCAGGCGGTCGGCGATCTGCGCCTGCACCGCTTCGTACGGGATGGCCTGGCCTTCGACCCGGCGCAGCACCTGCACGATGTGGTAGCCGAAGCGCGTTTCCAGCAAATGGCCGGCCAGCGCGCCTGCCTCCAGGCGGAACACGAGGGCGTCGAATTCCGGCACGCTCTGGCCCGGCGACAGCTGGCCCAGGCTACCGCCCAGGGCGCCCGACGGACAGTTCGAATACTGCGCCGCCAGTTCGGCGAAGCGCTCGGGCGCCAGTTTCAGGGCATCGAGCACGGCTTGCGCCGTCGTGCGCAGCAGCTCCAAAGGCGCCTCCGGCGTCACCTGAAACAGGATGTGGCGCGCCTCGACCAGCGCCCCGCTGCGAAACAGCTGCGGGCGCTGTGCATAAAAGGTGCGGCAAGCCGCATCGTCGGCGGGCGGCACGCGCACTTCCTGCGCAAACAGCGCCTCGATGCGGTCGTCATCGCTGCCGCCCTGCACGCCGAGGCGCTGCGCCTCGGCCAGCAGCAGCCGGCGCAGCACCAGTTCATGCACGGCCTGTTTCAGCGGATTGCCGGCACCGTCGTGATGCGGCAGTTCCTGCGCGATGTCGGCATCGTCGATATCGATGCCATTGACGGAGATTCCCATGATGTGATTCCTTTCTTAACGGCGGCGCACCAGTTGATAGGCGCGTCCCAGGTAACCGATGGCGCCAAAGCCGCTCCACACGTGCACCAGACGGGTGAACGGGAAGATGACGAACAGCGACATGCCCATGAACAGGTGCAGCTTGAACACCAGCGGCGCATCGACGATGAAGCTGGCGGCGTCGCCGCGGAGGGTGACGATGTGCTGCGCCCAGTTCATCAGCAAGACCATCATGTGGCCATCCATGTGCGATGCCGAGACGAAGATTGACGACAGGCCCAGCAGCAAGGTCAGCAAGATCCACACCATCACCAGCTTGTCGCCGGCCGTGGTGACGGCGCGCAGCCGTGCATTGCCGAAGCGGCGCGCCAGCAGGATCAGGATGCCGGCCAGGCACAGGCCGCCCATCACGCCGCCGGCCGCCATGGCCACGCCCTGCTTCAGGCTATGCGACACGCCCAAGGTATCCCACACCCAGACTGGGGTCAGCAAGCCGGCCGCATGGCCGAACAGCAGGCCGATGATGCCGATGTGGAACAGGATATTGCCCAAACGCAGGCTGCCGCGGTGCAGCAGCTGGCTGGAATCGGACTTCCACGTGTATTGCTCGCGGTCGAAACGGATCAGGCTGCCGAGAAAAAAGATGGCCAGCGCGATGTATGGATAAATGCCATACACAAATTGATGCAAATAATTACTCATGATGTACTCTCCTCATGCGGGCGCGCTTCAAGCGGCGCGGCGCGGCTGCGGGTGAAAATGCACGGGATGGACGCCGCCCGGGGCTTGACGCAGCAAGGGCTCGACGCCATCCGCACCGGGACCGAAGGTTTCCAGCGCTTCATCCATGTCGCGCACCGGCGGTTCGGCCAGCATTTCGGCCGCCACGGGACTCAGGCGTTCGAGCACGGTGAAGACGGGCGCATACGGGCTGCCGTTGGCCGTCAGCTTGCGGCCGATGTGGGCCAGCACGTGGACGGCGTCGCCCAGCAGCGGCGCCGAGACTGCCTCGTCGAGCTGCGCCAAAAACTCCAGGAACAGGGGCACGAAGTCGGGCAAGTCGTCGCCCACCATCTGCAGGCCGTGGCGCTTGTATTCCTCCATCAGGTCGACCATGGCCTGGCCCCGGTCGCGCGATTCGCCGTGGATATGCTCGAACAGGTGCAGCGAGTGCGAGGGATTGCGGTCGAATGTGGCCACGTACTGCTGCTGCAGGTCGATCAGGCTGCTGCTTTCCAGGTGCGCCAGCAAGGGCCGCAACAGCGCCTGCTGCTCCGGCACGGCCGCCAGCGCGGCCTCCAGTTGCGGCAGGTGCGCGATCAGCTCGGGCTCGGGATACAGCAGCAGGCGCGAGAGGACTTGATAGTGATGCATAGCGTTGTTCATATCGGTTCCTTAGGCGCCAGGCGCCGTTTTGCGCGACTTCGGCATCTGCATGAAGATGGCCGAACCGTGTTTTTTCTTGCCGAACAAGGTCGGTTCGCTGCTGCCGTCCGAGCAGCCGTTGCCGAAACTGAAGCCGCACGAACCCTTCTCGTTGAAGCTGTCCTCGGCCATTTCCTTGTGGCTGCTGGGGATAACGAAGCGGTCTTCGTAATTGGCGATGGCCATGATGTGGTACATGTCCTCCACCTGCGCCTGGGTCAATCCCACTTGCTTGAGCACCGTGAGGTTCTCCACCTTCTCGACCGTCTTGCTGCGCATGTAGGCACGCATGGCCAGCATGCGGTCCAGCGCCGTGACGATGGGCGGCTGGTCGCCGGCCGTCAGCAAATTGGCCAGGTACTGCACGGGAATGCGCAGGCTTTGGGTGTCGGGCAGCATGCCGTTCACGCCCAGCTTGCCAGATTCGGCGGCTGCCTGGATCGGCGACAGCGGCGGCACGTACCACACCATCGGCAAGGTGCGGTATTCGGGATGCAGCGGGAACGCCACTTTCCACTCGACGGCCATCTTGTAGACGGGCGACTTGACGGCAGCATCGAGCCAAAGGTCCGGGATGCCCTGGCGGCGCGCCTCGGCGATGATGGCCGGGTCGTGCGGATCGAGGAACAGGCCCAATTGCGCCTGGTACAGGTCCTGCTCCTGCGGCACGGAGGCGGCAGCCTCGATCTTGTCGGCGTCGTACAGCAGCACGCCCAGGTAGCGGATGCGGCCCACGCACGTTTCCGAGCACACGGTAGGCTGGCCGGCCTCGATGCGGGGGAAGCAGAACGTGCACTTCTCCGCCTTGCCGGACGACCAATTGTAGTAAATCTTCTTGTACGGGCAACCGGAGATGCACATGCGCCAGCCGCGGCACTTGTCCTGGTCGATCAGCACGATGCCGTCGTCTTCGCGCTTGTACACGGAGCCGGACGGGCAAGACGCCACGCACGTCGGATTGAGGCAATGCTCGCACAGACGCGGCAGATACATCATGAAGGTGTTTTCGAACGTGCCGTACATCTCCTTCTGCATGTTGTCGAACAGCTTGTCCTTGCTGCGCTGGGCAAACTCGCCGCCCAAGTCATCTTCCCAGTTCGGGCCCCACTCGATTTTTTCCATCTTTTTCCCCGTCAGCACGGAGATCGGACGGGCCGTCGGCGGCGTCTGCGACAGCGGCGCGCTTTGCAGGTGCTCGTAGTCGTAGGTGAACGGCTCGTAGTACTCGTCGATGGCGGGCAGGTTCGGATTGGCGAAGATATTGGCCAGGATCTTCAAACGGCTGCCCTGGCGCGGCTCGATCTTGCCAGAGTCCGTGCGGCGCCAGCCGCCATTCCACTTGTCCTGGTTTTCCCACTGCTTCGGATAGCCGATGCCGGGCTTGGTTTCCACGTTGTTGAACCATGCGTACTCGACGCCGTCGCGGCTGGTCCACACGTTCTTGCAGGTGACGGAACAGGTGTGGCAGCCGATGCACTTGTCCAGGTTCAGCACCATGCCGATTTGCGCTCTGATTTTCATACTATGCTCCTTCTTCCTGCAACGGGCCTTCGAGCCAGTCGACCTTGTTCATCTTGCGCACCAATACGAATTCATCGCGGTTGGAGCCCACCGTGCCGTAGTAATTGAAGCCGTAGGCCAGCTGGGCGTAGCCGCCGATCATGTGCGTCGGCTTGGGCACGGCGCGCGTCACCGAGTTATGGATGCCGCCCCGCTTGCCCGTCATCTCCGCGCCGGGCACGTTGATGATCTTTTCCTGGGCGTGGTACATCATCGTCATGCCGGCCGGGATGCGCTGGCTGACGATGGCGCGCGCCGTCAGGCTGCCGTTCACGTTGAAGACCTCGATCCAGTCGTTGTCGACGATGCCGGCAGCTTGCGCGTCGGTCTCCGACAGCCACACGTGCGGTCCGCCGCGCGACAGGGTCAGCATGCGCAGGTTGTCCGAATACGTGGAGTGGATGCCCCATTTCTGGTGCGGCGTCAAAAAGTTCAGCGCCAGCTCCTTGTTGCCGTTCGGCTTGGTGCCCAGCAGCGCTTCCGTCGTCTTCGTGTTGATGGCCGGCTTGTACACGCACAGTCCCTCGCCGAAGTCGCGCATCCACAGGTGATCCTGGTAGAACTGCTGACGGCCCGTCAGGGTGCGCCATGGAATCAGTTCATGCACGTTGGTATAGCCGGCCGTGTAGCTGACTTCCTCGCTTTCCAGGCCCGACCAGGTGGGCGAAGAAATGATCTTGCGCGGCTGCGCCTGCACGTCGCGGAAGCGGATGCTGTCATGCTCGCGCGGCAGCGCCAGATGTGTGTGCTCGCGTCCCGTGATGGCGGACAGCGCGGCCCAGGCCTTGACGGCCACGTGGCCATTCGTTTCCGGCGCCAGCGACAGAATCATTTCGGCTGCATCGATGGCCGTATCGAGGCGCGGCTGGCCCTTCGACACGCCATCTTCCAGCACCGTGCGGTTGATGCCCCGCAATACCTCGACTTCATGGCCCGTTTTCCAGGAAATGCCCTTGCCGCCATTGCCGATGGTTTCCAGCAGCGGTCCGATCGAGGTGAACTTCTTGTAGACGTCGCGGTAATTGCGCTCGACCACCGTCATGTTCGGCATGGTCTTGCCGGGAATCGCATCGCATTCGCCTGCGCGCCAATCCTTGGGATCGAAGGGCTGGCCCAGTTCGCCCGGCGTGTCGTGCATCAGCGGGGTGAGGATGATGTCTTGCTGGGTGCCCAGCAGCTCGCCGCCGATTTCCGAGAATTTCTCTGCCAGCCCCTTGTAGATTTCCCAGTCCGACTTCGATTGCCACAGCGGCTGCACGGCTTCGGACAGCGGATGGATGAACGGATGCATGTCCGACGTATTCAGATCGTCTTTTTCATACCAGGTGGCCGTCGGCAGCACTACATCGCCATACAGGCAGGTGGTCGACATGCGGAAATCGAGCACCACCAGCAGATCGAGCTTGCCTTCGGCGGCCGGGCGCACTTTCACCTGTTTCGGCGTGATGCAGTCGTCTTCGTCGCTGAGCAAGCCGTTCTGCGTGCCCAGCAGGTATTTCAGGAAGTACTCGTGGCCCTTGCCCGAGCTGCCCAGGATGTTCGAGCGCCAGACAAACATATTGCGCGGGAAGTTGGCCGGATTGTCCGGATCGTCGCACGAGAACTGCAGCTGGCCCGCCTTGATCTGGTCGAGCGCATACGCGGCCGGCGCCTGCCCTGCCGCCTTGGCGGCCTTGGCCACCTCCAGCGGATTGGTCTGCAGCTGCGGCGCCGATGGCAGCCAGCCCATGCGCTCGGCCTTGGCGTTGTAATCGAGCAGGGTCAGGTCGCCCGTGCCGCCGGCCGCCGATGGCGAGGCGATGTCGCCCGTTTCCAGCTTTTCATGGCGCCACTGGCTCGTGTGGGCATAGAAGAACGAGGTGCCGTTCATCTGGCGCATCGGGCGCACCCAGTCCTGGGCGAAGGCCAAAGGCGTCCAGCCCGTTTGCGGACGCAGTTTTTCCTGGCCCACGTAATGGGCCCAGCCGCCGCCCGACTGGCCGATACAGCCGCACATCATCAGCATGTTGATGATGCCGCGGTAGGTCATGTCCATGTGGTACCAGTGATTCAGGCCGGCGCCCACGATGACCATGCTCTTGCCGCGCGTCTGGTCCGCGTTTTCTGCGAACTGGCGCGCCACGGTGATGACGTCGGCGCGTTTCACGCCCGTGTGCTTCTCTTGCCACGCGGGGGTGTACGGCACGTCGTCGTCATAGCTCTCGGCCACGTTCTCGCCGCCCAGGCCACGGTCGATGCCGTAGTTGGCCAGGGTCAGGTCGAATACGGTGGTGACTAGGCCCGTCGTGCCGTCGGCCAGGCGGATGGTTTTCACCGGCACCTTGCGCAGCAGCATGTCGGACGCGTCCTTGCCGCCGAAGTAGGCAAAACCCACTTCCGTGACGGCGTCGCTGTCGTTGATCATGGAGAGCATCGGCACGATGGGCGCGCCGCTGCCGCCGGCCTTCTGTTCCAGGTTCCACTTGCCCGACTCGCCCCAGCGGAAGCCGATGGAGCCGGCCGGCGCGGTGATGGCGCCCGTGGTTTCGTCGATGACCAGGGTTTTCCATTCCGGGTTGTTGGTTTCGTCGAGGTTGTTGTCCAGGTGCGAAGCGCGCAGGAAGTAATCGGGCACCAGGGTGCCGTTATGCTCCTTGAGCAGCACCAGCATGGGGAAGTCCGTGTACTGGCGCGCATAGTCGCGGAAGTAGGCGCTCTGGCCTTCCGAGTGGAATTCCTTGAGGATGACGTGGCCCATGGCCAGCGCCAGCGCGGCGTCCGTGCCCTGTTTCGGCGCCAGCCAGATGTCGCCGAACTTCACCATTTCGCCGTAGTCGGGCGAGATGGCCACGGTTTTCGTGCCTTTGTAGCGCACTTCC
Organism: Janthinobacterium agaricidamnosum; assembly: GCF_003667705.1. Classification (NCBI taxonomy): domain Bacteria; kingdom Pseudomonadati; phylum Pseudomonadota; class Betaproteobacteria; order Burkholderiales; family Oxalobacteraceae; genus Janthinobacterium; species Janthinobacterium agaricidamnosum. The sequence goes on along the minus strand of NZ_CP033019.1, from coordinate 2,470,893 downwards.
GTGTAGAAGTGGGCGTCCGGCGTGCGCGTCATCGGCACGTTCGAGCCCCACACCATCAGATAGGTCGAGTTGTACCAGTCGGCCGATTCCGGCACGTCCGTCTGTTCTCCCCACACTTGCGGGCTGGCCGGCGGCAAGTCGCAATACCAGTCGTAGAAGCTCAGGGCCACGCCGCCGATCAGCGACAGGTAGCGCGTGCCGGAAGCATAGCTGACCATGGACATGGCGGGAATCGGCGAGAAGCCGACGATGCGGTCCGGGCCGTATTTCTTGATCGTCAGCGCGTTCGCGGCGGCGATGATTTCATTCGATTCTTCCCACGTGGCGCGCACGAAGCCGCCCAGGCCGCGGATGGATTTGTATTGCTGCGAGCGCACGGGGTCCTGGCTGATCCAGTCCCAGGCCGTGACGGGGTCCATGGTCTTGCGCGCTTCGCGCCACATTTCCATCAGGCGGCCCCGCACCATCGGGTATTTCACGCGCTGGGCCGAATACACGTACCAGGAATAGCTGGCGCCGCGCGGGCAGCCGCGCGGTTCGTGGTTGGGCAGGTCGGGCCGCGTGCGCGGGTAATCGGTTTGCTGGGTTTCCCAGGTGATCAGGCCATTCTTGACGTACACCTTCCAGCTGCACGAGCCGGTACAGTTCACGCCATGCGTGGAGCGCACGATCTTGTCGTGCTGCCAGCGCTGGCGGTAGGCGTTTTCCCAGGTGCGGTCTTCGTCGACCACGGTGCCATGGCCGTTCGAAAACGGCTCGGCGGGCTTGCTAAAAAATTTAAGACGGTCCAGAAAGTGACTCATGCTACCTCCACATTGCGCCGCCGGAGCGGCGCCAGGTCATAAAAACGCTGCAAGCCGGATGGCCCACGCGTCGATACAAACAGTCTATCGACGCGCCGTGCCCGGCGGTATTGGCAAGAAGTCGGTTTCCGGCACCAGGAATGCATAGGCACGTAGTCACCCGGATAGTCACTATTGCCTATGGGCGCCGCGACCGTGCTGCGGTATACCTGTCGTCATCGTTCAACACAGAGAAAGAGCACCATGTCGATTACCGATTACGCCAGCCTGCTGCACAGCGCCCGCAACCAGGAGCAGCCGCAACGCCTGCTGTTCACCTTTACCCAGGCGCAGGCCCAGCCTGGCGGCCAGGGCAAGTCCCTCACGCCCGTGATGTGCGCCGACAAGCTGCCCGATGAACTGGGCAGCTTCGAGACATTGAAGGAAGAGTCGAAACAGATGCAGACGCACTGGGACGTGGTCTTCGTGGCGGGACTGGCGGGTCGCGAGGGCCAGCCGCCCGCCGCGCAGGAATGCGAAGCGCCCCTGCGCGCCATGGTGACGGCGATCGAGCAAGGCCGCATCGACAGCCTGCTGGCGTTTGACCGCAGCGGGGATTTATTGCGTTTTAGCTGAGGGAATTTGTCGGATTACGGCCTGCGGCCTCGGCAGCCCCGCCTAATCCGACCTACCAGATGCAGGTCGGATTAGCGTAGCGTAATCCGACACATTGTTGGCGGCACGTTTCGGATTACCTGGCCGCATCCGGCCAAGGGCGCTCATGCAGATGGCGCGCCCGCTCTATCGGACAGACAAGCGGCAAAAACTGCTGCTGGCGCGCCGAATAGGCCATCAGCGCCCCGCTGTCGATGTCAAAATACCAGCCATGCAGTTTCAATACGCCCTGCTCCACCCGGCGCTTGAGCCACGGGTAGGTGAGCAGGTTGTCCAGCGACTGCAGGATGCTGGCCAGTTCGCACGCATGGTGCTGTTCCTCCGACGAGCGGTGCGCCAGGTCACGCCGCACGCGCTGCGCCACCGGTTCGGCGATGCGCATCCACTGTCCCACGAAGTCCGTTTCCTGCCCTTCCGCGCGCGGCTGCGGTTCCAGCAGCGCGCGGATGCCGCCGCAGCGCGCATGGCCCAGCACGATGACCCTGGCCACTTCGAGCTTGCAGACGGCGAATTCGATGGCCGAACTGACGCCGGGCGGCGCGTCTGGCGTGCACGGCGGCACCAGGTTGGCGATATTGCGCACGACGAACATGTCGCCCGGGTCGCTGCCCGTCAGCAGCATCGGATCGACCCGCGAATCGCAGCAGCCGATCAGCAGGGTCGTGGGCCGCTGCCCGTCGCGCAGGCTGTCGTACAAGGTTTGCGGCTCGCTGAAATACTGCTGCTGAAACAGGCTGAAGCCGTTGACGAATTTTTCCAGTTCTTCCATGACATACTCTCATTTCCTCAACGTCTGGCAAGAACGACTTGCCAGACATTCCAACTTTAGCAAGGCATCGGCGCATTCTTGCGCGCATAGCACCACCAGGTGATGGCGATGCAGCTGACATAAAAGCCGATGAAGCACCACAGGGCCGCGTCGGGGCTGCCCGTCAGCGCAATCGACGTGCCATAGCTTTTCGGGATGAAGAAGGCGCCGTAGGCCGCCACGGCCGACGTGAAGCCCAGCACGGCCGCGCCTTCCTTGTTGGCGTCGACGATCGCTTGTTCCTGCGCCGCCTTGCCCTTGCCGGCGGCCGCGCGCTGGTGCTCCGTCAGGAAGATCACGGGGATCATGCGGAAGGTCGAGGCATTGCCGATACCCGTGCCGGCGAACAGCAGCATGAACATCCAGAAGAAGCCGTTGAAACTGCCCGCAGTGTGCACACTTCCGCCCGCTTGCGGCATGAAGTACAGCACGCCCAGCACGGCGCCTATCATCAGGAGGAACGACCACAGGGTGACGCGGGCGCCGCCCAGTTTGTCGGAAATCACGCCGCCGGCCACGCGCGCCAGGGCGCCGACCAACGGTCCCAGGAAGGCGTAATCGAGCGGGTTGACGTCGGGGAACTGGATCTTGATCAGCAGCGGGAACGCGGCCGAGTAACCGATGAAGGAGCCGAAGGTGCCCGTGTACAGCCAGCACATGAGCCAGTTGTGCTTGCGCTTGAAGATCACGGCCTGTTCGGAAAACGACGCCTTGGCCGACGCCAGGTCATTCATGCCGAACCAGGCCAGTAAAGTCGACAGCGCGATGAACGGCACCCAGATGAAGCCCGCGTTTTGCAGCCACATCTCCTTGCTCACGCCATTCTTGACCCAGGTGAGCGAATCGCCGCCCCAGGCGCCGAAGACGGCGAACGTGATCACCAGCGGCACGACGAACTGCACCACCGACACGCCCAGGTTGCCCAGGCCCGCATTCATGCCCAGCGCGAAGCCCTTGCTCGCCTTTGGATAGAAAAAGCTGATGTTGGCCATCGACGAGGCGAAATTGCCGCCGCCGAAACCGCACAGCAGCGCCAGGATCAGCATGGTCGGATAACCGGTGTTCACGTCCTGCACGGCCAGGCCGATGCCGATGGCGGGAATCAGCAGGGAACCCGTGGAAATGGCCGTCCAGCGCCGGCCGCCGAAGATTGGCACCATGAACGAGTAAAAGATGCGCAAGGTGGCGCCGGACAGGCCCGGCAAGGCCGTCAGCCAGAACAGCTGGTTGTTACTGTAGGTGAAACCGATGTTGGGCAGGTTGACCACCACCACGCTCCACACCATCCACACGGCAAACGCCAGCAGCAGCGCGGGAATCGAGATCCACAGATTGCGCGCGGCCGTGGCCTTGCCCGTGCTTTGCCAGAAGCTCGGGGTTTCCGGCTCCCAGGTATTGATCATATAGCGGCTCATGCTTTAACTCCTGCAGGTTGAGTAGTTGGTGCCGCACGCAGCGGCTTGAACGAGAAATGCATCCAGACGAGGGAAACGCAGACGGTGCCGTACAGGAGCATGAAGGAGCTCGAACGCACGCCCGTGAAGTCCACCAGGGCGCCGAACATCACGGGCAGGATGAAGCCGCCCAGGCCGCCGGCCAGACCCACCACGCCCGAGACGGCACCGATGTTGTCGGAAAAATCATCGCCGATGAACTTGAAGACGGACGCCTTGCCGACAGCCATGGCGATGCCGACGATGAACAGCAGCACGGTGAACCACAGCGGCGACAGGCCGATATGGAAGGCCAGCGGCCCCGTGACGGTCTCGATCACCATCTGCGTTTGCGGATACGACAGCAGGAAGAAGCACACCCAGCACACCCACATCACGGCCCAGGTGACTTTCGCCGCACCGTATTTGTCGGAGATCCAGCCGCCCAGCGCGCGCAGCACGCCGCCCGGCAGCGAGAAGCAGGCGGCCAGCAGCGCCGCGTGCTTCAGATCAAAACCGTATTCGGCCACGTAATACTTCGTCATCCACAGGGCCAGCGCCACATAGCCGCCGAACACCACCGAGTAGTACTGGCAGTAGCGCCACACGCGCGGATCCTTCAGCACCTTCATCTGGGCCGAAAAACTTTCGCCCGATGGCGCCAGGTGCGATTTGTCCGTGTACGAAAACAGCCAGAAGATGATGGCCGTGGCCAGCATGGCCACCGCATACACCTTGGGCAGCATCTGCCAGCCGAAGGCGGCGACGATGCCCGGCGCAACGAACTTGGTCAGCGCGGAACCGGAGTTACCGGCGCCGAAAATGCCCATCGCCAGGCCGCGGCGCTCCTTTTCGTACCAGCGCGCCACGTACGGCGTGCCGACGGAAAACGAACCGCCCGCCAGGCCCACGAACATGCCCAGCACAAGGAAATGCCAGTAGGCGGTGGCGTAGGAAATCAGGTAGATCGGCACCACGCTGGCCAGCATCAGCAGGAAGAAGACGCGGCGTCCGCCGTATTTGTCTGTCCAGATGCCCAGCGGCACGCGCACGAGGGAGCCCGTCAGCACGGGCATGGCGGCCAGCAGGCCGAATTGCGTTTCAGTCAAGCCCAGGCTGGTCTTGATGGGGATGCCCAGTACGGCAAACATCATCCAGACTGCAAAGCAGATGGTAAATGCGAAGGTACTGCTGATTAATACGGACGCCTGCTTGCGCCGCATGCCCGGTTCGACTGCCTTGTTACTGCTGTTACTGTTCTTGTTAGTGCCATCTAGGGTAGCCACGATGTTTCTCCATGAATGCACTGGCCGTCTGGCCAGCCGTCCCGATCAGCTTACGTGGCAGCGGCGAAAGGCACTATCGGCCACAGGGTGATTCCGGGAAGGCAATCTGGATAGCCGCATCGGCAAAAGTGACTAGATGACGGGGGTGCGCGCCTAGCCTGGATGGCGGGTGTTTTACAAACCGGCGCATTTTTGGCACACTCGGCGCCTGGAGAAAAGGAGCGGCATGCAGAACAGGCACGAAACAGACGAGATCATCACGCGCGTGGCCCAAGCTGGCGATGTGAAAGCCATGCTGGCTTGCGATGCCTATGCCCAGACGCACCCGGAGCGCGGCGAGGCCGTGCGCGCCGCCGTCGGCAAGGGCCACTGCCAGGTGGCCCTCCGGGCCGGCCAGGTGGCTGGCTATATCCTCACGCACGGCGACTTCTTCGGCCACGATTTTGTCTCGCTGGTGGTGGTCTCGCCCGTGCACCAGCGCTGCGGCGTGGGATTGCGCCTGCTGGCGGCCGCCGCGGACGCGTGCCAGACAGGGAAGCTATTCACCTCGACGAACCGGTCGAACGGCGCCGCGCAACGGCTGTTCGCCGGCGCGGGCTTCGTGCGCAGCGGCCGGATCGACCATCTCGATGAGGGCGATCCGGAGTTCGTGTACGTGAAATTCCTGCCTTAGGCTCGTCTCATCCCGACGGCGTATGGTGCGGAAGGCCAAAGGCGGCTATGCTGGCACCACCATCAATCACCGCACAACATCACGCATGGATTATCTGAGCCTCAAACATTTCCACATGGGCTGCGCCGCCGCCAGCGGCTGTCTTTTCCTGTTGCGCGGCGCCTGGATGCTGCGCGCCTCGCCCGCCTTGCAGCAGCGCTGGGTGAAAATCCTGCCGCACCTGGTCGACACGGCCCTGCTGGCCAGCGCCATCGCCCTGGCCGTGTGGAGCGGCCAGTCGCCGGGCAGCCAGCCCTGGCTGGCCGCCAAGCTGTGCGCGCTGGTGGCCTACATCGCGCTGGGCACCATCGCCCTGAAGCGGGGCAAGACGCCGGCCGTGCGCGGCGCCGCCTTCGCCCTCGCCGTGCTGGTCTTCGCCTACATCGTCGCCGTGGCCGTCACCAAGCAGGCCTGGCCGCTGTAGCACCAGGCAAGCGCATCAGAAGAGGTAGCGCAGGGTAACGCTGGCGTTGCGCGGCGCACCCCAGTACCCCTGGTTGTACATGCCGAGCTGGCTGTAGTAATGCTTGTCGAACACGTTGTTGATGTTCGCCTGCAGGGACAGCTGGCGCGACAGCGCGTATTTCGCCATCAGGCTGGCCACGGCATAGCCGCCCTGCTCCACGCGCTCGACACCGTTCGGTCCCGTGGCGTCGCGGTAGGCGCCGCTCTGCCAGTTCACGCCGCCGCCCACGGACAAGGCGCGCCAGCCGCCAGGCAGATGGTACGTGGAAAACACGCGCGCCAGGGTCTGCGGCACATAGCTGTTCAGGCGCGCGCCCGTGTTGTCCTCGGCCGCCGCATGCGACACGCTGGCCGAGACGTTCCAGCCCTTGGCCAGCTCGCCCGACACGTCCAGTTCCACCCCCTTGCTGGTGGTGCCCGAGGCCGCGTAGTACGCCTGCGTCAGCGAATTGCCGACAAAATGGCCCGTGTCTTCCTGCGCCAGGCCATCCTGCGCGATGCGGAACACGGCCAGCGCCGCATTGAGTTTGCCGCCGAAATACTCGCCCTTCACGCCCGCTTCCACATTCTTGCCTTGCACGGGGTCGAGATAGCGGCCAAACCGGTCCTGGTAGCCCTGCGGCTTGAAGATCTTGCTGTAGCTGGTGTACAGCGCATGCTGCGCATCGATATCCCATACCAGGCCAGCATATGGCGTGACGGCGTGCTTGGCATAGGCGTAGCCGCCGCCCCAGTCATCGACGTGGTCCGCCTTGTAGCGGCTGTAGCGCGCGCCGACGATCAGCTTCAGGGGATCGGCCAGCGAAAACCGCGCCGTGCCATAGATGCCGCGCTGCTGCACCGTGTCGAGCAGCTTCCAGCGCGAGAAATTCGGGTCGTTCCAGTCCGGCTCCGGCGTCACGCCCTGCCACTGATGAAAATTGCCGTAGTCGACGCTGCCGCCGGCAATGCCGGGGTTGCTGGCGAACTGGTTGCTGCCCGAAACGCCGAACGCCAGGTCGTGCGTGCGGCCCAACAGCTGCAGCGGCCCCTGCACATAGGCGTCGACGCTGTCCTGGCGCCGCGTGCCCGAGTAAAAGCCGGCGTAGCCCGTCACGCCCTGGCCCGTGGCCTTGTCCGGCCAGGTATTGGCGAAGAGTTCGGCCGCCGAGTAATTGCCCCAGCCGTGATTCAGCATGGCCGTCAGGTTCCAGCCCTTGCCCAGTTGCTGCTCCAGGCGCAGGAAGGCCGTCTGGCTGGTGCTGAACCAGCGGCTCCAGGTGGTGGCCGTGGTGGTGGAGCGGGAAAACGTGGCCCGTTCGCCATCCGCGTACCACAGCGGCAGGCCGCCGTACATGCCGCCGCGCGGGCGGTTGTCCTGGTATTCATAGCCGGCGATCAGCACGCTGCCGGGCGCCAGATCCGCCTCCACGGTGGCGTAAGCCATGGCCTTCTTGCCATGATACAGATTCACATACGATTCGCTGTCCTGGTAGCTGGCCACGACTCTTCCGCGCACCTTGCCATCAGCACTCAGGGGTGTGGACAGGTCCGCGCTGGCGCGCGCATTCTGCCAGGAACCCAGGCTCAGGGCCGCATTCCCGGCCAGCTGCGCCGACAATGCGCGCTTGCGTACCAGGTTGATGGTGGCCGACGGTTCGCCCGCGCCCGTCAGCAGGCCCGTGGCGCCGCGCACGATCTCGACCCGGTCGTAGGCCGTCATGTCCAGCGTGCTGTCGCCCACATTGAACGCATTGTCGACCGTGGTGGGAATGCCGTCGTACTGGTAGCTGGCGATGGAAAAGCCGCGCGCGAAGAACGAGGTGCGGTCGCTGTCGTAGCGGTTGATGGCGATGCCGGCTGCGTTTTGCAGCACCTCTTCCACCGTTTGCAGGTTCTGGTCATCCATCTGCTGGCGCGTGACCACGCTGACGGCTTGCGGCGTCTCGCGCACGGACAGGCCCAGGCGCGTGGCCGAGCGCATGGTCTGCGTCGTATAGGCGCCGCTGCCTTCCGTCGCGCCGTTCGCATCAAAGCTGGCGCTGACCTTCATCTCGGGCATGGTCTGACCGCCATCGGCCGCTGCCGCGTCGAGCACATAACCGCCATTGGCCTGCGGCACGGCGCGCAAGCCCGAGCCGGCGACGATGGCGCCCAGCGCTTCAGGCACGCTGTAGCTACCGGTCAGGCCGGCGCTGCGCTTGCCCGCCAAGGCGGCGGCCTGGTAGGAAATCATGGTGCCCGTCTCCTGGCCGAAACGCACCAGCACCTGTTCCAGGGAGCCGGCCGGTATCGCCAGCGCGATGCGCACCGCATTCGCGGCCTGGGCCGCAGGAGCGAAGATGGTGGCGCCGCTGGCGGCGAGCAGCCACAGGGCCTGACTGACGGCCAGCGCCGCCACGCTGCGGCGGCAGGTACGGGAGGCGGAAGAAACGTGAATAAGTGGTGTGCTGGGCATGCGGACTGTTTTCCTGAAAGTGAATGGAGGGTTCACTTGCTATGTCACGCGAAAATCGCAAACCCCTCACTTTTCAAAAAATATTCATGCATGCTGCCGATGCGGCACCACGCTCACCCAGAAGCGCGTGGTCTGGCGCACGTCGACGGGCAAGGTGCGCGTCAGCATGTCGAGCACTTGCGTCGTGTCGGCCAGCGGATAGATGCCCGACACGCGCAAGTGGGCAATGGCCGGATCGCAGGCCAGACGCCCATGGCGGTAACGGGCCAGCTCGCCGATAAATTCCGCCAGCGGCATGTCGTGCGCCACCAGCATGCCGGCCGTCCAGGCATCCGCGCCGGCAGCCAAGGTCCGAACGGCGCCGATCTGCGCCGCCGTAAAGCTGGTTTGCTGGCCTGCCTGCAGCCTGCGCGCAGCATCGGGCGCCTGTTCCAGTTGAATGTCGACGGCACCGGCGAACACGCCCAGCTGCGTGCGCTCTCCGTCCACGCGCACGGCAAAGCGCGTGCCCACCGGTTGCAAGCGGCCTTGCGCCGTTTGCACGACAAATGGCCGGCCGGCCTGATCGCGCGCCGTGCTGACCATGATCTCGCCTTTGACTACCGTCACCAGGCGCTGGCCCGCGTCATAGCGCACGTCGATGCTGGATGCCGTATTGAGCGCGATGCGCGTGCCGTCGTCCAGCACGACGTGGCGTAATTCTCCCGTGCCCGTGCGGTAGTCGGCAAGCCAGAAGCGCGCCTGCTCATCGCCGCCCGCCAGCCAGGCGCCGCCGCCCACGGCCAGCAGCGCCAGCAGCTTGAGCGACTGCCGGCGCGCCGCATTCGCCTGCGCATGGACCGGCTTGCGCGCCAGCGTGCCGTGCGCCAGCGGCGCGGGCAAGGCACGCATGCGCGCCATGCAGCCCTCCACATGCTGCCAGGCTTGCTCATGTTCGGGGTCGCTGTCGCGCCAGGCGCGCCAGGCCTGCTCCACTTCCGGCGTGGCGTCGCCGGCCTGCAGGCGCACCAGCCATTCCACCGCTTGCAGGCTGGCCGCTTCCGGCGTGAAGGCGCCCATCACGATGCCGGATGGGTAAAGAAACACTGGTGCATGGCTTTGACCAGGTAGCGCTGCACGGTCGCCAGCGAGACATTCAGTTCCAGCGCGATGGCCGCCTGCGGCATGCCATCGAGCTGCGACAGCAGGAACGCGCGGCGCACGGCAGGCGCCAGGCCATCGAGGCGGCGGTCGATGTCGAACAGGGCTTCGAGCAGGATCGCCTGCGCCTCGGGATCGGGCGCGTGCTGCGCCGGCAGGCTGGCCAGCGTTTCCAGGTAAGCCGCCTCCAGGTCGCGCCGGCGGTACAGATTGCCCAGCACGCCCTTGGCCACCGTCGTCAAAAAGGCGCGAGGCGCGCGCGCGGCGATGGCTTCGTCGCGATTGAGCAGGCGCATGAAGGTGTCGTGCGCCACGTCGGCCGCGTCAAAGGCGTTGCCCAGCTTGTGCCGCAGCCAGCCTTGCAGCCACCGGTGGTGTTCGTGATACAGGCTGCCCACCTCCTGGTGAGCGCCGGGTTGGGCCGCCGACACGTCGCATACTCCCCGATTCGCAAATAATAATGATTCGCATTCTATATCCATACGCTGCTGCGGCGCAAGCGCCCTGCCAGCGCTTGTTTGACGCGCTTCTTTCCAAAATTTCCTTGCTGATCGTATCCGGTGGCGTAGCCTGCATTGCAAATTCAGCAGAACGCGCCCGGCTACGCGGCAATGATAGTATCGGCAACATCATCGACAAGCCGGCCACCCTGGCCATGCATCCCCCATTGAAAGGCGAACATGCTGCTATCCGAATTGCTGACCAAACTGACCTGCGGTGACCTCGAAGGCGAGGAGCTCGACGAGGCCGTCGCCGCCATCACCGCTGCGCCCTCCGCGCCACGCGACGAGTGGATCGACAGCGATGCCCAGGCCTATGCGCTGGAGATCCTCTCGCAGCTGGGCGGCTATATGGCGTCTAGCGACAAGCTCGATGAGCTGCACGAACAGATACAGGACATGTTCGACGAATTCCCCGACTTCCCGTACGAACTGCTCAAGGCAGGCCGCGGCAGCGCGCTGCCGTACTTCGAGTGGCTCGATACGGAACTGGCGCAGCGCGCCGTGGACGAAGGCGGCTATGAGCTGATCCAGATCGACGGCAACGGCTCCGACGAAATGGATGCGCTGCTCGTGTACCGGCGCGATACAAACGACATCATCCAGGCGGCGGCCTTGATGGGCGTGACGATAGGCCGGCCGCTTACCTACTATCGCGGCATCGAAGCGATGGCGGGCAAGCGGCCGGGCTAAGCACCCACGCCTATTGCATCGGCAAGGCGCTCACATCGACGGCGGGCGCCTGGCCTGTCGCGGGGCGCGTGAAGTTCTGGCTGCTTTTCACGACATCGGCAAAGAAGCCGCCGTTATGCAGGTAGAACCTGCCGTTTTCCACGCCGCCCGCGTAATCCATGCGCTGCGCATTGGTGGCCGTGGCGTCGCCCGTGAAGCGCCCCGCCGTCACTTCCGACCAGGTGCCGGCAACGTTCCTCGCCCACTGGTTGCCGAACTGGACGCGGCGCTCCGTGTAGCCCAGGGTATCGATGAAATTCTCGAGGAAGGAATGCACGCCCGTCAAATACGTGGCAATCGCCGGCCGCTTCCAGGTGGCGATGTAGCGCCACTTGCCCGTCTCGGGCGCGAAGAACCAGGCCGAGTAATCGCTGCCGCCATTGCCGTCGGGCCGCGCGCGCGTGATGAAACGGTACGTCGTGCCGGCCGCCCAGTTATACGACAGATAGGTCTGGCCGCCCGTGCCCTCGCCGCCGAACGCATTGTCGACCACGCCGGCGCCCTTGCTGACCAGGGTGGTTTTCGCGCCATTGTCGGCATCCCACACGGAGAACAAGATCCAGCGCTCGCTCGGCGATTTCACCTGGATGCCCATGTAGCCTTGGCTGAAGCCGTTGGCCATGAAGTAGGAGCCGATCGCGTCCTGGCCCTGGGGAATCGTCATCTCGTTATAGAAATACTCGGTATTGGCGGGCACCGTGTAGCCCATGTGCACGGACGGGCCGCGCCGCGACCAGTAGTAATTGGCGGGGTCGTTGGCGTAGGTGAGCGCGGCGCTGGCCGTCACCTTCAGCGCGGAGACGTCGCCGAACGTGTCCTTCACGCGCGACAGTCCCTGCAAGTCCACCTTCACATAGCCGGCCGCCGCCACGTTCACCGTGCCCACGGCATAGGTCTTGCGTTCCTTGCCGGCCAGCTTGACGTCGAACGGCGTGCCGTTGACCTTCACGCGGATGGTGCTGTTGCCGCCATCGGCCAGGCTGGCGTCGAGCGCCACCTGCACGGGTCCCGCCCCGCCCACGCGGAAGTAGGTGCTGGCGACGGCAGCGGGATTGCTCCAGCCAGACAGGCCGCGCTCGCTGATGACGGCGCCCTCATTCCCGCTGGTGATGAAGGCGTTGCCGGCCAGTTCCACGGTGGCGGACGTGGCGGGCGCGGCCACGGTGGCGGCCAGCAAGGCGGTGCCGCCCGAGCCGGTGGCGGTGGCGCCACCGCAGGCCGCCAGCAGCATCGGCATGGCGGGAAGGAATGCAAAGAGCAATGAACTTGTGTGCTTCATCAACGTCTCCTGGTGTGGTACGGCTTGCGGCGGACGAACAAGGGCCTGCGCGCCTGCGCCGCGGTTGAAAAATGGATAGGGAAAGAAAAAACCCGCTACGGCAACTGGTGCGGTAGCGGGTCGTTAAGGCTTAGTACTTGCCGTCGAGGGCGAAGATCGGCTTGCGCGATTTCCACTGCCCGCCCGTGAAGTCCGGGAAGTCCAGGGTCTGGAAGTTGGCGGCGATCGATTGCTCGGACAGCGGCGTGATGGCGCTCCACGTCACGGCATCGTAGATATCGATCGGCATCGGCGCGTTGGCCTTCAATGCTTCGACAAAGGCGTGGATGACGAAGAAGTCCATGCCGCCGTGGCCCGCGCCCTCGGCTTGCGCCGCATACTTGCGCCAGACGGGGTGTTCATACTTGTCCTGGTAAGCCTTGAAGTCGTCCCACTGGTGCGGCTTGCTGACGCCCTCGATATGGATGGAATTGTTCAGGTCCATCCACAGGCCGTCCGTGCCTTGCACGCGGAAGCCCAGCGAATACGGGCGCGGCAGACTCGTATCGTGCTGCAGGATGATGGTTTCGCCGTTTTCGCACGCCAGGGTCGTGGTGACCACGTCGCCCAGCTTGAATTTCACCTTGGCGTTCGCATGCTGCGCGCCGCCCGGCTGCTTGACGATGTAGTCGTGCAAGCCGCGCGCCTTGGTGGCGAAGGCGTTGATGCGCGTAAAACGGTTGCCGCGGTTGATGTTGGTGTACATGGCGCAGGGGCCGATGCCATGGCTCGGATACAGTTCGCCGTTGCGCTCGACCGAGTGCTGCGTGCGCCAATGGGCTTCGGACCAGCCCTTCTCTCCGAATTCCACGCCGCCGCCGTACGGCTTGGCCGGATTGCCGCTGTTGAATTTGACGGCGCGCAGATCGTGCTGGTAGCCGCCTTGCAGGTGCAGCAGTTCGCCGAACAGGCCCGCGCGCACCATCTGCAGCGCCGCCATCACGTCGCGGCGGTAGCACACGTTTTCCAGCAACATGTACGGCGTGCCCGTCTTCAGCTGGGTATTCAGGACATCCCAGTGGTCTTGCAGGGTGATGCCGGCCACCACTTCGCAGCCGACGGCGATCTTCGCCTGCATGGCGGCGATCGCCATCGGCGCATGGAATTCCCACGGCGTGGCGATGATCACGCCGTCGAGGCCGCCCGCGTCCAGCATGCGCTTGTAGGCTTTCTGGTCGCGGTCTTCGCCATAAGTGCGCGGGCGCGGCTTGCCGGCTTTTTCCACCTGGCCCAGCGCATGTTTCAGCATGATCGGTTCGATATCGCACAGGGCAACGACTTCCACGTCGTCGCGGCGCACCAGTTCGGCCAGCAGCACCTGCCCGCGCATGCCCGTGCCGATCAGGCCCAGGCGAACCTTGTCGCGGCCGGCGGCGGGTGCGGCGTTGGCGTCGCCAGGCAGCAAGGCGCTGCCTGCCATGGCGCCACCGGCCAGCGCGGCGCTGGCGGAAAGGAAATTGCGTCGATTGAATTGTGTCGTCATTGGTCTCTTCTCGCTTCCATTGGTAATGATCGTCGCCGGCCCGCCGCACGGCGGGCCGGTTGCAATTTAATAAGTGTATTCCGCCGTGAAGCGCACGGAACGCGGCGCCGTGCGGCCGGCCACCTGCAGATAGCTGCGGGCGATGGCGCCGTGGTCTTCGCGCGTTTCGTTGTAGCGGGTCACGGTCTGGCTGTTGAACACATTGAACACGTCCACTTTCAGGCTCAGGCCCTTGACGGCGCTGGGAGTATAGGCCAGATTCATGTCCAGCTGGGCTTGCCATGGCAGGCGGCCCTGGCTGCCGCGCGGCGCCGGCTTGCCATTGCAATAGAAGTAGGAATCGCCGTAGTCGTTCTCGAACCTCAGGTTATCGGGCAGCGCGCCGATGCAGTTGCGCGGCGCGCCCGAGGTCAGCGACAGGTTGGCGCCGACCGTCACGTCCGGGATCACCTGCATGAAGCCGTAGGCCTTGAACGCATGGCGGTGGTCGCCCGGCAGGTAGCCATAGGCGTTGTACATCAGTTCCTTGTGGTCGTCGCTGACCGTCAGGCCCACGTCGCCGCCGCCGATGCTGTCCGTCTGGCCTTCCATATTGCCCTTCAGCGCAGACAGGGTGTAGGTCAGCTTGCCGTACCAGCCGTTCGTGTACGGGTGCTCGACGAACAGGTTCAGGGCGCGGTAGGTGCGCGATGGCAGCGGGTTGCCCCACTCGGCCGCCGAAATATCCACGCGGCGCAAGCCCTTGCCGTCGTCGAAGTCCACCATCAGGCTGTTGTCGCGGCCCGGGTTGATGATGGCGCACTGGAAGCCGCCCCAGTTGCTCGTGTCGACGCTGTTGCGCGTGGCCCAGGCTTGCAGCGGACGCGCGTCGCAGGTGTCGTCGTTGGTGTCGTTCAGCTTGCGGTACAGGACGCTGGCGCCCACCACCAGCTTCTTGCTCAGGGCGCGTTCGAAACCGAGCGAGAATTCATCCTGCGACAGCGGCTTCAAGCCGATGGCCGTCACTTCGCGCGCATCGCGGCTCTGGCCATACGCGTTGTTGGCCGAATACGGCTTGCTGATCGCGTGCAGGCCCGTCGGCGCGCCCGTGACTGGATCGACGCCCGTGTAAGTGTACATCTCGCTGGTGGCCAGGAAAGGGCTGGCCATGTTGCTCGACAAATTCGATGGCACCGGCAGGTGGTAGCGGCCGCCGTTGGCGAAGAATTTCAGGGTGCCGTCGCCCAGGTAATCCCAGGTGGCGCCCACGCGCGGAGCGATCATGTTGCGCTGCGAAATGAAGGCCACGCCATCGGTGCTGTAGTTGGTGAACTGTTCGCGGCGCAGGCCCAGGTCCAGCAGCACCCGTTCCGTAACCTGGTAGTGATCCTGGATGTATTGCGCCGATTGCACGCTGGTCGGACGCGCCAGGTTGGCGTTCAAGTCCTTGCTGACGTAGTAGCCTTGCGCGCCGTAGCCGCCGCCCTGGGCCGGCGTTTCAAACGCGCCGTTGATCGGGCGGTTCGGATCGGTCGCGCGCTGGTAGCTCCAGCGGTAGCCGCCGGCCAGGCTCAGGCCCACTTTCGATTCCACGTCGATGCGGTCGATGCCGCCGCGCAGCGAATGCTTGCCCAGCTTGTATTCGAGATCGAGTCGCTTGGCTTTCTGGCGGTCTTCCGACGACGGGTCGACCAGGGTGCCCGTCACCGTCTGCGGATTGGCATAGCTCAGGCCCGGCACCTGGGTCGATGCGTTCGACGACGTTTGCGCCAGCAGCGGATTGTAGCCATTCGGCGTGCGCGTGTGCGAGGTGCGCGATTCGCCCATCATGGCCGTCACGGTCAGGTTGTCCGTCAGGTAGCCCGTATATTTGAAAATGTCGATGTTGGCGCCCGGCGCGGCCGACGAGCCGCAGCAGTTGACCGTCGTCTCGCCCTTGCCTGCCTGTACGCCGTTGCTCGCATGCGTGGCGTAGCTGTAGCCATACGCCTGGCTGTCCGTCTTCGTGCGGTCATACAGCTTGGTATATTCGAAGTGATGGTCGTCCGTCAGGTTGAAATCGAGCTTGGCCGTCATGCGGTCCACCTTGCTCTGGCTCGTGCTCCAGCCGCGCGCCAGGGCCGTGCCCGAGTCGGCGGTGGCGGCGACGGCCTGGCTGTCGGTGCGCGTCTGTTCCAGCGCCACGAAGGCGAACAGCTTGTTCTTGATCAGGGGACCGCTGCCGTACAGGCCCACCACCTTGCTGGTGCTGCCGTTGTCGCGGTTCCAGTACAGCAGATTGCCGTCCGTCTTGGGATTGGCGCCCGTGTTCGGGTAATACGTGTTTTCCGGCTCGCCTTTCAGCGAACGGGGAATGATGGAGACCTTGCCGCCGAATTCGACCTTGTTGCCGCCGCTCTTGGTGGTGATATTGATCACGCCGCCCGTGGAGCGGCCGAATTCCGAACCATAGCCGCCCGACAGCACCTGCAGGTTGGAGATCGCGCCAAACGGCAGTTCCGACGCGCCCACCTGGGTCAGGATGTTGGTGATGGGGAAGCCGTTGACGTAGAACGCGTTTTCCGACTGGCCCGAGCCGCCGATCGATGGCGCATTGCCGTACACGCTATTGGTGCCGCGCGACACGCCCGGCGTCAGCTGCACGATGGAGGCCACGTCATTGCCGACCGGCAGCGCTTTCAATTCCTTGGCCGTGAAGATCACGCCATTGTTCGTGTTCGACACGTCGATCGGATTGCGCGACGCCTTCACCACGACGGTCTGTTCCTGGCCCACGGGGCCGGCCGCGCTGGCCGGGCCGAAGTTCGCTTCGGCGCCCGCGCCGATCAGGGCTTCGACTTCCTGCGACGCTTCGACCGACCCGGCGCGCAGCACGCGCACCGCGTAACGGCCCGGCGGCATGGAGTTGGCCACATAGCGGCCCGACGTATCCGGCGTCAGGGTGCGCTGCACGCCCGTCGCCAGGTTTTCCAGCACCACGGTGGCGCCGGCGGGCGCGCTCACTTCGCCGAAGATGGTGCTGGTGGCGTTCGACTGTGCCCAGGCCTGGCCTGGCACGCCGGCCGCCAGGGCGATCACGATCGCGGCGGCGCGGCTGATGTCGCGCAATTTGAGTCGGGTGGTATGCATGTGTCTCTCCGTCTATATCGAGGGTTATACGCGCCCTCCCCGCTCCAGGGCGAAGTCGGGGGGATGCAATTTTTATGGTGAGCGTCGGAAGGGAGAGCCAGGCAGCCGTTCCTTCCGGGAAATCAGTCCGTCTTGGCTGATTTTCGTTTTCTTGGGATTACTTTAAAAAGAAAAATAAGTATCGTCAACAAAAAGAAAGTTACAGCGCAAATTTATCGCTAAATTCAGTAAATAAAGACGTTTTATCTTTCGATTCAATCCGTGATGCGGCAAATAACTTTCGTTATCGTGGCGTGGCGGATACACGCGCCGGCAAGAAGGCGGCCCGCAGGAGACATTCCACACGGCAATCCCGATGGAAAAACGCGAAAGTAGCCATGGCAATCCCCTTTCACTTACGTTTATCTTTCGTATTGCGCATTTCGGAATATTGTCTTTTTCTTTTCATGACGATACCCCGGCCCGCTGGCAGGCCGGGGCGGCGTCACGTCTTAAAAGAACTTGTAGCTGGCCGACAGGGCAAACTGGCGGCCGAACAGGTCCTGGCTATGGTTGTAGCCTTCCCAGCCGTTCGGGTCGTAGTACGGCTGCTTGTTGAACGCGTTCTTCACGTTCAGGCCCACGTCCAGGTTCTTGAGCGGCTTCCAGCTGAAGGCCAGGTTCACCGTGGTGTACGACGGCGCGCCCTTGCACTGGCCGGCCGGCAGCGATACCGAGGCGGCGGTGCAGTTTTCCGGCGTGTTGTCCTTGTCCCACGGACCGTAGGCCCAGCGCGTCTTGCCAGAATAGTTGATGAAGACGCTGCTGACGAAATTGCGGTAGCTCCAGTCGGCGTTGACGGTGGCGCGGTAGCGCGGCGAATCGTAGTAGCCGACGGTATTGCCCTTGATATCGCTGCCGTCTTCGCTGTCGTGGGTGTCGCGCTTGCGGATGGTGGCGGCGATGCCGGTACTCAGCTTGCCCCAGTCGCCGAGCGCAAAGCGCGTGCGCGCGTCGATGTCCACGCCGTCCATGAGGGTGCGGCCGCGGTTCGAATACGAGTTGATCAAGCCACCCAGGTTGCCCACCGAGTAGCCCGGCACGCCGCCCGCGCACACGCCCGCGTTGGCGGGATTGGCGCACATGGCCGCCACCGCCGCCATATTGCCCCGGTCCGTGTCCGTCAAGTCGTTGCGGATGGCGCTCGATGTACCGGCCAGGGTCGGGCCGTACTTGTCCACCAGTTCCGTAAACAGTTCGTTGAAGTCCTGGCGCACGATCTCGTCGCGGCGGTTGATGAACCAGTAATCGATGGAGATGCTCACGTCCTTGGCCGGCTGCAGGACCAGGCCCACGGTGGAAATCTTGGCCTTTTCCGGACGCAGGTTCTGGTTCGGCGGCGTCAGGCCGCCCACCGTCGTCGAGCAGTTCGAATTGAGCAGGCTCTTGCCCAGGTCCGCGTCCGTCGCCACCCTGGACTTCATCAGGGCGCGCGCCATGGCATTCGTCTCATCGCAGCGCACCGTATCGCGGATGCCGCCCACCTGGGCAAAGACGCCGCCCGAGCCCGATTCAGCCAGGTTGGGCGCGCGGAAGCCTTCCGAATACGTCCCGCGCAGCATCAGGTCGGGACGCGCGCGCCAGATCACGCCCAGCTTGGGCGCCAGGTTGGCCGAGAAATGCGGGTATTTGTCCAGGCGCGCGGCCGCATTGACTTCCAGGGTGTCGGAAAGCGGCACCACCACTTCGCCAAACACGGCGGCGATGGTGCGCTTGCCATCGAACCAGGAACCGCCCTGCTGCGTGATCAGGCCATTGGCCGCATCCGCGTTGCCGGGCGTGAGGAAGCTTTCGCGCATGACGTTGGTGCCCACGGCGGCGCGCACTTCGCGCTCGCCCAGCTTGAACAGGGTGCCTTCCAGCTTGGCGTCCCAGGTCATCAATTTGGTCCACGATTCGATGGCGAAGGTCGGATAGGCGGCGCGCAGCAGCGCCGCATTGGCCTCGCTGATTTCGCCGAACTTGTAGGCGGGATTGTCGGAGATATACGTGCGGCCGCTGACGGGATCTTTCGTGAACGGGCCGAACGCCTGCTTGAAGCCATTGATATTCACGTTCGCCGTCTGGAACAGCGTGGAATGGCTGCCCGCCACACTGAGCGCCGTTTCAAAATCCCAGCCGCCGCCGATGCTGCCGCGCAGGCCGACGAGCGCGCGGTAGTTTTCATCGACATTCTTCTGGCCGAAGTGGCCCGTGGCATCCTGCAGCAGGTAGTTCAAGCCGGCGGCGCCACCCATCTTGGCCACCATGTCAGCATCGAGCTTGCCCTTCAGGTAGACGTTGTTGGGACTCAGGAAAGGCGTGGCGAAGGTGTTCAGGGTAGTGCCCGTATTGCGCGCGAACCAGTTGTTCGTGCTGCCGCTGTTGAAGCTGGAGGGGCCATTCTCGCCGCGCATCTTGATGTGGGTGAACGCACCTTCCGCGAACGCTTCCATGTCGCCGCCCAGCTTCAGCCGGCCGCTCAGGTAGGCCGTGGCGCGCTCCGAGGTGGGGCCCGTATCGAGCTGGTTGGGCAGCGCATTCCACACGCAGCGCGTGCCCGACGCTTCGGTGATGCTGTTGTTGCAGCCGGGGGCGGCGCGCTGGGTGCGGGCATTGTTGTTGGCCTTGTCGAAGACAAAGAAGGTCCCCGGATTCATCACGCCCGGTTCGCTGCCCACGCCCACGCGCATGTTCGGGATGAAATTGGGATTGTTCACATAAAAATACGAGGGGCGCTTCTGCCAGGTATCGGCCAGCGCAATGCGGTCGCGCTGGTAGACGTTGACGGAACCGTAGATGTTGTAGCCGTCGCTGGCCAGGTCGCCCACGCCATACAGCACGCTGGCCTGGCGTTCGCCGTACGCTTTCACGCTGGGCGAAAACTCGCCGTTGGCGCGCGCCTCCAGCCCTTGATACGACTTCTTGGTGATCACGTTGATGACGCCGGCGACGGCATCGGAGCCATACACGGCCGACGCGCCATCCGTCAAAATCTCCATGCGCTCGATGGCGGCGGCGGGAATGGCGTCGATATTGACGAACATGGTCTGGAAGCCGGCCGGCGCGCCGTAGAACGACAGGCGGCGGCCATTGAGCAGCACCAGCGTGCCCTGCGCGCCCATGCCGCGCAAGTTCGCCTGCGAGCCGCCATCGGAACCCGTGAACATCGAGCGGAAGTCCTGCTGCGCCGGACGGGCCGCGGGCAGGTTGTCGAGCACCTGCAGCAAGGTGAGCGCGCCCATGTTTTCGATCTGCTTGGCGTTGATCACCTGCACGGGCGACGCCGTTTCCGCATTGATGCGCTTCAGGCTGGAACCCGTCACTTCGACGCGCGCCAGTTTTTCCTCCTCCGCCGCGAGCGCCGTCGACGCCAACGCGGTTGAGCCAAGTCCGACCGCCACCATGGCGGACATCAGTTTTTTCAAGTGCATTCCCATCTCCCTTTTATAAGTGATTTGTTTTCGTCAGGCTGCAAGAGCCCCTCCCCGGTCCGAAGAGGGGCTCGTTGTTAGTGAAATGATTGAAGTAGTTAGCGCGGCTTGACTGTCGCGCCCTCCGTGCCGGTCAGCACGGCGTTGGCCCAGTTGCCGCAGACCTGGGCCGGGTGGGCGCCGCGCGCGCCCAGGGTGCGCAAACTGAGCTGGCTCAGGCCGCGCACGTCGATTTCGGGTTTGACCACCCCGGGAGCCGTGACCAGGCCGCTGTCATACAGCAGCCGTTCACCGCTCCAGACCTGGAATTGCAAGCCGCCCGCGCTGCGGCAGCTATCGTCCACGCCCAGGTCGGCGCGCAGCAGATTCCAGTTGCCCGCCAGCTGCAAGTCGATGCGGCTGGCGGGTCCCACGCCGAGGCCCTTGCGGAACCACAGCCCGTTCATGCGCATCTCGGCGGCCTTGCCGGCCGGCCGGTCTTTCGCGACAGTCTTCGGCAGCGCCAGGTCCGACAGATAGCGCTGCACCTCTTCTGCTTCGGCCACGCGGTGTTCGAGCACGCGGAATGCGGACAAGGTCACGGGCGCCACGTCGCTCGCCAGCGCCGCGTCGAACGCGCGCGCCACCGGCCCGGCTTGCGCCGCCGTCACCATCGGGTCGGTGGATGCGGCGCCATCGCCTTCCGGATTTTGCGTTCTCATCACGCGGAAGCGCAGCAAGCGCCCGGCCGTGGCGGGGAAATTGATCGTCTGCGTACCCTCTTGCAATTTGAGCGTGCCGCGCGCAAGCGCCGCGCCCCACTCGCCGTTGTTGTCGCCAATGTAGATTTCGTAATCCCGCACCTGGCCATGCTTCCAGTGCTGATCGTTGCGCGGCGCCAGTTCGATGCCATCGACGAGGCGGCGTTCCGAAAAGCCGATCACCCATTCATGGGGACCGCTTTTCACGGACGGGCTGCGCACGGTGCGGAACCAGGTCTCGGGCTTGCCGTCGAAGGCGTTTTCCAGCGGATAGCCGCTTTCTTCCGCAGGACGCGACACCACCTGCATGGCGTCAGCCGGCAAGGCGCGGCCCGGCACGGGGGCGACGGGGAAGTCGGCATCGATACGCGCCACGGCCAGCGCGCCGGCCACCTGCAAGGCCAGGGGCTGGCGGATATCCTGCGCCGCCACCTTCACGTGCAGGGTGCCCTGGCGGTCGGCAGGATCGAAGAACCAGGCATCAAGCGCCTTGTCGTAGGCGGCACGGTCGGCGGATGCCGCGAGCAGCCGTTCGCCCGCCTTGACGGCGGCCGGTGCCTGGCCTGCCAGCATGCGCAGCGCATAGCCGCGGCGCGCTTCCTGGCCCTGGTACTTGCCATCGACGGCGCCGATGTCGACCTGCACGTCGGCGCCCGTCTGGTGCATGCGGATGATTTGCTGGCTGAAGGCGCCGCCCTGGTACTGGCGCGTGTTGCCGTCGTCTTCATACAGGGTGTATTCGGAATCGCCGTGCGGGTAGATATCGAACGTCAGCTGGTCCTTCGGTTTCTGGCCGTCGTACAGCATTTCCGGATACATGGGCAGGATGGCGCCGGCGCGCACGAACACGGGCAGCTTGTCCAGGGTCACCTGCATATCGAGGTCGCGCCCTTTCGCGTCCGCCGTGACCTGGCGGCCATCCCAGTAGTCATACCACGTACCCTGCGGCAGGTGGATGCCCTTGCGCCAGCCGCCGCTGACGGCCTGGCTGCGGTAGACGGGCGCCACCAGCACGTCGCGGCCCAGCAGGAATTGATATTTATACGCTTCCGTGTAGGCGGCCGGGTCTTGCGGATAATCCCACATCAGGCCGCGCACCAGCGGCGCGCCCGATTGCTCCGCTTCGCGCACCAGGGTGTACATATATGGCGTCAAACGCATCTTGAGCTTCAGATAGCGGCGGTTGATGTCGCGGTACGGTTGCTCGAACCACCACGGATGCTTGCGCTCGGCCGCGGCCCAGCCGGACATGCCCATCAGCACGGGCGTAAAGCTTTTCCACTGCAAGTCGCGCAGATAGGTTTCCGGGCTGCCGCCGAAGATGGCATCCACGTCGCCCGAGGCATATGCCTGGCCGGACAGGCCCGAGCCGATCAGGGTCGGAATGTGCCAGCGGATGTAGTCCCAGCTGGCGCTCTGGTCGCCCGTCCACGCCACGGCATAGCGCTGGATGCCGGCCCAGCCCATCACCGTCCAGAGGAAGGGGCGGCTGTCGGAGTTGTTCAGGATGCCGTCATACGCAGACTTGTTCGCATCCATGGCAAATTGATATCCCTTGCCCGTCCACGCCACGTCCAGCTTTTGCACGCGGCTGCCCGCCTGGCCCACTTCCCAGGCGATCTTGTCGACGCCGTTTTCCGTCCACAGGCCCGTGCGGAAGCCATAGCCGGCCAGGCCCTTCACCGTTTCCGGCAAGTTCGTGTAGCCGCAGCCATAGCCGTCGTTGGGCAAGATCCAGCCGCCTGGCATGTCGTGTTCGCGGTACTGGCGCGCCACGGTTTCCACCACGTCCGGCGTCTTGCCGGTGGGGCCGTCGCTCCAGCCTTTGGGCACGGAACCGGGCTTTTTCACGTTGTCGCCATCGTTGTAGCAATCGGCGTCGCCGTATTCGAGCGCCCAGCGGGGCAGCATGCGCGCGCGGCCCGTCAAGTCCGTGTAGCGGGCGACGACGTCGCGCAAGTCCTTGCCGACGAAGAAATACGCATCGAAGCGCCCTTCCGCGTGCTGCAGCGAGATCTGTTCCTTGTCGCGCAAATCGTAGTGCCCGTCGGACCAGGTATTGCGCAGCATGCCCCAGCCCCGTGAACTCATGAGGAATGGCGCGGGATTCGGCCGGTCGCCCTCTTCCCAGCCGCCCGAATACGACACGGGCACCTGCTTGCCCTTGAACTCGAAGCGCCCATTTTGCTGCCCGCCGCCGAAGTAACGCTCACCCGGCAAGCTCGATAGCACCTGCACGCCCTGCTTGTCGTCGAGCGACAGCGGCTGCACTTCGCGCCACAGCGGCACCGCATCGCCCTTGCGGTACAAGGTAAGGCGCAAGGGTTTGCGGTCGATGCGCAGGTTCAGGGCTTCGGTGCTGATCAGGATATGGTCGGGATGCTCGCTGATCTCGTATGCCACTTGCGCGGCGGGCTGGCCCACGACGATGGGCGCGGCCTTGTCGCCGGGACCCGTCAAGCCCCCCTTGCCGCCCGCCTGGATGCGCAACACGTCCGCCTGCGGCAGGCTGATACGCAGCTGCACGCCCGTGTCGCTGCGCAGATCCCATCCCAGCGCCTCGCCCTTGGCCACGTCGGCCGCATGCACGGCGGAGAGCGACTGCAGATTGCCGATAGGCGCGGCTTGCAAGCCAGGAGCGGCCAGGGTGGCAAGGGCGGCGAGGACACAGGCGGCAAGGGCGCGGCGGGGAAGCGGGAGAGGTTTCATCTGCGGGCTTTCAGAAAATCGAAGTGATGGAAATACTTTAAGAAGAAAAATAAATATCGTCAATCAAAAGAAAGTTCTTAGACCGATTTATTAATAAAATGCCCAGAATTGGCGCATTTTTCTTACGTTTCAACAAAATGTCACAAAACATACTTTCGTTATCGTCGTATTTCAGCGACAGGCGGCGGCACGACTGGGTTTCATGCGGCAGCGCAACATGATTTGCGTCCAGAAAAGCACCAGTCCGACGCCATTATTTCGCAAGCCACACAACTATTTACTTTCGTTTTACTTTCGTATTTGACTTTTCGAAATTTAGTATTTATGCTTTCTCCAACAAACACTTTACTGACCTCTCATGACTACCCTTCTTCAGCGTGACATTCAAACCTGGCGCGACATCGGCGGCCTGCACACGGCCGAGGAAATCGCCCATCAGCCCGCCATCTGGCGCGCGCTGGCCGGCATTTTGCGCAGCGAGCAAGCCAGCCTGGCCGCCTTTCTGGGCGATGCGCTGTCCCATCCACAGCAGCGCGTGATCCTGACGGGTGCCGGCAGCTCGGCGTATGTGGGCGAAATCGTCGTCGACACCCTGAATGCCGCCTGGCCCGCGCAGATCCGCGCCATCGCCACCACGACTTTGCTGACGCACCATGAGCTGTACCTGGAAGCGGATGCGCCCACCCTGCTCGTCTCGTTTGCCCGCAGCGGCGACAGCCCGGAAAGCCTGGCGGCCGTGGAACTGCTGCGCCAGGTCGTGCCCGGTGCGCGCTTCCTGAACATCACTTGCAACGCCGATGGCAAGCTGGCGCGCCAAGGCGCCAACGACAGCAATACATATAACTTGCTGATGCCGGAAGGCAGCTGCGACCGCGGCTTCGCCATGACCAGCAGCTTTAGCAGCATGCTGCTGGCGGCCCTGTCGGTACTGGGCAAGGACGTCGACGTGGCGCGCCTCGAGACCCTGGCGCAGCTGGGCGAAGACGCCCTGCGCGACTGGTCGGCTCCCGTGGCGGACCTGGGCTCGCAGCCGGTGCAGCGCGTCGTTTACCTGGGCAGCGGCCCGCTGGAAGCGCTGGCCAAGGAAGCGGCATTGAAAATTCTGGAACTGACGGGCGGGCGCGTGATGGCCATGGCGAATACGCCGCTGGGCTTCCGCCATGGCCCGAAATCGGCAGTCACCACGGAGTCCTTGGTGATCCTGCTGCGCAGCAGCAAGCCATTGGCGCGCCAGTACGAAGACGACTTACTGCAGGAACTGCAGCGCGACAGCGTGGCGCAGACGTGCCTGACGGTGGGCATCGGCGGCGACTTATCTGCCAACTTGGCGGCCGACGCGCCGGCCTGGCCCGACGCCTGGCTGGCCCCGCTGTGGCTGCTGATGGCGCAGCAATATGCGCTGCACCAGTCCGCGCTGCTGCAACTGCGCCCCGACAATCCATTCGCCGGCGGCATCGTCAACCGTGTCGTGCAGGGCGTCACCATCTATGGCTATGACCAATTCTAATTCCATCCAGGGCTTTCACGGCATCGACATCGGCGGCAGCAAGATGGAGCTGGTCGCCTTTGCCGACCGCGACGGCGCGCTGACCGAAACGTTCCGCGAGCGCGTGGCCACGCCGGGCGACGATTTTAGCGCCTTCGTGCAGGCGATCGTCGACCTGGTGGCGCGCGGCGACGCCGCGCTGGGCACGACGGCGCCCGTCGGCATCGGCTTGCCCGGCGTGATCGACAGCGCCAGCGGCCGGCAACTGAGCTCCAACGTGCCGGCCCTGAACGGCCGCCTGGTGGCGCAAACCCTGCAGCAAGCCTTGCAGCGCCCTGTCGCCATCGGCAACGATTGCCAGTGCTTCGCCTTGTCGGAAGCGCAAGGCGGCACGGCCGACCATGCCGCCAGCATGTTCGGCGCCATCCTCGGCACGGGCGCCGGCGGCGGCTATTGCGTGGGCGGCCAGCTGCTGCGCGGCTTGAACGGCGTGGCCGGCGAATGGGGCCACTGGAGCCTGCCCGCCTCCCTGCTGGCGCAGCATGGCCTGATCGATTACGCCTGCCCGTGCGGCAAGGCGGGCTGCCTGGAACGCTACGTTTCCGGACCCGCCATGAGTAAACTCCACGCGCATTTCGGCGGCGACGGCGCCGAGCCGCTGGCCATCGTGGCACGCGCCAACATGGGCGACGCCGTGGCCGAACGCACGGTGGCCGTGCACCTCGACGTGCTGGGCCACGCGCTGGCCGGCCTGGTGCTGGCCTACGACCCGCACGTCATCGTGCTTGGCGGCGGCCTGTCCAAATTGCCGCACCTGTACGACAAGCTGCCGGCCGCCGTGAAACGCCACCTGTTCCCCGGCGTGCACGTGCCGCCCATCCTGCCGCCCCGCTTTGGCGACGCCGGCGGCGCGCGCGGCGCGGCCCTTTTGATACGACAACATATAAAGGCGTCAACATGATGAAGCAAGCGGAAAACCCGAGTTTTACCCTGTCGCCCATCCAGCAAGTGATCAAGGCGCACCGCCGCGGCGAGCGCGTGGGCTTGTACGCCGTCTGCTGCAGCCAGCCGAGCGTGCTGCGCGCCGCCATGCGCGTGGCCAGCGACTACGACACCGTGCTGCTGGTCGAAGCGACCTCGAACCAGGTCGACCAGTTCGGCGGCTACACGGGCATGACACCAAACGTTTTCCGCGACACCATGCTGGCACTGGCCCGGGAACAGGGTTTCCCGACCGAGCGCCTGGTGCTGGGCGGCGACCATCTGGGTCCGAACGCCTGGCAGCACCTCGACGCGGCCACCGCCATGGCCCACGCCGAGACCCTGATCGCCGCGTATGCGTCGGCCGGCTTCCATAAAATCCACCTCGATTGCAGCATGCGCTGTGCCGATGATCCCCTGCAGCTCGACGATGAAACCGTGGCCGCCCGTTCGGCGCGCCTGTGCATCGTCGCCGAAACGGCGGCCGCCGCCGCCGGCTTCGCGCCGCCCGTCTACGTGATCGGCACGGAAGTGCCGGTTCCCGGCGGCGAAGCGTCCTTGGCGCAGGCCGGCGCCGTCACCAGCCCGCAGGCCGCGCGCCGTACGCTGGACGTCCACCGCCGCGCCTTCATGGAAAACGAGCTGCATAGCGCCTGGCGCCGCGTCATCGCCATGGTGGTGCAGCCGGGCGTCGATTTCGACCAGAGCAGCATCCAGCACTACGATGCGCAGGCCGCCGCCGAGCTGTCGGCCTTCGTGGCCGAGCAGCCTGGCCTCGTGTTCGAAGCCCACTCGACCGACTACCAGCGCGAATCGGCCCTGCACGCCATGGTGCGCGACCATTTCGCCATCCTGAAAGTGGGCCCGGCCGCCACCTTCGCCCTGCGCGAAGCGCTGTTCGCCCTGTGCCAGATCGAGGAAGAACTGCTGCCGGCGCACGCCACCTCGCAGCTGATGCAGGTGCTCGACGACGTGATGGTGGCCAAGCCGAAGAACTGGATCAAGCATTACCTGGGCACGCCGGAAGAACAGCGATTGATGCGCCGCTACGGCTTGAGCGACCGTTGCCGCTATTACTGGGGCGAGCCGGAAGTGGCGGCCGCCGTCGGCAAGCTGCTGGCCAACCTCGATGCCGTGGCGATTCCACTGCCGCTGCTGAGCCAGCATTTGCCGGAACAGTATCTGGCCGTGGTGCAGGGCAGCCTGCCAGCGCAGGCGCCAGCCTTGATCGAGCACAAGATCGGCAGCTTGCTGGCGCAATATGCGCGCGCCTGCAACCGCAATGCGGCAGTGGCTGTCATTGCCGAAGCGGCAATCTGTTAAGCTCGGTATTTTCATTTTTTACTGAGCCCGCCACCATGCGAAATACCAGCCAACGCCGTGAATCCATCCTCCAAATGCTTGCCCAGCAGGGCTCGGTGCAGGTGACCGATCTGGTGGAAAAGCTCGGCGTGTCCGCGGTCACCATCCGCAGCGACTTGAATGCGCTGGAAGCGCAAGGCATGGCCACGCGCAGCCACGGCGGCGCGACCCTGACGCGCACGCCGCCGCCCGAGCATACGATACGCCAGAAGGATGCCATCAACCACGAGCAGAAGGAGCGCATCGGCGCCTACGCGGCGCGGCTGGTGGAACCGGGCGACAACATCATCATCGACTCGGGCACCACCACCATCTCGCTGGCGCGCCATCTGCGCGACGCCACCGGCGTGACGGTGGCCACGAATGGCCTGAACATCGCGTGGGAGCTGGCCGACGCGCCCGGCGTGGACCTGATCCTCACGGGCGGCCTGCTGCGCAAGCAGTCGCTGTCGATCCAGGGCAGCCAGGCCGAAACCTGTCTGCAGGCCTACAGCTTCGACAAGCTGTTCCTGGGCGTGGACGGCTTCGACCTGCAGTTCGGCGTCACCACCCACCACGAAGCGGAAGCGAGCCTGAACCACAAGATGGTGGAACGGGCCAAGAAAATCATCGTCCTCACGGACGCCTCGAAGTTCGGCCGCGTCAGCCTGCACCGTATCGTGCAGCTGGACCGCGTCGATACCGTCATCACCGATGCCAGCATCAGCCAGGAATACCGCGAAGGGCTGCACAAGCTGGGCATCGAACTTTTTATAGCGGAATAACACATGCTGAGCGGCAGAATCCTTACCCCATCTGGCTGGATCACGGGCACCATCACTTTTGACCAGCGCATCGTCCAGATACAAGAAGACCCTGCCGCCGACAGCGCGCTCACCATCCTGCCCGGCTTCATCGACCTGCACGTGCACGGCGCGGCCGGCGTCGACATCATGGAAGGCGCAAACGCGGGCGCCACCGTGGCGCAGGTACACGCGCGCCACGGCACCACGGCCCTGCTGGGCACCACACTGACGGCCAAGGAGCCGTCGATCGTGCGCGCGCTGCAAGGACTGGCCGGCGTCATCGCCGAGCGCCCCGCCAACGGCGCGCGCATGCTGGGCGTGCATCTGGAAGGACCGTTTTTGAACCTGCACCGCCTGGGCGCGCAGCCGCCCGACGTGGTGCAGGCGAGCCTGGCGCTGGTGCAGCGCTTTCACGCCATCGCCCCGATCAAGGTCTTGACCATGGCGCCGGAAATCCCCGGTCACCTGGAGCTGATCCCGCAGCTGGCGGCGATGGGCATCCGCGTGCAGATCGGCCATAGCGCCGGCACGTATGACGATGGCGTGGCCGCGCTCAAGGCCGGGGTCTCGGGCTTTACCCACCTGTACAACGGCATGACGGGCATGACGCACTACGACCCGGGCATGGTGGGCGCGGCGCTCGCGCATGCCGAATACGCGGAAATCATCCCCGACCTGCAGCACGTGGCCAAGGGCGCCCTGCGCGCGGCCCTGCGCGCCATCCCGCGCCTGTACGGCGTGACCGACGCCACCTCGGCCACCGGCATGCCCGACGGCGAATACGGCCTGGGCACGCAGCGCGTCTATAAATGCATGGGTTGCGTGCGCCTGGCCACGGGCTC
This sequence comes from Janthinobacterium agaricidamnosum, assembly GCF_003667705.1. Classification (NCBI taxonomy): domain Bacteria; kingdom Pseudomonadati; phylum Pseudomonadota; class Betaproteobacteria; order Burkholderiales; family Oxalobacteraceae; genus Janthinobacterium; species Janthinobacterium agaricidamnosum. The sequence continues at coordinate 2,441,657 of NZ_CP033019.1, read as the reverse complement.
GCTGGCCGGCAGCGTGCTGACCATGGACCAGGCCCTGCGCAATTTCGTCGACCTGGGCCTGGACCTGGCCGACGCCTCGAACCGCCTCTCGCTGTACCCGGCCGATTATCTGGGCGAATCCGAACGGGGCCGTTTGGCACCGGGCGCCTGGGCCGATATCGTCGTCCTCGATTCGTCACTACAGCCAGTGTCCGTCTTCGTCGAAGGCGCGGCCATCGATCTTTCCACCCGCTAGACCACCTCAACTTACCTCAACCCCGTCCCGGAGTTACCATGCACGACACGTCACACAAGGCCCCCGTGTGGGCCATGCGCTACCTGCTATTTATTGCCGGCATGGGGGGATTGCTGTACGGCATAGACATCGGCATCATCGCCGGCGCCCTGCCCTACCTGGAATCGACGGCCTCCGTGGCCTGGAAACTGACGGCCCAGCAGCTGAGCTTTATCGTCGCCGCCGTGCTCCTGGGTTCGGTGCTGTCGTCGCTGTTCGCCGGCGCCCTGGCCGATATCCTGGGCCGGCGCTGGGTAATGTTCCTGGCCGGCGCCCTGTTCAGCGCCAGCATCCCGCTGATCGCCCTGGCCGACGGCTACACGCCGCTGCTGCTGGGCCGCCTGCTGCAAGGCATCAGCGGCGGCTTGATCGGCGTCGTCGTGCCCCTGTACCTGGCCGAATGCCTGCCCGCGCAACAGCGTGGGCGCGGTGCCGCCCTGTTCCAGCTGCTGCTGACCATCGGCCTGGTAGCGGCCGCCCTGATCGGCCTGCTGCAGGCGCAGACGGTGGAAACGGCCACGCAGGCGGCGCAGTCGTTGCCGGAAGCGGGCCGCATCGCCGCCATCTTCGCGGCCAAGGACCACGCCTGGCGCAGCATCTTCTGGGTCTGCCTGGCGCCTGGCCTCGTATTCACCATCGGCGCCCTGCTGCTGGCCGAGTCGCCGCGCTGGCTGGCGCGCCGCGGCCGCGTCGAACAGGCGCGCCAGTCGCTGCTGCGCACGCGCCTGCCCGCCGCCGCCGACCTGGAACTGCGCGAAATGCTCGATACGCCCGAGAACGCGGCCAAGGCCAGCGGCAATGCCAGGGCAAAAGACCCGCTCTTGAGCCGCCGCTACGTGCTGCCCTTCCTGCTGGCCTGCCTGATCCTCGCCTGCACGCAGGCGACGGGCATCAATTCCATCCTCGCCTATGTCGTCAATATCCTGAACCAGGCCGGCCTGTCGGGCGCCTCGGCCAATATGGCGGACGTCTTGCTGAAAGTGCTGAACGCCGTGATGACGGTGGTGGCCGTGCTGCTGGTCGACCGCAAGGGCCGCAAGTTCCTGCTGATGCTGGGCACGGGCGGCATCGTCGTCTCGCTGCTGGCGGCCGGGCTGCTGTTCCGCGGCGCCGAAGCCCACCTGGCCGACGTGCGCCCCGCCATCGCCGCCCAGGTGCAAAACGACGGCCTGGCCGTGCACCTCGATGCGGCCACCTTGACGGCCCTGGGCGCGGCCGCCGACGGCACGCCGCAGCAGCTGACCATCGCCTACGCCTACGGTCCGTTCACCAACGTGAAAAGCCTGCGCAGCGACGACCCCGTACTGCGCCAGGTGACGATCGCCCGCGAAGACGCCGTACAGGCCGACAGCGTGATCGGCGTGTTCTTCCGCAAGCTGCACCTGAACCCGTTCGCCGACCCGGCCGCCGGACGCGAGGCGCCGCTGCGCATCGAGAAGGCCAGCCTGGGCCCCGTGCCCCCGTCCACGCACGGCTGGCTGGTGGCGATCGCCATCTGCGTGTTCGTCTCCAGCTTTGCCGTGGGACCGGGCGTGTGCGTGTGGCTGGCCCTGTCCGAGCTGATGCCGACCCGCATCCGCTCGAACGGCATGAGCATCGCGCTGCTGGTCAACCAGTTCGTCTCGACCGTGATCGCCGCCATCTTCCTGCCGACCGTGGGCTTGCACGGTTATTCGACCCTGTTCTTCTTCGGCGCCGGCTGCACCGTGCTGTACTTCCTGGCGGCCGCGTTTTTGTTGCCTGAGACCAAGGGCAAGACCCTGGAAGAGATCGAAGCGCACTTTTCCAAGTAAGCCCGAGTAACCAACTGTAGCAGTCTCCTTTCCAGCCCCGGCCCACCGTCCGGGGCTGTTTTTTTGCCTGCCGGTCAAGTTGACAGGGCCGGCGCGCACGGTAGCGTACGGTTTTCCTTCTGGAATCACGGGCGCGTGGGCTAGAATCTGGCTGCGTCGTGCTACTCACGAGGCGGCAATGGCGCCATGACAAAAACCACCAGGAGACACAGTGAGCTTATTTAGAACCAAGAATTTGGATGACATGATTGCCCACAGCAAGAAGCCGGGAGGTCTGGCCAAGGTGCTGGGACCGTTCGACCTTGTGCTCATGGGCATCGGCGCCATCGTCGGCACCGGTATTTTCGTACTCACCGGCACGGGCGCGCTGACGGCCGGTCCCGCCCTGTCGCTGTCGTTCGTCGTGGCGGCCGTCGCCTGCTGCTTCGCCGCCCTGTGCTATGCGGAATTCGCCTCCACCGTGCCCGTGGCCGGCTCCATCTACACCTACAGCTATGCCACCCTGGGCGAGCTGGCGGCCTGGATGATAGGCTGGGACTTGCTGCTCGAATACGGCCTGGCCGCGGCCGCCGTCTCCGTCGGCTGGTCCGGCTATTTCCAGTCGCTGCTGTCGGGCTTTGGCATCGCCCTGCCCGTGGCCCTGACGGCCGCGCCGGGCGCGCTGCCCGGCGTGACGACCTTCATCAACCTGCCGGCCCTCGTCATCATGCTGCTGCTGACGGCCATGCTGGGCTGGGGCGTGCGCGAATCGGCGCGCCTGAACAACATCATGGTGGCCATCAAGGTGGGCGTGGTGCTGCTGTTCATCATCTTCGGCGCGCGCCACGTGCAGCCGGCCAACTGGCAGCCCTACATGCCGTTCGGCTACCACGGCATGCTGAGCGCCGCCGCCCTCGTCTTCTTCGCCTTCATCGGCTTCGACGCCGTCACCTCGGCCGCCGAGGAAGTCAAGAAACCGTCGCGCGACCTGCCCATCGGCATCATCGGCTCGCTGGCCGTGTGCGCCGTACTGTACGTGGTGGTCTCGGCCATCATGACGGGCATCGTGCCGTACCAGAAATTCCTCGGTGTCGACCATCCCGTCTCGCTGGCCCTGCAGTATGCGGGCGAAAACTGGATCGCCGGCTTCGTCGACCTGGGCGCCATCCTCGGCATGACCACCGTGATCCTCGTGATGGCCTTCGGCCAGACGCGCATCATCTTCGCCATGTCGCGCGACGGCTTGCTGCCCAAGCGCCTGTCGACCGTGCACCCGCGCTTCCACACGCCGTTCTTCGCCACCTGGCTGGTCGGCATCGTCTTCGGCCTGATCGCCGCCACGATCCCGCTCAACATCCTCGCCGAGCTGATCAACATCGGCACCCTGGCCGCCTTCACCATGGTCTCCGTCGCCGTGGTGGTGCTGCGCAAGAAGCGCCCCGACCTGCCGCGCGCCTTCCGCTGCCCCGGCGTGCCGTTCGTGCCGGCGCTGGCCGTGATCCTGTGCGTGGGCCTGATGACCTTCCTCAGCTGGGTCACCTGGATGGCCTTTTCCATCTGGCTGGTGATCGGCCTGGCCATCTATTTCGGCTACGCGCGCCGCCGTTCGCTGCTGCATCCGCAACAGTAAGCCCGTCACTGCGCCATCGCAGTAAGATGGCGGTCTCGCAACCGTGCAGACCGCCATCCATGCAACCTTCCCCCGACCTTATCGCCCAGCTGGACCAGAGCACGGACCAGCTCAAGCGCGCGCGCCTGCGCAGCATGCAGCTGCTGGCCGCCGGCCTGCTGCTGCTCGCCGCGCTGGTCTTCGCCGTGGCCCGCTTGCAACGGGGCGGCCACCCCGCCTGGGGCTATGTGGAGGCATTCGCCGAAGCATCCATGGTGGGCGCGATCGCCGACTGGTTCGCCGTCGTCGCCCTGTTCCGCCACCCGCTGGGCATCCCCCTGTGGCATACGGCCATCATCCCGAACAGCAAGGCCGACATCGGGCGCAGCCTGGGCACCTTCGTGGAAAACCATTTCATTACCGAGCAAGGCATCGCCGAGCGCATCGTGCAAGCCGATCCCGCCGCGCGCCTGGGCGCCTGGCTCAGTGACGAGGTCCACGCGCGGCAACTGGGGATGGCCAGCGCCGGCGTGGTGAAACAGCTGCTGGCGATGGCCGACCACGACACGCTGGGCCGCCTGCTGCGCGAGCAGGCCAGCAGCTACCTGGGCCAGCTGAACGTATCGGACGTGGCGGCCGACTGCATCGACGCGCTGATCGCCGACGGCAAGCCGCAGCAGCTGCTGGACTTCCTGCTCGACCGGGGCGCCGCCTACCTGGACGACGAGGCGCACCACGCCGCCATCGGCGACTTCGTGCTGGGCGCCTTCCAGATCGAGAACGCGCTCGTGAAAAAGGCCGTGAAAGCGTACGAGCCGCGCATGATCGCCTCGCTGCAAAAATTCGCCCTCGCCGTGCGCATCGACCCGGCCCACCCGCTGCGCCAGCGCATCGCCGGCTGGATCGCCGACAGCGCGCTGCACCTGAAGGCCGATCCGCAGTGGCAGGACACGGTGCGCCGCTACCAGCTGCAGCTGATCGCCAGCGATACGGTGCAAGCGATGCTTGGCGAGCTGTGGGACGCCATCCGCGCGCGCGTGCTGGCCGACCTGCACGCCGACGCGCCCGTGCTGGCGCAAGCCGTCGCCAGCCTGGCGCGCAACACGGGTCAGGTGCTGGGCAAGGACGAGCATGCCCGGGCATGGCTGAACGGCGCCATCGTCGCCGGCAGCGGCGCGCTGGTGCGGCGCTACCGGGGCGAAGTGGGCGCCTTCATCGCCGCCCGCCTGGACTTGTGGAGCAAGGAAGAAATGAGCGAGCGCATCGAACTGGCCATCGGGCGCGACCTGCAATTCATCCGCATCAACGGCACCATCGTGGGCGGCCTGGCCGGCCTGCTGATTCATGCCGTCAGCCAGGCGGTGTAAGCGGGCTTTTCCAGCGCCAGCGCCTGGCGCGGCATCACGCCAGCTGCGGTTTCAGCAGGCTCGTCACTGATAACTGCTTGCGCGGCGCGGCAGCCCGGGCTGCCGGCCGGGCCGCCGCGCCGGCCGCCACACTGCGCACCAGCTGGAAGGAATCGACCAGCGTCGCCAGTTGCACGGCCTGCTGCTGCATGCCGGCCGCGGCGGCGGCGGCCTGCTCGACCAGGGCCGCATTTTGCTGCGTCACGTCGTCCATCTGCGTGATGGCCTGGTTGATTTGTTCGATACCCTCGCTCTGCTCCTGGCTGGCCGCCGTAATGTCCGCCATGTAGCCGGCCACCTGGCGCACCGACTGCTCGATATCGCCCATCGTCTTGCCGGCGTCCTGCACCAGCCGGCTGCCCGCCCCCACCTTGTCCACCGAATCGCCGATCAGCACCTTGATTTCCTTGGCCGCCTGCGCCGAGCGGTGCGCCAGGCTGCGCACCTCGGACGCCACCACGGCAAAGCCGCGCCCCTGTTCCCCGGCCCGCGCCGCCTCGACGGCCGCATTCAGCGCCAGGATATTCGTCTGGAAGGCGATGCCGTCGATCACGCCGATGATGTCGACGATCTTGCGCGAGCTGTCCTGGATCGAGCCCATGGTGGCAATCACCTGCGACATGGCTTGTTCGCCCTTGTGCGCGGTCTCGGAGGCGGTACTGACGAGGCGGTTCGCCTCGCGCGCATTGTCGGCATTCTGCCTGACCGTGCCGGTCAGTTCTTCCATGGACGACGCCGTCTCTTCCAGTGCGCTGGCCTGCGACTCCGTGCGCCGCGACAGGTTCGCATTGCCTGCGGCGATTTCCTCCGCGCCGCGGCCCACCACGCCCGTCGATTCCTTGATTTGCCCGACCAGCAGCTTGACGTTCGTCTGCAGGACGCGCAGCGCCTGCGCCACCGCCGTCAGTTCGTCGTTGCCGCTGGCGCTGATGTTGCCCGACAGGTCGCCCGCGCTCATGCGCTCGATATCGCCGCGCATGCGCTCCAGCGGCACCACGGCCGCGCGCTGCACGGTGTAGCCGCCGGCCGCGCACGACACCACGCCGCAGAGAGTGCTGAACAGCATCGGCATGCCGGCGTGTCCCGACGCCACATAGGAGATGGCCGGCGCGGCAACGAACAGCAGCGCCAGCGAGCCGAACACGAGGGACATCCGGGCGCGCAGCGTCAGTTGCGCCAGCGGATTCAGGCGCCGCACGAGCGAGCGGTGCACGGCCACGCCCTCGCGCACTTCCAGCGTCGTGCCGCCTTGCTTGATGGCCTGGTATGCCTGCTCGGCAGCGGCCACCTGTTCCCGGCTGGGCTTGACGCGGATCGAGGTGTAGCCCACCATCTGGCCATTTTCCAGCATCGGCGCGGCATTCGCTTCCACCCAGTAGTAATCGCCATTCTTGCAGCGGTTCTTGACCATGCCCGTCCACGCCTTGCCGCTCTTGATGGTGCGCCAGAAGTCGGCGAAGGCCTCGGCCGGCATATCCGGATGGCGCACGATGTTTTGCGGCGCGCCGATCAGCTCCTCGGCCGAAAAGCCGCTGATATCGATGAAATCCTGGTTGACATAGGTGATGTTGCCCTTCAGGTCAGTCTTCGATACCACCGTCTGACCGTCATGAAGCACATATTCCCTGTTCGTTACCGGCATATTTGTACGCATTTCTGTCTCCCCTGTCCTACACAAGCGAATGGCGGCGCCACCCGAAAAGAAGCGGGCTCGCGCCCTGGCCTGAACAACACTGCTCTTTCCTGCACAGATCCTGACAAGTGACGAGAGGCGCCTTGCCAACAACTTGCCTCTATTTGCCATCTTTTTGACTTAGATCAAATTCATTTTGCTCCATGATTTAACCAATTACAACATTTAAATGAAAAATTTAAACGAATTTATCACTTTTGAAATGATGACAAATGGATAGATTTTCGCCTCAACAGAGGAAAAACAAAGCGTCTCGAGGCAATATCGCAAACAGGACGGCAGTTGCACGGCAAACACAAATCATTAAAATCATGAAATTCATTGCATTCTATTTTATTTGAGGTATGATGATTGATATGGGGAACCGAAAACGATGCGACGACATCGTGCCTTTCGCCACTCGGGAAATCCGCACCAATGTAGGGAGATACGCATGAACAAAGTCCTGGCCTTGCGCTTGCTCGACGCCGCAGAAGACGCTGCCGTCATCATCGACACCGCTTCACGCATCCAGTATGCGAACGACGCCATGTATGCGCTGAGCGGCTATGCGCAGGGCAGCCTGGCGGGCCAGCAGATCGAAGCGCTGCTGCCGGATGCCGTGCGCGAGCAGCATGGCGCGCAGATCGGCGCCTATCTGGCCGGCGAAAAGAAGTCCAGGGTACTTGGGCACAAACGCCATTTCGCCATTCGCCACCACGACGGCTCCATGCTGCCCATCGTGCTCAAGGCCATGGACCTGGGCAAGCTCGGCGACGAAAACTACATGGGCGCCTTTTTTATCGACCAGCGCCGCGAGCGCGCGCTCGAACAGCAGAATGCGGCCCGTTGGCAGCAGTTGCAGCGCATCGCCCTGAGCGACCCGCTGACCCATCTGCCCAACCGCCGCGCCTTCGAGGTCGAAGCCGTGCGCGCGGCCGCGCGTGCCAGACGCGCCCACACCCCACTGGCCATCGGCATCGCCGACATCGACTTCTTCAAACACGTCAACGACCAGCATGGCCATGCCGCCGGCGATGCCGTCCTGCAAACCATCGCCGCCGTGTTCCAGTTCCAGGCGCGGGCCTCGGACGTCGTCGCCCGCGTGGGAGGCGAGGAATTCGGTTTCCTGTTCCCGCATACGAACATGAGCATGGCCTGCCAGGTGGCCGAGCGCATACGCCGCGCCGTGGAAGAGACGCGTTTCGAGTTCGGCAAGCTGTCCATTCCGGTGACGATCAGCATCGGAATGGCGCCGCTGCCCGACAACGGCGACTGGAAGGCGGCCTTCATGCAAGCAGACGCCGCGCTGTACCAGGCCAAGAACAATGGCCGCAACCGCGTCGAGCAGGCTTGAATCCCGCCCGACACCCTTCGCAGTTTCATGCATCACGCAGCACCTGACAGGAGCAAGCACATGGAAACCATCACGACACATGCCGCAGCAGCGAGCCAGCTGGCGCAAGCGGATGCCCGGGAATTGCTGGTCTTCGGACTCGGCAAGGAGGAATATGCGATCGACATCGGCCTGGTGCAGGAAATCCGCGGCTACGGCGCCGTCACCCGCATCGCCAACGCACCCGCCTTCCTCAAGGGGTTCATCCACCTGCGCGGCAGCATTGTGCCGCTGGTCGACCTGCGCATCGCGCTGGGCCAGGCCGAACCCGCTTACGACGCCTCGACCGTGGTGATCATCCTGATCTTCGCGCATGGCGCCACCGGCATCGTGGTCGACCGCGTGGCCGACGTGGTGCCGCTGGCGCCGGCGCAGATCAAGCCGCCGCCGCAACTGCACGGTTCAGCCATGGCCGGCCACGTGACGGCCATCGGCGCCCTCGACGAGCGCATGCTGATCGTGCTCGACATCGACAGCCTGCTGGCGGGCATGGGCATGCACGCCATGGGCAAGCTGGCCGCCTGAGGCGGCTGTCGCCGTCCCGCCCGCCACCTGACCGCCATCCGCCGGAGACACCATGAGCATCCTGATCGTCGATGACAACGACACCAACCTGAGCCTGCTGGCGACCCTGGCGGGCAAGGCCAGCAGCATCGAACCCGTCTGCATGAATGATCCCGTCGATGCGCTGTACTGGTGCGAGTCGCATGTGCCGGACCTGGTCTTGCTCGACTACCGGATGCCCAGCCTGTCGGGCAACGAGTTCCTCAGCATTTTCCGCAAGATGCCGGGCATGGCCGACATCCCCATCATCATGGTGACCACCGAAAACGACCACGCCGTGCGCAAACAGGCTTTTTCGCTGGGCGTGACGGAGTTTCTCACCAAGCCCGTCGACACCATCGAGTTCAGCCTGCGCGTGCGCAACCTGCTGGCCCTGCGCACGGCGCAAACCATGCTGGCCGACCGCGCCAAGCTGCTCGAACACGAAGTGGAACAGGCGATCGCCAACGTCACGGCCAGGGAGATGGAACTGGTTACGCGCCTGGCGCGGGCGGCCGAATTCCGCGACCCCGAAACGGGCGCCCACATCATGCGCATGGCGCGCTACTCGGCGCTGATCGCCAGGGAACTGGGCCTCGACGCACAATGGCAGGACCTGCTGCTCAAGGCGGCGCCCATGCACGACGTGGGCAAGCTGGCCACGCCCGACCATATCCTGCTCAAGCCGGGGCGGCTGGACCCCGATGAGATGGCCATCATGCGCCAGCACGCGAAAATCGGCGGCCATATCCTCGCCGGCAGCGACTCGCCGCTGATCCGCCTGGCCGAGGAAATCGCCTGCGGCCACCACGAAAAATACGACGGCAGCGGCTATCCGGACGGCCTGGCGGAGGAGCAGATACCGCTGTCGGCGCGCATCGTCGCCGTGGCCGACGTCTTCGACGCGCTGAGTTCGGAGCGCCCGTACAAGCCGGCCTGGCCGTTGGCCGAGGCACGCCAGTACCTGGAGCAAAACAGGGGCAGCCATTTCTGCCCGCTGTGCCTCGACGCCTTCCTGGGCGCCTGGGACGAGGTGCTGGCCATCCGCGACAGCCTGCCCGACCCCGTCCCGCAACACGCCCACCCACTGTAAGCGAGGAGCCCGCCATGCGCGTGCAACAACTGATCCTGAAAAACCATGCCGACTTCGATGCCGCCCTGGCACCTCTGGCCGCCATGGCGCCCGACCTGGTGCTGGTGTTCGGCGCCTGCCCCTACTTTGCCACGCCCGGCCTGAACGCGGCGCTGCGCCGCCAGCTGCCCGGCGCCGTCATCGCCGGCTGCTCCACGGCCGGCGAGATCGCCGGCAAGCGCGTCTACGACGACAGCTGCGTCATCACGGCCATCCGCTTCGCCCGCACGACGGTGGCGATTGCCGACGCCATCATCTGCGACATGGCCGATTCGCACGAGGCGGGCGAGCGCCTGGCGCAGGCGCTGCCGCAGGACGGTCTGACGGCCGTCTTCATGCTGGGCACGGGCGTGGCCATCAACGGCAGCGCGCTCATCGCCGGCCTGCAGGCGAACCTGCCGCCGGGCGTGACGGTGTCGGGCGGGCTGGCGGCGGACGGCGGCGCCTTTCGCCAGACCTGGACCCTGGGTCCGCGCGGCGCGGCCGACAATACCATCGTCGCCGTCGGCCTGTACGGCGAGCATATCCGCCTCGGCTACGGCAGCCATGCGGGCTGGGAAGCGTTCGGCCCCGCGCGCAAGGTGACGCGCTGCGTCGACAACGTGCTGTATGGCCTCGATGGCGCGCGGGCGCTCGACATCTACAAGCTGTACCTGGGCGACCATGCGCGCGATCTGCCCGCTTCCGGCCTGCTGTTCCCGTTTGAAATGCTCACGGCCGCGCATGAAAAAAGCAATGTCTTCCGCACCATCCTCGCCGTCGACGAAGAACAGGGTTCGCTGACCCTGGCCGGCGACATCCTCGCCGACGGCTACCTGAAGCTCATGCATTCCAGTACCAACCGGCTGATCGACGGGGCCGAGACGGCCGCGCGCGGCGTCGTGCCCCATGCCGATGCGCAGGGCGACCAGCTGGCCCTGCTGGTCAGCTGCGTGGGCCGCAAGCTGGTGATGGGCGACCGGGCCGAGGAAGAGGTCGAAGCGGTGGCCGACCTGCTGGGCGGCGCGTCCTGCATCGCCGGCTTTTACTCCAACGGCGAAATCGGCATCGCCCAGCCGCATGGCAGCTGCCAGCTGCACAACCAGACGATGACCGTGACTGTGTTGAGCGAAGCATGAACCGCACCCTCGCCCGCCAATTGAACCGCGTCTGCGATATCGACTCGGAAAGCGCCTGCGCCGCCTTGCTGGAACAGGCGCAGGCACTGTGCGGGAAAGCCGACACGCCGCGCGAACTGGCCGGTTTCCTGGCCGGCTTGCCAGCCCTGCTGCAGCGCATCGACGGCGCCTACGACCAGTCCGAACGCGACCTGGACTTGCGCTCGCGCAGCCTGGAACTGAGTTCGACGGAACTGAGCATGACGAATGACCTGCTGCGCACGGAACTGGCCAGCCGCAACCGCGTGATCCAGTCGCTGCGCGTGGCGGCCGTGCGCCTGCTCGACAACGACGATTCCGGCCTGCACCTGCCGCAGGAAGGCGATATCGAGGGCCTGTCGGTGCTGCTGGCCGAACTGGTGGCGCAGCAGGAGCTGCGCCGCATCGAACTGCAGAACCAGCGCTTTGCGATGGACCAGCACGCCATTATCAGCGTCACCGATACGGCCGGCGTCATCATCTACGTCAACGACAAATTCTGCGCCATCAGCGGCTTCGCGCGCGAAGAGCTGGTCGGCCAGACGCACCGCCTGATCAACTCGCACACGCATACGGACGCCTTCTTTGCGCAGATGTGGCAAACCATTACGGCCGGCCGGGTCTGGCATGGCGAAATCTGCAACCACGCCAAGGATGGCGGGCAATACTGGGTGGACGCCACCATCGTGCCCTTCCTCGACGCGGCCGGCAAGCCATACCAGTACATCGCCATCCGCACGGAAATCAGCGACAGCAAGCGCATGGCCGAGACCATCGCGAAAAGCGAGCGCGAATACCGCAACGTCGTCAACAGCCTCAATGAGGTGGTCTTCCGCACGGATTTGCGCGGCGCCTGGACCTTCCTCAATCCCGCCTGGCACACCATCACCGGCTTCGACGCCGCCGACAGCCTGGGCAAGCATATCCTGCAATTCGTCGATGCGCGCGACCGCGAGCGCGCCGCGGCCGGCCTGGCCCAGCTGTTGGGCGGCCAGGTGGACAGCATGCGCCATGAAGCGCGCTATGTCACCCGCGACGGCGACGTGCGCTGGATCGACGTGTGCGCGCGCGCCGAACGCGATGGCCTGGGGCAGCTGGCCGGCATCACCGGCAGCCTGACGGACATCACGGAGCGGCGCCAGGCGGCGCGCGAGCTGCGGCACAACCTCAACTTCGTCGATGCGCTGATCGAGACCATTCCCATCCCCTTGTACCTGAAGGACGTGCACGGCCGCTACCTGCGCGCCAACCGCGCCTTTTGCGCCTTCTTCCATCTCGACCAGGCGCGCATCGCGGGCCTGACGGTGGCGGACATCCTGCCGCAGCAGCAGGCGCAGCAAGCGCGGCAGCACGACGTGGCGCTGCTGCAGGACCGGGGCAACCACACATATGAAGACCGGGTGATCGTCGGCACGCGGCAGGTCGATGTCCTGTGCAGCAAGGCGGCCCTGCTGAAGTCCGACGGCAGCCTGCACGGTCTGGTGGGCACCATCGTCGACATTTCCAGTCAGAAGGCGGCCGAGCGCGCGCTGCTGCTGGCCAAGGAAGTGGCCGAATCGGCCAGCCGCTCGAAGAGCGAATTTCTGGCCAACATGAGCCACGAGATCCGCACGCCGATGAACGGCATCCTGGGCATGACGGACCTGGTGCTCGATTCCGACCTCGATGCCCACCAGCGCAAGTACCTGGAAATCGTCAAGGCCTCGGCCGACGCCCTGCTGTGCATCATCAACGACATCCTCGATTTCTCGAAGATCGAGGCGGGCATGCTGACCCTGGAAAGCATCCCCTTCGACCTGCACCGGTTGCTGCAGGAAACCATGCGCGCCCACGCCATGCGGGCGCAGACCAGCGGCCTGGAACTGCTGCTCGACGTCGATCCCGCGCTGCCGCACACCCTGCTCGGCGACCCGGGCCGGCTGCGCCAGGTACTGACCAACCTGGCGGGCAACGCCATCAAGTTCACGCCGCAGGGCGAGGTGGTCGTCAGCGCCAGGCTGCGCGCCAGCGGCGACGGCATGGCCCGCCTGCGCCTGTGCGTGCGCGACACCGGCATCGGCATCGCCGCCGACATGCAGGAGGCCGTCTTCGACGCCTTCCAGCAGGAAGACGGTTCGACCACGCGGCGCTTCGGCGGCACGGGCCTGGGCCTGTCGATCACGCGCCGCCTGGTGACGATGATGGGAGGCCGCATCGGCCTGTCGAGCGAACTGGGCAAGGGCAGCTGCTTCACCGTGGACCTGGCCTTGCCCATCGGCGAACAGCAGTCCTTGCCGTCGCCCGGTGCCTCGCTGGCGGGACGCGCCATCCTGGTGGTCGACGACAATCCCAGCAGCCTGACCATCCTGCGCCGGATCTTCGAGCACAGCGGCGCCATGGTCACGGCCTGCGAGTCCGGCGAGGCGGCGCTGGAGCACTGCCGCGGCGCCTTGCCGGCGGACTGCATCATCATGGACTTCGCCATGCCCGGCATGAATGGCTTCGACACGGCATCGGCGCTGTCCTCCCTGCCCCACTGGAGCCAGGTGCCCGTCGTCGTGCTGTCGTCCTGCGGCAGCCTGGGCGACGCGGCGCGCTGCCGCGAACTGGGCATCGACGGCTACCTGCTCAAGCCTGCCAGTCCAGAGGAATTGCTGGCCGTCACCATGAGCGTGCTGGGCACCTGCCGCGGCATGCCCAGCGCCGCGCCCGTGGCGACGCGCCAGACCGTAAGCGAAGGCACGCCCGGCCTGGACATCCTGCTCGTCGAGGACAACGCCATGAACCGCGAACTGGCCACCGTGCTGCTGTCGAACGCGGGCCACCGCGTCACGCATGCGGCCAACGGCCGCATCGCCCTCGATTGCCAGGCCGCCGGCCATTTCGACATGATCCTGATGGACCTGCAAATGCCGGAAATGGGCGGTTTCGAAGCCACCGCGCAGATACGCGCGCGCGAAGCGCAAGGCATGCCGAGAAGCGTCATCATCGCCATGACGGCCAGCGCCTTCGAAGGCGACCGCGAACGCTGCATCGCCGGCGGCATGGATGACTACCTGTCCAAGCCGTTCCGCGCGGCCGCCTTCCACAGTCTGATCGAGCAGCATGTGCTGCAAATAAACAAGCACACGCCGCGCTTCGGCTACGGGGCCGCGCTGGCCGAGGCCGATGCCGACGTGATCGGCATCATCGGCGCATCGTTCCTGACCGCCCTGCCGGCGCAGCTGGATGCCTTGCGGGCGGCCATGCGGGAAGGCGACCGGGCCACCGTGAGCCGGCAAGCCCACACCCTGGCCGGCCTGCTGGCCAACTTCCGCGCCGCGCCGGCCGTCGCCATCGCCGCCGCCATCGAGCGCGAAGCGGCCAAGGCGCCGCAGGGCGCGTTGCTGGCGCGCCTCGATGCGCTGGAAGAGCAGTTGCGCCTGTTTGTGCAGGAAACGGAGGCGGCCATCCAGGCGGCAAGCCATATGCTGCACGCATCCGGCCAAACTTGATGTAGATCATAATTTTTTAAACAAGCTCTTGCTATCCTGTAAAAAAATGACAGGAGCCGTGGATGAGCAAGACGCAGCCGAGCGATGCGCAGCACAACGTGGAACATGAGCGCCTGGGCAGCGCCTGGCAAGGCGTACCGGCGCCCGACTACCCGGAAAGCGCGCCGGAAGGCGCCACCCTGGACCTGCTGCTGAATGCCTGGCTGGGCAAGTTTACGGGCGGTATTTCGCCGGCCGCGCTGGGCAACGCCTATGCCGACTGGCTCAGCCATCTGGCGCTGGCGCCATCAAAGCAGCAAGCCCTGCTGCAGGAAGCGTGGAAGAAGATCGGCCGCTGGCAACAGTACGCCATGCAATCGGCCATCGCTGGCGGCGCCGCCGAGCCGCCGTGCATCGCGCCGCTGCCGCAGGACCGGCGCTTCGAAGACCCGGCCTGGCGGCGCTGGCCCTACAACCTGGTCTACCAGGGCTTCCTGCTGCAGCAGCAATGGTGGCACCGCGCCACCACGGGCGTGCGCGGCGTCGCGCCGCACCACGAGGATGTCGTCACGTTCACCGTGCGCCAGTGGCTCGACATGCTGGCGCCGTCGAACTTCCTGCTGACCAATCCCGTGGTGCAGCAAGCCACCCTGGCAAGCGGCGGCGCCAACCTGACGCGCGGCATGATCCACGCGGCCGAGGACTGGCAGCGCGCCGCCATGGGCGCGCATGCGCCCGACCGGCGCACGTATAAAGTGGGCGTGAACGTGGCCGTCACGCCGGGCAAGGTGGTCTACCGCAACGACTTGATCGAATTGATCCAATACGCGCCCGCGACCGCCCGGGTGCATGCGACGCCCCTGCTGTTCGTGCCGGCATGGATCATGAAGTTCTATATTCTCGACCTGTCGCCGCACAATTCGCTGGTGCGCTACCTGGTGGGCCAGGGCCACACGGTGTTCATGATTTCCTGGAAAAATCCGCTGGAAGAAGACCGCGAGCTGTCGCTGGAAGACTACCGTCAGCTGGGCGTGATGGAGGCGCTCGACGCCGTCATCCGCATCACGGGCGCGCCGCAGGTGCACGCGGCCGGCTATTGCCTGGGCGGCACCCTGCTGGCGATCGCCGCCGCGACAATGGCGCGCGACGGCGATATGCGCCTGGCCAGCCTGACCATGCTGGCCTCGCAAGTGGACTTCAAGGAACCGGGCGAACTGTCGCTGTTCATCGACGAGAGCCAGGTCAGTTTCCTGGAAGCGGCCATGTGGAAGCAGGGTTATCTCGATACGAAACAGATGGCGGGCGCCTTCCAGCTGCTGCGCTCGAACGACCTGATCTGGTCGCGCCAGCTGCGCCATTATCTGCTTGGCCTCGACGAACAGGACAGCGACCTGATGGCCTGGAATGCGGATGCCACGCGCATGCCCTGCCGCATGCATTCGGAATACCTGCGCCGTCTGTTCCTGCACAACGACCTGGCCGAAGGGCGCTACCGCACGGCGGGCCGCCACATCGCCCTGCCCGACATCAAGGCGCCCGTCTTCGCCGTCGGCACACTGACGGACCACGTGGCGCCGTGGCGCTCCGTCTACAAGCTGCAGCTGCTGACCGACACGGACGTCACTTTTTTGCTCACCTCGGGCGGCCACAATGCGGGCGTGGTCTCGCCGCCGGGCCAGCCGCACCGCAGCTACCAGCTGGCCACGCACCGCCACGACGCGCCCTACATCGACGCGGACAGCTGGCAGCGCGAGGTGGCGCACCATGACGGTTCGTGGTGGCCCGCCTGGCAAGCCTGGCTGGCAGAACGCCCGGGCGCGCAAGCGGCGCCGCCGGCCATGGGACCCGACCTGGGCGATGCGCCGGGCAGTTACGTGCTGCAGACCTGACAACCAACAACCGAGGAAAACGCCATGCCCTACACCACCCTGCTGGTCCACGTCGACAATTCCCGCCATTGCGCCCAGCGCATCCGCCTGGCCGTGCGCCTGGCCGTTGCCGAAGGCGCGCACCTGATCGGCTCGGCCATGAGCGGCATTTCGCGCTACGCATATGGCGGCGGCGTCAACGCGCTGCAGTTTGCACCGGCGCAGATGCAGGCGCTGCGCACCCAGGCCAGCGAGGCATTGCACGACTTCGAGCGCATTGCCCGCGAGGAAGGCCTGGGCACCTACGAAACGCGCTTCGTCGACGACGATGCGCAAGGCGCGCTGCTGCTGCAGGCGCGCTATTGCGACCTGCTGATCCTGGGCCAGACGGATGCGCAGGATACGCCGTCGCGCGTCATCGCCGGCACGGCCGAATACCTGATGCTCCATTGCGGCCGGCCCGTGCTGATGGTGCCGCACGCGCCTTGCGCCGCGCCAGCGGCCATCGCGCAGCATCCGCTGCTGGCCTGGAACGGCAGCGCCGAAGCGCTGCGCGCCATCACCGATGCGCTGCCGCTGCTGCAGCGGGCCCGGCAAGTGACCCTGGCCGTCGTCAATTCGCACGCCCAGCCGGCCGCGCACGGCGAGCAGCCGGGCGCCGACCTGGCCCTGTACCTGGCGCGCCACGGCGTCAACGTCGAGGTGCTGCAGCACGACACGCCGCCGGGCCAGGACGTGGGCACGGCCCTGCTGGCCATGGCGGCCCAGCGGCACTGCGACCTGGTCGTGATGGGCTGCTACGGCCACATGCGCCTGCGCGAGGCGCTGCTGGGCGGCGTCACGCGCACGGTGCTGCAAGAGATGACGTTACCGGTGCTGGTGTCGCACTAGGGCGCAGTGCGGTAATTTTTCATCATGAACTGATCATGTAATATGATTGGCAATCAATAACAAACTTGGCGAACGCATGTTCAGACACTATTTGACTTTCCACCTGGCCTTGGCTTTGGCCGCAAGCACTGGCGCCAGTTCTGCAAGCCCCGGCAATCACCTTGATACTGGCTGCTTTGTCAGCGCGACAAAAGGCGGCGCCATGTGGGAAAACCGCCTTAAAATGGAAGAAAGTGGCCTGTTTCGCGTCGATTCAGGGGTGAAGAATGAAATCGAAGAACTCGCCAGCACATTTGGCGTTCGCGCGGACTTTGGTTTTATTAACGATCTGGATGGTGCGAATGCCTATGCCTCTCCGGGCCATGACGTCTATCGCGTCATGTTCGGGATCCGCATGCTGCACCGCATGAGCGGGACCTTGAACCCGGTCGAGGACAAAAAAATTCCGCAAAAATTCCCTGAAGTGTGGGAAGGGGCAATGGGCGGCGTCATCGCACATGAGTGGGCCCACGTATTGCAATTCAAACAGGGCCTGATATTTCCATCCCCCGTCACGCCATCGGAGCTACACGCGGACTTTCTGGCCGGCTGGTACATGGGGATGAAAGGCCAACGAATGAAAATTGCGTATGAAGAATTAAAGCAGGAATTTTTCGCCATGGGCGATACCAACTTCAACGATCGCGACCATCATGGTACGCCCGAGCAGCGCAGGCACGCCATGTCAAGCGGCTATGAACTGGCGACGTCCGGCATGCACGATGTACAACAAGCTTTTGACAAGGGAATGCGGCTATATGGTCTTTCAAAAAAATAAATGGCAACTGTCGCTGGCACTCATCGGCGCATTGAGCGTCGTTGTGCCGCATACGTATGCGGCAACGACCAGCGCATGTGAAGAAACCACCGTCGGCAGGCCCTTAAAGGGCTTTGAATTGCCGAAAAATGCCAGGAATTCCAATGACATCATTGCCGTGCTCGGAGCGCCGTTCTTCGCGACCTACCTGGCGGAAGAACGCAAAGACGTCCTGGTGTATGTGGACGGCTATTTTCGTGGCGAAAAAAAAGTGATGAACTCGGCCGACCCCACACTATATGAGGGATACTCAAGTTCGCAGGAAGGCTGTGGCGTGGCCTTGATATTCACTTTCTCGCCAGCAGGCATGGTGTTTAAAATAACGGCGTTGAAGATTGCCGACATGACCAAGGCGCATGCCAGCAAATTTGCGGATACGACGTGGGCAACCGCGGCAAAAGAATAGGCCATGTCGACAATTCGGAATGGCTCCGGATTGCCATGCCCGCCGCTCATCGCCGCATCACCGGTTTTTTAAAATCACGCCGCTCATGTATTGATTCAGATCGCGAAAATCCTGCACGCTCCAGGCGTGCGGCGCAATCTTGACGCCATTTTCTTTCAAGGTTTTCGGAATCAGGTCGCCATTCGGACGAAGGATGACCGACGAGACGATCACGCCGGGATAATCATTGAGCCGTTTCTTGAAAGCGGAGGTGGTCAGATCGGGGGTACGGGGATTGCTTTTATTCGCCAACGGCCCTGTTCCTCTGATTTCGGCTCCGTGGCACACGGCGCATCGCTGCATGTAGAGATTTTTTCCATTCACATTCTCCGCGAAGGAAGACGATGTGCGAAGCAGCGATAAAAGGCCCAGCGTAGCGGTGAATACTAATTTCATTGTCATGTAGTTTGTTATTGATATCAATCGGAGCTGGTGCAGGGCAAACCCGGTGAGTGCCGCTGCAACGCTCCAGATCATATTTTAACCGGGATTGCTCATTCGACAAGCGATGCTTGCAGCCGGGGAACGGCCTAGAATAGCCAGGCTGGACACTGCGCGGCCGCCTGTTGCCGGGCCGCGCGGCCTGTGTCGCACCCCGTCGGCGCCACCCACTGGAGCCGCGTCATCGTCGAATTGCGCCGGCAGGGCCACACGGCCATCCGCGCCGTCGAACTTCCCTTGACCTCGCTGGCCGACGACGCCGAGCGCACGCGCAAGATGGTGGCGCAAGTAAATGGCCCGGTGTTGCTGGTAGGACACTCCTATGGCGGCGCCGTCATCAGCGTGGCCGGCAATGCGCCGAATGTGGCGGGCCTCGTGTACATCGCCGCCTTCGCCCCCGATGCGGGCGAAAGCCCGGGCAGCATCACGCAGGAACACCCGCCCCTGGGTGCGGCCAATCTGGAAGGCGACAGCGACGGCTATCTGTGGGTCAAACCCGAGCAATACCATGACAGCTTTTGCCAGGACCTCGACGCGGAAGAAGGCGCCGTGCTGGGCGTGGTGCAGAAGGCACCGCTGGCCAGCACCTTCGGCGACACCGTCAACGACCCGGCCTGGAAGCATAAGCCCAGCTGGTACCAGGTTTCCAGCGCCGACCGCATGATTTCCCCCGTCAACCAGGAGCGCATGGCGGTGCGCCTGCAAGCGCGCAAAGTCATCACGCTCAACGCCAGCCATGCGTCGCTGGCCTCGCGTCCCGTGGAGGTGGCGGCGCTGATCCTGGAGGCGGCAAGCGCGGTGGCGCAGGCATAGGCGGCACGGGCAAAAAAGGCTATGTCACCGTCAAATGTGGAAACTCGCCCAATGTTGCCTTCAATAATGTTTCCGGGGAGCGGATGCGCCCGGCGTCCAGTATCCAGCGCCAGCCCAGGTAATTCGGCAGATAGCGCGTCGCCACGCCGTGAAAGGAGCGTAGCCATGCCCGCAGGCGGCTGTGATATGCATTGACGTTCTGTACATGCGCGGCGCCCTGCACGCGGATGCCGGCACGCACATTGACGGCCTGGTGGCTGATTCCCGCTTCCTTGGCAAAGGCGCGATAGGCAGCGTGGTCGTCGGTCATCAGCAAGATGTCCTTGTCGATCACCGGTGGCAGGCAGGCATGCAGCTGCGCCTTCGTCAGCGCCCCTTTTCCCGCGACGAAATCGCGGGTTTGTCCCGTGCGGTCGCGCGCCACCAGGATACAGACTTGTTCACTGGAAATGCCGCGCTTGTGGGCATGGCCGCCACGGCGGCGCGCCGGACGCGTCAGATGCCGCGCGCCCTTTTCTGACTCCAGCACATACAGCTCGTCCGCTTCGGCGATGCCATGCAGGCAATGGGGCCGGTCCGTCTTGGCCAGGCTTAAAAACCGGTGGCGCCAGCGAAAGGCGGTGTTGCGGTGCACGCCCAGCTGGCTTGCCGCCTTGCGCACGGAAGCCGATTCGAGCAGGCAGTCGGCGTAGTCGAGCCACAAGGTCTTGTGGCGCAAGCGGGCCAGCGGTGTGCCGGTGAGCGCATTGAAGGTGCGCCCGCACGGCACGCAACGGTAGCGCTGCAGTCCGTGCGCATGACCGTGCCGATGCGCATGGCTGCTGTTGCAGGCGGGACAGTGTAACCGCTGCCGGGCCACGCTTTCGATCAGTGCCACGGCGGCGTTCTGCGATCCTGCCCCGCGCAGCAGAGCAGTGCTCGCCTGACGCTGGCGACGGTTCAGTACGGCGAACTGGGCGATGAAGGTTTTCCATTCGGCTGGCTGCATGGATGGTTCCCGTTTGTCTGCGATACACAGTCAGACAGCCGGGGCTGGGGAAGATTCCTTGAGTTCCCCTATTTGTCGGGGACAGAGCTCCAAAAAAAAGGCTCCTGAAAACCAGGAGCCTTTGGCGCCGGACAGGCAATGTGGTCCGCACCGGCAGCTCTGGGGTACAGCGCCGGCCGGACCGCTATCCACGCCAAGGAGGTTCAGCCACCTGCCGTCAACCGCATTGCCATGCCACTTCATCGTAGCAGCTGATTGCGCGGCAAAACTCTCCAATATTTGCATGCCGGCCTTCTGCCGCTACAGCCACCGTTCGCGCTTCAGGCGCCGGTGCAGCCAGTAGCAGCCGGCGATGATGACGACGATCACGGCCGGATAGCTGCCGCGCCACTTCAGTTCCGGCATGAATTCGAAGTTCATGCCGTACAGGCTGAAGACCATGGTGGGCACGGCCAGGATGGCGGCCCAGGCGGCCAGGCGCTTGACGACCTCGTTCTGGCGGATCGAAATTTGCCCCAGCGCCACCTGCATGGCCGAATTGACCAGCTCGCGCATCTGCCCCGCCGTGTGCGTGACCCGTTTGACGTGGTCGAGGATGTCGCGGTAATAGATGCGGTTTTCCTTGGGCACTATGTCGCCATGGAAACGGATCAGCTGGGTGCAGATGTCGTGCAGGGGATTGACGGCCGCATCGAGTTTCAGCAGCTCCGTCTTGAGCTGGTAGAAATCCTGCAGCTTGTCTTCGCTCAGGCTGGGCTTGAACAGCTGCAATTCATAGTGCTGGAAACGGGCCTGCAAATGGTCGATGCACGGCTGGTACTGGTCGACGATGAAATCGATGATGGAATACAGCACGTAGCCGGGGCCGCTGGCCAGCTTCTCGGGCACGCTTTCCTTGCGCTCGCGCAGCTTCGCATAGCCGGCCGAAGGGCCGTGGCGCACCGTGATGATGAAGCGGGGGCCGAGAAAGACGTGGGTTTCGCCGTAGACGATGGCGTCGCCGTCCAGCGTGGCCGTGTGCATCACCATGAACAGCGTGTCGCCGTACTCTTCCAGCTTGGGCCGCTCATGCGCACCCTGCGCATCCTCGACGGCCAGTTCGTGCAAGCCGAAGGCCGATTGCAGCGCCTGCATGGCCGTGGCGTCGGGGCTGGCCATGCCGATCCAGACGAAATAATCGGGGTCGCCAAGAAAGTCGCCCACCTTGTCGATGTCGAAGTGGGCGATCTTCCTGCCGTCGCGATACGCTTCGCAATTGACGACGGCGGCGTGGGTACTGAGGTCCATGGTGATTTTCGGCTGGTGGCGGCAATATTATTGGGGGGCCAGTATAGCGGAAATGCCATGATGGCCATGCCAACTGAGCCAGCGCATTGACATTCGGGCGCGTCAATGTAAAATGAGAACCATTCGCATTTAAGAAGGGCCTGCATGCGCCAGCGGCACGGGACTTCCGCGCCAACTGGAGTGTGCCGTGACGTATGCCGTATCCCCTGCCGCCGATCCTGTCGCACTGCTGTATGGCCAGCACCATCCCTGGCTGCTGCGCTGGCTGCGCGGCAAATTGTCCTGCACCGATCATGCGGCCGACCTGGCGCAGGATACCTTCGTCAAGCTGCTGGCCACGCCTGGCGAACCTGCCGCCACTCTGCGCGAACCGCGCGCCTACCTGACCACTGTGGCGCGGCGCCTGCTGATCGACCACTACCGCCGCCAGTCGCTGGAGCAAGCCTGGCTGGCCACCCTGGCGCAGCTGCCCGCGCCCGCCGCGCCATCGGCGGAGGAGCGTTTGCTGATCCTGGAAACCCTGCACCAGATCGATGCCATGCTCGACGGCCTGGGCGCGAAGGTGCGCACGGCCTTTTTGCTGTCGCAGCTCGAAGGCATGGCGTATGCGGACATCGCCGCGCGCCTGCACGTGAGCGAGCGCACCGTCAAGCGCTATATGGTGCAGGCGTTCGAACAATGTATTTTGTTGCTGGCCTGACATGGGCGCAACCCTCGATGCGCGCGCCGCGCGCGTGGCGGCGCACTGGATGATGCGCCTGCAAGGAGGCGAACTGGACGCTGATGCGCAGCAGGGCCTGGCCCGCTGGCGCGCCGCCCACCCCGACCATGAAACTGCCTGGCAGCGGGCCGAGCAAGTCTGCCGCACCTTCGGCATGCTGCCCCCGCCGCTGGCCATGCCGGTGCTCGACCGTCCGTCCGGCGCGCCGCGCCGCGCCGCCCTGAAAACCCTGGCCCTGCTGATCGCCGCCGGGCCAGGCGGCTGGGCCATGCTGAAAGTGCCGCCGTGGCAGGCTTGGACGGCGGACCTGCGCACGGCAACGGGCGAAATCCGCCATCTCACCTTGCCCGATGGCAGCGCCTTGAGCCTGAACACGGCCAGCGCCGCCGACCTCGGTTTCAGCGACGCGCTGCGCCTGGTCCAGCTGCGCGCCGGCGAACTGCACGTGGCGACCAGCCCCGATCCGCGCCAGCGTCCGTTCATCGTGCGCACCAGCAACGGCAGCATCCGTGCCCTCGGCACGCGCTTCACGGTGCGCCAGGAAGACAGCCTGTTCGGCGCGCGCACTCAGGTGGCCGTTTCGCAGGGCGCCGTCGAAGTGCGGCCCGCGAAAGGCTTGCCCGTCATCGTGCAGGCGGGCTGGCAAGCCAGCTTCGACGAAGCGGCGGCCAGCGCACAGCAGCCGCTGGCGCCGCATGCGTCCACGTGGACCAAGGGATTGCTGTACGCGGACGACACGCCGCTGGCCGACGTGCTGGCGCAGCTGAGCCGCTACCGCCACGGCGTGGTGCGCTGCGACCCGGCCGTGGCGCGGCTGCGCGTGTCGGGCGTGTACCAATTGCATGATACGGATCAATTGTTATCACTATTGCAAGCATCGCTACCCATCCGCGTGCAGCGCCACAGCCGCTGGTGGATTTCCATCGAACCCGCATCAATATTTTAAAAAAAATGTCCCTTTCGCGCATGTGCCCCGTCAATCCACACAAGACCAACACATGAACGAAGGGAAACAAGCAATGAAGCACTACCGCAACACCAGCATGACCCTGGCCCTGTTGGGCAGCCTGGCCCTGACGCCGCCCGCATTCGCCCAGCATCAGGAAGCGCCCGCGCGCCACTACCAGGTGGCAGCCGGTCCCCTCAGTACCGCCCTGTCCGCCTTTGCGGCCGAGGCGGGCGTCAGCATTTCCGGCGCCGCCAGCCTGTACGCGGGCTTGAACAGCCGGGGCTTGAGCGGCAATTACCAGGTGTCCGACGGCTTTGCCCGCCTGCTCGACGGCAGCGGCCTCATTGCGGTCGACCAGGGCGGCGGCCACTACGCCGTGCGCAGGCTGCCGTCCGCCAGCGAGGCAACCACCCTGCCCGGCATCGCCGTGCGCGCCACGGCCGAGCGCGGCACCAGCACGGAAGGGACGCATTCGTACACGACGCCAGCCACGGCCAGCGCCACCGGACTGGTGCTGTCCTTGCGCGAAACGCCGCAATCGGTCAGCGTCATCACGCGCCAGCGCATGGATGACCAGGACTTGCTGACGGTGCGCGACGTGCTGCGCAATACGCCCGGCATCGCCGTCAACCAGTTCGACACGGAGCGCAGCACCTTTTCCGCGCGCGGCTTCGACGTCGACAATTTCCAGTACGACGGCGTGCCCACCACGTATAAGGTGCAGTATTCGGGCGGCGAATCGGAAATGGATTCGCTGATCTACGACCGCGTGGAAGTGACGCGGGGCGCCACGGGCTTGCTGACGGGCGCCGGCTACCCGTCCGCCTCGATCAACCTGGTGCGCAAGCGGGCCAGCGCCAGGCAGTTCGAGGGGCAATGGTCGCTGGCGGCCGGCTCCTGGAGCGATTACCGGGGTACCGTCGACCTGGCCGCGCCGCTGAACGCAGACGGCTCCGTGCGCGGCAGGATCGCTGGCGCCTGGCAAGACCGCAAGTCGTTTACGAATGGCTATTCGAACCAGCGCCAGCTCGTCTACGCCACCGCCGAGGCGGACCTGGCGCCCGGCAGCGTGATCATGGTGGGCGCCAGCTACCAGAAGAACGACCCGAAAGGCAGCAACTGGGGTGGCTTCCCCCTGTGGTACAGCGACGGTTCGCGCACCGATTTCGACCGTTCCGTCACCACGGCGCCCCGCTGGGCCGCCTGGGCCACCGAGCAGACCAACGTGCACGCCACCTTGGAACACGCGCTGGGCCAGGGCTGGAAGGCGCAGGCGCAAGCCATGTACAGCAAGCACACGGAAGACACGCCGCTGCTGTTCCTGGCCGAGCGGCCCGACCGCACCACGGGCCTGGGCATGCTGGCCTACCCGAACCGCTACATCGGCTCGCGCGACCAGAGCAGCGCCGACGTGAAACTGTCCGGGCCATTTACCCTGGGCGGACGCGAACATGAAGCCATCGTGGGCGCCAATTACACCGTGCAGCACGCCGAATTCAGCGTCAAGGAAGCGCTCGATCCCGAACCGATCGGCAATTTCCTCGCCTGGGATGGCAGCTACCCGCAGCCGGCCTGGGGCGAGCCCGTGCTGTCGGAAAAATATACCACCAAGCAATATGGTGCCTACGGCGCGGCGCGCCTGAACCTGGCCGACAGCACCAGACTGATCGTCGGCGGACGCCTGAGCCGCTGGGACAAGGACCGCATCGGCTTTGACGGCAGCGCCCGCTTCGCCTTCGCCAAAAGCAAGTTCGTGCCCTACGCGGGCCTGGTGGTGGACCTGAACGACACGTATTCGATGTATGCCAGCTACACGGACATCTTCCGCCCGCAGGAAAACCAGGACCGCGCGGGCGCCTGGCTGGACCCGCTGACGGGCCAGAGCATGGAAGTGGGCGTGAAGGGGGAATTGGCCGGCGGCCAGGCCAACGGCTCCATCGGCCTCTTCGAGATCAAACAGGACAAGCTGGCCCAGCCCGACGGCGCACACCGGGTCCCCGGCACCACCACGCAAGCGTATTACGCGGCGCGCGGCGCCACCAGCCGCGGCATCGAGGGGGAATTGTCGGGCCGCCTGGCGCCAGGCTGGAACGTGACGGCCAGCGCCAGCCACTTCCGCGCCAAGGACAGCGAGCAGCAGGATATCAACACCCTGTCGCCCCGCTCGACGGCGCGATTGTTCACCACCTGGAAAGTCCAGCCCGGCCTCACCGTGGGCGGCGGCGTCAACTGGCAAAGCAAGTTCTACTTTGACGATGCGGGCCCGAACGGCAAGGAGCGCGTCACGCAGCAAGCCTACAGCACGGTCAGCCTGATGGCCACGTACCAGCTGTCACGCCAGCTGACAGCCCAGCTGAACGTGGAAAACGTGCTCGACAAGAAATACATCAACATCAACACCTATGCGCAAGGCACGTATGGCGCGCCGCGCAGCGTGCGAGGTACCTTGACGTACCGGTTCTGATACAAGCTGTACCGATATAAAACGCCAGGCGAGCGGTGGCAACGGCTGAAAAACGCCGTTGCCGCAACTCGTCTTACTGCGTTCTTGCGTACATCACGCGCACCTCCACCCTGCGGTTCAGGGCATTGCACTGTTCCGTTTCATAGGAGGTGGTACTTGCCTCGACAGGGCATTTCACGCGCGGTTCCCGCGCACCCGCCCCTTCCGAGGCAAATGTCAGGTTCTTTCCCTCCAGCGTAGTTCTGAGCACATTGACAATCGCCTCTGCGCGCAACTCCGAAAGACGCTGGTTATCCACGCCTTTTCCTGCCAGGTTCCGGGCGAAAGGACGGGCATCGCTGTGACCGCGTACCAGAATGTCACGCGGCGTACCCGACGCCAGAATGGCTGAGGCAAGAGCCCGCAGACGCGGCTGTGCCGTTGGCAACAATTGATCGCTGCCAGTCTTGAACAGCAAGTCGTTGGAAAGGTCGAAACAGGGATTCAGCGCAGGCCGGCTCTTGATGATGCGCATCGTGGCCGCGTCCAGGCGCAAGGTGGCAACCCTGAGGATGGTCGGTTCGGGGCTGAAAATGCCGGCCTCCGGCTTCGTGCGTACACTGAACGTGACAAGCGACACGCCGCCAACGCCAGTCCACAAGACATCGGCATGATGTACCAGCAATCGTCCCCCCGCGCCCCTGCGGCAGTCAAGGATGGGGCGGCCGACGACTTCCGTGACGCGCTCGATTTCACCGAGCTCGCTATCGGGTACTTCGATGCTCACGTCGGGAATACGTACACCCAATAGCTGGAAAGCCATATGCACCATATTCATGAACGGCCCGAAGAACAGCACGAGTACCAGCGGTGCCACGAACACTGCGGCAAGCTGCGCCAATCTGCGCTGCGGCTTCGGCCGCGCGCCTGTGACCGTGATGCCGCCTTGCGTGCCAGCCGTAACTAGCATCAGGGCGAGAAAACCGGCACAAAAAAAGATCGTGATCAATAACAGCAGTGGAGGTTGTACAAGGGCAAAGGCATAAAACAGGGACAGCAAAAAAAAGAGAAGCGATAACAGGAAATAGCCAAGGCCGTGCAGCCCGGCAGGAACGACAAACAGGGTCGCCTGCGCATGGGCTGCGCGCCGCCTGGAAACCCGCACTTCCAGCAAAGAAAGTAGTTTGAGCAGCCACAGTGCAGACATGGCCCCGAACAACAAAAAGATGCAGTACAGAAAACCGAACATCAGTGCCACAAAGATAAAGAACACCACTTCGCCTGGCGTCAGGCCACTGGGGAAAAACTGAATGTCAAACAGATAGGTCAGCGTGACGATGGCGCCCGCCGCAACGGCCAGTTTATATGTCAAGGTCGTCACGAGATCGAGGATCGCTATTTTCTTGCTCAGCGAATCGCTGCTGTACGTCGGGACAGGTGCTGCTCCTGGCGGGGGTCTCGGTATGATCACAGTATCGCCCTAATTTAACGACAAGTCGTTTGACGCGCTTGGACAGACAACAGACATTCTCATCACGCCTTTGGCAAAGGCTGGAATGACGGGTCCATCCATGCAAGTCTAGTGAGTCGTCACGCGGCTGTGCGGACATCGCAGTGAAGCTTGATACGGATTAAACAAGGATGATCGGGGTTGAACGACTCGGCGGCTCTACCCCGTCGACATGACCGCATTCAGGGCACGCCGCAATTCTTTCAGCCGGGGCGGCTTGCCCAGCACGCAGTTGACGTGCTCGGGATAATCGCTGTCGGCGGCCAGGCGCTGGCCCCAGCCCGTGAGCATGATGATGGGCGTGGCCGGCGAACAGCGGCGCACGGCGCTGGCCACCTTGCGCCCGTCCACGTGAGGCATGCCCAGGTCCGTGATGACCACGGCAAAATCCTCGTGCCTGTCGCGCGCGGCCAGGAAGCTATCGATGCCGGCCTGGCCGCCGTCGGCCGACACCACGTCGTGGCCATCGATTTCCAGGATGTCGCGCAGGGACTTGAGCACCATCGGGTCGTCGTCCACCACGAGGATGCGCAGGCGCGGCGGCACAAGATGGGCCATGTCGGGCGCTTGCTGCCCCTCGTCGGCGGCGCAGGCGGGAAAAACCAGGCGCACCGCCGTGCCCTGCCCCGGCGCCGTGACGATGTCGATGCTGGCGCCATGGCGCTCCATCATGCCGTACACCATGGCCAGGCCCAGACCCGTGCCACGCTCGCCCTTGGTGGTAAAAAACGGTTCCAGGCAGCGGCGGCGCGTATTGTCGTCCATGCCGATGCCCGTGTCGGCTACTTCTATCCGCATCTGCCGCGCCGCCTCGCCCGCCACGTCGGCGCAGCTGGTGCGCACGCTCAGGGTGCCGCCTTCCGGCATGGCGTCGACGGCGTTGAAGACCAGGTTCGTCAGCGCTTCGCGCAGCTCGCCCGCGCTGCCCGGCAGCATGGGCAGGCCGTGCGCCAGCTCCGTGTGCAGGGCGATGACGATGCCGCGCTGCTGCGGCATGTCGCTCCAGCGCGCGCGGGTCAGGTCCAGCACCTGCTGCACCACCAGGTTCGCGTCGATGGGCGAGAGCGCCAGTTGCGGTTCGCGCTGGCGGTAGAATTCGCGCATGCGCGCCACGGTGGCGGCCACGTCGTCGATGGCGCGTTCGATCACTTCCAGGCAATGCCGGCCCTGCGGACTGAGATTGGTTTCCGTCTCCAGCAGCGATTCCGTGTACAGGGCCACGGGCGAAATGGCGTTATTGATATCGTGCGCGATGCCGCTGGCCATCTGCCCCAGCGCGCGCAGGCGCTCCTGCTGCATTACCGACTGCTGCGTCTGGCGCAAATCGTCATACGCGCGCTGCAGCGCGCCGTAGAGCCGCGCCTGGTTGGCGGCCAGCGCCACGTGTTCGCTCAGCTGGCTGAGGAATTCGCACTCGCCGCTGGTAAAGCTGTGCGCGGCGCGGCGCGCCACGATGAGGATGCCGAAGACCGTGTTTTCGGCCGGCAGCGGCGCCATGACGAGGGCGCGCAGCCCCCCTTGCGCCAGGCGCTGCGGAAACGGGAACGCCACGTCGGCAATGTCGGCCTCATACACGAGCTTGCCGCGCACGCAGCTCGACAGGCCATTCTCGTCGATGGGAATGTGCGCGTGTTCGCCCATCATGAACGATAGCGCCAGCGCCTCGCTGCGCACGCCCACGCACATCACCTGCAGCGCGTGTTCGGACGGTTCGTACAGGCAAATGCAGCTGAAATCGATGGGCAGCTGCTCTTCCAGGCTGCGCACCACCACCTGGAAAATACTGCGCAAATCCTGCCGCTCTCCGATCGAGCGCGTGATCTGCTGCAGCAGGTTCAGGCGCTCAAGCTGTTCATGCACCTTGCGCTCGGCCAGCTGACGTTCCTGTATCTGCGTTTCCAGGGCCGCATTCGCCTGCGCCAGTTCGTCGCGCGAGACGGTGGTGCGGCGCAGCTTTTCCGTCATGCCGTCGAAGGCGCGTGCCAGGTCGCCGATTTCATTCCTGGTATGCACGCCGAGCGCAAAATCGAGCTTGCCTTCGCCGACGATCAGGGTGCCCTGGCGCAGCTTCTCCAGCGGCCCCGTGACGCTGGTCATGGTGAAATAGATCAAACCGGCCACCAGCGCGATGATCATGCCGCCGAACAATATCACGGCCACGTTGGCCTGCTGCTGGGCGTCCAGCACGCCTTGCCGGCTCAATGCGGACAGCAGCATCGCATCGGCGATCATGCCCTGCACCTTGCCCATGATCTGGCCGGACAGGCGCGACTCCAGCTCGCCCAGCACCTCGCGCCGCTGCGGGTCCTGACCCAACTCGCGGTGATTCGCGACAAACAGCTCGAACAGGCCGTCCACGCTTGCCAGGTCGCGCCGCAATTCCCGCAGCAGCGCGCGCTCCTCGCCGGCGGCGAAGGCCGGCGTGGCCAGCAAGCCGGTGGACAGCGACTCGCTGCGCAGCTGCCACTGTGCCCGCGTGCGCGCGCCATGGTGCAGCGCATATTCGATCGACAGGTAGCGCAGCGACGTGACGGCTTGCAGGATATCGGCCGCCGCCTTGTTCTTCGCCAGTTCGCGCTGCATCGCCATGCTGGTGGAGAACAGCACGGCGACGATGATGGCCACGAGCAGCACGCAAAACAGTTCTGCCAGCTTGAAGCGCGTGACGATTTTCACGGTGGCCTTCTCAATGGATGACCGTCACGGCCGACGGCGCCACGGCTTCCAGGCCGTCCAGGTAGACGGCATCGAGGAAGTTCGGCATCTCGCCGTTCCCGGCCAGGCGGTTCTTGATGGCCCAGCGCGCCTCGTCTTCCAGCGCCAGCAGCAAGCGCTGGTCGAGCACGATGCCGAACTGATAACCGTGCCAGGCTGCCTGCAGGCGCTGCGCCTCGCTGGCCGACGCCTTGGCAAACAGCGCGCGCGCGGCATCGGGCTCATCCCGGCAAAAGCGCGCGCCGGCGATCAGTGCGCGCAGCACCTTGCGCATCGCCGCCGGGTGGCTGCGCACATAGCCGCCCGTGCCGGCCACGTTGAACAGGCCCGCATACACGTCTTCGCCATAGAAGATGGCCGCATTGCCGGCAATGGCGTGCGTCATGCCCGTCAGGAACGGTTCCCAGCCTGCCGCCGCATCGACCTCGCCCCGCGCCAGCGCCCCGGCCAGCTGGTCCGGCGCGTAATTGCGCAAGGTGACTTCGGCGGGCAGCAGCTTCTGGCGGTTCAAAAAGGCCTCGAGCGTGAACTGGCCGGATGTGCCCAACGTGACGCCGATGCGCTTGCCCTTCAGGCTCGCGGGCGTGGACACGCCGCGGTCCAGGCGCCCCACGATGCCGTGGTCGCGCTCGGCCTCGAAGATGCTGGCGATGATGACGACGGACTGGTTCTGCAGGCTGGCCAGCACCACAGGAATATCGGACACCGTGCTCAGGTCGGCCTTGCCCTGCAGCACGGCTTCCAGCGAGGCCTTGCCCGACGAATACGGCTGCAGCAGCGCGTCGATGCCTTCGCGCGCGAAATAACCGTGCCCGCGCGCGGCCAGCACGGGGCAGCTGCCCACGTACTCCGCATTCACGGCCAGGCGCAGCACTTCCACGGGGCCGGGCGGCGGCGCGGGACGGGCAGCGAGCCGCCAGACGGCCACGGCGGCCAGCGCCAGCAGCGGCAGTGCGGCCGCCAGCCAGACCGCCCGCCGCGCCGGTGCCGGGCCGTTCATGCGCTGCACTGCGCCGTGGCCGACTCCAGCGCGCTGTTGACGGCCTCGGAAAACGCCGCCACGTCGATCGGCTTGGTCAGATAGCGGAAAAAACCCGCCGCCAGCCCCTGGCGGATATCGCCGGGTCCGGCCACGGCCGTCAGCGCGATGACGGGGATATGCGCGGTGCGGGCATCGGCACGCAGCAGCTGCATGACTTGCGTGCCGCTGATGTCGGGCAAGTCGCAATCCATCAGTATCAGCTGCGGCAGGTGGCGGCGCGCCATGTCCAGGCCCGTCTGCCCGTCGCCGGCAGACAGCAGGTCGAGATCGGGGCGAAAATGCACCAAGCCCGCCACCAGGGTCACGTTCAGGGGATTGTCTTCCACATACAGCAGCGTCTTGCGCTCCGGCAGGGGCATCGATTCAGCGGGCCGGGCAAGGGCCGACAGGCGCGGGCTTTCCTGCAGCGGGTAGCGCGCGGGGCAACTGTCGATATCGAGCCAGAAAGTGCTGCCGCGCCCGGGCGTGCTGGTCACGCCTATGGTCGCCTGCATGGCTTCGGCCAGGCGCTTGCTGACCACCAGCCCCAGGCCCGTGCCCTCCTCGTCGCGCCCATCGCGTCCCAGGCGGTTGAAGGGCTGGAACAGCACCTCCAGCTGCGCGGCGCTCAGCCCGCCGCCCGTGTCACGCACGGACAGGCGCAGCTGCCGTGCATCGACGGGCTGGCAATCAACGTGGATCTCGCCCTGATCGCGGTTGTACTTGACGGCGTTCGACAGCAGGTTGAGCAGCACCTGCTTGAGGCGCGTGCGGTCGGCCAGCACGTGCACGCTGCCCGCTTCGACGAACGTCAAGGTGATGCCGCGCTTGCGCGCCAGCGGCTCCATCATTTGCCAGCATTCGTGGTAAATGCCGGCCAGGCCCACGGACTCCATCGACAGCGCCATATTGCCCGACTCGATTTTGGCGATGTCGAGGATATCGTTGATCAAGGTCAGCAAATGCCGGCCGGCGCCGAAGATGTGCGAGGCAAAGGTTTTCTTTTCCTGCGCCGTCGAGGGGATGGAATCGGACGTGAGCATCTGCGAAAAGCCCAGGATGGCGTTGAGCGGCGTGCGCAGCTCGTGGCTCATGCTGGCCAGGAAATTGGTCTTTTCCTCGCTTGCCCGCTCGGCCACTTCGCGGGCCAGCCGCAAATCCCGGTTCATGGCGTCGAGTTCGGCCGTGTGCTGGCGCAGCAGCAGTTCCAGGCGCGCATTGGCGATGCGCAGCTGGCGCGTCTCCAGCGCCCGCGCCAGTATCAGCAGGATGCCCGACACCTTGAACGGCTTGACGACGTAATCGAGCGCGCCCGCCTTCATCGCTTGCACGGCCGAGGCGATCGTGCCTTCGCCCGTCATGATGATGCAGGCCAGGTCCGGATCGATCTTGCGCGCCGCTTCCACCACGGCGATGCCGTTCATGCCCGGCATCATCAGGTCGACCAGCAGCAGGTCGAACGATTCGACGGCCAGCAGGGCCAGCGCCGCCTCGCCCGAAGCGAGCCCCGTCGTGTCGTACGCCTGGCCGCGCAAGGTGTCGCACAGGGCGCGCACGTGCGCCAGCTCGTCATCGACGATCAGTATCCGGGGCGGCATTGATGATCTGTTCATGCATTCTCCTGGCGGCATGGCCTTGCGGAGAGGGAACTTGCCCCGCAGCATGCGTTCCGAGCATAGCATCTGGAAATTACCAAAAATACACGCTTTGTCACGCGCGCGCCGGCGCCGGGCAGATGTCAGCTCATGACGGGCAGCCCGCGCAGCAACTTGTCGAGGGTCAGCGGATAGTCGCGCACGCGCACGCCCGTCGCGTTGTAGACGGCGTTGGCGACGGCCGCCGCCACGCCGCAGATGCCCAGCTCGCCCACGCCCTTGGCTTTCATGGGCGAGGACATGGGATCCGTTTCGTCGAGAAAGATCACGTCCTGGTGCGGGATGTCGGCGTGCACGGGCACTTCGTAGCCGGCCAGGTCGTGGTTGACGAAGAAGCCGCGGCGCTGGTCGACCACCAGTTCCTCCATCAGGGCCGCGCCCACGCCCATGGTCATGGCGCCGATCACCTGGCTGCGCGCCGCTTTCGGGTTCAGGATGCGGCCGGCCGCGCACACGGCCAGCATGCGGCGCACGCGTACTTCGCCCGTGTCGCTGTCCACGCCCACTTCGACGAAATGGGCGCCGAACGTCGATTGCTGGAATTTTTTATCGAGCTCGCCGTATTCCATATGGTCTTCCGCGACGACGTCGCCATGCAAGGCGGCGGCCGCGAGCGGCACGCTGCGTTCGCCCTGGCTGACTTGGCCATCGGAAAAGCGCGCCTCT
This sequence comes from Janthinobacterium agaricidamnosum, assembly GCF_003667705.1. Classification (NCBI taxonomy): domain Bacteria; kingdom Pseudomonadati; phylum Pseudomonadota; class Betaproteobacteria; order Burkholderiales; family Oxalobacteraceae; genus Janthinobacterium; species Janthinobacterium agaricidamnosum. The sequence goes on along the minus strand of NZ_CP033019.1, from coordinate 2,407,996 downwards.
TTCTCGTCGAAGCCCAGCTTGCCGGCGATGGCCTGGCGCAGGCGCACGCAGGCCGCGTACACGCCGGCCGTCGAGCTGTTGCCGCCCCACTGCCCGCCCGAACCGGCCGAGACGGGAAAATCCGAGTCGCCCAGGCGCACGACGACCCGGTTCAAGGTCACGCCCAGCATTTCCGCCGCCGTCTGCGCGATGATCGTATAGCTGCCCGTGCCGATATCCGTCATGTCCGTCTCGACGGTCACGATGCCGTTGCCATCGAGACGCACCCGGGCGGCGGACTGCATGACGAGGTTGTTGCGGAAAGCGGCCGCCACGCCCATGCCCACGAGCCAGCGGCCGTCGCGCCGCATGCCCGGCTGGGCTGCTCTCTCTTTCCAGCCGAATTCCACGGCGCCCGTGCGCAGGCAGTCGATCAGGCGGCGCTGGGAAAACGGTCTGCCCGGTTTTTCCGGGTCCACCCTGGTGTCGTTCAGGATGCGCACGACGATGGGGTCCATGTTCAATTTCTCCGCCAGCTCGTCCATGGCGATTTCCAGCGCCATCAGCCCCGGCGCCTCGCCCGGCGCGCGCATGGCGTTGCCTTCTGGCAAGTCGAGCACGGCCAGGCGCATGGCCGTCATGCGGTTGGCCCCCGCGTACAGCAGGCGCGTCTGCATCACGGCCGTTTCCGGCTGACCGCCCTTCAGGTCGCCCGACCACGATTCATGGCCGATGGCCGTGATCTTGCCGTCGCGCGTGGCACCGATGCGCAGGCGCTGGATGGTGGCGGGCCGGTGCGTCGTGTTGTTGATCATCATGGGCCGCGTCAGGGCCACCTTGACGGGACGCTGCGCCGCGCGCGCACCCAGGGCCGCCAGCAACGCTTCGGCGCGCACGAACAGCTTGCCGCCGAAGCCGCCGCCGATGTAGGGCGAGACGATGCGCACCTTCTCCTTCGGCATTCCCAGGGTGCGCGCCAAGTCGCCCCGGCCCCAGTCCACCATCTGGTTCGCCGTCCACACCGTCAATTTATCCCCCTCCCAGGCGGCAATCGAGGCGTGCGGCTCCATCATGGCGTGCGACTGGTCAGGCGTCGTATAGGTCGCGTCCAGGCGCACGGGGGCATGGGCAAAGGCGCCGGCGAAGTTCCCCGTCTTGCTGTCGGGCTTGCCGTCCTTCGGCTTGGCCGCCGTGCCCTTTGCTTTGGCCAAATCGAAGGCGCCCGGCTGCTCGATATACTTGACATCGAGCAACTGCGCGGCCGAACGCGCTTGCTCGAACGTTTCCGCCACCACCAGCGCGATGGCCTGGTGGTAATGCTCGATGTCCGGCCCGCCCAGCAGCTTCGCCGTGTTCATCTTGCCTTTGCCCAGCTTGCCCGCCGATTCCGCCGTCACCACGGCCAGCACGCCGGGCGCGCGGCGCGCGGCGCTGGTGTCGATCGAAGCGATGCGCCCCTTGGCAATCGCCGCGCCGACGACGTGGCCGTAGGCGGCATGCGGCGCGGCCTTGTTCTGTTCATACGCGTACGGCGCCGTGCCCGTGGTTTTCAGGGGGCCGTCGATGCGGTCCGTGGGGCGGCCCACGACTTTCAGCTGGTCGATGGGATTGGTGGTCGCAGGTGTCGTGAATTTCATGGCCCTAGCCTTTCTTCGCTGGTGCTTGCGCCAGGACGGACGCCACGGTGCGCTGCGCCAGGATCAGCTTGAAGCCGTTATCGGCCGTCGGCCTGGCGCCGGCCAGCAGGCGTTCGCTGACGGCGGCCGCGCCAGCGGGCATGGCCTGCTCGGCGGCGGCAAGCCGCCACGGCTGCGGCGCGACGCCGCCCAGGGCCAGCCTGCCGGTGCCATCGGGCAAGATGATCGCCGCGACAGACACCAGCGCGAACGCATACGAGGCGCGGTCGCGCACCTTGCGGTAGACGTGCGTGCCGCCGATAGGCCGGGGCAAGGTCACGCTGGTGATCAATTCGCCCGGCTGCAGCATCGTTTCCAGCTGCGGCGTACTGCCCGGCAAGCGGTAAAAGTCGGCGATGGGGATGCTGCGCGTGCTGCCGTCGGCCCGCACCGTGTCGATGCCGGCGTCGAGCACGCGCATGGCCACGGCCATGTCGCTTGGGTGCGTGGCGATGCACGCCTCGCTGCCGCCCAGAATGGCCAGCGGCCGGCTGAAGCCGGCTATGGCCGAGCAGCCGCTGCCCGGCACGCGCTTGTTGCACGCCTGGTTCGTGTCATAGAAATACGGGCAGCGCGTGCGCTGCAGAAGGTTGCCGGCCGTCGTCGCCTTGTTGCGCAATTGCGCCGAGGCCCCGGCCAGCAAGGCGCGCGACAGCACGGCATAGTCGCGCCGCACCGTGGCGTGCGCGGCCAGGGCCGTGTTGCGCACGAGGGCGCCGATGCGCAAGCCGCCGTCCTTCGTCGTCTCCACCTTGTCCAGCGCGAGGCCATTGACGTCGATCAAATGCGCGGGCGTTTCGATTTCCAGTTTCATCAGATCGAGCAGATTCGTGCCGCCCGCGATGAAGCGGGCGCCCGGCGTAGTCAAGGCGGCCGCCGCCGCTTCGGCCGGCGTGGCGGGCTTTTGATAGCTGAACACTCTCATGCGGGCCTCCCCGCCACCTCGGTAATGGCTTCGATGATGTTGGAATAGGCGCCGCAGCGGCAAATATTGCCGCTCATGCGTTCGCGCAATTCTTCGGGCGTCGCTTGCGGGGCCGCGTTCAGGTCCGCGCTGACGTGGCTGGGGATGCCCTGGCGGATCTCGCCCAGCGCGGCGACGGCCGAACAGATCTGCCCCGGGGTGCAGTAGCCGCATTGATAACCGTCATGCGCGATGAAGGCGGCCTGCATCGGATGCAGTTTCTCCGGCGTGCCCAGCCCTTCGATGGTGGTGACCCTGGCGCCGTCATGCATCACGGCCAGGGTCAGACAGGCATTGATGCGCTGGCCGTCGAGCATGACGGTGCAGGCGCCGCACTGGCCGTGGTCGCAGCCCTTTTTGGTTCCCGTCAGTTGCAAATGTTCGCGCAAAGCGTCGAGCAAGGTGGTGCGCGTGTCGAGTTCCAGGCTGTGGCGCCGGCCGTTGACGTTCAGGCCGACTTTCATCAGGACGGGCGGCACATGTCCGGATTGGGCCGCGCCATGGGCCGCTTCGGCTGCCCCCGTCACGCCGGGCACGGCCACCGCCGTGGCCGACAGCGCACCGGCGATCAGCAAGCCGCGCCTGCCGGCATTGATGTGATTAGAGTCTGTCATCTCGCGCTTCCTCCTGGCTGTGGACTGGCTGGGTGGGCGCATGCAGGCCCGAAGCAGCAGTCTGGCCGCCGGATGCCTAAGCGTCTGTACGCGAACGAACGTTCAGCCTCAAGCTGCGCCGGGTCGTGCCGACGCCGCCCTGCGCCGCGTAGCCCGTGTGGCGGGCGCAATGGTCGAGCGCCTGGCGCAAGGCCGTATCGACGTTGCGCAGCGACATGTCGTGCCGCTCGGCCACTTCCTGGCGGGTCAGCTCATCCACGCGCAGCGCTTCGAGCACCTGCCGGTGGCGCCGCGGCAGCAAGTCGACGGCTTGCGCCAGCCGCCGCACGTCGGCATGCAGCTCGGCCAGGCGCTCCGGTCCCGCCGCCGTATCGGCGAGGAAATCGACGAGGCCTGCGACGCCATCCTCCTCGTCCGCATACAGCCAGGCGCGATTGCGCCGCAGACTGTCCATGGCCGCGTTGCACGCCACGCGAAACACATAGGCGACGGGGCTGTGCGCCAGCGCCGCGCCGTCCCCGGCCGTCAGCGCGCCCAGGCGCAGCCAGGCGTCGTGCAGGCTGTCGCTGGCCAGCTCGGCGCAGCCCAGGTGGCGCGCCAGGCGCCGGTGCAGGGCCGCGTAATTGCCTTCCAGCACCGCCTGCAGCCTTGCGCCCTGCCCCGGCGCCGGCGTTGACACGGGCGCCATATCATTGGCCGCCTGCATGCGGGGCCGGATGGCGGGCCGGTACCAGGCCATGCCTGCCTGCCGCATGGCACCTGTCATGCGCAAGGGCAAGGCGCCAGCCATGCCGGCCATCATGGCGACAACCTGCTGCGCTCTTGCGCCGTCAGCTGGCGCGTGGCCGATTCCGGCAGCGTGCCCAGACCCAGCACGCGCACGGCGCTGCGCGGGTTGTAGTCGGCCGCCTCGGTGCGCGCGCCATCCTGCGGCGCCGCTTGCGCGCTGTCGGGCGGTGCGTCGTTGCCAAAGCCCAGCACGCGCACCGTGAACACGGACGGCTGCGCGGCACGGGTGGCGGCGCGCTCGCGCTGCACCACGTCCTGCGCGGCGGCCGTGGCCTGCGTGGCGGCCGCGCTGGCGTTCGTCATGGCGGCCACGTTGACGGACGCCACCGTCGGCATGCCCTTGGCTTCGCCCTTGACCTGGATGTTCGCCGCGTTCACCACCGTCAGCGCGGCCAGGTTGACGCTGCCCGAGACGCGGATGCCCGCCTCGCCCGCGTCGATGGTGCCCAGCGGCGCCAGCAAGTCGACATCGCCGGCCGGCACTTCCGCGATCGGCGCCAGGGTGGCGATGCCGGCGCCCGTGCTCGGCACGTCGGACGACAGGGTCACGTTGCCCCAGTTGTCATACACGCGCTTGGGCGGCGTGTAGACGATAGTCGACTTCGAGCCGCGCCCCGCGTTGATGTCGCCCTCCGACGACCAGCCGAGGATATCGCCTCCAAACGTCGTCATGACGCGGCTCTGGCCCAGCAGGATGCTGCCGTGCGAGAACAACTCGATGTTGCCGCCGCCCTTGGTGATAACGCCCGAGGTCGACGGCGGCGCCTCGCCTTCGATGCCGAACACCTGCTTGCCGCCCGGCGTCAACAGCTGGATGTCGCCGCCGAAGTTGGTGTGCACGTAGCCGCTGCGGGGGAAATAGTCCCAGCGCTGCTCGCCGTCGTTCCGCTTGGCGTAAAGCCCGCGGTACATGACGATGTCGCCCGCATAATCGATGGCCTTGCCGCTGGCGTCCTTGGCCGGCGCCAGGGCCGCGATGGCATTGCGGCTGCGCAGGAAGCTGCCGTAGCGGGCGCTGTCCGCATCGTTGAACTCGCGCCCGCCCGCCTTCAGTTCCGCGAAATACACCTGGCGGGCAAAGACGCGCTGCTGCGGCTCGGGCAAGGCCAGATAAAAGGCCTGCGCCTCGGCGGCCGTGCCCTTGAAGCCGTAGCGTTCATTCAGCCAGGTCGTCAATTCGGTCGCGTACGACTTCACCACCTTGCCTGCCTGCTCGGCCAGCGGCACGCCCGCCTGGGCCACGTTGGCCGGGTCAAGATACGGCTTGACGAAGCGCAGATAGTCGAGGCCGGCGGCGCCCACGCCCGCCTGCATGGCGATGCCGGCGCCCGGGCGTTTATCTCCGGCGACGACGGGACCGAGGCTGACGACGCTGCCCTTGTCCTGCATCAATATGTTGCGTCCCGCGCTGATGTCGAGCGTGCCGGGGCCGGCCACGTTGAAGGAGCTGTTCAGGATATCGCGCCCGGCCGAGACCACCGAGACGTCAAACGCATTGTTGTGCACGAACAGGTTGCTGTAATTCCTGAATATCATGCCGCTCGTGTTCTCGCTACCGTCTATCCCCTCAAGCAATGCCGTGCCGCTGCTGACGATATCGCGGCCCGCCTTCATCCACACCGGTTGCGCCCCCTCATACCAGGTGGTGCCCGCATGCCTGGCGTCGTAGAACGCGACCATGCGGCCACTATTGACGCCGATCAAATCGCCCTTCACGGCATAGATGCGGGCCGCTTGCGTGCCGCTGTTGGCAGGTCCGGCGGCGGAATCGGGGCCGAAGGCGAACAGCGGGAAGTTCCAGCGCGTCGCCGGCGCGCCCGTGCTGGAAATGTTGCCCGTCACGGGATTAGCATCGGCCGCATTCGCGCTCCAGCCCACGAAGGCTGGCTTGAACGGCGTCGCCATGCTGTCCGCGCCGGCGCCGGACTGGCTGACGGCATAACCGCCCGCATAGATGGAATCGCCGGCCAGCCACTCCAGTTGGGCATTCGGCGATGGCGCCAGCACCAGCGGCTCGGCATAGCTGTTGGCGCTATTCCAGCTGGCGGTTGCCTTGCCGTAGTACAAACTGCCATTCGGCGCCGCGACGCGCACGATGGACGGGTAAACGATGGCCAGGTCGGTGGCCGTGCCGACCGGTGCCGTCAACGGCGTCATGTTGCCGCCGGCGGAGAACAGGTCGAGCGCCGTGCGCGGCGTCCACAGGCTGAACCAGCTGTAGCCGACGCCCGCCTCGCCCGCGGCGCTGGTGAACGGGGATGCGCTGAGCAAAGGCACGCGGCCGGGGTCGGCCACGTCCTGCAACACCTGGTCGCCCAGGGTCGCCACCGTGAAGGTGGCGTCGCCCGGCACCAGGGTCATGCCGCCCTTCGGCGCGGCGCGCGTCGCGGTGAAGGCATCGTAGGCGCGCGTTTCCAGCGGCACGTGCTGGGTAGGCTGCGAGCCGTATTCCAGCGCCACGCTGCCCAGTTGCGTGGCCGACGTGGCCGCGTGGCCGCGCACATCGACCAGCGCGCCATTCATGTGGTTGAGGCCTGCCGTGCCGGCCGGATTGAGGGCGCCGCCAACGCGCAGCTCGAGGTCGCCGCCGCCCGTCAGCAGCAGGCTACCATCGGCCTGCACGCGGCCCGTGCCGCCCACGGCCAGCAGCAGGCCCTGCGAACGGGTATTGATATTGTTGTCAAAACTGCTGCCGGACAGCAGCGCCTGCACGCCCGCGTCGCCGGCCACGTCGGCGCGCACGTTGCCGCCGCCCAGGGTACCGAAGCCCGTAAAGCCCAGCAGCTTGTCGGCGCCCTTGTTGCCGCTGGCATCGCCCACATAGCTGCCGAAATTGATCCACCACGCCGCCGGCTGCGCCTGGCCACCCGTGGCGACCGCGCCGCTGCCCTGGCGCCACAGCCAGTTGCCGACGGCCGCGCTGTCGTGGCCGCTGTCCGAACCGACGGGACGCAGATTGATCGCGCTGCTGCCCGTCATCAGCGAGCCCGTCAGGTTGCCCGCCACGTTCAGCAGCAGGTTGCCGCCCTGGTCCGGGTACCAGGCGCGGTACACGCTGTCGGCGCCGCCGTCGACCAGGTGTTCGTGCGCACCGTCAGGATTGCTCAGCACCTTGCCGTCGGCATTGCGGCCGCGCGCCTGGTTGTACGGATCGCCGGCCGACGTCGCCACGGACGACATGCCTGCCGTGTACACGCCATACAGGCTGTCCATGCGCAGGTCGCCGCCGCTGACCAGGTCCAGGTCGCCCGTGCCCGTGCGCAGCACGCTGTGGCGCAGGCTCGAGGCCTTGTAGTCGAACGTGGCGTTGGCCGTGCCGCACCAGGTGGGCTTTTCCTCGCAAACCGTCGGCCACTTGAGCGCCACGGGGTCGAGCAGGTCGCCCGCCTTCACGTTGTCATCCGCAAACTCTTCCGCGCCGGCCTTGGTCCACACGTAGGCCACCTTCAGCACGCACAGGGACGGGTCGCTGGCGCAGAGCTCCGCCACAGTCTGGCCGAACTGACTGGTGAATTCCTCGGTGATGACTTCGCCCGCCACGATACCTTCGACGCCCAGTTCCGCAGCGGCTTCGCTCCAGTACTGCACGCCTTTCGGCGGCACGAGGATGCCATACATGCCGTAATGGCTGTCGGCCAGGCGCAGGGTGCCGTGGCTTGGGTGCGCCTGTACGCCGCGCGTGTCAGCCGCATCGAGGTCGGCACCGGCCACCAGGCGCATGCCCCACGCTTGCGAGCCTTCGGCCAGCATGGGCGCGATCGCCCACAGCTTGCCCTGGCTGCCCGCCACTTCCGGGCGCAGCTGAATCGACTTCACATCGGGCATCAGCTTGACGTCGGTGCCGGACGGGATCAATGCGCCCACGGCCAGCGCCAGGTTGCCATCAAGTACGAAAACGCTGCGTTCGCCAGCCACGCCCGGCAGCGGCACGCCCTTGGGCCAGCTCATGGCGCGCACCTTGACCGCTTGCGCCAGCACGCTGCCCGCATCGAGGCGCATGCCGGGCGTAAACACTTGTTGCGTCGTCAGCAAGGTGCCGGCCGCGTGGACGATATTGCCGTCGCTGTCGCGCACGGCGGCGGCCAGCACGGTGCCCGCCCGCACCGTCATGGCCTGGTCCAGCACGACGGCCACGGGCAGGCGCGTATTGGCCAGCAGATTGAAACCCTTGACGGGCACGTCGTAATTGAGCGCGATCCCGCCCGGGAACAAGGTGCCGTCGGCCAGGGTCACGCCCTGGCCCGGGACGATGACGTCGCTGCCATTGATGTCGCGCCCCGGCAGCAGGACCCAGCCGCCGTCATCCTTGGTGGCGGGCGGCGGCGCGAAACCGTCGTTGATGCTGCCGTAGATGCTCAAGTCGCCGCCGGCGCGCAGCAGCAGGTTGCCCACCTCGCCCGACCCGCGCACATTTGTTGCTTGAAAGCGCGGATTGAGGCTGGCGTAGCGCATGCCCGACAAGTCCAGGTCGCCCTGCACCACCAGGTCGCCGTCCGGCGTCTTGCTGACGATATCGACGCCGGGACGCAGATGCAGCGCATCGGCATACGCGGCCGTGGCCAGGCCCGCCAGCTTGATATTGCGCAAGTTCGTGTTGGCCAGCGCCGCATCGATGAAAGCGGTGCTGTCCGCATGCTTGCTGTCGAGATATGCCTGGTTGATCACCTGGTAGGGGCGGCCGCTGGCCGACAGGTCCGCGGCGTAGGCCGCATCGTCGTAGCGCTGCATGGCGTTGACGGCGATCGATTTCGCGCCGCGTATCGTCAAGCCGCCGCCGGCCGCAATGGCGATGTCGCCGAAGGTGGCCGCGTCCGCATCCGTGCGGGAACCGCCGCTGCCCAGGCGCGGCGCGCTCAGTTCCACCGTGCCGCGCGCGGCGCCGTCGTATTCGCCCTTGCCCTTGCCGGCCACGGCTGCCGTGGCATGGCGCACGTCGATCTGCGCGCCGCCGGCCAGGCTCAATACGCCTTCGCCCGCGTTCAGTTCGACCATGGCCCGGTTCGGGCTGTCGATGATCTTGCCGTAGCTGTCAACGCGCAACAGCGTGCCATGCGCGTCGAGCACGGCGTTGCCGGCCAGGGTGACGCCATGCTTGCCGGCCAGGCGGATGCTGCCCACGCGCTCGCCGCTGGCGTCGATCGTGCCTGCCACCGTCAGGCGGCCATTGTCGAGCGATACCTGCACTTCGCCCGCCTTCAGCTCATTGGCTATCGTCAGGTCGCCCTGCTTCAGCTGGAAGCTGCGCGCACCCGTCACGCCGCCTTCGTTCAGGCGCGTGTTCAGCAACGCGAACCGGCTGTCCGGCGCGCCGCCCGCGCCCAGGGTTTGCGCGCGCACGTCCACGCTGCCCTTCTTGTACGGGACCATGGTGCCGCCCGCGTCGTAGCTGCCGCTGGCGCCGCCCAGTATCTTGCCCTGCAAGTCCACCATGCCGGCCGCGCCATCGAGGGCCACGGCCTTCAGGCTGCCGGCGCGGTTGTTCTCGGCCGACAGGTCGATCACGCTGCCCGCGCCCTGGCCGATATCGCCGGCGCGGCTGTCCAGGATCACGTCGCCGCCCCAGCTGTATTTGTTCACGTCGAAGAAGGTGCTCTTGCGGCCCGCCATATCGATGCGCGCGCCGTCGGCCACGGCGATGTCGTGCTGCGCGTTGATGGTCAGCTTGCCGCTCGGCAGCACCACGGCCGTCGCCACGCTCACGCTGTCGCCGTTCAGCGCCAGCTGCGCGCCCAGCGCAGCGTTATTCTTGACGGGAGCCGCTGGCGCCGTACCGGCCGGGGCCGCTACCTTCAGCGCGCCGCCCGCCGTGTAGCTGTGCGCCGAACCGGCCTCGCCCGTCAGCAGCGGCGTGCTGATATTGAGGTTGCCGCCGCTGTACTGGAAACCCTTGCCGGCCTCGTAGGCGCCCTGCGCCTGGTAGACGGACAGGCTGCCCTTGTGGTTGGCCGTCACCTGGCCCGACGCCTTCAGGTTGACGTTGGCAAAACCCAGCGCCAGCCGGTCGAACGAGGCGACGCCGGCCGGCTGCGTGAACGGGCCGAAGCCGAAATCGATGCGTTCCGCTTCCAGGTTCAGGGTGCCGCTGCCCGTGCCGGCGCCATGCGTGATGACATTGCCGGCCGGCGACAGGGCACCGCCCCAGATCAGGTTGGCAGTGCGGATGGTCGCCACGGTGTCGGCGCCGCCCTGTCCATACATGGCCGGCGTGGTCAGCACCAGGCGGTCCAAGGTGGATTTGCCCGTGCCCTTGTCGTAGGTGTCGAGCACCACGTCGCCATAGAAATTGACGCTGTCGGCCGCGTTCAGCATCAGCGCCTGCAGGGCTGGCGCGCCGGTGCTGGTGTCGCCGCGCAGCAGGCGGTCCAGCACGCCCTGGTTCATGGCCAGGCCGCTCGAGCGCGTGCCGTTGGCCTGGGCCGCCGCCAGCGCCTCGCTGCTGCCCATGTTGATGGCACCCACGGCCAGGCTCAGGTTGCGCGTGCCGTAGCGGGCCGTGTCGTCCAGTGCGAAACTGCCGTTCGTCGACAACAGCAAGGTGCCTTCCGAGTACAGGCTCGCTGTTCCTTTGTCGGTGCAGGTGTCGCCGCACACGCCGATGCGGATGCCGCCGCGCGCCGTGCCGCTGACGGGCGCCACGTTGAGCAAGCCGTTCGAGGCGGCCAGCATGTGCACGTCCGCGCGGCCTTTTTGGTAGATAAAGCCGTCGTTGGCGTCGTACGCGGCCTTGCCGCGCCCCACAGTGCTGATGCCGGCGCCGGGCGCGATATCGATCAAGCCGTCGCCCAGCTGGTCATTGCCCGGGTCCTGGGCGACGAGGAACACTTCCGGCGCCGACAGGATGGCGCCTGCGCGCAGGTAGATGGCGCGCGCCGTGTTGAAACCGAAGTTCACGTAGTTGCCGCCCTGGCCATATTCCACGGACGGTGCATTGCCCACCACAATACGGGCCGCGCCGATATTGTTCAGGCTTGAAGCACGCACGCTGACCAGCCCGGCGCCGCTGGCGGCCGGCGCGCCGTCGGCGAGGATTTCAATGTCGCCGTCGGTGACATTGCTCGACCCCAGCACCACGGTGCCGCCGTAGCCGCCCTCGGCCGTGGAGAATTTGCCCGTGCCCTTGAACTGGAACGTGTCCGGGCCGCCGCCTTGCGCCAGGGTCAGCTTGAGCGTTTTCGCGTCGGCAGGCAGCAGTGCGCGGGGAATGCCGCGCGTTTTCGCATCGGCCAGGGCGAACGCCGCATAGCCCGTTTCGTTGTACTGGGAATACGTGCGCAAGACCTTGGCCGGCGTGAGTATCAGCTGGCTGGCCAGCGGCGCGCGGATGTCCGTGCCGGCGATCGACAAGGTGCCGGGCGCGGCCCAGGAACCGTTGCGCAGCGGCTGCACCAGCGAGCCGGCGCTGCCTTGCCCCGCCAGGCCGTTCAGTTCCACGCGGAAAGCGCCCGGCAGCAAGGCATAGGTCGACGGCATCAGGGTGTAGGTGCCGGCGGGCAGACCCGGCACGCCGCTGCCTATCGTCACCTGCCGGCCGATGGCCGCATCGGAGGCGCCCTTGTCGCCGCCCGACGGCGCCTGCGGCGCTTGCGCGCCCGGCACGATGGCGTACACGGGGTTCGTTGCCAGGCCCGGCAGGATGAAGCCGCCATTCGCGCCCACCTGCACCAGCGGATGGGTGCGCGCGTCGGTGGAGCCGCCGCGCCCGGAAATGAAACCTGCACCCGTCAGTTCGCCGCCGCCCGACAGGTCGAGCAGCGCGCCCGGCCGCACGTCCACGGCCACGCCGGCGATGTCCACGCCGATGCGCAGGCCGCCCTGCACATTGATGCCGCCCACGCCCATCAGGGTGACCGGCTTGCCGTTGACGTTCCAGGTCTGGCCATCGACGGTGCCGCCATACGGCATGACCAGGCCGGCGCCGCTGACGGAGGTGATACTACCTGGCAACAAGTTAACGGTCAGGCTCCTGTCGTTCTCATAGCCGGCCGCGCCGATGGCCAGGCGCCCCAGCGGCGCGCGCACGACGCCGCCCTGCTCGATGTGCGCGGCGGCCAGTTCCAGCGAGCCGAAAGCGGAATACGGCATGAGCGGCACGTCAGCCGTGCTGCGGGCGATGTTCAGGCTGTGGGCGGGATCGTAGCCAATCTTGCCGTTGACGATGCCATAGCCGGCCCGCACGGCGGCGCCGGCGCCCGTTTCCGGGTACAGCTGGGCCGCGCTGAGGGTCATGTCGCCCGGCGTGGACAGCACCGTCGTCGGCTGGTTGCCGTCCCAGCCCAGCGGCGACAGCAGGAAGCGCACGTCGCCGCGGCTCGTCAGGCGCACGTCGTCCGCCCGAATGTCGACCAGGCCGCGCACGTCGATCAGGTCGCCAGCTATGCTGACCTGGCCGGCCATCGGCGACTGGCCCGCCGTACCCGGCGTGACATAGAAATCGCGTCCCGCCGGCTTGACGCTGGCCAGGCGCACGTACGGCGCCGCGATGCCGACCTTCGCGCCGGGCTTGCTGCCTGGCGCCAGCACGGGCGCGCCATACAGCTGGAAGCTTTGCTGCAGCGTCAGCGACACGTCGCCATCGAAGGAGGCGGCGCCCAGCAGGGCCAGGTTGCCGAAGCCGCCCGCCGCCACTTGCTCCACCGAGTAGCGGCCATGGCCGTACTGCAGCAGCTGCGCCGCATCCTGCGCATGCACGCCGTCGGCCAGGTCGCTGGCAAGCTGGCGCTGCGAGAGGATCAGCTGGCGCCCCTGCAGCACCTTGTCCGTCGCCAGCGTTTTCAGGTAGACCGGGGTGCCCGTGGCCACGGACAGGCTGCCGCCCGCCGCGCCCGCACCGCCCGCCTTGGCCAGCAGCTGGCCATCGAGGTACAAGCCGTTGTTCGACGCCAGCGCGATGCTGCCGCCCGCGCTGGCCACGTCGACAGCCGCGCCATTGACGTCCAGCACCGCATGCGCGCCGGACGCGTCGAGCACGGCGCCGTCGCGCACGACGACGAACAGGCTGGCCGCCGACGTGCTGCCCTGCGCGTGGTCGATTTCGCCGCCGACGACGATGCTGCCGCCGTCCGCCACCTTGCCGTAGCGCCGGCCCTGTGCATCGGTGGCCGTGACGGCGCGCGACGCCACGTCGAGCACGGCATTGTCGCCGATCCACAGGGAACGGCCATGGCCGGCCGCTTCCACCGCTTCGGACACGTTCACGTCCACGCCCACGCCCACGCCGCCCAGGCTGATCTTGCCGCCCCACGCGTTCAGGCGCCCGTCCACCGTCAACTGGCCCACGCTGGCCAGCTTGATGGACTGGCCCGCATCGACGCTCACCACGGCGCCCTTGCCTATCAGCAACTCGGCACTGGCCATGTCGGCCGCGCCGGACTGGATATCGCCCACCTGCAGGGCCAGGCTGGCGCCCTTGCGCTGGGTCAAGGTGCCCTTGAGCGGGTTTTCCGTGTATTGCTCCGGCATCCACAGGGCCAGTTTTTCATTGTCCACTACACGCAGCACGGGCATGCGCACGTCCACCTGCGTGCCGTCCGCGACCGTCAAGCCCTGCTTGCCGACCAGGCTGTAGCTGGAAAAACCCTGCTCAAAAAAGTCGCCGCCCAGTTGCAGGGTGCCGGCCTCGGGTTTTTCAGTTTTGCCGATCAAAATCTTGTTTGCCTGTAATTCCAGCTTGCCGCCGCCGGCAACGCCATGGCCGCGCACTTGCGCGCCTTCGCCCAGCACCAGGTCCGATGTCGTTCCATAGCTGGCCAGGCTCACGTTGCCGCCCTTGCCACCCTGCTGTTTCGCCTGCGACAGGATGGCCGCGCCCGAGCCGGCGTCGATCAGGCTGCCGCTGCCGATGCGCACGTCGCCGTTCGCCCGCAGCGACACATTGCCGCCATTGATATACGGCAGGCCGGCGGCGGCCAGCGGGTCGCGCAGCACGTTGCTGAGCAGACCGCTGGTGTCGAGCGTGACGCCGTCGGCCAGCACCAGCTTGCCCGCTGGCCCGCCCGGATTGACGACCGTGTCCAACATGCCCAGCGCGCCGAGCTGGTTCAGCACATTGCCGGCCATGATGCTGCCGCCATGGCTGCGCAGGCTGGCGTTGATGGCCACGTCCTTGCCGAACAGGGTGATGTTGCCGCCGTCGGCCACCTGCAGCGCGCTGTCGACGGTGATCGCGCCTTTCGCGGCGAGGCGGATGGCGCCCAGTTGCTGGCTGTTGAGCAAGTTGGTATCGAGCAGCAGCTTGCCTTGGCGCTCTGAAGCCAGCACGTCGGCCACGTCGAGGCCGGCGGCGATGCCGTCCTGCACGCGCGTCAGGCGCACCTCGTCCATGACGGCCGACAATGCGTGCTGCAGCACGCCCGTGCGCTTGTCGAACATCGGCTGGTACTGGCCGACGATCAGCTGCCCCCGCTGCGCGGCGGCGAGCTGCGACTGCTGGTAGCCGTCGAGCAGGGCCTGCGGCGCCTGGGTCTGGCGCTCGCCCTGGAAGACCTCGCCCGCGATGCCCCCTTCCAGCACGGCCGAACCGGTGGCGACCACCAGCTTGCCGGCGTCGCGACCCACCGTGTAGCCGTTTTCCAGGCGCTGTTGCGCGGCGATCAATGGATTGGCGTAGAACGCGCTGGCATCCTTGCCCCAGCGCGCATGTTCTTCCTCATAACCCTTGTACACGCCCGCGTACGGCAAGTCGGCCGGCGCGCTGCCCGCCTCATGCAACTTGCCGTCCACGCCTTTGAGCCAGGTCTGGCGCACCGCGCCCGTCTGCACGTCCAGGGTGCCGCCCGACAGGTTGATGGCGGAGCCAAGCTGCGTGACGACATCCTTGCCACCGAAGCTGACGGTGCCGCCCTGCGCCATCCACTCGCTGACGGAATGGCCCTGCGTGCCCAGGTAGCCGGCCACTTCCAGCAAGCCGCCGGCCGTGTACCAGCGGTCGCTGTCGTAGCCGTTCGTGCCTTTCGGTACGAATACCAGCTTGCGGCGGTCGACCCAGATACTGCTGTTGAGCAAGGCCTTGCCGTCGCGGTTGACGGGCGCGTCGCGCTGCTCGTTGCCCTGCACGTTGATCTCGATATTGTTCGCCTCCATGGCCACCTTGACGCCCACGGCGCCGGAGACGTCGAGCTGGGCGCCGTCGCGCAGCAGGCTGCGGCTGGCGGCGTTGACGGCGATCTGGCCGCCCGTGGCCAGGGTCAGCGAGTCGCCGAGGAATTCCACCGTGCCGGCGCTGCCGATCTCGATGCGCGACTGGTCGCGGCGGTCATTGACGGCAACGATGTTTTCCGTGGACGTCGCGGCCGGGCCGCGCATGGCGTCGCGCTGGCTGTCGAGCGCCGTCGTCTTGCCATCGTCCTCGATGACGATGGCCGTGGTGGCGCCCCGTCCCACGGTGACGGCCGCGTCGCTGCCCAGCGCGTTGAGGTGCACGGTGCCGCGCGTGGCGGCCGTGGTGGAGGCGAGCACGACGCCTTCCTGGCGCACGTCGCGCCCCGCCAGAGTAACGTCGCCTTCGCGCGCCTGGATCAGGCCCGTGTTGACGACCTTGCCCGCCGTGCTGCCGGCCGCGAACTGCGGCGTGACTTCGCTGCCGCGCGTGCTCGACAGCGGATTGCCATCCGTGCCCACGCCTTTTTTAATGGTAAAACTGTCGCCGGCGGCCAGCAGGGCCTGGCCCTTGGGCGTGGCGATCTCGCCCGCCTGGTGCACTTCCTTGCCCAGCAGCATCACGTAACCGCCGCCTTCCGTGCTGCCCTTGGGCGCATTGCTGGCCAGGCGCGCGCCCGCCTGTACCTGTACCTTGCCGGCCGCGTCAGTAAATGTCGTGGCGCCGGCCGTGCCGGCGCTGTAGATGCCGTTTTTCTGGAATTGCGTATCGCTGATGCGGGCCGCGGCCGCCACCAGGCTGCGCGTGTCGACCTGGCTCGTGCCGGTAAACACGATGCCGTTGCGGTTGACGAGCAGCACCGTGCCGTCGGCCTTGATCTGCCCCTGGATCTGGCTGGGACGCGCTTGCGGATCGTTGACCCGGTTCAGCACGGCCCAGTCCTTTTGCTGCTGGAAGGTCAGGGTCGTATCCTTGCCCACATTAAATGTTTCCCAGTTCAGGATGGCCTTGTCCGCCGTCTGCTGCACCACCACGGCCGTCTTGCCGTTCGCCACCGTCTGCACGGGCGCCTGGGCATTGAGCCAGCCGGCCGTCAGGCTGTTGGAGTCGACCTGCAAGCCGCCCTGCGCCAGGCCGTTCGGCGCGCTGGCGCCGCCGGCGGCACTCTGGCGCGCCTGCGCCTGGGCCGATTGCTGCGCGGCGATGGCGCGCGCGGCCAGGTTCAGGTTGTTGAGCGAGCGCTGCAACTGCTGATTGGCCTGCTGTTGCTGGCCCTCGGGCCGGCTGCCCAACGGCAGCGGCTGGCCATTCGGCAGGCGGCCCGAGGTGGCAGCCGTATTCTGCGCCGCCCCCTTGGCCGCGAACCAGCCGCCGCTGAACGCCTGCTGCGCCCGCGCCGGCGTGCTGAAGGCGCCCGCCATCAGCATGGTGGTCAGTGCGTAAGCAAGCGGCGTGAGCCGCAGGCGGCTGCCCAGCGTGGAAGTACGCTGCGCGCCCGTGTCAACGGTTGGGACTGGGCGCTGGGCAGTGTGAAGCTTGGTCATGGCAATGGTTTCCTGGCTAGTGGGATGGGAACGGAGCCTGGCGTTAGCGCAAGCGTCCATGCCTCCATGACGTAGCTGGGCGGCGGAAGGGATAATGTTTTTTGAAAAATATTTTGATACGCGTGCCGCCGGGGCATCCGGCATCCGCCGAGATCAGCTCAGCAAGACGATGCCGCCCGGCAAACTGATCATTTCTGCTCCCGTCAAGTCGCGTATCATCGCCAGCGCGCCATCCATCTGGCGGATGGAAAAGCGCATGCGCACGAGGCGGCGGCCCAGTTCCGGATTGCGCAGCAGCACGCGGCCGGGCCGGTAGCGGTTGATTTCATCGACCACCTGGGACAGCGGCTGGCCGGCAAACGACAACGCACCCGTGCGCCAGGCGCTCGCTTCGCCCTTTGGTGCGGCCGTGGCCGCCTGCGCGCCCCCGTCGTCGTACACCAGTTGCTGTCCTGCATCAAGAGTCTGGCGCCGCTGCTGCCAGACCACCTCGACGGCGCCCGCCAGGCAAGTCACGCAGACGGCATCGCCCGTGTGGCGCACATTGAAGCGGGCCGACTGCGCCAATAAACGCCCCGCGCCCGCCACCACCGACACGGGCTGGCGCGCGCCGCTGGCGAGGATTTCCGCTTCGCCGCCCAGCAGTTCGATCGACTCGGGCGCCCGCACATCGATGCGCGTCTGCGTATTCATCTGCACCGTCATCTGCTGCGACAGGGCCAGTTGCCGCTGCTCGCCCGTGCCCGTGCGGTAGTCGGCGCCAAGCTCCTGCAGCGACGGCCAGGCGCCCAGCGGCGGGCGCAGGGCCAGCACGGCCACGCCGGCCGCCAGCGCGCCGCCGAGAAAAGCGCGCCGTCCGGGACGGAGCGGGAACGCCAGCACGTTCGCCTGCGGCGGCGCGGCGGCGCGGGTCAAGGCGGGATCGAGCGCCTGCCACACCTGCCTGAGTTCGCGCCAGGCGCGCGCATGCGCGGGGCTGCGCGCGCACCAGGCGCGCAAGGCGTCGGCGTCGGCCTGCGTGAAATCGTCGGCACGCAGGCGTGCCCACCAGGCGGCGGCTTCCCGGCCGATGGCAGTGTCGTCATGTTCAACAAGGTCGCGTGGATCGCGGTCGGAAGCGGTCATGGGATTCATCAATATTTACGGCGGCCCGACACATCACTGCGCTGGGCCGCATCGGCGTCGGCCATGCACGTTTTACAGTGTTGCATGGCGGCCTGCAATTCTTTCTTCACCATCGCCACGGAAATGCCGAAGCGCTCGGCGATCTCCGCATTGAGCATGCCGTCGATGCGCGCCGCCGTCAGGATGGCGCGGCGGCGCGGCGACAGGCCGGCCAGCGCCACGTCGAGCGCCTGCACGTCGAGCCGCGCCGAGACGATGCGCGCCGGGTCGCCGATGTCGTCGCCCGTCTCGTCGGCCATGTGCATCAGCTCCTCGCGTTCGCGCTCGGTGACGATGATGCGGTCGCGGCGGTAGGCATCGGTGGCGATATTGGCCGCCATGCGCAGCAGGTAGGCGTCGGGATTATGGACGGGCGCGGCGGCGGGACCGGGCGCCACCATCGCCTCGAGGCGCAGCCAGGTTTCCTGCAGCGCATCGGCCGCATGGTGCTTGCAGCCGACCACGCGTTCCAGGCGCCAGCGCAGCACGGCATAGCGCGCACTGAGGTGGCCTTTGAGCCTGGTGCGCAGGTCGGGCAGGCTCATGGCGCGGAGATTCCTTGCGCGCCAGCGGCGCAATCGACTTCGCTGCCCGGCCCTTGCGGCAGCAGCAGGATGGAGACGGGCTGCGGCATCGACGGCAGCGGCGCGGCGCCCACGCGCATGCCCAGCACCACGCGCGCAATCGCCGTGTCGCGCGCGCGCAAGCCCGTGCTGTCGAGCAGGTGCACGCGGTCGACGACGCCGGCGCGGTTCAGATACAGCTGCAGCGCCAGGCGGTAGCCGCCGGGGCGCGTCTGCGCGGCGCGGCACAGCAATCCCAGCAGCACGCGCTGCAGCCGGCCCACATAGGCCGCGTGGTCGCCGCCGCCCTGCGTGGCGCCCGGGATGTCGGCGGCGGCCAGCATGGCGGCCGGCGGCAGGTCCGCTGCGGCTAGCGCCGAAGCCGCGGCCGGGGCATACACGATGACGGCTTGCGCGTCGGACAGGCGCGATTGCAGACCCGTGCCCTCCAGCAAGACTTGCAGGGCCGCTCCCGCCGCATAGGGGCCGCGCACGGCGGCCGACTGGCGCTGCGCGTAACGCTGGTCGATCAGCACGGCGATGCCCGTGCGGCGGCTGTACAGGTCCAGCGCGTCGCCGAGGTGTTGCGCGGCGATATCGAACTGCAAGACGGCGCCGTCGGCCGGCTGCGCCCGCACGGGCCCCACCGCGGCCAGGAAACCCAGCAGTACCAGGTATCCGGCCAGCGCAAGCACATGAACGGATGCCGGGCTGCCTGTCATATCGCTATCGTGTCGCTATCGTGTGAGGAGTAAAGCGGACGCCTGGGGTGTTTACAATGAACAATCCTTGCGTCAACTGCAACAGACTACACAGCAAACATGACGGCTTCGTGACATGCTTATCACCAATAAATTTCGCCATGCGGGACGTCGGGCGCGGCAATGATTTCGGCTACACTGGCTGCTACTTTCCCTTTCAGACGCCTGATGATCGAAAAGAATCTGCCCGAGCTGGTCATGCTGAAGCGCCTCATCGACGAGGGCGGCAGTCACCTGGAAGTGGCCGCGCCCTGCAGCATCGCCATCGATGGACGCGCATTTCCCGTGTATTCGATCGCCATGGGCAATCCCAGCCCCGACGTGCCCGTGCTGGGCTTTTTCGGCGGCATCCACGGCCTCGAACGCATCGGCACGCAAGTGCTGCTGTCCTTTTTGGAAAGCCTGGTCGCGCGCCTGCGCTGGGACGCCACCCTGCACCAGCAACTGGAAACCATGCGCCTCGTGTTCATGCCGTTGGTCAATCCGGGCGGCATGTGGCAAGCGACGCGCTGCAATCCGCGCGGCGTGGACCTGATGCGCAACGCGCCATTGAGTGCGCGCGAAAAAGTGCCGTTCATGTTGGGCGGCCAGCGCTACAGCCCCCGCCTGCCCTGGTACCGGGGCGCGGCCGGAGGGCCGATGGAGGCGGAAAGCCAGGCCGTGTGCGACCTCGTCGAACGCGAACTGCTGTCGCGCCAGTTCAGCATCGCCCTCGATTGCCATTCCGGCTTCGGCTTGCGCGACCGCATCTGGTTTCCCCATGCGCATACCAAGGTGCCGATCGAACACCTGGCCGAGATCGGCGCGCTGGAAGAGCTGTTCAGCCAGAGCTACCCCAACCACAACTATGTGTTCGAGCCGCAAAGCCGGCAATACCGCACGCATGGCGACCTGTGGGACTATCTGTACCTGAACGGCACCAGCTACACGGGCCGCGTGTTCCTGCCCCTGACCCTGGAAATGGGCTCGTGGCTGTGGGTCAAGAAAAATCCGCGCCAGCTGTTCAACCGGGTCAGCATCTTCAACCCCACGGCCGCGCACCGCTTGCAGCGCGTGCTGCGGCGGCACCTGGTGTGGTTCGATTTCCTCATGCGCGCCGCCAGCAGCCACGGCCGCTGGATGCCGGAAGGCTTGCTGCGCAAGGCGCAGCGCCGGCGCGCCCTGGCGCAATGGTACGAATCATGACCACGCCCATCTGGATTTTATTGCGCGGCCTGATGCGCGAACAGCGCCACTGGGGGGAGTTTCCCGCCACCTTGGCGCGCGCCCTGCCCGGCGCCCGCATCGTCACGCCCGACCTGCCCGGCAACGGCACGCGCCACGACGAAGACAGCGCCACCCGCGTGGCCGTCATGGTGGAAGACTGCCGCCAGCACTTGCTGGCGCGCGGCATCCCCGCGCCATACCACTTGCTGGCGCTGTCCCTGGGCGGCATGGTGGCCGTCGAATGGGCAAGCCGCTATCCGCAGGAAATCGCACGCTGCGTGCTCGTCAACACCAGCATGCGGCCGTTCAATCCGTTTTACCGGCGCCTGCGCTGGCAGAACTACGGCGCCCTGCTGCGCCAGCTGCTGGCCGGTGATGCACGCAGCCAGGAAGCGCTGATCCTGCGCCTGACCAGCCGCAGGCACGCCCATGGCAATCCGGCGCTGCTGGCCGATTGGCTCAGCTACCAGCAGGAATACCCGGTCAGCCGCTGCAATGCACTGCGCCAGCTGCTGTCGGCCGCCCGCTACCGCGCCCCCGCCAGCCGTCCGGCCATGCCCGTGCTGGTGATGGCCGGCGCGCAAGATCAATTGGTCGACCACCGCTGCTCGCAGCGCCTGGCGCGCGCCTGGCAAGCCGATTGCCTGATCCATGGCGACGCAGGCCACGACTTGCCGCTCGATGAGGGCGAATGGGTAGCGCAATCGGTGGCGCGCTGGCAGGGGGAAGAAGTGACAGACCACGGCAGGACGGCACAATCATCATGCAGATAACAAGCAGCAGTACGGAGCAACTGGCGGCGCTGGCGGAGGCCGGAGTGCAGGAGCGGATTTTCCCGGGTGCGGCCTGGGCCGTGGGCACCGTCGACGACGGCGTGGCGGGCGCGGCCGGGCGGCTCACGCCCGATCCCGCCAGTGCCGCGATGCAGGTCGACACTCTGTTCGACATCGCGTCGCTGACCAAGATCATCAGCGTCTGGTCGCTGACGGGCCGGCTGCTGAAGCAGGAACGCCTGGGCCTGGACACCCGCCTGGCCGACGTGCTGCCCGACACGCACGGCTATGCGCTGGCGCCCGTCACGATTTTCCAGCTGCTCACGCATACGGCCGGCCTGCCGCTGCGCGCCCGCCTGCACGCCAGCTATGGCGAGGTGTACGACGATATCGTGCGCGGCGTGCTGCGCGAACCGCTGGAAGGCATACCAGGCCAGGCGGTCGACTACACGGACCGCGCGGCCCTGATCCTCGGCCTGGTCATCGAGCGGCTGCTGGGCATGCCCCTGGACCAGGCCCTGGAAGAACATGTGCTGCGGTCGCTGGGCATGGCCGCCACGCGCTTTGGCCCGCTGCCGGCTGCGCATGGCAAGCTGGTCGCGCCGACCGAGTATTGCGAGCAGGCGGGCGCCCATCTTGCCGGCGTGACGCATGATTTTTCGACGCGGCTGCTGGGCGGCGTATGCGGCATTTCCGGGCTGTTTTCAAATGTGCCCGACCTGCAGCGCTTCCTGCAGGCGATGCTGGCGCCGGACCAGCATGGCGAGGTGTTCGACGCCGGCTGGGTGCGTGATTCGCTGACCGTGCAGACGGGTTCCTTGAGCCCGTCTCGCGGCCTGTTCTGGCACCCGGCGGCAGGCAGCGGGCCGCAGGACGACATCTGGTGCCACCAGGGTTTCACGGGCACGGCCCTGTGGATCAGTCCCCGGCGCGGCCGCTATGCGGTGCTGCTGACCAATAAACTGTACTACACGCGCGATTCCGCCCGGGTCAACGCGCTGCGGCACGCTTTCATGCGCCGCGCCTTCGGTCTTTGAACTTTATAGCCGCAAGCTCACGATGATGGCCAGCAGCAGCGCGCCGGCGGCCGCCAGCAGCGAACTATTAAAACTGTGCGACTGCGCATACAGGCTGCCGGCCAGCACGGGGCCGATGATCTGGCCCACGCCATACACCACCGTCATGCCGGCCATCATGCTGGTGCCCGCCTTGACGGCGGCCCGCTGCGCGGCCGGCATGGCGATGGTCACCGTGCCGACGAACGTGCCGCCGACGAGGATGGCGCTGAGCAGGTAACCGGCGGCCGAGGGCGCCAGCACGGGCAAGGCCACGCCGAGCGCCTGCAGCAGCAGGTTCAGCCTGAGCGCCTGGCGCGTGCCCAGGCGCTCGTGCAGCCGGTGCCACAGGAAGCACGAGGGCGCCGCCCCGAGGCCGAACACGGCCCACACGTGGGCGGAATTCAAGCCGGGCAAGGCCGCGCCGACCAGCACGGGCAAATACGTGGCCGTGACGATGTAGCCGAGTCCCGCCAAGCCGTAGATCAGCACCAGCGGCCACGGCGCCACGGACGCCAGCGCCGGAGCTGCCCTTTGCGCTGGCGCGTCCAGCGTCGCCAGTCCGCCAGCGGCAATCGCGGGCGCGGCCGCCAGCCCCGCCAGCGCGGCGACCCCGGCCAGCAGCAGCCACATGCCCGCGCTGTGCCAGCCCAGCTGCGAGGCCAGCACCAGCAATTCGGCCGAAACGGCGATGCCGACGCCCACGCCCGCGTACAGCAGCGGCGCGCCGCGGCCATGCCGGCGCTGTTCCAGCAGCCACAAGGAAGCGGCCACCATGGCCAGGGCGCTGAAGACGCCCGCCACGCCCCGCACCGCCACGATGAGCCAGACGGGCATCGGCACCGCCAGCACGCCCAGGCACAGCGCCGTGCCGGCCGCCGACCACAGGCACAGCCGGTGCGCGTCGTGGGCCCGCGCGCGCATGGCCAGGATGGCGCCCAACAAGTAACCGGCATAGTTGGCCGAGGCGGCCAGGCTGCCTTCGCGCAAGCTCAAGACGCCTTCCTCGACCATCTGCGGATAGATGGCCGTGAAGGCGAAGCGGCCGAAGCCCATGCCGATGGCAAGGATCGCCGCCGCGGCGATGGCCGCGCGCAGCCTGGCCACCCCGCTCACGGCGCCGCCTCGCCGAGCAGCGCCAGCAAATGCTGAAAGGCGGGCACGTCGAATCCGACTCTCCACACGAGCACCGTGTCGGCTTGCCCGGCGGACAGCGTTGTCAAGGTGGCCGGCGCATCGGACAGCGCCAGCACGGTGGCCGGCAGCACGGTCACGCAGGCGCCGGCCGCCACGCAGGCGATCATGGTGTGATACGAACTCAGCTCCTGCACGCGCCAATCGGTCGAACCTGCAACGCCCAGCAGCTCTTCGGCGATGCCGCGGTAGGTGCAGCCCTGCGGAAAGGCCGCCAGCGAGCGCGTGCGCACGTCGATGGCGTGGCGCGCCTGCCCTTCGCTGGCCGGCAACAGCAAACACAGTTCCTCGCGCCACACGGCGGTCGATGCCAGCCCCAGCTCTTTCAGCGCGGCGGCGCCGCCGAACGCTGGCGGCAAGGCGACGAAAGCGCAGTCGAGCAAACCCGTGCGCACTTGCTCGATCAGGGGACGCGACGGCCCCGTGCTCAGCGCCAGGCGCGTGTCCGGATAGCGGGCGTGATACGCGGCCAGCAGCGCCGGCAAGCGGCTGGCCGCCGTGCTTTCCATGCTGCCCACGCGCAGGGTGCCGCCGTCGCGCCCGCCCGTGACGACATGCCGCGCTTCTTCCGCCAGCGCCAGCAAACGCTGCGCATACTCGAGAAAGCGCTCGCCCGCCGCCGTCAGGGCCATGCGTTTATTGGCGCGCACGAACAATTCCGCGCCCATATCGGCTTCCAGCTGCTGGATGCGCGTGGTGACGCTGGACGGCGCGCGGCCCAGCCTGGCTGCGGCCTGGGTGACGCTCAGTTCACTGGCCACGGCGCAAAAAATCGTCAGGGATTCCATGTCCATCATGTTCTCGATTTAAGAATTATTATGCTATTATATTCTTCAAACAAGAATATTGCGCAATATCCTCAATTTCATGAAGGAAACATCATGAGCACGTCCCAGCGCTTCCTCGACCGTCTCGGCTTGCAGCACCCCATCATCCAGGCGCCGATGGCGGGCGTCTCCACGCCGCGCATGGCGGCCGCCGTCTCGAACGCGGGCGGCCTCGGTTCGCTGGCCATCGGCGCCGGCACCGTGGCGCAGGCGCGCCAGATGATGGCCGACACGCGCGCGCTGACGGACCGCCCCTTCAACGTGAATGTGTTCTGCCATGCGCCGGCGGTCAGGGATGCGCGGCGCGAGGCGGACTGGCTGGCCCATCTGGCGCCCCTGTTCGCGGAACTGGGCGCGGCCGTGCCTACGGAACTCGACGAGATATATCAAACCTTTCTCGGCAATGAGACAGCGTTTGCCCTGCTGCTGGAACAGCGTCCCGCCGTCGTCAGCTTCCATTTCGGCTTGCCGGCGCGGCAGCAGATCGCCGCCCTGCGCCAGGCCGGCGTCTACACGATGGCCACGGCCACCAATCTGTGCGAGGCGATGCTGATCGAACAGGCGGGCGTCGACGCCATCGTGGCGCAAGGCGTGGAAGCGGGCGGCCACCGTGGCGTCTTCGACCCGCAAGCGCCGGACGAGCGCCACAGCACCAGCGTGCTGCTGCGCCTGCTGGCGGGCCGCACCACCCTGCCCCTGATCGCGGCCGGCGGCATCATGGATGGACAAGGCGTCCGCGCCGCGCTGGACCTGGGCGCCGCGGCAGCCCAGCTGGGCACGGCGTTCGTGCTGTGCCCGGAATCGTCGGCCAATGCGGGCTACCGCGCCAACCTGCAAAGCGCGCGGGCCGCAAGCACGCGCCTGACCAGCGTGCTCTCGGGCCGTCTGGCGCGCGGCATGGTGAACCGGCTGATCGAACATGGCGAAGCGCCGGGCAGCCCGCCCCCAGCCGACTATCCCGTCGCCTACGATGCCGCCAAACAATTGAACGCCTTGGCCAGCCGGCACGGCGACAGCGACTTCGCCGCGCAATGGGCCGGCCAGGGCGCGCCGCTGGCGCGGGAAATGGGGGCGGAGGAACTGGTGTCGGCACTGGCAAGGGAAATGGCGGCCTGATGCCGGGATGCTTCTGGCAATACGGAGGCGCATCCCGGCCAGTCAGACCACGGCAGCGCTGAATGACTCGGGCCGCCGCGCAAGCAGGTGAGACAGCCGCTGAAGACCGGCCTGCAAGCGTCCACGGTCCTTGATGCTGCCCAAAGAGATGCGAATGGCGTTCACCGATGCGCTGCCCGTTGCGAACGCCTCCGCCGGCGTGACGGCGATGCCGTAGCTGGCGGCTGCGAGCGCAAGCTGCGAGGAGTTCCAATACGCGGGCAACTCGAGCCATACATGCAGACCGTCTCCGGCGCCGCTGTAGCGTCCCGCCAGCACATCGCGCGCCATCCGGTGGCGCAGGCGCGCCTCCTTGCGTACGCCTTCCATCAATCTGTCGGCCGAGCCGTCGAGTATCCACTGCGTGGCCAGGGCGGCCGTCAGAGGAGCGACCATCAGCGCAAATGATCTTAGCGCGACCAGGAAACGCTCGCGCTCCGCCGGGTCGCGTATCAGCACGAAGGCGACACGCAAGCCGGGCGTCAGGCATTTCGACAGCGTCGAGATGTAGAGCACCTGTGCCGGGGCAAACGCGGCAACGGGCGGCGGCGGCGCATCGGCAAGAAGCCAGTAGGGATCGTCCTCGACGATGCGTACATCGCAGCGCTGCGCAATGCCGGCCAGCTCCCTGCGCCGGCGTTCCGGCATGGTGATGGCGGTCGGGTTCTGCAATGTCGGATTGAGGTAGACCAGCGCGGGCTGGTGCTGGCGGCACGCTTCCTCTAGCAGCTCAGGCAGCATCCCGTGCTTGTCCGCGCCCACCGCGATGACGTGCCGGCCGAACTGGGCCGCTGCGGCACGCAAGCCCGGATAACTCGTCGGCTCCGCC
The DNA here is from genome assembly GCF_003667705.1 of Janthinobacterium agaricidamnosum. Taxonomy (NCBI): domain Bacteria; kingdom Pseudomonadati; phylum Pseudomonadota; class Betaproteobacteria; order Burkholderiales; family Oxalobacteraceae; genus Janthinobacterium; species Janthinobacterium agaricidamnosum. The sequence goes on along the minus strand of NZ_CP033019.1, from coordinate 2,381,808 downwards.
AGGATCACATCGCCAGGCTCCGTCAGCGCAAGGATCAATGCGGCGATCGCCGCTTGCGCACCGGGGCAGACAACCACCTGCCTTGAATCCAGAGGTCCGAACATCGGTTCCAGCCATCTTGCTCCGGCCTTGCGGTCGGAGTCGCTTCCCCCGCCCAAGTGATAGGTCATCAGCAACTCATTATCGGCGCGCATCAGTACTTGAGACAAACCTTGTCGCAACATGTCGTCGAAGTCCACGCCCTCCGGCGGTGGCGGCGTATTCATGCTCAGGTCGAGGATAGCGGTCAATTCGACTTTCGGCGCCGCGACATACGTGCCGCGCGCGCCGCGCCCCTCCAGCAAGTTGCGGCGTCTGGCTTCGTCGTAGGCGCGCGTGATCGTCGTCAGGTCGACGCCCAGCTGTGCCGCCAACTGGCGCTGCGTCGGCAGACGGTCGCCCGCTGTCAGCGAGCCGTCTGCCACCGCCACCTGCAAGGCATCCGCAATTTGCAAAAAACGGGGCCCCTTGTTCCCGGCCAATCGCGGCAACCAGCCCGTCAAATTTTCATCTTGTATGGTTTTTAACTGGGACATTTTGTCTCAATGTATGGAGATTGTTTTAAGGTAGTATGCCTTATAACGTGCAGCAACACCATCCTTGCATGGCAGTCGCAGACGTTTTTTCCTCACTCATCCGCATGCGGCACATCGCTGCGCTCGATACCGTCGTTATTTCAGAGCTGGCTATAATGAAAGAGTCAAACAGGATGCCTGGGGGGATAGTGGAAGAAAAAGTTGGAACAGAAGCTGCTGAAGCAGCAATTTGGGGCAGTGCGCCTCACGACAGATAGTGTCAAGTAATCAAGTAATAGACTGGAAATACGCAAAATGATCGATTGGACCCCTATAGTCTTCGTGACATTCAAGGCACTCGTGCTCGCCACCGGCATGTTCTTCGCCATCAAGTGGCATTACGATCAAGGCAAGAAGGATAAGGACAAGGCGAAGCAGAATCGCGCGGTGCTGCGCGCGAGCGGCAAGGTGGTCGCCATCTTCGCGCTATTGCTCCTGGCACTCGGGATCGTCACCTTCTTCGTCGTCAGCATGGTCGGTCTGGACATGACCATGCCCTGATGACAGAAAGGCGCCGGCCGATATGCGGCGATGCGGCAGCAATTTCCCGCCGCGGCGTTTCGCGCAGGCCTGCCTCAGCAAGCGATTGGACGGCGAGCCTTTGGCTTTCTACTTCCGGCGGCTTCCCTCAGGGCGTCTGCCGCGGGAGCTGTTCGGCAAGTCCGATGAGGATGCCTTCGGGACCACGGATGTAGCAGAGCCGATACATGTGTTCGTACCGGACTACTTCGCCGACCAGCTTCGCGCCGCGTTGGACGAGCCGGACGAGCGTATCGTCGATATCCTCGACGGTAAACATGACACGCAGGTAACCGAGAGCGTTCACTGGGGCGTCGCGGTGATCGGCGACCACGGCCGGCGCGAGGAAACGGGATAACTCGAGACGGCTGTGACCGTCCGGCGTACGCATCATGGCAATCTCCACGCGCATGCCGCGCAGACCGGTGACGCCGTCGGCCCAGTCGCCGTCAATTGGGGCGCGCCCTTCGAGAACGAGTCCAAGTTCGGTGAAAAATTCAATGGCGGCATCGATGTCTTCCACGACGATGCCGACGTTGTCCATGCGCTTGACTGTCATATTGCCTCCTGGGTGTCTAAGCCGCTACGGCAACCTGTGCCGGAACGTCGGCTCGATGTTACGCGCATGCAGCCAGCGCACGATGTCCTCCAGTGTGGCGTCCTGCAGCAGCAAGCCTGGCTGCGTAACGGGCTTTACCGCCGGTAATGGCGCGGCGACGGGCGCGCGAGCGGGCACGGCATCAGCCAGCCCCGCATGTCCCTGCAGCTTCGCCAGCGCCTGCGCGAATTGTGCCGGAGTGATGCTGCGCAAGCTTTCCAGGAAACCCAGCTGGGCGGCGGGCGGCGGCGGCATGTCCAGGCCCGGCTCGTCGACGAAGGCGGCGCCCATGCTGGGGTGGATGAAGGCGGCCCACTTGCCCGATGGCTGCAGGCATGGCGGCAGCGCCGCCTGCGTCACGTAGTCTGGCGGCGCTGCGGCGAGGATGTCGGTCGAAGCAGGCAAAAAGGTGGAACGCAGCAGCTGCACGAACTGGCGCGCCTGGGCAACGGGCACGGGCATGGCCAGAGACAGCCATAACTGGAACGCCGTGCCCGAGATGCTGACGGCGGGCGCCGGCAAGTCCAGCTCGTGCTGCACGGCATTGGCGATCATGCACAGCGCGCTCCAGTGCGCCTCGCCGCCGCCCTTGCCGCCAAACTCCAGCACCAGCGCGCGCGTCAGGCCGCTCTCGGTCACGAGTTGCACGGCCACCGTCTGCTCGCCCGACAGGTGGCGTGCCAGCACGGCCGGCGTCAAAGGCTGGACGCCGCCCTGCGCATCGACGTAGTGCTGCTGTTCCTCGAACAGGTACAGGCGGGTGAGTTCGGAAATCAGTTTATGCATGGGCGGCCTCGTAATGACGTTGAGCAAGACTTGCCAACATGCCCCGATTATAGCCTCCCCGCCCTTGACGCACCTTCCCGTCCGGCGCCAAACACCAGCTAGCTGGCCACGGCGAACAGGCAGGCGGCCACGCCGCCGTACAGCATCACGGCGCCAAAGCCTTGCGCGAGCGCAAGCTGGGCCACGCCGGCGCCACGGCGGCCGCCGAAGCGTTCGGGCAATTGCTGCGCGAATGGTCAGCCGCTGCGGCGACGTGACCTTGCAAAAAAGTGTAGCCTTCGAAGGCGGGCATTTCCAGGCCAAAGGACCTCCTCCCCATGACATCTCGTACTTTCCTCGTCACCGGCGCGACACGCGGCATCGGCCATGCCATCTGCACCCTGCTGCATCAGCAAGGACATCGGGTGATCGGCATCGCGCGGCACGTTGCGGGCGTCGACTTTCCGGGCACCTTGGTGGCCTGCGATCTGGCCGATCTGGCGCAGACGGCGCAGGTTCTCAAGGCGCTGGAAAAACAGTTTGATATCGATGGCATCGTCAACAATGCGGGCATTGCCTCGCCCCAGCCGCTGGGTCAAATCGACTTTGCCACCTTGCAGAGCGTGTTCGACCTGAACGTGCGCGCCGCCATCCAGGTGACACAGCAGTTCGTGGATGCGATGAAGCAGCGCCGCTATGGCCGCATCGTGAATATCTGCAGCCGTGCAGTCTACGGCAGCGTGGACCGCACCGCCTATTCCGCCGCCAAAAGCGCCCTGGTCGGCTGCACGAGAACCTGGGCGCTGGAGTTGGCCCAGCACGGCGTGACGGTCAATGCGATCGCCCCAGGCCCCGTGGAAACGGCACTGTTCCGCAAGACGCGCCCCGTCGGCAGCGAAATGGAACGCCAGGTGCTTGCCACGATACCGATGCGGCGGCTGGGACAGCCGGATGAAGTCGCTGCCGCCGCCGGCTTCCTGCTATCGGAGCAAGCCAGTTACGTGACAGGCCAAGTCTTGGCAGTGGATGGCGGAGGCAGCCTCGGCGGGCGCGCGTGAGCCATCCGCACCAGCAGCATGGCGCACGCGTTTTTCTTGCTGCTTGCCCCCTTGCGCTATCCCGGGCTTTGAGCCAGCGCAATCGTTCGCCGGGCGTGACCAGCCACCGCACGAACACGCATTTACCGGCGGCTCCCGCAGGACTATAGTGGCGTCTTCCCAACCTGTTCGAGGATAGGATCGCCATGAAACTCTTTTACTCGCCGGGCGCCTGCTCGCAAGCACCGCACATTATTTTGCGCGAAACGGGCATGCCATTCACCCTGGCCAAGGTCGACCTGGGCCAGCACCGCACACAGGAAGGCGGCAATTACTATGAACTCAACCCGAAAGGCCAGGTGCCGCTGCTGGCGCTCGACGATGGGACGACCTTGAGCGAAGGCCCCGTCATCGCCCAGTACATCGCCGAACAGGCCGGCAGGCAGGACCTGCTGCCGCCCGTGGGCAGCTTTGCCCGCTACCAGGTGCTGGAATGGCAGAACTACATCACGTCCGAGCTGCACAAATCGTTCAGTCCCCTGTTCGATCCCCGCTTCGACGCCGCCACCAAGGCCTTGTTCATCGAGCAATTGGGCAAAAAATTCAAGTGGGTGGACAGCCGCCTGGAAGGCCGGTCCTATCTGACCGGCGACACGTTCACGGTAGCCGACGCCTACCTGTTCGTCATCACGGGCTGGGCGCCGAACGTGGGCGTGGACTTGTCCGCGCTGGCAAATCTGCAAGCCTTCCTGGGCCGAGTGTCCCAGCGCGACAGCGTCAAGGCTGCTTGGGAAGCGGAAGGATTGAGCAAGGCCGCTTGAACGGCCGTGTCGCGGCACGCCCGGCTCTGTGCGAAAATGCCCGCCTTCGCCATTGCCGGACTTTGCCCATGCCGCACGCTGCCCTCGCTACCCTTGCTGCCCTTTCCGGGCGCGATGCCCGGCGCATCGCGCGCCACGCCCAGGCGGCCGACGCCGCCCGCTTGCTGCATCCAGTGCAGCAAGCCTTGCTGCACCGGCGCGGCTGGCTGACGATGCTGGCGCCGCGCAGCGCGGGCGGCGCCGAGCTGCCCTTGCCGCAAGTGGTGCGCCTGGAAGAAGCCGTGGCCGCCGTCGATGGCAGCATGGGCTGGGTGCTGACCCTGTGCGCGGGCGCCGGCTGGTTCGCGGGCTTTCTGGCGCCCGACATGGCGCGCGCCATCATCGGCACGCCGCGCGCCTGCCTGGGCGGCAGCGGCGCGGCCACCGGGGACGCGGAGGAAGAAGGCGACGGCTACCGCATCACGGGCAGCTGGGACTACGCCAGCGGCGCGCCCATGGCCACCCACTTCACCCTGAACGCCCGGCTGCGGCGCGCTGGCCAGCCCCTGCTCGACGAACAAGGCCAGCCGCGCATCCGCGCCTTCCTCGTGCCCGCCGCCCTGGTGCGGCTGGTGCCCTCGTGGAACAGCATCGGCATGCGCGCCAGCGCCTCGCACAGCTACCGCATCGACGGCCAGTGGCTCGGCAAGGAACACGGTTTCACCATCAGTCCCGCGGCCGCGACGGCCGACGGCCCCCTGTACCGCTACCCGTTTTATTCGCTCGCCTACGTGACCCTGGCCGCCAACGTGGCCGGCATGGCCGCCCATTTCATGGAATTGGCCGAAGAATGCATGCGCCACCGCCGCCACGCGCGCGCCGGCCTGCCGCTGCTGGAGGTGTCGGAAGTGATATCCATGTTGCAAGACAAGCAAGGCGCATTGATCGCCGCCCGCGCGCGCTTTTATGCCGTGCTCGATGACAGCTGGGCAACGGTGGCCGCCGGCGCAACGCTCGACGCGGACGCCATGCAGGCCGTGCAAGAGCGTGCGCTGGCCCTGGTCGCCGCCTGCCGCGCGGCAGTCGATGGACTGTATCCATACTGCGGCCTGTACGCGGCCCGCGAAGACAGCGCCATCAACCGCGTGTGGCGCGATTTCCATACGGCCAGCCAGCACTCCTTGCTGCTGCCATAAGGCGCTGGAACGCAGCTCCCGATGGCGGGCATGGCCGGTTGGGCATGCGAACGCCATGCCAGCCGGATTGCCTGATAATATGGGGACATTGCTACTTCTCGCTCCCTCTTATCCATGCACGTCAACACGCTCAGCAGCCTTGCGCAACTTTTGGCCAGCGCCGAAACGGAAACCCTGGCCTTTCCCACCAGTATCAACACGGCCCTGCTCCTGCAAAAGGAACTGGCCAACCCGGATTGCCACTCGGCCGACATCAGCCGGCTGCTGCTGTGCGAACCCACCTTGTCGGCGCGCGCCGTGGCGCTGGCCAATTCGGCCATGTTCGCGTCCGGCCACACGCCCGCCATCACCAGCGTGCGCGCCGCCGTCGAGCGGCTGGGCCACCGCAACCTGTATGCGCTGGCGACGGCGGCCGTCATCCGCCAGCTGAACGCGGGCATCCGCGACGAAGCCTTGCGCGCCCGCGCCACCCAGCTGTGGGCGCACACCGTGCATGTGGCGGCGCTGGCGCATGCGCTGGCAGGCGCCGTCACGCAGACGGATGCCGATACGGCGCTGTTCGCCGGTATCGTGCATGAAGTAGCCGGATTTTATTTGCTGGCCCAGGCCGACAAGACCCCGGGCCTGTACGCCGAGCTGGAAACGCAGATGGCCTCCACGCTGGAAGTGATCGGCCGCGCGCTGATGCGCCAGCTGGGCGTGCCGCTGTCGGTGGCCGATGCCGTCAACGCCTTGCCCGGCTCGACCATCATGTTGCCGCCCGAAGGCTTGCGCGACACCCTGCTGCTGGCCAAGGCGCTGGCGCCCGTGCCTTCGCCGCTGCCGCAGGCTTACGTCACCATCAGCGCGCCACTGCAGGCCTACCTGGAGCACGACCCCGTGCTGCAGGCGCTGCGCACGCAGCCGTCGGCCGAAGCGAAGGCCCTGATCAAGGTGCTGCTCAGCTGACGGCCGATCTGCTATGATGGCGCAGGCCCGGACGGACCCGGCCCGCTTTCATTGACGTGCACTGGAAAACTGCCTTGACTACCTCCCTACGCATGCTCGGCCTGGCCGCAGCTCTGACCATGGCGTGCAACGCCAACGCCGACAGTTTCGTTTCCTCGGCCTCCAGCGCCGGCTCCCAGTCGAGCGGCAGCATATCCGATTCGCTCAACGGTTCGAGCAACAGCTCCTCGCGCGACAACAAGGTGGCCAATGGCCCCTACCGCATCATCGACGTGGCCGCCGTGCCGGGCCGCGACGGCATGACGCGTTTGACCATGCAGGCCGAGGCCACGGCGACGCCGCTGGTGCTGGACTTGCCGCAGGCGGCGCTCGACAAACAGCAACTGGCGCAAGGCGACATGGTGCATGCGCAAAACCGCGCCTACGGCATCGAATTTTCGCGCAACGACACGCGCGCCGCCTTCTTCCTCGTGCTGGCCGACGACTGGTACGGCGAACTGGCCACGCGTCCCGTCAGCCTTTGATTCGTTTTCTCCCGCACCGCCCGGCACTGCTGCTGGGCGTTTGCGCCATCTTCAGCGCTGGCGCCGCCCAGGCGGGTGCTTCGCTGGCGTCCGCGCGCTTTTGCGACCGCGCGCAGGAGCTCACGGCCACGGAACAGGACCGGCTGCTGCGCTTTGCCGCCGTCGTGCGCGAGGAACTGGCCGCCAGCGAAGGCAGCGTGGCCCTCATCAGCCGCTCCGGCCTGGACCTGGCCCGCTTCGGCATCCGCTATTCGCACGCGGCGCTGGCCTGGCGCCACGACAACGACAGCGGCTGGTCCGCGCGCCAGCTGTACTACGCCTGCGACGAAGGCCGTCCGCGCATCTTCGACCAGGGCACGGCCGGTTTCGCCATGGGCACGGCCAATCCTGCGCTCGGCTACATCGCGCTGGTGAAACTGCCGGCCGAAACCGTGCCGCCCCTGCGCCGCGCCCTGCTCGACCCCGTGCGCGTGCAAGAGCTGCTGGCGGGCCGCTACAGCGCCAATGCGTACGCTTTCAATTTGAAATACCAGAACTGCAATCAGTGGGTGGCGGAAATGCTGGCCGCCGCCTGGGGGGAGCTGGCCGCGGGCAGCGACTTGCGCGCGCGCGCCCAGGACTGGCTGCGCGCCGCGCCTTACAACCCCGCCGCCGTCGACGTGGGCGCCCGCTGGCTGATGCTCGGTTCCATCTTCGTGCCCCTCGTGCACATGGACGACCATCCGCCCGAAGCCATCGGCACGATGCGGCTGGCAGTGAGCCTGCCGGCCAGCCTGGAAGCGTTCGCGCGCCAGCGCCTGCCCGCCAGCGAGCGCGTGGAAATCTGCCACGACGGCAAACAGGTGGTGGTGCACCGGGGCTGGGAACCGGTCGCCGACGGCTGCGTGCCCGGCCCGCACGACCGCGTCATCGCCCTCGACGATACGCCGCACGACACGCCCTAAGCAGTCCGGGCGGCCAGCGCCGCTTCGACCTGATCGAGCAAGTGCGCCGGCTGCGGCCCCTGTCCCATCAGGCGGGCCACCTCGCCGCACGCCAATTGAACCTCGGGCGCGGCCAGCAAACGCGCCAGCTGGCGCCGCATGCGCCCCGCCGACAAACGCCTGGCCAGCAAGACATCCCCCACGCCGAGCCGCTTGATCCGCCAGCCGTTGTCGAACTGGTCGTAGGCGAACGGCACGATCAGTTGCGGGATGCCCGCGCGAAAAGCGTCCGCGCAGGTGCCGATGCCGCCATGGTGCACCACGGCCGCCACGCGCGGCAGCAGGGCCGCGAACGGCGCGTACGCCTGCCACATGACACTGGGGGGCAAGTGCTGCGGCACCTGCGCCGCATGGGACGTGAGGAACAAGCCGCGCCGCCCCAGCCGCCGCAACACGTCCAGGGCAATGCTGAAATAGCGCTGCGCGTGCTGGTGCCCGGTCCCGGGCGTAAAGACGATGGGCGGCTCGCCCTCGCCCAGAAAGCGTTCCAGCTCCGGCGGCAGCGCCGCGGCGCCATGCGGGGCGGCGCCGGCAAAACCGGCTTGCACGAAATGCGGCGGCCAGTCCGCCTGCGGGGCGGCGAACCAGGCGGGAAACAGCCCCAGCGAGGCATCGGGCGCGGCCAGCATGTGCGCGAAAAAATGCGCTTCGGGCGGCAGTCCGTGCTGCGCGCGCGCACCGTTCAGGCCGGGCAGCAGCGCTGGGTCGACCATGCCGCGGTGGATCAGCCGCCACAGGGCCTGGCGCCAGGCGAGCGGCACCCAGGCGGGAATGCGCAGCGAGCCGGCCGCCAGGAAATCATGGCTGCTGCACAGGTTCGATGGCGCCAGATAGGCCGCGACGATGCGCAGGTCCGGGCGTACCGAGCGTGCCAGGGCGGCCATCGGCACGAGGAAGGGATGGCACAGCACCACGCACTCTTCACCGTCCGGCAAGCCTTGCACGACGTCGCGCACGGCGCCCAGGTACGGCACGAGGCCGCGCCACACCACGCCCCAGCCCTTGCGCTCATCCCACAGGCCCGGGTCGCCCAGCATGGCCTCCCCCTCTTCCTGCGTGCCGAAGGTGCGATACGGCAGCCTTGACGCCTGCGCAGCCGCTTCCTGCCAGCCCGGCACCAGCAGCAGCACGCGCCGCCCCCGTTGCCGCAAGCCCTGCGCCAGCGCGATAAAAGGTTGCATGTCGCCGCCGGTGCCGTTGCTGGCGACGATGACGAGCGGCGCCGTCGGGTGGCGGTCATCCGCCATGGTGGCCTCCGTGCCTGGCGGCGCTCATCGGTGCGCCCCACGCGCCGGCAGTTGCAACATCATGTCCCACTGGTCGATGCCGGGTCCGAAGCCATCCGGCGTCACCTTGACCGGCACAAAGCCGAAGCGCGCATAAAAGCCCTGCGTGTGCTGGCTGGTGTTCATGCTCACCCTGGCCACTTGCGGCACGGCGCGTATCGCGTCCAGGCGCGCCTGCGTCAGCGCGCGGCCCAGTCCCTGGCCGTGCACGTCCTGCGCCACCATGCCCCAGCACAGGCTGGCGACCATGCCGCCCGCCTCGATGGCGTGGCCGCCGCAGGCGACGATGCGCGTTGTTCCCTCGACCGCACGTTCGATGACCAGATACGGCTGCGTTGATGCTTCCAGCCAGGCGACGAAGGCCGCGCGCTCGGACGGGTCGAAAAAGCGCGGCGTATTGCCGTCGAAAAGGGCCAGGCAGGCGTCGCGGTCGCCGGCCCGGTAAGGACGTACTGTTTGCATTTTGCGTACTCAAAAGAACATGAACGCCGATTATACGGGCTGTGCACTCAGGCCAGCTGTTCCGAACCGACGACATGCACGCCCGGCGCGGCGGCCAGCGCCGCTTCCAGCAGGGCGCCGGCAATGCGCGGCGCGGGATTGATGCGCCAGCGGCGCGGCAGCACGGGCCCCAGCACGCGCAGCAGGCGCAAGGCGGCACCCTCGCCCGCGCGCGTCACGTCGCGCTCGCCGCCGATCAGCCCGGGCCGCACATACGTGAGCGACGCAAAACCCAGCTGCTCCAGGTCGCGTTCCAGTTCGCCCTTGACGCGGTTGTAGAAGATGCGCGAGCCGGGATTGGCGCCGGCGGCGGAATTGAGCGCGTACGCGCGCGTGCCGGCCGCCAGAGCCAGGCGCGCCACGGCCAGCGGATAGTCGTGGTCAACGCGCCGGAACGCCTGCCGCGTACCGGCCACCTTCATGGTCGTGCCCAGGGTGCAGATGACGGCATCCATCTGCCACCACGGCGCGCCGGGCGGCAAGCGGTCGAAATCGACCAGCGGCGCATCGAGTTTGGGATGCGCGGGCAAGGGCTTGCGCACGGGGGCGACGATCTGGCTGACGCGCGCGTCACTGAGCGCCAGGCGCAGCACTTCGCGGCCCACGAGGCCGGTGGCGCCCACAAGCAATAATTTCATGGCTTTCCCGTTAAAGTTGCTGTCAGCCACCACCATACACGGAACTCAGGACAGGCGCAGCGCCAGCGCCGCCAGGGTCGCCAGCAGCACGGGCACGGTCAGCACGATGCCGATGCGGAAGTAATATCCCCAGGAAATGTGGATATTCTTGCTGTCGAGCACATGCAGCCACAGCAAGGTAGCCAGGCTGCCGATGGGCGTGATCTTCGGGCCCAGGTCGCTGCCGATGACGTTGGCGTAAATCATCGCCTCGCGCACGGCGCCCTGCGCCGTCGTCGGGTCGATGGCCAGCGCGCCCACCAGCACCGTCGGCAGGTTGTTCATCACGGACGACAACAAGGCCGTCAGCACGCCCGTGCCCATGGCCGCGCCCCACACGCCGTACTGGGCACAGTGGTTCAGCACTCCCGTCAGGTAAGCCGTCAAGCCCGCATTGCGCAAGCCATACACGACCAGATACATGCCCAGCGAAAAGACGACGATTTGCCACGGCGCATGGCGCAGCACGTGGCGCGTGGAAATCACGTGCCCCTTGCCCGCCACGCCCAGCAGCAGCGCGGCTCCGACGGCGGCGATCAGGCTGATGGGCACGCCCAGGGCTTCCTGCGAAAAAAATCCTACCAGCAGCAGCGCCAGCACCAGCCAGCCGGCGCGGAAGGTACCGAGGTCGCGGATGGCGGCGCGCGGGCGTTTCAGCTGCACCACGTCATAGTCGCGCGGGATATCCTGGCGGAAAAAGATCAGCAAGGCCGCCAGGGTGGCGCCCACGGCGACGACGTTGACGGGCACCATCACGGACGCGTACTCGGCAAAGCCGATCTTGAAATAGTCGGCCGAGACGATATTGACCAGGTTCGACACCACCAGCGGCAGGCTGGCCGTGTCGGCGATGAAACCGGCCGCCATCACGTAGGCCAGGGTGGCTTTGGCTGAAAACTTCAATGCCCGCAGCATGGCGATGACGATGGGCGTCAATATCAGCGCGGCGCCGTCGTTGGCGAACACGGCGGACACCAGCGCGCCCAGCAAGACCAGCAAGGTAAACAACTTGCGCCCGCTGCCGCCGCCCCAGCGCGCCACGTGCAGCGCCGCCCACTCGAAGAAGCCGGCCGCGTCGAGCAGCAGGCTGATGATGATGACGGCAATAAACGTGCCGGTGGCGTTCCACACGATATGCCAGACGACGGGGATGTCGCCCCAGTGGATCACGCCGGCCAGCAGCGCCGCGCCGGCGCCGATGACGGCGCTCCAGCCGATGCCCAGGCCGCGCGGCTGCCAGATGACGAGGGTTAAGGTGGCGAGAAAGATCAGGAAGGCGGTGAGCATGGGGGCAGTGGTCCAGGAAAAAGCGCGAATAAATATTCAATATTTCAATAATACTGGAATTATCAAATAAATGTAAAGCGAGAAATGCCCATGCCCGTGCTATCACTGGCTATACTGGCCCAATGCGTGGCCCGATGCGTGACCCGATGCAGCCCCGCTCCCTCTGACCAACCAGGAAAGCATGCACATGGCGCAATACAAGACTCCCGGCGTGTATATCGTGGAACAAAACGCGTTTCCCAATGCCGTCGTCGAAGTGGCGACGGCCGCGCCGGGCTTTGTCGGCTACACCGCCAGCGCCAGCCACGACGGCCGCTCCCTGCGCAAGCAGCCGTCGCGCATCAGCTCGATGGCGGAATTTGAAGCCTGCTTCGGCGGCGCGCCCGTGCCCGAATTCATGCTGGAGGCGGGCCGCACGGCTGGCGCGTCGTGCACGCTGCGCCAGGCCGCCGGCCGGTTCCTGCTGTATCACAGCATACTGCTCTTCTTCATGAATGGCGGCGGCGCCTGCCATATCGTCTCCGTCGGCGATTATCATGACACGCCGGACATCGGCGCATTGTGCGCCGGCATCGATGCGCTGCTGCGGGAGCCGGGCGCGACGCTGCTGGCCGTGCCCGACGCCATGCTGCTGGCGTTGGACGACTGCCATGCGCTGCAACGGCACATGCTCATGCATTGCGGCCAACAGATGCGGAACCGCTTCGCCATCCTCGACATCCACCATGGCACGGCGCCGTTGACGGATGGACCAGTGACCGCTTTCCGGGATGCTATCGGCAGCGACTCGCTGGCCTTTGGCGCCGCCTACTATCCGTGGGTACAGGCCACGGTCGTTTCGCTGGAGGAACTCAATTTCACCCACATCCGCCGTAGCCAGTGGGGTGCGCTGCAAGACGTGCTGCTGCAGCCGCTGGACGCCGGCGGGCAGCGGCAAGTGTCGGCCCTGTTCGAGCAAATGGCCATCGCGCAGTCTTCAGAAAACGGTCAGGCCGGCGGCATCGCCGCCATCGATCGTGCACTGCGCGACGTGAGTCCCCTGTACCGGCAGCTACTGCGGGACATGCACGGCCAACTCAATCTGCTGCCGCCAGGCGCCGCGATGGCCGGCCTCTACACCATGACTGACAACGCGCGCGGCGTGTGGAAGGCGCCGGCCAACATCGGCCTGGTGGCAGTGAGTGCGCCGGCCGTCAACATTACGCACGAGGACCAGGAAGACCTCAACGTGAGCAGCAGCGGCAAGTCGGTCAACGCCATCCGCAGCTTCGAAGGCGAAGGCACCCTGGTATGGGGCGCGCGCACCCTCGACGGCAACAGCCTCGACTGGCGCTACATCAACGTGCGCCGCACCATGATCATGCTCGAGGAGTCGCTGCGCCTGGCGATCAAGGCGTATGTGTTCGAGCCGAACGTGGCCAGCACCTGGCTCACGATCAAGAGCATGGCCCTTAACTTCCTGACCGGCATCTGGAAGCGCGGCGGCCTGGCGGGCGCCACACCGGACGATGCCTTCAGCGTACACGTCGGCCTGGGTGAAACCATGACGCCCGACGACATCCTGGAAGGCATCTTGCGGGTCACCGTCCTGGTCGCCATCAGCCGCCCGGACGAGTTCATCGAGCTCACCTTCCAGCAGCAAATACAGAAGTCGTGAGGCAGCGGGTGCAGCCTGCCGGGCTTACCCCGCTCACTTGAGGGTGATGGCGATATCTGTCAGTCAGCGAAATCGAGCTGGAAAGCCATCCCGACGACATGCCGTCCGGTCAATTCAAGCTGAACTTTAGGGAAATCCTCTGGAGCGACCACGTGCAGCAAGCGGGCTGAGCCTGGCGCGCAAGCGCCCGATCGGCGCTTACGGCTTGACGCCGAGCACGGCTTCAACTTCCGCCTTGCACTGCAATAGCGCCGACAGCAGCTGTTCCCGCTGGGCGTGGAAACGCAGGGCCGGCACGCCCAGCGACAGCGCGTAGCGCTCGCTCGTTCCCGTGTTCAGGGCCACGCCGATGCCGCACACGCCCGGCGCGTGCTCTTCCATATCGACGGCGTAGCCCTGCGCGCGTACTTGTTCCAGGTGCGGCAGCAGTTGCGCAAGCGCCGTGATGGTCTGGTCCGTGCGCGCTTCCAGGCGCTCGCCGAACAGCCGGGCCAGCGCGTCTTCCGGCATCTGTGCCAGCAAGGCCTTGCCATGCGCGGTGCAGTGGATCGGGTAGGCCGTTCCCACGGCCGACACGACGCGCAGCTCATGGTCGGAACAGTACTGGTCCACCGACACCGCATGCAGGCCGCGGTACACGCACACGTCCACCGTTTCGCGCGTGCGCCGGCCCAACGCTTCCGCATACGGCCGCAGGACCGCCACCACGTCCGTATGCGCCGACGCCGCCAGACGCGCGATGGCCGGACCCAGCTTCACCCCGCCGGCGCCGGAACTGACCAGTTGCTGAGCTTCCAGCGCGGCGACGATGCGGTGCACCGTGGTGCGCGGCAAGTCCGCGCCCTTGGCGATCTGCGCCAGGCTCAGGCCGCCCGTCTGGTTTTCCAGCGCGCGCAGCACCGCCGCCGCGCGCGCAATGACTTGCTTGCCGCTATTGCCTTCGTTTTCTTCACTCATTTCTTTACCCAATTGTGCATGACGATAGCTGCCGTGACGGCATTGACCGGCATTGTACATGGCCCTATAATTGTTCCATCATTCGGAACAGTGTTCCGATTAACGGTTTTCAACTCAGGCACCGGGGGAGGCGCATGTCCAGCCGCAGTATATCGAAGACAGCAACGTGCACGCTCCTTTCCGTTGCCAGCCTGACCATCATGGTGGGATGCGTGCTGGTTCCGGGATTGCCGTCCATCGCCGCGCGCCTCGGCGTGGCCGACGCCGCCAGCTGGCTCGTCACGCTGCCCTCGCTGGGCGTGGTGCTGTCCGGCCCCTTCGCCGCCATGCTCATGCAGCGCCTGGGACTGCACCGCAGCCTGCTGGCGGGGCTGTTCCTGTACGGCTTGCTGGGCGTCTCGGGCATGTTTTTGCATGGCCACCTGGCCGTGTTCGCCAACCGTTTCCTGCTGGGCGCGCCGACGGCGCTGGTGATGGCATCGGGCACGGGGCTGATCTCGGCCCTGTTCAGCGGCCAGGCAAGGCTGCGCATGATCGCCAGGCAAGGCATGACGATCGAACTGGGCGGCGTGCTGTTCCTCGCCCTGGGCGGCCTGCTGGCCACGGCGGGCTGGCGCTATCCCTTCCTGCTGTATCTGGCTTCGTGGGTGCTGCTGGCATGCGCCTGGCGCTGCGTGCCGGCACTTGCCCCTGCCGGGGATGCCGGCATGGATGGCGCGCCGCCAGCGCCCGGCCCGTCGCGCGCCCTGCTCTTCGTCCATGCGCTGGCGGCACTCTCCATGACGGTGTTTTTCGCCGCCATCATCATCCTGCCCCTGCGCCTGCAGCAGCTGGGCTGGAGCGAGGACCGGGCCGGGTATTTGCTTTCCTTCGTGTCGCTGGTGGCCGTGGCGGCCGCCTGGCTGATGCCCCAGGTGGTCCGGCGCCTGCATGAACACGGCACCCTGGGCGCCGCCTTCGCCTGTTATGCGCTGGCACACCTGTTGTTCGCGGGGGCCGCCGCGCTGTCCACGCTGCTGGCCGGCGCCGTGGCGCTGGGGATGGGCTTCGGCCTGTCCGTGCCCCTGTGCACGCACATGACGGTCGAGCGCAGCCACTTGCCCAGCCGCAACCGCAACCTCGCCTATCTGTCGATGGCCATCTTCGGCGGGCAATTTCTCTCTTCCTTCATGACGTATCTGCCCGGCAGCCACGCGGCGATGTTTGCGGCCACGGCCGCACTGGCCCTGCTGGGCGCGGCCGTGGCGGCCGCCCCGCTGCT
This sequence comes from Janthinobacterium agaricidamnosum, assembly GCF_003667705.1. Classification (NCBI taxonomy): domain Bacteria; kingdom Pseudomonadati; phylum Pseudomonadota; class Betaproteobacteria; order Burkholderiales; family Oxalobacteraceae; genus Janthinobacterium; species Janthinobacterium agaricidamnosum. Next base: position 2,366,198 of record NZ_CP033019.1, on the reverse strand, counting down.
GCGCCGCCGCCCGGCCGGCACCACCGCTGTTTCCACCACCCACACTGAAAGGTAAGACCATGGATCTCAACGACGTCCACGCCCTGCTGCACCCCGCTCCCCTGGCGCTGGAAACGGGCTTCGAACGGCTGCCCAGCGGCGTGCTGCACGTGGCGTGCCGCACCGACTTGCCAAATTGCACTGGCGAGATGTTTGAATGGTGGTTCCGCTCGCGGCCCGACACGGAGCGCTACCTGATGTGGCACCCGGTCGACCACCTGGCCAGCGGCTGGGCTGAAGGCAGCGCCGGGACGCACGTCGGCTCCATCCATCTGGCGGAAGAGTTTTTCAGCGGCATGCCGGCCGAACAGCTGGCCATCCAGTTCCGCGATCCCCGTGAATTCTTCGAGGGACGGCAATACGAGGCGGCGCGGGCCGAGGGCCGCATTTCTGCCGCCGTATGCGCCAGGGTGGGCATGAGCTATGCGCCGCCCCGCACCGCGGACGGCGCCGTCCTTGGCGGGCGCCTGCTGCACATGGGCCGCGACACGGCCTGGGGCATGACCTTGCGCAGCCATTTCTACATGGGCCAGGACTTGCCGGACGCCGGCCACAGCCCGCAAGAGATCGCCGCCCTCTTCCCCGATGCATTCGCCCGCGCCCTGCTCATGCATTGCTACAACGAATTCACCTTCCTGGCGCAATTCCTGCGTTCCCACTACCAGGCGAAGCACCGCGACAGCGTGCCCGTGGCGCTGCCCTGGTAGACGGAGGTTTACTCCTCGAGGCCGCCACCCAGCGCCTTGTACAGCGCCACGGCCGACTTGAACTGGTCGCGCCGCGCGTCGAGCAGGGCTTGCTGGGCCGCATACGACTGGCGCTGCGCGTCGAGCAATTCCAGGCGGCTGTCCTGGCCCGCGTCGTAGCGCAGCTGCGACAGGCGCTGGCGCTGCCGCGCCGCCGCCACCACGCGCTCCTGCGCGGCGATCTGCTGCGCAAACGTGGCGCTGCCGGCCAGGCCGTCGCGCACCTCGCGGAACGCCGCCTGGATCGCCTGTTCGTACTGCAGCACGGCCACGTCCTTGCGCAGGCGCGACAGCTGCAGTTCCGCGCGCAGCTGGCCGCCCTGGAACAGCGGCTGCGTCACTTGCGGCGCGAACGACCAGCTGCGCGCGCTACCGCGGAACAGGTCGCCCAGCTCCGGGCTGGCAAAGCCCAGCGACGCCGTCAGCGACAGGCGGGGGAAGAAGGCGGCGCGCGCGGCGCCGATTTCCGCATTCGCCGCCGCCAGCGCAAATTCGGCCTGCAGGATGTCGGGCCGGCGCGCCAGCAAGTCCGACGGCAGGCCGGGCGGCAGCTGCGTCAGCACGGGCTGGCCATCGAGCGCGCGGCCCGCCGGCAGATCGGCCGGCAGCGGCGCACCGAGCAGCAGTTCCAGGTTGTTGCGCGCCAATGAGCTGGCCCGGACGCGCGCCTGCACGTCCGCTTCCGCCGTGGCGGCCTGGCCTTCGGCTTGCGCCACGTCCAGGCCGCTGCCCTGCTGCGCGCCGTGCAGGCGCTGCGTCAAGACCAGCGCCTGGCGCCAGTCAAGCAGGGTTTGCCGGGCCAGCGCCAGCTGTTCCTCGGCCAGGCGCTGCTCCAGGTAGGCGTCGGCCACGGCGCCGATCAGGGCCATATGCGCGGCGCGCTGGCCCTGCTGGGTGGCCAGATAGCGGGCAAACGCCGCGTCCGACAGCGAGCGCAGACGGCCGAACAGGTCGATCTCGAACGCGCTCATGGCGATGCCGGCAGTGAACTGATTCTGTGTCACAGCGTCGGCGCCGCGCTGGCGCACGCCGCCCGCATTCGCGCCGATGGCAGGATAGCGGCCCGCATCCTGTATCTGGTACTGCGCCCGCACGGCTTCCACATTGAGCGAAGCCACGCGCAAGTCGCGGTTGTTTTCCAGCGCGATATCGACCAGGCGCTGCAGGCGCGCATCGAGCAGCATCTGGCGCCAGCCCAGGTCGGCCGCGGTGTCGGCCGCGGCTGGCGCGGCAATCTCTGCATAGCTGGCCGGTATCGGTGCCGCCGGCTTGACCAGCGGCGGCGTCAGGGAACACGCCGACAAGGCCAGCGCGGCCAGGGGCGTGAGAAAAAATAAACGCATTACAACTCTCCTTCCACCGCCTTGACGGCGATGCGATCACTGCGTTTGTTGAAGTACGTGCCCATCTTGTCGACGGCGCCCAGCACCACGACAAAGAACACGGGCACGAAAAATACGGCCAGCACGGTGGCGGTAATCATGCCGCCGAACACGCCCGTGCCGATCGCGTGCTGCGTCTCGGCGCTGGCGCCCGTGGCCAGCATCAGCGGCACCACGCCCAGCGCGAACGCCAATGACGTCATCAAAATCGGGCGCAGGCGCAGGCGCGCCGCTTCCACCGTCGCCTCGACCAGCCCCTTGCCCTGCGCCTGCAACTGGCGCGCATACTCGACGATCAGAATCGCATTCTTCGCCGACAGGCCGATAATGGTGATCATGCCCACCTTGAAGAACACGTCGTTCGGCATGCCGCGCAACATCACGGCCAGCACGGCGCCCAGTAAACCCAGCGGCACCACCAGCATCACGGAGACGGGAATCGACCAGCTTTCATACAGGGCCGCCAGCACGAGGAAGACCACCAGCATCGACAGCGCCATCAGCATGGGCGCCTGCGACGCCGATTCCTTCTCTTGCAGCGACTGGCCCGTCCACGCCAGCGCGAAGCCCGGCGGCAACTGCTTCACGAGCCGCTCCATTTCCAGCATGGCGTCGCCGCTGGACACGCCGGGCGCCGCGCTGCCGGAAATGCGCGCCGACGGGTAGCCCTGGTAACGCACCAGCTGCAGCGGCGATTCGCTCCACACGGGTCGCACGAGCTCGCCCAGGGCCACCATGCCGCCCGCGTTATTGCGGATGCGCAAGGCCAGCACGTCGTTGAGCTGCATGCGCGACGGCGCGTCGGCCTGGATGATCACCTGCTGCATGCGGCCAGCGTTCGGGAAATCGTTGACATAGGTCGACCCCATGGCCGCCGTCAGCATGTCGGCAATCGCCGTGAACGGCACGCCCAGCGCTTCGGCCTTGGTGCGGTCGATGTCGAGACGCACGCTGGCGCCGGGCGGCAAGCCGTCCGGATACACGCCCGCCACCTTGCTGCTTTGCGCGGCCAGGCCCAGCAGCTGGTTCTGCGCCGCCTGCAGGGCCGCGATGCCCTGGCTGGCGCGGTCTTGCAGGCGCATCGAAAAGCCGGACGAATTGCCCAGTTCATCGATGGCGGGCGGCATCAGGCTCATGATCACGCCCTCCTTCGCCTGCGACATGGCCGCCTGCGCCAGCGCCACTTCTTCCTGCGCCGTGGCGCCGTTGCGCTGTTTCCAGTCCTTCAGCATGGTGAAGGCCAGGCCCGCGTTCGGTCCCGCGCCGGAAAAGCTGAAGCCGAGGATCGACTGGTTCACTTCGATGCCGGGACGCGTGGCCACGTGCTGCTCGTACAGCTTGACGACATCAAGCGTGCGCTCCATGGTGGCGTCGGACGGCAGCTGGATCGAGGTGATGAAGTAGCCCTGGTCTTCCTCGGGCAGGAAGGCCGACGGCAGCTGCATGAAGGCCACGCCCAGCGCCGCGACGATGGCGCCGTACAGCACCATCGAGCGGCCGGCGCGCTTGAGCATCGCCACCACGCCTTTTTCATAGCGTGCCGTCATGCGCTCAAATTGGCGGTCGAACCACAGGAAAAAGCCTTTTTTATCATGATCATGCGGTCCGATGGGTTTCAACATCGTGGCGCACAGGGCCGGCGTCAGGGTCAAGGCCAGAAACGCCGAGAACAGGATCGACACGGCCATCGCCAGGGTGAACTGGCGGTAGATGGCGCCCACGGAACCGCTGGCCAGCGCCATCGGGATGAACACGGCCGTCAGCACCAGGGTGATGCCGACCACGGCCCCCGTGATTTCGCGCATCGCTTTCGAGGTCGCTTCCTTCGGCGACAGGCCCTCGGTCGCCATCAGCCGCTCCACCGCTTCCACCACCACGATGGCGTCATCGACGATGATGCCGATGGCCAGCACCATGCCGAACATGGTCAGCACGTTGATGGAATAGCCGGCCATCAGCATCACGGTAAATGTGCCCATCAGGGCGATCGGCGCGACGATGGCGGGAATCAGGGTGTAGCGTATCTTTTGCAGGAACAGGTACATGACGAGGAAGACCAGCACCATCGCCTCCAGCAAGGTGACGACGACCTTTTCGATCGATATCTTCACGAACGGCGCCGTATCGAACGGCACCGAGTACTTGATCCCGGCCGGCATGGTGTGCGCCAGTTCGGCCATGCGCGCACGCACGGCGGCCGCCGTCTGCACGGCGTTGGCACCGGGCGACAGCATGATGGCGGCGCCCGACGCGGCTTGGCCGTTTTCGCGTATGCTGAAATTGAAGCTTTGCGCGCCCAGCGACACTTTCGCCACGTCGCCGATGGTCACTTTCGAGCCATCCGCGTTCGCGCGCAGCACGATGGCGGCAAATTCGGCCGGGGTTTGCAGCTGGCCCTGCACCGTCAGCGGAATCGTCACGCGCTGGCCGTGCACGGCGGGCGAATCGCCGAGGCGGCCCGGGGCGATCTGCGCATTCTGCTGCGCGATGGCGGCCGTCAGCTCGCCCATGGCGATGTTGTACGACACCAGCTTGGCCGGGTCGACCCAGATGCGCATGGCCCGCTCGGAACCGAACAGCTGCACCTTGCCCACGCCGGGAATGCGGCGCAGCTCTTCCGTCACGTTGCGCGCCAGGTAGTCGCCCAGCGCCACTTCATCGTGCTGGCCATTCTCGGAAATCAGGCTGACGATCATCAGGAAGCCGGACGACGCCGATTCCACCGTCAAGCCGTTTTGCCGCACGGCCTGCGGCAGGCGCGGCTCGATGGCTTTCAGGCGGTTTTGCACGTCCACCTGCGCCATTTCCGGGTCCGTGCCCGGCTGGAAGGCGACGGTGATCGAGGCCGAACCCGAGGTGTCGGTGGACGACTCGAAATACAGCAGGTGCTTGACGCCCGACAGTTCGCGTTCGATCAAGCCCACCACGGAATCGTTCATGGTTTGCGGCGTGGCACCCGGATACACGGCACTGATGCTGACGCTGGGCGGCGCCACGGAAGGAAAACGCGCAATCGGCAATTGCGGTATGGCGATCAGTCCGAACAGGACGATGAAGACCGCCACCACCCACGCAAAGACGGGGCGGTTGATGAAAAATTGAGGCATGTCGTTAGACTTTCATTGGATTCAAATGGCGCATCAATGCGCTTTGGCGGCAGCTGCGGCTGCCACGACGGCCGGCTTCCATGGCTGCGGCGCGGCGATGGCGCCCGGCTGCAGGCGTTCCTGGCCTTCGATGACGACGGTGTCGCCCGCCTTCAGGCCGCCGCTGACCACATACTGGTGCTCGACCACGTCGCCCACGGCGATCGGTTTCAGGCTGGCTTTGTTCGTGCCGTCCAGCACCCAGGCCTGCGCCTGGCCGCCGCTGCTGCGCAAGACGGCTTGCTGCGGCAGCAGCACGCCGTTGGCCTGCACGGCGCGGGCGATGCGGGCGCGCACGAACATGCCGGGCAAGAGCTGGCGCTGCGGATTGTCGACCAGCACGCGGATGACGGCGTCGCCCGTGCCCGCATCGACGCTGATGCCCGAGAACAGGATGCGGCCCGTGACGGGATGCGGCTGGCCGTCGGCGCCCAGAATGGTCACGGGCAGCTTGTCCGCGCCACCCGTACCCGAGGCTTGCAGCGCGGCCAGCGCGGCGGCCGGCTGGCGCACGTCGACATACACTTTGTCGATCTGCTGGATGCGCGCCATCGGCGCAGCATCGGCCACGCCTACGAGCGCGCCTTCGGTCACCAGTTCGGAGCCGATGCGCCCGGCAATCGGCGCCTCGATGCTGGCAAAGGCCAGGTCCAGGCGCCGGCGCGCCAGGGTCGCGCGCGCCTGCGCCACGGTAGCCACAGCTTGCTCGCGCTGGGCCACGGCGTCGTCATACGCCTGGCGGCTGATGGCGTCCGCTTCCACCAGCGGTTTTAACCTGTCTGCCTGGCTGCTGGCGCGGTTCGCCGTGGCCACCGCGTGCTGCAGGGCTGCGGCGGCCGAATCGACGTCCGCCTGGAATGGCGCGGGGTTCAGCTGGAACAGCTTCTGTCCCGCCGTCACGTCGGCGCCCTGCTCGAACTGGCGGCGCAGCACGATGCCGCCCACCTGCGGGCGGATATCGGCCGTGCGGAAGGCGGCCACCCGGCCCGGCAATTCATCGCTGAGGACGACGGGCGCCGCCTGCAGCTTGAGCACGGTCACGGCGGCGGGCGGCGCGGCCGCTTCTTCCTGCGCGGGTTTGGAACAGGCGGCAAGGCTGAGCAGTGCCGCGGCGATCAACATGTTTTTCTTGGTGAAGTGGCTCGGATGCATGGTCTTTCTCTATGGCAGATCCCAACCGGCGGTCCGGTCGACAGATAAGCGCAGCATAAAAGGCCAAGGTGGATATTTCGTCAAAGAAATGTGGAGATTCGATGGAGAGAAAGAAGAATGCTAGACTATTTGCATGAACTATCATCACAGCGCCAGCCAGCCCTCTTTTCTTGCCACCACGCCCCCTTCCGCCCTCATCCTGATCGCCGAAGATGAACCGCAAATCGCCCGCATCCTCGCCGGTTATCTGGAGCGCGACGGCTACCGCACGGCCTTCGCCCTCGATGGACAGGAAGCGCTGCAGCAGCACCTGGCGCTGGCGCCGGACCTGCTGCTGCTCGACGTGCAAATGCCCCGCGTCGACGGCTGGGCCGTGCTGGCCGAAGTGCGGCGGCGCGGCGAGACGCCCGTCATCATGCTCACGGCCCGCGACCAGGATGCCGACAAGCTGGCCGCCCTGCGCGTGGGCGCCGACGACTACATCATCAAGCCCTTCAATCCGGCCGAAGTGGTGGCCCGCGTGGCGGCCGTGCTGCGCCGTTCGCGCGTGCGCCACCACCCGGTCGGCGGCCAGCGCCTGCGCTGCGGCCCCATCGAGATCGACCAGGAAACGTACGTGGCCAGCGTGCTGCGCGACGGCGCGCCCGTGCCCTTGAGCCTGACGTTGACGGAATTTCGCCTGCTGGCGCACCTGGCGCGCACGCCGCGCCGCGTCTGCAGCCGCCTGGAATTGCTGGAGTCGTGCATGCCCGAAAGCAATTCGATGGAACGCACGGTGGACAGCCACGTCAGCAAGCTGCGCAAGAAGCTCGAGGAAGCGGGCGTGATGAACATGCCGGCCAGCCTGCGCGGCGTGGGCTACCGGCTGGAAAGCGACGCCTGATGCGCTTTACAGGCCTGAACCGGCAGATCGTGCTGTCGATGTCCGTGCTGATGGTGTGCAGCATCCTGATCATCTGGATCGGCTCGTGGATCTTCTTCGCCGTCGCCTTCAAGATCGATCCCGGCATGCTGTCCGAGCCCGACGACTGGTCGCCCAGCACCGTCGAATGGCTGTGGATCTTTGCCATCACCATTTTCGGCCTGGGGCTGGCCGCCTTTTTCGCCTTCAAGCTGGCCGCGCGCATCCTGAAACCGATCAATTCCGTGATGGACAGCGTGCGCCGCGTGGCCCACGGCGACCTGTCCGCGCGCGCCTTCGCGGGCGACCGCAGCCTGGGCGAAACGGCCATGCTGGTCGATGACTTCAACAGCATGGCCGAGCGCCTGCAGCGGGGCGCCAAGGAAAGCGAAACGTGGAATGCCGCCATCGCGCACGAACTGCGCACGCCCGTGACCATCCTGCGCGGCACCTTGCAGGGCGTCGTCGATGGCGTCTTCAAGCCCGAGGAAGTGCCGTTTTCCAGCCTGCTGGCGCAAGTCGAGGACCTGGGCCGCCTGATCGAGGACTTGCGCACCCTGAGCCTGGCCGACAGCGGCCACATGCAGCTGCGCATGGCGTGGACGGACCTGACCCTGGAAATCGAGGAAGTGGGCCGCCTGCTGGCGCAGGAGATGGAAGCGGCCGGCTTTACGCTGCAACTGCACCTGTCCGACCATCCCGTTTGCTGCGACGCGGCGCGCATCCGGCAAATCGTGCTGGCCCTGCTCGACAACGCGCGCCGCTATGCGCAGCCGGGCCTGCTGCGCGTGCGCACCCGCGTGCAGGCCGGCCAGTATTACCTGAGCGTCGAGGATGCGGGCCCCGGCATTGCAGAGGAACTGGCGCCGCACGTGTTCGAGGCGTTTCGCCGCGGCGACAGCGACGGCGGCGACCTGAACGCGGGCAGCGGCCTGGGCCTGGCCGTGGTCGAAGCCATCGCGCGCGCGCATGGCGGCAGCGCGGCCTGCACGCGCGGCAAGGCGGGCGGCAGCGTGTTTACCGTCAAGTGGCCGGTCGAGCACGGCGCGCCGCCGGCCGCCGCCTAGGCAAGACCGTCGGCGCGGACCATGTCGACAAAGGCGCGCAGCACGGCAGGCATCTGCCGCCGGCTCGGGTAGTACAGGAAGTAACGGGAGGGCGGCGGCAGGCAGCGCTCCAGCACGCGCGCCAGCCGGCCCGCCGCGATATCGGCGTGCGCGTCGGCTTCGTACACATAGGCCAGTCCCGCCCCATCGCGGGCCGCGCGCAGCATCAGTTCATCATCGTCGAACACCAGCGGGCCGCCGACGGCGATGCTGACGGCTTCCCCATCCTGCCCGAACTCCCACGCATACTGGCGCCCGCTGGGAAAGCGCCGGCCTATGCAGGCGTGCGCCAGCAAGTCGCGTGGCGTGCCTGGTGCGCCATGCGCCGCCAGGTAGGCGGGCGACGCCACCACCACGAACGGCTGCGGCGCGCCCACGGGCACGGCGATCATGTCGGCCGCCACCTGTTCGCCGAAGCGGATGCCCGCGTCAAAACCGTCGCGCACGATATCGATCATGCCGTCATCGGTGACCACTTCGACCTGCACGCGCGGATAGCGCGCGACAAAACCGGCCAGCATGGGCGCGAGCAGCAGCCGGGCGGCGGGACGGGGCACGTTCAGGCGCAGCGTGCCTGCGGGCACATCCTGCAGGGCGCTCAAGTCTTGCAAGGCATCGTCGATTTCGCGCATGGCCGGCGCCAGCCGCGCCAGCAGCTGCTGCCCCGCCTCGGTCGGCGTGACGCTGCGCGTGGTACGGTTCAGCAGGCGCACGCCCAGGCGCTCTTCCAGCGCGCGCAATGCATGGCTGAGGGCGGAGGCGGACACGCCCCGCTCCAATGCCGCCTTGCGGAAGCTGCGCAGGCGGGCGACGGCGGCAAAGGCCGTCAATTCGTTGAGGTCAGCCATTGTCGAGGAAAAAATTCATGAAAAAACTTCAGTAATGCATGCAGGATTAGCCATCTTATCGCATGCTGTTCCGTCATCCATACTTCTTGCATCTTTTTTTGAAAGGAAATGACAATGGAACACAGAACACTGGGCAACTCCGGCTTGCGCGTCGCCCCCATCGGCCTGGGCTGCATGGGCATGAGCTTTGCCTACGGCGGCGCCGACGAGGCCGCCTCGCTGCGCGTGCTGCACCGCGCCGTGGAGCTGGGCGTGACCCTGATCGATACGGCCGAAGTGTACGGCCCCTACGCCAACGAGGACTTGGTAGGCCGCGCCCTGAAACAGCTGCGCGGCAAAGTCAGCATCGCTACCAAGTTCGGCTTCAAGATATTGCCTGAAGGAAAAGGCGTGGAGCGCATGGCGGGTGTCGACAGCCGCCCCGAACATATTCGCCAGGCGGTGGAAGGATCGCTGTCCCGGCTCGGCATCGAGTGCATCGACTTGCTGTACCAGCACCGCGTGGACCCGGCCGTGCCCATCGAAGACGTCGTCGGCGCCATGGCCGAGCTGGTACGGGTGGGCAAGGTGCGCCACCTGGGGCTGTCGGAAGTGTCGGCCGCCACCCTGCGCCGCGCCCACGCCGTGCATCCGATTGCGGCCGTGCAGTCCGAATACTCGCTGTGGAGCCGCGACGTGGAAGCGGACGTGCTGCCCGCCTGCCGCGCGCTCGGCATCGGTTTCGTGCCCTACAGCCCGCTGGGCCGGGGCTTCCTGACGGGACGGCTCGCATCCAGCGCCGCGCTGGCACCGGACGATTACCGCCACAGCCTGCCCCGCTTCCAGCCGCCGGCGATGGCGGCCAACGGACATCTCGTTGCCGAATTGCAGCGCCTGGCGGCGGCGTGCGGCGCCACGGCGGCCCAGCTGGCCCTGGCCTGGCTGCTGGCGCAAGGCGACGACATCGTGCCGATTCCCGGCGCCCGCAGCCTGGCCCACCTGGAAGAGAACGTGGCCGCCGCGCAACTCACTCTGAGCGGCGCCGAGCTGGCCGCCATCGGCGCCGCCATCGCGCCCGCCAGCGTGCAAGGCGAGCGCTACCCGGCAGTGGAGCTGGCCATGGTGGGGCTGTAAAGGGCAAGAGACAGCTCATCTATACAACTCTCTTTGAGGGGCCGCACTTGAAATGGCTGAATCCGCTATCATTTCCAATCTGAACTATTCACTCTGAAAGGGATTCACATGTCCGATTTGCTCGAAACACTGCAATGGCGCTACGCCACCAAGAAAATGGACCCGACGAAAACGGTGCCGCAAGACAAGGTCGAGCGCATCCTGGAAGCCGTGCGCCTGACGGCCAGCTCCAGCGGACTGCATCCTTACGAAGTGTTCGTCGTGACGAATCCGGCCCTGCGCGAGCAGATCAAGCCGCACGCGTGGAACCAGTCGCAAGTGACGGACGCCTCGCACCTGCTGGTGTTTGCCGCCTGGGACAATTACACGGTCGAACGCATCAACGCCCGCTTTGACTTGGTCAACACCGTACGCGGCTTCAAGAATGAAGGCTGGGAAGCGTACCGCCAGCAGATCCTGGCCACGTATCCGCAGCGCGATGCCGAGACCAACTACCAGCACGCGGCGCGCCAGGCGTATATCGGCGTGGGCACGGCCCTGATCGCCGCGGCGCAGGAAAAAGTCGATTCGACGCCGATGGAAGGTTTTGATCCGGCCAAGGTCGACGAGATCCTGAAGCTGCGTGAAAAAGGCTTGCGCTCCGTCGTCATGCTGCCGCTGGGCTACCGTGCCGACGAGGGCGACTGGCTGGTGGACCTGAAAAAAGTGCGCCCCGCGCGCGAGCAATTCATCACCGAGCTGGCCTAAGCGCCTCGCGCGTGACTGAAAAGCGGATGCCCTCGCCGGCATCCGCTTTTTTCATGGCGGCTCACCCTTACCTCATGATATTAACTGGCCAAGTAGCGTGGACGCATCGCTGTAAGAACACACTAACGGCACCGAATATCAATGAAGTGAGATTTGGTGAGTAATTGCCTCTTTCCAATGTGTTAATGTCGTTCGATGAATGTCTATACAGCAAATTAGTTTTCAAAATAGATACAAAATTCATCGCAGTCATTAACGGGGAAGTACGTGGACCAAGTAGAAAACATGGCGGAGCAGCCCGTCAACGCAACACCTGCAACACCTGAATACGCAATTCGAATCTCGAATGCCAGCAAGCTGAACCTGGCAGACTTCCAGAACTCCATTCCTCTGCTGCGTGAACTGGCCATCGTCAATGACAGCAATGGCGAGATTACTGACTTGCGATTGCGCCTGGAATCGTTTCCTCCATTTTTAAAAGCGAAAACCTGGGTAATCGATGCCTGTCAGGCAAAATCCAACTACGACATCAGGGATTGCGATGTGCAGCTGGACGGTATCATACTAGGCAAACTGACCGAGGCCGAGACCTCAACAATTACTCTGACACTGCTTGGCAAAGCAGGCTCGATCACGGAGCGTGTGCTGGCGACAGAAGAGCGCAAGGTCGAGCTGTTGCCTCGCAACCAATGGGGGGGGCTGTCCCACCTGCCTGACCTCGTTGCAGCGTTCGTGCAGCCAAATGAGCCGGCAATCGACCGCTTGCTCAAGCAGGCCGCCGAGATATTGCGGCAGGCGGGCAAAAGCCCGGCGCTGGACGGCTATCGCGGCGGCGCAAAACGAGCGTGGGAATTGGCTTCGGCACTGTGGACCGCCGTGGCAGCGCTGGGACTGGACTATGCATTGCCGCCAGCCAGTTTCGAGCACCGTGGCCAGAAGGTACGTAGTACAGCACAGGTGATGGACGCCCGCATTGCCACCTGTCTCGACCTGACTCTGATGTTTTGCTCTGCACTGGAACAGGCAGGCTTGAATCCGCTTGTTATATTCACGAAGGGGCACGCGTTCTCTGGCGTATGGCTACGTCAGGAAGAATTTTCCACAGTAGTTGTCGATGACGTGACGGCCATCCGCAAACGCGTCAGGTTGCAAGAACTGATTCTGTTCGAAACGACGCTGATTACTTCGCGACCGGCACCGTCCTTTACATATGCCACCGATCTGGCCGCCAGTCAGGTCGCCGAACAGGCCGAGGAACAATTTGAGCTGGTGATTGATATCCGGCGTGCCCGCATGCAACGGATCAAACCGCTTGCCAGTGGTGCAAACGAGGTCATCGTACCGCCGGCCGATAGCGCGATGGAAGCGACCGCAAGCACGTTTGACAATAGCGCACCTGAGTTTCCGGATGACGAGATGACCACCGAGGCGCCGGAGCTCGATCCGAAGGACAGACTGGCCCGATGGCAACGCAAGCTGCTTGACCTATCGCTACGTAACAATCTCCTCAATTTCAAGAGTGGCAAGAAATCGCTGAGGATCGATGCACCGGAACCTGGCATGCTGGAGGATGTGCTGTCCGACGGGGCACCGATACGCCTGTTGCCAAGACCGGACCTGATGGATGGGCAAGATCCACGCAACCTGGCGATACACGAACAGCGCTCACGCGAAGATGTCCATCGCGAGCATGCCCTCGATGCACTCAAACGACGCGAGGTATTCGTCAGCGTGAGCGAGCTGGAGCTGGAGGCACGGCTCGTAGATCTGTACCGGAGTGCCCGCACGGTGCTGCAGGAAGGCGGAGCCAACACGCTATTCTTGGCACTGGGCTTTTTGAACTGGACGCGAGAAGACAAAGCGGGACAGAAGTGCAAGGCGCCGCTGATCCTGATTCCAGTATCGTTGCAACGCAAAAGTGCGCGCTCCGGTTTTACCTTGTGCCTGCATGAAGACGAACCACGCTTCAATCCGACGCTGATCGAGATGCTGCGGCAAGATTTCCATCTCAACCTGGGTGTCATGGATGGCAAGTTGCCGCAGGATGCCGCAGGTCTTGACGTCGCGCTGATCTGGCGTACTGTCTCACATGCCGTGCGCGACATCAAGGGATGGGAAGTATCGGACGAAGTGGTGCTGTCTTCTTTCTCGTTCGCTAAATACCTGATGTGGGTCGACCTGACACAGCGCACGGATCAGCTACGCCAGAATCCGGTCGTGCGCCACCTGATTGACAGTCCACGTGAGCCCTATCCCTCCACGGTAGCATTTCCGCTGGCGAAAGAACTCGATGCGCAATTCTCTCCAGACAAGACATTCTGTCCACTTCCTGCCGATTCATCGCAACTCTCGGCAGTTATGGCTGGAGCCAAAGGCAAGAATTTTGTCCTGATCGGGCCGCCTGGTACGGGCAAGAGCCAGACCATTGCCAATCTGATCGCCCAGTGTCTGGCCGAAGGAAAACGCGTATTGTTCGTATCGGAGAAAATCGCCGCGCTCGATGTCGTGTACCGACGCCTGCGCGAGGTGGGCCTGGGCGAATTCTGTCTCGAACTGCACTCAAGCAAGGCACGCAAGCTCGATGTGATCACCCAGCTGCAAAGGGCTTGGGAGGCCCAGGGGGCGGTTGACCCTGAAGAATGGCAAGCGCAGGCGGTTAAGTTGAAGCGGCTGCGCGACGAATTGAACCAATATGTCGCCCGGCTACATCATCGACATCGTAACGGACTGACGATTTACAAGGCCATCGGCATCGTGGTCGATGGCGAAGATGTACCCACACTTGGTCTTTCGTGGAGCACAGCCGATGCGCACGACCATACCCAGCTTGAGGCGATGCGCGAATTGACTAGCCGTCTGGAGATCAATGCCGGGGCGGTTGGCGCTCAGGAGTTGCTTAAAGGTCCGCTAATGGCAGTCGGGCAAGCGGAGTGGACACCTTCCTGGCAGCAGTCGTTCATCAGCGCGACGAAGGCGGTGGTGCCGGCTGCTGAAGCACTACAATTGGCTATTACCGGCTTTGAGAATGCAACCGGTCTCGCAGGCTTGCCGACTGGCCGGCGGGCGCGTCTGGCAATGGCCGACTTGGCGCAGGCGCTGCCCGATGCCTTTGGCCATCAATGGGGCTTCGTGTTCCGCCCTGATGCGCGCGAGCTGCTGTCTCATCTGCGTGAAGGATACCAACTGCTGCTTCAGCATCGTCATCTGACTACGCACATCCGTCCTGCATGGACCGAGTCGGTCGTCGCCCGATGCAAAAAAGCGCTGACGCTACTCGATGAGCGTGACCGTGTGATGTCGCTACTGGGCCATCCCTGGTCTAACGACATTCTGGCCGAGTTCGAAAAAGCATTGCAGCTACTCGACGATCTGGCTGCCAGTGCAAGCAATCTGTCCGTGCAGTATGGTGAACAGGTGGACGCACTGAACGTGCACCAGCTGCAACGTGGTTGGATGGAGGCTGAACGCAGTGCTTGGCCCTTGTCGTGGATGCGCAAGCGCCAGCTCACCAAAGTACTGACCGATTGCGTGACCGGCGACGGCGATGCCGATGTTGCCCGCGACCTGCCTTTACTGGTGCGTATCCGTGAATTACGGTCGTCAATCGAGAAGGTGGAAATGGGTGCACTGGGCGAAGGCATCTGGGCGGGCATAAAGACGCGCCCTGAATTCGTGCAGGCAGCGCTTCGCTTGCAGCATGTACTTGGACAGGCACGCCGGCAAGAAGCTTGGGACGATCAGGGATTTGACGTGATCGAAAGCGAGCGTTGCGGCAAGTTGCTTGCACTGGAGTTGGAACGCTTGAGGCAACTGCGCACGCTCAATGCCGAGATCGCCGACATGCTGCCGCTGGCCGCAGAGACAGCCGGACTGTGGAATGGTCAGGCGACACACCCGCATTTGCTGGCAGCGGCCATGCGCTTCGCGCTTGCCCTGCGCGCCGTGCAGGATGCCGGCGCACTGCAAGGCGAACATGACGAGGTCGCGGCATCAGACTGTGGCCCGGAACTGGCGGCTGACTACGAGCATGTACGACAGCGTGCCATCCTAGAAGATAAACTGCGCGCCTTTGATTATCTGCGCGCCTCAACCGGCGGCACTTGGGCTGGCCTGCAGACCCGCGCAGACGACATCGACTGCGTAGCAACTTTTCATTCGGTGCTTGCAACGGCAATTGCCAACTTGGCCGAGACGGTCGAAGACGCTGGCGTGCTGCGTCAGGGATTCGAACAATTGGTGGTTGATGGCAACTCATTGTTGAGTCCATCCGGTCTTCTAGCCAGCATCGGCACGCAGTATCGGGCCGCGCTTGATGCCTTGCAACCCGCGCTCGCCAGTCTTGCCACCGTCGGCACGTTCAGCGAAGGCGTGAGCATGCAGTTCAACGAGCTGCCATTGAACGAACTGATCGCCTGCTGCCAGCATATCGTTGCTGTCGAACCACGCCTGAAGGCGTGGTGTGCATGGCGCAAGGTACGCACGGAAGCGCTTTCGTTGTCGCTAGTGTCGCTGGTCGATGCAATGGAGAAAGGTACAGTGCAGCCGGCAGAAGCACTGCGCGCCTTTGAAACCAACTATAGTCGCTGGTGGCTCAACCAGGCTGTCGACAACGAAACCGTCATCCGCAACTTCGTTTCTGTCGAACATGAAAAGCGGATCGGGGACTTCCGCGCTCTTGACCGGCAATTTACGGATGTCACGCGCGCATGGGTACGCGCCTCGCTATGCGCCGGCATGCCGCGCACCGACGAAGTTACGCGTCAATCGGAATGGGGCGATCTGCGTCGTGAAATCAACAAGAAGAAGCAGCACATGCCATTGCGCGAATTGATACAAAAGATTCCCTCGGTGCTCGGAAAACTGGCGCCATGTCTTTTAATGAGTCCACTATCGATTGCACAGTATTTGGCAGCCGATGCGAGTGCGTTCGACTTGGTAGTGTTCGACGAAGCATCGCAGATCCCGGTATGGGATGCGATAGGCGCCATGGCGCGTGGCAAGCAAGTGGTGATGGTGGGGGATCCGAAGCAGTTACCGCCAACCGCGTTTTTTGATCGCGCCGAGTCGTCGGAGGATGACGGGGATGTCGAGGGCGACCTGGAAAGCATTCTCGATGAATGCATGGGTGCGAACCTGCCAACAATGAATCTGGCCTGGCACTATCGCAGCCGTCACGAATCCCTGATCGCGTTTTCCAACCACCGTTACTATGGCGGCGGCCTCGTAACATTCCCGTCGCCGGTCGCTGACGACCGCGCCGTCAGCTTTCATCACGTCGACGGTGTGTACGAGAAAGGTGGCGCACGTATCAACAAGCGTGAAGCGAAGGAGCTGGTAGCCGATATCGTTGCAAAGCTGCGCGCGCCGAACTTTAAGGAATCGAAACTGACGATCGGCGTCGTCACCTTCAATACCGAACAGATGAACCTGATCGAAGACTTGCTTGACGAGGAGCGCCGCAAGGACCCTTTACTGGAACCATATTTTTCGGAGACGGAACTCGAACCGTTGTTTATCAAGAACTTGGAATCGGTGCAGGGTGACGAGCGCGATATCATCTACTTCTCGATTACCTACGGTCCAGACCTGGCAGGCACGGTTTCGATGAACTTTGGCCCGATGAACCGTGATGGCGGCGAGCGCCGCCTGAATGTGGCGATCACGCGCGCACGTCAAGAATTGCGCGTGTTTTCCAGTCTGAAGCCGGAGCAATTCGACCTATCTCGCACGCAGGCCAGTGGGGTGCGCGACCTTAAGCACTTTCTGGAGTTTGCCGAACGTGGTCCGCGGGCGCTGGCCGAAGTGACCAAAGGTAGCCTCGGTGGCTTCGACAGTCCGTTTGAAGAAGCCGTGGCTGCAGCCCTGGCCTCTCGCGGCTGGCTGGTGCATACGCAGATCGGCGCGTCGTCATTCAGGGTGGATTTAGGTGTAGTGCATCCCGATGCGCCTGGCATCTATCTGTGCGGAGTCGAATGTGACGGTGCCACCTACCATCGCTCGGCAACGGCACGCGACCGTGACATGTTACGTGAGCAGGTATTACGCGGTTTAGGCTGGGAAATCGTGCGCATCTGGTCTACCGACTGGTGGATAGACCGGGCAGGTACGCTGGAAAAGACGCACGCGGCGTTGGAGCGCTTGCTTGAACTCAGCCGGCAACAGCGCAGCAAAGTGGCAGAGCGCAAGGCGGCAGAGGCCGAAGCAAAAGAAATCCTGGCCCAGGCGCAAGCGGAAACGGCCGCATCCGTGGAATTGGAAGAACAGACAGTACCCGTTCCTGAAGTCCAATACGCCTCACGTATTGAAGCCGGTCAAGATATACACTCGACGATAAGTCCGCAATCTGAAATGAGCGAGCAGGCAACAATGGGCAGCATGAACGCCGACACTTTCTTTGATGCATCCTATGACAGCCAGCTTCGACAGATGATTGAGCAGATCGTTGATCTCGATGGACCGTCACGCGACACCGTACTGGCGCGCAGAATCGCGCGGGCGCACGGTTGGCAGCGTACCGGAGCGCGCATTCAGGAGCGCGTCTCCTCAATAGCGCTGTCGTGCCTGAAATTCACGGAGGAGGACGTCGGCATGTTCTTCTGGGCACGTGATCGAGAGCCTGAGCTACCTATCCTGTTCAGCCACGATGGCAAAGGTGGGCGCAGCGTAGACGAAATTTGTATGGCGGAACTGATATCCCTTGCCCAACTGGTGGCGGAAGAAGGTCGGTCTGGTGACGATGCCGTGATGGCGATGGCCAAGCGACTTGGCATGCATCATGTTCGGGCGAGCAGCCGCAAGAGGCTGGAGACTGCGCTGGACAACGCCATGGGCTAGCGCCGGCTCTTCTTTTAGCGTGTTGAGCAGTAAAGTCACGCTGATCGGCATCCATTTTTTCTTATCCACTCAGGCCGCTTGCGGAAAGCGCACCGTCACCTGCAAGCCCCGCCCCGCCTCGCCGTCGGCCAGCACAATGTCCGCCTGGTGGTGCTCGGCGATGTGGCGCACGATGGACAGGCCCAGGCCGCAGCCCCAGGCGTCGTTGCCGTCGGGCCGGAAGAAGCGGTCGAACAGCCGTGCATGGTGCTGGCTTGGCACGCCGGGGCCGTTGTCGGAGACGCGCAGCAGGGGCCTGCCCTCTTCCAGCGCCGCCTGCAGATCGACCCGGCCGCCCTGCTGCGTGTAGCGCAAGGCGTTGTCGATCAGGTTATTCAGCAAGACCTGCAAACCGTCGGGATCGGCCTGTACCAGCACCGGGGCCGGCAGCGTTTCCACCACGCCCAGGTCGATCGCGCGGCTGTCGGCCAGCGCGCTGTGGTCGGCCACGGCCGCTTCCAGCAACTGCCCCAGGTCCACCGTGTGCAGCTGACTGGCCGTGAGCGCCGTTTCATGGCGCGCCAGGCTCAATAGCTGGCGCACCAGGTGCGTGCTGCGGTCCAGCCTTTCATGCAGCCGCGCCAGCGCCACGCGGCGTTCTTCCTCGCTGCCGGCCCGCTCGGCCACCTGCAGCTGCAGTTTCAGCGCCGTCAGCGGCGAACGCAATTCATGCGCGGCATCGGCAACAAAGGTGCGCTGCGCCGTCAGCGCCGCCTCGAACTGGCCCATCAAGCTGTTCAGCGCCAGCGCCACGGGCCGCAGTTCGGGCGGCATGTCGTCGGCCGCCAGCGGCGTGAGCGCTTCCGGCGAACGGCCGGCCACGGATTCGGCCAGCCGGTGCAGCGGCGCCAGCGCGCGCCCCACCACGGCGACGATCAGCAGCGCCAGGATCAGGGCGAACACCAGCAGGGGCGCGCCGGCGCGCATGGTCATCTGCCAGGCCAGCTGGTCGCGCACGGCCTGCGCCTGCGCCACCTGCACGTAGCGGCCGCGCCGCGTCTCGCCGTACAGGCGCCAGTCCTCGCCGTGCAATGTGACATCGGCAAAGCCGGCCAGCGCATAGCGCGGCAATGCCGGCTGGCCCTGCAGGACGGGCAATGGCTGGCCCTCCTCGTCCCACGCCTGCAGCACGAACGCCTCTTCCGGCTCCTGCGCGGCGGCCAGGCCCGCCTGCGGCTCGAACTCGTCGGGCAAGGCCACGGCCAGCTGGCGCAGCTGCAAGTCGGCCAGTTCATTGGTTTCTTCCAGCAGCGAGCGGAACAGCGAAATGCCGGCACCGAGCACGCACAGCAAGGTGGCGGCCAGCAAGCCGAGCAGCAATTGGCGGCGGATGGTCAGCAAGACGCCACCCGCATCTTGTAGCCCACGCCGCGCACGGTCTGGATGGCGTCCGCGCCCAGCTTCTTGCGCAGCTGGTACACGTACACGTCGACGGTATTGCTTTCCACTTCGCAATCCCAGCCGTACAGCTTTTCGCTCAGCTGGCGCTTCGACACCACCTTGCCCGGATGGTCGAGCAAGGCGCGCAGCACGGAAAACTCGCGCGGCGGCAGCTTGATCTGCTCGCCCTCGAACGTGACGTCGTGGCTGGCCAGGTCGAGGATCAGCGCACCATGCTCGATGACGGAGCGCGAACGGCTGACCCGGCGCCGCAGCAATGCGCGGATGCGCGCCAGCAGCTCGTCGAGGTCGAATGGTTTGACCAGGTAATCGTCGGCGCCGCTGTCGAGTCCTTCCACGCGGGCCGGCGTGCCGTCGCGCGCCGTGATGATCAGCACGGGCAACTCGGCGCCCCGCGCGCGCATGGCGCGCAGCACATCCATGCCCTGCTTGCCGGGCAAGCCCAGGTCCAGCAGCATCAAATCGTAGGCGAAGCCGGCCAGCGCCAGCTCCGCATCGTGGCCGTCGCGCACCCAGTCCACGGCATAGCACTCGCCGCGCAAGCCCTCGACCAGGCTTTCCCCGATCATCGGATCGTCTTCCACCAGCAACACGCGCACCTGGTCCCCTCGCAGTCTTGAAAATACCGCTATCTTAACGTGGCTGGGGAAAGTGGGCTTGCGCCAGTCGAAGTCTCACAGGCTCCGCGGACTGCGGGCTGCGTCATGTCCGGGTGCACATCGCGCAGGCCGGGATGTGATGATCGTGGACGAACAGTTCGGCGCTGCCAGGCATGCCTTTCGACACCGGCCTGGCAGGCCTGCGACAGGCCCTGGCGGATGCAGGGCCTGTGCGGGTGCGGCAGGACGCTTACTGCGCCAGGTAGCGTTCCGAACGCGGGCCGTACAGCAAGCCGTTCGGCACGCCGGCCGACAGCAGGCGCGCATTCGCCGTGCCGGCGATAGGATGGCTGGCATCGGTGCTGGTGTTGATGATCTGCTTGACCGCCGCCGTCACCAGGGCGCCGATCAGGCCGCCGCCACCGCTGTTGTTGCCTTCATTGCTCGATGCGCTGGCAGCGCCCTGCCACAGCAAGGCGCCCGTCTTCAGGTCGACCAGCTTGGCATCGACCGCCACCACCGTCACGCTGTCGATCACGGCGTACGTCGTGCCGTATTTGGAGATCGTCACGTACAGGCCCGCGTCGGCGCCAAAGATCTCGTTGAGCTTCTTGGCATCGACGCCGTGGATATCGGCCGCGTTCGTCAAGCCGTTCTGCTTGAAGGTTTCACCGACCACGGCCACCGGCAGCACGTAGTAGCCCGCTTCGGCCAGCGGATAGGTCACTTGCGCATAGACGCTGTTGCCGGCATTGACTTCCGGCGAGTTGTTCAACGGCGGCAAGACCACGATGGAACGGGGCTTGGCCGCCTTGAAGGCGGTGTAATCGTATGCCGCCTGCTTGGTGGCACAACCGACCATGAAGATGGCGGGACCCAGGCACAGGGCCATTTTCAACATGCGCGACATCATAATTTCTCGCCTTTTTTCAATTTACCCAACAGGAAGTCCATGTACGGCGTCGATTCCGGGAACAGTTTTTTCTCGTCTTCGAACTGCGCGGCGACCTGCTCCGGCTTGCCGGCGATCGAGTACAGCATGCCCAGGTGGGCATGGAAGCCCGGCGGCGCATGATTGCCCTTGGCAGCGATCACTTGCAGGTCTTTTTCCATGGCGGCCATCTGCTGCTCCGGGCTTTCGCCCTTCAGGTATTCGTACACTTGCGGCTGGTAGCCTTCCCATTGGTACAGGGTCTTCGATTGCGTGGCGCAACCGGTCAGGGCGGCACAGGCGAGCATGGCCAGCAGGGCTGCGCCCTTGTTCATCATTGTTGTCATGGAATACCTTATTGTTTGCGCAATGCGCCCGCTTCGACGCCAGCCACCAGGCGCTCGACCGCTTCGCGCATGGCCAGATCCAGGACTTTGCCGTTGAGGGTGGCGTCATAGCTGGCGGTGCCGCCAAAACCCAGCACTTCGCGGTTCGACAGGCTGTATTCGCCGGCGCCGCCGGCCGAGTACACGACTTCCGAGGTGGCGATATTGACGACGTTCAAGGTGACCTTGGCATATGCCACTTGTGTCTTGCCGCGGCCCATGATGCCGAACAATTGCTTGTCGCCCACTTCCTTGCGGCCGAATTCGGTCACGTCGCCCGTGACGACAAAGTCCGCGCCCTTGATGTTCTGGCCCTGCTTCTTGAAGTCAGCTTCCTGCTTGAGCTCGGCCATATTGTCGCGGTCGAGGACGTTGAAGCGGTTGGATGTTTGCAGGTGTGCAATCAGAATTGTCTTCGACTGGCTGCCCAGACGATCGACACCATCGGAAAAGATGCCGCGCATAAAGTTGGAGCGGTTGTCGAATTTGCCGACAGCGATCAGCGTGCGTGGACCGACGTAAGGTCGGGCCGCACTGGCGACTGTGGGAACAGCCAGGGCTTGCGACGATTCGGAAGCGCAGCCAGCCAACGCCGCACCAATCAGCGCTGCAATCAACAACGCGCCAGGTTTATTCTTGTTCATAGTGCCCTTAAGATATGGAGGATCAGGAGCAACCCGCAAAATTGAATTTTGGCAAGTTAATTTCCTAATTGCAATTATATGAGATTGCATGTCTCACAATTCTCTCCAAAAGTAACGATGACAGAATTTGCATTGTTGACTGCCATGACAGGCGCGGCCCTGCTTGACTTCCAGGCTCCTGTTCATTAACTTGGCAGTAAAAAAGCGTGTCGTCAGCGCCACAGCCGCTGTCCCGCACAGACCTTGCCCGCCGATTGCCCCGCCCGGCGCCCACTCCACGCTCTCACATAAACGGGTATTGAGGCCATGCCGACACACGATCATTCCCCGTCCCATCCGCTGGCCACGGCGCTGGCGCTCTCGCTGGGTGCCGCAGTCGCCCTGGGCCTGTCGCGCTTTTCCTATGGCTTGCTGCTGCCGCCCATGCGTGACGATCTGGGCTGGTCCTACCTGCTGGCCGGGGCCATGAACACCTTCAATGCGCTCGGCTATTTTCTCGGCGCGCTGGCCACGCCGGCCCTGATGCGCCGCCTGGGCGTGTGGCGCCTGCTGATCGCCGGTTCCGTGCTGGCCAGCGTCTTCATGCTGATGTCGGGCCTGGTCAGCGATACGGCCGCCCTGTTCCTGCAGCGCGTGTGTGCGGGCGTGGCCAGCGCCTTCATTTTCATCGCCGGCGGCGTGCTGGCGGCGCGGCTCGGTTCCATGCACAGCCAGCGCGCCGGCTTCTACATCGGTTTGTACTACGGCGGCACGGGCTTCGGCATCGCGCTGTCGGCCCTGCTGGTGCCGACGGCACTGGCCGCCGCGCAAGACCACGGCGCCGCGCATGCCTGGCAATGGCCGTGGCTGGCCCTGGGACTCGCCTGCCTGGCCGCCACCGCCCTCATGGCCCTGCCGGCCAAAACGATCGGCGAAACGCCGCGCGCCGTCGACACACCGCGGCGTTTCGCCTGGCGCGACTTTTCTCCCAGCCTGGCTGGCTATTTCATGTTTGGCGTCGGCTACATCGGCTACATGACTTTCGTCATCGCCCTGCTCAAGCAGCAAGGCATGCGTGCCAACTTGATCACCGTGTTCTATACGGTATTGGGCCTGGCGGTGGTGGCCTCGTCGCGCATCTGGGCGCGCATGCTCGACCGCTACAGGGGCGGCGAATCGCTGGCGATATTAAATGGCGTGCTGGGCGTGGTCACCATCCTGCCCGCGCTGACGAGCTTTGTGCCCGTCGTCTTCCTCTCCGGCCTGGTCTTCGGCGCCGTGTTCCTGTCGGTGGTGGCGTCGACCACGGCGCTGGTGCGGCATAACCTGCCGCAGCAATCGTGGACGGCCGGCATCAGCGCCTACACGACCGTGTTCGCGCTGGGCCAGATCGCCGGCCCCATCGTGGTCGGCTGGATCGCCGACGGCCCGGCCGGACTGGAGCGGGGCTTGATCGCCTCGGCCATCGCCCTCTTCATCGGTGCAGCGCTGGCTGCGCGGCAAAAGGCGCTGGTGCCAGCCGCATAGTAGACTGCAAGCCTGGCCCAACCTCACAGAAAGCACACGATGACCGCCGATGCTCGAAAACTCCCGCCAACGATGGATGCCGAAACCCTGGCATTCATCCAGAGCCTGTTCGCCCTCGTGCGCGAAGGCGATACGCAGCAACTGGGCCCCATGCTTGCCCAGGGCGTGCCGGTCAACTTTCGCAACGAAAAAGGCGACAGCCTGATCATGCTGGCCAGCTACCATGGCCACCTGGAAACGTCGCGCCTGCTGCTCACAGCGGGCGCCGACGCCAACGTCCCCAACGACCAGAGCCAGACGCCGCTGGCCGGCGTGGCCTACAAGGGCTATCTGGAGATCGCCGAACTGCTGCTCCAGCATGGCGCGCATGTGGAAGGCGCCAGCCCGGACGGCAAGACACCGTTGATGATGGCCGCCATGTTCAACCGCCTCGCCATCCTCGACCTGCTGCTGCAACACGGCGCCCGCATCGATGCCGTGGACAGCCGCGGCATGACTGCCGTCAAGCTGGCCAAGAGCATGAATGCGCAGGAGACACTGGGCCGGCTGGTCGGCTTGGGACAGACGGCTTAGCCGATGCAAATCTCGCCAACAGTTTTGCGACTGGCCTCAAGCTACAAGCTATACCACACGCCTCAAGGCTAAGATCGTGCACAACTGGCCGACTCGCCCCTGGCGTTCCGGCTTGTTGAAACGGTCGCGGCTACTTGCCATTCTGGCTGATTAATTCAGGCCATATGCGAACACTTCCTCTGGGAAAATAATATCAATGCCTTCATCACGTTTAAAATCAAGCAAAAGCACAATGCGCGTAGCATTGCTCCGATTCCATGCCTCATGTTCCTGAGTGTCATCAAAGACAAAACAGGAACCAGGCGTCCATGTGCGTATCTGGTTCGAAACGCGCAAAGCACAATTTTCGGGAGTAACCAACCCCAAGTGGCAGCGCAATACATCGTTCGTATAGCCACGATGTGGCGTTATATGAGTATTAGCAGCCATTGATGAAAAACCCGCAGTCACCATGCCAGGAATTCCCTCGATAATTTCGGTTGTACGCGGACACAGGTTACAAAATTCGAGATTCTTCTCACCAAAAACATACAGGCCAAATACTTTCCAGTCGCCGTCATAAATATCCCTCTCCGGCCACTCCGTCCAACAAGCCGCCCTTAACGCAACAAGCTCATCCCTGATCACCAACCATTCATTTTGTAAACGAGCAAGAAAAGGGAATTCAATGGCTTCTATAAACATAATTCGCCTACCCTGTAAGTTTTGAAAAAATCATGCACTATCGCTCTTTATTTCCAAACGTGAAAAATATCCCCTGAAGTATAGTCATGCAATGAGCTACCAGCAACGCCAGAACGAGAGAAGCATATAGAGAGGTGGATAGACAGTGGCTATTCTGCCATTTTAAGCAGGACAGTAATCGAGCCGTATCGGTATTTAATAAGCACAACTTGTCACAGATAGACATAAGCAAGGCTGAGATCGTGTACGAATGGTGGACCTAACACCGCCCCCGCTCCTGCCAGCTCTCCATGCATCAATTAATTTTTTAAAAACAAATTTCATTAATTATTAACACGCCAACCAAACCGCCAAACCAAAGAAAATATTAGTTTTTCTTAACTACTCATAATTCGAATTAATAAATTCCTCCTCAGTCATTTTATCCGCACGGTATCCCTTTATGCAACCGACCACTTCCCCCTTATCTTTCATAACATACACACCAATCATCAACCCAGATTTTAGCAAATAGTCAATCCTGGAAATTTTAATATAATCTTGGATTTTTATTAGCACATCATAAATTTCCTGCGTTTTCCCCAATACATACTCAACATAATTATTATTTTTTCGTCTTTTCACAGAACGGAAAAAACCTTCAGCAGCCCTAACATAATCACCAGCAGTTATATCATGAACAAAATACTTTTCTATAACAGAATTTAATATTATGGACATTTCAATGGGTAGCGGACAAGGCAATTCAAATTCCATTGGATGCAATATTTCAATCATAATCTTCCTCACTTTATTATCGCTTAGTTGTTTTTAATGACGTCATCATATCCAGGGGGATGGGGTTAGGTTGAGCTAGTCCGTGCGTGACACCGGCCGTGCGGGCTCGAGCGACGCGCCAGTCGACCATTTGGCGCGCCAAAACTCGCTACGAAAGCGAATTGATCAGCACTTACTTAGGTGATCAATACGCTGCCGGTTGCAAGCATATTTCGAAGATCATCTAAACCACCTAGCTGGACTTCCCACAACCAAAGCTGACGATCGCCAACACGCCGCAAAGAAGAGAATGAATCTGCACGAATAATATCTTCCAAGGTCTGAGAAGCTGAAACCTGTGCATTTAATTGTGTATCATTTAGGACGTTTACTGGATACACATCTCGAATTTTTTGGAAGCGTACTTCAGGTAGTGACGCATACCATTTATTTAAACGCTTTCGATCCTCAGCCGTCAGCTTTCCAACGTCCAGACCCAGGACATGGAATTCGGGTTTCTTTTCAATAAATTCAGAAAGAGCATACCCAAAATCCCAGTGCCTCAGACCAATACACGACATTAAAATTCTTTCAAAAATATCGCCGCCAAACTCCAAGAAGCGCTCTTCAATTGCCAAACAAAACAACGTCTCATCAATCTCTTCAACATAACTTAAAGAGGCCGAAGCAAAACTATCATAACCAGGCTCTGCGCTGCCTTCTGGATTTGCAACCAATGACATAACATGAATATCAGAAAAGCCAGATTTCAGCGCCTTTGTGTATACTCTTCCACCAATTTTTGTTAACTCGCCTTTATAACCTAAACCTTCGGCCGCAAAATATGTTGGTGCAATCCCGATACGATGGAAAATTGACGTAACTAAATCATGGAATGCCTTCAAGCCATCAGCACCTGGAGCTGGAGTCGTGTAACTATAAAGTCCTATTGCAAATGCTTTCTCAGTCATCGAATTCTCTTATCATGGTTTTGGTGTGCGTGTAGGAACGACCACTTTTGGTGGAAGCGGCGTGAAGCCCTGTGCTCTGATCTGCGCATCCAAGGCGGCTCGCATCTGCCGCCAGATTCTTCTAGGCGATGAGGCCTTCATTTCAGCACATCAGCAATCGCAGCGCACCGAGACGCCCAGAGATACGCCAAGGTCGCAGCGCTGCGCTGTCATGCTGTCATTAGAGCAGTTTCGGGCGCACGATAGCGACAGAGACGAGGCGATGGCACGCGCTTATCTATCGAGCGCTTTTACCATGTCCCATATCGCCGCCGCTTTTCACGTCTCGAGCAAGACAGTCAGTCGAGCCGTATCGGCATTTAATAAAGCGCAACTTGCCAAAAAAAGAGACGGCCAAAGCTGAGATCGTGTACAAATGGCGGACCTGACCCCGGGACCGACGGTTTGCCGCGTAACATTGTAACGACGCACCAGCTCGGCCTGCGACTCGGTCGATTCCCGTATTAGGCGGAAGGAAAGAGTGTACTCAAAACATGCCGAGCCTTGAAGAGGGGGCCAGCTACGGATGGGGCCATAATCACACAAATCTAAATACTTAGATCATCGGAGAAACTCAATTTTTCATTATTTCATCCTCCCATTTTTTCAAAAGAGTAGAAAATTTTTCCCTGTCAGGATTTGAAAATGGGCACGCCGATATTGATCTAGACACTATGAGGAATAATTTTCTCCTCAATACCTCATCATCATTAAAGCCGCCCAAACCTGCAAGAGTTTTAAAGTATCCATCTCTATTTTTAATTATTTCAAAAAATCATCCCCTCTTGACTCAGTCACACCAATTAATATTGCCTCATGAATTGGATTGATTAAATCCACCAATGAGAAATCATCAAAAAAACCTTCAAAGTCCGATCTAATTCGGCGTATTTTTTTTAAAAATTGAGGGTTTTTTGCTGCAAAAACTGAGAGAAATTTTCATATGACTAATGGTTTACTGGGTTATACGGAGGGCGTTTTCCGAAAGTTTTAGTATAGGTTTGTATATATTTTAACTCAAGCTCCTTTGCATTTTTCTTCCCCTCTGCCGTACGCAATAAATCGACATCTAGTGCTATATCTTTTTTCGCGAAAACACGCTGATGCTCTGTAAACCGTGTAAGGTAGTCACGACCTGTTTCCCCGAAGTAAAGTAACTCTCTCGATTTTGCATCCCGAATTACATAAACATCATGTGGGCCAGACGCCGATAAACTATTTCCGTGAACACCATCTAAACTATTTGACCATTTCGCATATCCACTTTGATAGCCACCTGAGACCCCACCATACTGTCGCTGAGTGCCGGCACCCATTCCTGCAGTGTCATTTTTCCACCATTTTGCTGATACGAGCGCCAAGCATCCAATCGAGCAGTTAATCGGGGGGAGATATCTGAAACTGCATTCGTGGAACCTTGATTGGAAATGGAGTCTGGGGGACGGGGTCAGGTCCGGTATTCAAACACGACCTCAGCCATGCCAATGTCCAAACCTCTGCGCGATCTCAGTGGCAATGCGTACGAATCAGATAACGTCTACCGCATGACGCGACCACTACGCCTTGAATTTCCCGGCGCCCTCTACCACGTTACTTCGCGCGGCGACCGGAGTGGCACCATTTACCGGGACGATACCGATCGCCTTGCCTGGCAAGAGGTACTAGCCCTGGTCTGCGAGCGGTACCATTTTGTCGTGTACAGTTTCTGCCAGATGAGCAATCATTATCATCTGCTCGTTGAAACGGTCGAGGCGAATCTGTCGCAGGGCATGCGCCAGCTGAATGGCGTTTATACCCAGCATTTCAATCGGCGCCACAAGCTTGTCGGGCACGTATTGCAAGGCCGCTACAAAGCCATCTTGGTACAGCAGGAAAATTATCTGTTGGAATTGGCCCGCTACATCGTCTTGAATCCAGTCCGGGCGCACATGGTGGCATCACCCGGCGACTGGTACTGGAGCAGCCATCACTACGTTTTGGACGAAGCAGCGTCTCCATGCTGGTTGTCGCGTGACTGGCTCTTGAGCCAGTTTGGCGCCACGCGCGACGAGGCGGCCGCCAACTATTCTCGGTTTGTCGCGGCCGGTATGGGTGAAACTAGTCCGCTCGCCCACACTTGCCACCAGATGCTACTGGGCGATGACGCCTTTGTTTCGGCACACCAGCAATCGCAGCGGTCCAATGCATTCAAAGATGCGCCAAGGCAGCAACGCCGCGCAGTCACACTGTCACTCGCGCAATATCAGGCCCGCTATGCCGACAGAGACGAGGCAATGGCACGCGCGTATCTGTCTACCGCTTTTACCATGTCCCATATCGCCTCCGCTTTTCACGTCTCGGCCAAGACAGTCAGTCGAGCCGTATCGGCATTTAATAAAGCGCGACCTGCCGCAGATCGAGACGGCCAAGGTTGAGCTCGTGTACGAATGGCGGACCTGACCCTGGCTCCCTTGCCTGGCAAGAGGTACTAGCCCTGGTCTGCGAGCGGTACCATTTTGTCGTGCACAGTTTCTGCCAGATGAGCAATCATTATCATCTGCTCGTTGAAACGGTCGAGGCGAATCTGTCGCAGGGCATGCGCCAGCTGAATGGCGTTTATACCCAGCATTTCAATCGGCGCCACAAGCTTGTCGGGCACGTATTGCAAGGCCGCTACAAAGCCATCTTGGTACAGCAGGAAAATTATCTGTTGGAATTGGCCCGCTACATCGTCTTGAATCCAGTCCGGGCGCACATGGTGGCATCACCCGGCGACTGGTACTGGAGCAGCCATCACTACGTTTTGGACGAAGCAGCGTCTCCATGCTGGTTGTCGCGTGACTGGCTCTTGAGCCAGTTTGGCGCCACGCGCGACGAGGCGGCCGCCAACTATTCTCGGTTTGTCGCGGCCGGTATGGGTGAAACTAGTCCGCTCGCCCACACTTGCCACCAGATGCTACTGGGCGATGACGCCTTTGTTTCGGCACATCAGAAATCGCAGCGGTCCAATGCATTCAAAGATGCGCCAAGGCAGCAACGCCGCGCAGTCACACTGTCACTCGCGCAATATCAGGCCCGCTATGCCGACAGAGACGAGGCAATGGCACGCGCGTATCTGTCTACCGCTTTTACCATGTCCCATATCGCCGCCGTTTTTCACGTCTCGGCCAAGACAGTCAGTCGAGCCGTATCGGCATTTAATAAAGCGCAACTTGCAAAAAAAAGAGACGGCCAAAGCTGAGATCGTGTACAAATGGCGGACCTGACCCTGGCCCTGTATCTGTCAACCGCTTTTACTATGTCCCATATCGCCGCCGCTTTTCACGTCTCGACCAAGACAGTCAGTCGAGCCGTATCGGCATTTAATAAAGCGCAACTTGCTGCAGATCGAGACGGCCAAGGTTGAGCTCGTGTACGAATGGCGGACCTGACCCTGGCTCCCCGAATGGCGGACCTGCCTCCGCCCCCAAGACAGTATCCGACCCCGCCCCTCTTTCTGCAATCAGCTACCCGTAAATGTAGCCGTTACGTCACGCCACTTAACCGATGGCGGTAGCTCATGTCCGTTAACAAATGCAACAAAAACATCCGCAACCACGGGGGCGGTAAACCATTCATCTGCCAACAACTTTATTTCGCCTCCGCCGAAAGCAAGAATAGTCCCGTCCGGATAAACCTTGCTTGCAACGTCGTGATAAGCACGATAGTGGCGACCTGTGGCAACATCGCGGCGCTCCAGCATGCACGTGATCCCACCACCGGCAACTTGGAGATAATTCCCCTCGTCGTCGGTTAACGACGCATACGATGAGGGGCCATAACTACGCAGTCCTGCTATGGCAGAACGTACTTGCGCAACGCTCACTTGCTCAACAACAGGTCTTTTCTCGACTTCTAAACGCATGAATTAATGACCTCCTGAAGGTAAATATATCGTCATCGAACCAGTCACTGGCTGCCCGCCAATACGGCCAGTCCCAACTGCTCCAAATCGATTCACATGCATATCCGAAAATGCTTGGTATGGTGTAGCACGTGCACCGCCGCTCTTAATTTCAATTCCAAATAATGAATTATCAGGATTTCTGGTCATGATGTCATATTTGCGAACTCCGAGTGGACCGGCAACTTCCAGCTCGGTGCCCACTACATTTACACCATTTGACCTTAAAAAATCAGCATAGTTACTGGCATTAACTGTACCGGGTGCAGGCGCGCCGCTAACACTCGAAAATTTTCCATCTGGCGTACGCAAACTGCCATCAGGGTAAGATCTCACGTTAGCAGCCTTATTTGCGGCGGCTTCCCCATCCTTCGACAAAGCAGGAACACTAGGCTCCCATGCATTGGTCAACGGATTCTGGCGCGCTATGACTTTTCCATCCGCGCCAATCAATTCCGCATTTCGTATAGGAATTTGGCTAGTGTCGATAGTTCGCTCTGCTACCTGAGCAGTATTGCGCGAAAAATCAATGGATTTCCCCAGTTTTTTGACTGCATCAACAATACCACCAATACCAGTCGACAGTATAACAGTAGTGCCAATGGCGCCATCGTCAACATCGCTGCCTACGTAGCCTGCTCGTTCAAATCCTCCAGCAAGGAAGTTGGTCACTTCCCCTGTCGCCTTGTCGATCATTTTTTCTACTACGGGAACCCGCTTGACACCAAACATCACAGGTCCGGCCATGAAGTCCGCCCCGGCCAAGACAAGTTTCGCTTCAGGCTTACTCTCAATAAAATTACCAAATTCCTTGACCGCAGTCCCGACATGCTGGGAACCTTTGTCGAGATGTCGAAATAGCAAGAATGCGTCTGGCACCGCACTGCTCGCATCTGATAAATTTTCATTCGAAACGTCCGAAGCAGGAACGGTGTGCATCTCTACATTAGGATTTTTAATGAAACCTGCCCGCACATAAGATTCATGGATATTTGCAATTTGCTCAGCTGTTGCCCCTCGTAAGCTCAAATAATTGTCTACTCGACGCAGTCTTTCAGCGGGCGAAATATCTTGCAATGAAGGGTCGTGCTGCAGATCAGTCACTTCCTTCAATACTTTATATTCATCAGGTGAACTAGACGCATTGAGGCCTAACTCAGCTCCGATATACCCAATTTGGGCCTGCTGCTCTAATGACAACAACTTGAAAGAATCCGGTAATTTTGGACGATTGAGTAAGCCAGAAGCACTGGTGCCAGCGGCATTCACTGCCGCCCCAGTCAAACCACCGCTCAGCGCACCAATCGCCGTGGAGGCCAGCAGTCGGGAAGTGCCCCCCTCAGCCCAATCGCTTTCAATCTTTGCTGCCTGGAGCAACATTTCGTCTCTTTTCGTCTTGTCAGGCTCACGAAACGCTGCGTCCTTCAAATCAAATGCTTCCGCCAGCTTGTCTTTGGCGTACTCCTCCACCTCATTTGCCGCCGCCGCCGCAAACGCCGCCGTTACATCCATCGTCGCCTGCAGCTTGGATTTGTCGAAATTATTGCCGATCTTGCCGCTGCTATCCACACCGGTCGTCACATCGCGGTTCACACCCGCGATAGTTTCTTCCGCTCCCTTGCCGGTCGCCGCGCGCTGGGCCGCGTCGTCTGTGATGACGAGTGTGCCGCCGCTGATGCCGCTGCGCGTGGTGCTGCTGGCATTTTCGCTAGTCCCCACGATAATAGGCAAACCTGCGGTTTTGGCATCCTTCTCGCCGCCGACGTTGGTGAGGTTATCGTTCTTAGGCCCCGTGCCTGCGAACGACACTCCTCCCGACACCCCAACACTGCTCCCCTTCGAAATCGCATGATTGGCAATATCACTATGCGTCAAAGTCGAGGTAATCAAGCTGCTGTCAAGCTTGCCCGCCTCCGTGGCGCTGATGACGGCACCCTTCAAGTCCGTATTGCCACCCACCTTGATCTGGAAGCCGCCGTCACCCGCCTTGATGCCGCTCTGCTCCTGCACGCTGGCGTAGTCGTTATGCATCTTGCTCTGGCTATAACTGCCGCTGACGCTGGCGCCAAAGCCGACGGTACCGCTGGCGGAGATGCTCTGGCTCTTGCTGTCGAACTTGGCCGTGTCCTGCAGGCTTTCCAGGTTCAGGTTGCCCTTGATGTCGGCAATTACCTGGTTGGCGCTGGCCACGGCGCCCTTGATGTTGGTGTCGCCGCCGCTGCTGATGATCAGCTTGTCGCCCGCGTTCACATGCGTGTTGAGCTGCGTCGTGCCATCGCCGTCCTCATGCCCCTTGCTGCCGCTGACGCTGGCCGTGAAGCCGAACGAGGTGCCCTTGGTGCTGACAATGGCTTGCACGCCCACCGATGCACTCATGCTTGAGCTCTTGCTGTGCTGGCTTTCCGTATCCTGCGCGGCCAGCAGATTGGCGTTGTTGTCGGCATGCAGGCGGATATCGTTCTTCGCGTTCAGGTCGCTGCCCAGGATGGTGATATTGCTATCCTTGCCGCCACCCGTGGCCGTGATGTTGATATTGTTGCCCGTCAACACGCTGCCGCTGTGCGTGGTGCTCGCCGTCGTTTGCGTCTGCTGGCTTTCCGAATGGCCCGCCGTCAGGCTGATGCTGATGCTTGGTCCGCCTTCCTTCATCATGTCCTTGGCCGCGGCGTTCGCCGCCATGGCCGTGGTCGCCGCAGCCATGGCCGTCACCCGGCTGTTCTTCGCCGTGCTGGCTGCCGTGCTCATGGTTTGCAAGGTCTGGATGGCGCTCACCACGCTGCCGCCCAAGGCGACGGTAAAGCCATCCTGCGTGGTCTTGGTCTCGAATTTCCCCTTATCACTATCTTGTCCCGGCGTAATTTTCACGCTGGTGCCCGCCAGGTTCAGGTCAGTGGCCGCGACAATATCGCTGCCGCCGATCTTCAGGTCCTTGCCTGCAACGATAGTCAAGGCGCCGCTGGTCGAACCCACGGTGCTGCGCGCCTGGCCGCTCTGGATGACGGCGTCACGCTCCTGGTCGGTAGTCGTGGTGCGCGTGCCATAACTGAAGCCAAAACCGCCACCGCTCATGAAGCCGCTTTCCTTGACGTCGCGGTGGTGCAGTTCCTTGCTCGTTTCGCTTGCCGCGGCTATGCTGATATCGTTCTTCGCCAGCAAACTGGCGGAGCCATCGCTGAGAATTTGCGCGCCCGTAAGCTTGATGTCGTTGCCTGCAGCAAACGCCACCGTAGCGCCGCCAAAAGCACTGCCGGCCGAGGTACCCAGGTCCAGCATGTCGCGCGTGGTAATGGTCTTCTTGTTCAGGAAACCCTTGCCGGTCTGTACATGTCCCTCGTCGACGGTAAGCTGGTTCGTGCCAGCGCTCAGCACGATGTCATGGCCCGCCGTCACAGACAGGCCCGCGCCTGCCTGCACATCGGCTGCCCGGGCAGTCAGATCGATGCCGGCCTGCAGCACAATGCTGCCACTGCCCTGGATCTGGCTACCCACCTCGGTACTGCTGCTGTCCTTGCGGTAGTTTTTCGCATCCCAGCTCAGGCTGCTGCTGCTGGCCGTCGTCAAGGTTCCCAGGTTGATGTCGCGGCCGGCATTGACGATGGTCTGGCCATCCTTGCCGGCATTGCCGATGACCCCGGCAAGCATGCTCACGTCGCGGCCCGCAGACACCACCAGCGTTCCGCCGCCACTGCTGCCATCACCGGTCACGTACAGCCCCGCCACCCGGTCGATATCCGTGCGGCTGAAACTGTTGCCTCCAGCGCTGCTGCTGGCACTGTGCGTGGTGCTGGCAATATGGATGTCGCGCCCGGCGGTAGCGATCAACTCGCTGTTGGCCGAGATCGTGCCGCCGATATTGTTCAGGTCGTTCCTTGCGGCCACGGCGACGGCGTCGCCGTTCAGGCGGCCACCCATGTTTTCCACATTGTCCGCGGTCAACTTGACAACGCTGCGCCCGGCAATCGTGCCACTGTTGGTCAGGTCGCCCGACAGATTGATATTGATGTCCTTGCCGGCCAGCAGTGCTCCGCTACCGTCCAGGTCTCCTTCACGCAGGCGCAGATAAATTTGCGGTACCAGCGCTTTCTGCACCGAGCCATCTGGCAGCGCCACGTCGCGTTCGACCAGCCAGACAATATCGCTCGTCAGCGCTGCCATTTGCTCGGCCGTCAATGCAACACCAGGATGCAGATCGTAATTCTTCGCATATGCCACGCCGGCGTCCATCAAGGCACGGTATTGCTGCTCGTCGTTCGTGTAGTCGCCGACAAAGCGCTGCCCCGTCAACTGCGCCACCTGTTCGCGGATCAGCTTTTGTTCATAGAAGCCGTCACCCAGGCGTTTTTGCGTCACCGACGGGTCCACCTTGACCTGATTGAGCAGATAGTCGGAACCTGTCCATTCGCGGAAATTGGCAAAGCGCGGATCCGTCTCGACCAGGTAACGCGACGACAGCGACGGCAAGGTGCGGAACAGGCTTGCATTGGGCAAGGCCGTTGACGGGCTGCTGGTGCGCACGAACTGCGCCCGGCCGGAAGCGTCCGTAAGCGCCACTTGCGCAATGCCGGGCAGGCGTGTCTGGCCCGGTACGCCACCCAGGCCGGCAGCCTGCGCGGCGGTGCCGGATGCATTGCCGATGCTGGTGCTGCCCGCCGGCGCCAGGCTGGCCTGGCCGTGTGCATCCGCCCCCGTCACGCGCCCCACCTGCATGTCGGCGGGCAGCACGCCCAGTGCCGCTTCCGTGACGCCGGCCCCGCGCGCCGCACCCGGCACGCCACCGACGCCGGTCGCCGCGGAAACGCCTCCGGAGGCATTGCCGATGCTAGTCGTGCTCCCGGACGCCAGGCTGACCTGGCCAAGCTGATTCGAACCTGTCACGGTGGCGGCAAGCGCGCCGGCGACCGTACGAACGAATCCCCCCTGGCCGGCCTGGCCGAGGCGATCCGTGCCAGTAGTTGAAGCTGTACCGCCGACATGCTGCATCTCTTGGGCCATGGCACCCGTTGCCGCCGTGCCAAGCGCAATGGCGCCCGGGTAAGCACCAGTCGGGCCATTGCCTTGTTGAACCGCATCGACTGCGCTCCCGGAGACGCTGCCGACAGTGCCGCCCAGGCCGGCCCCCGCCACCCGCGTCGTTCCGTTCGGCCCACTGCCGCCGCTGGCCGCGCCGGCCTGACGGCCTGCCGCATTGTCAACCCCGGCCAGGCCTGCCAGCACGCTGACAATGGCCTTGCCCTGCACTTGCGCGCTGGCCGCGCCGGCCGCGCTGGTGGAGGCATTGACGCCGCCAGTAGCGGCGCCGGACAAGCTGATGCCGCTGCCCTGCGGCGTGGCAAACTGTTCTTCCCGCGCAATGTTAAGAGTGATGCTCTCGGTTTTCTCGGCCCCGGTAAAAGCCGCCGGTTTTCCAATGCTGGTACTATCGCGCCCTTTTTTGAACTTTCGCTTGTATAGGGTCGCCGTACCTTTGTCAGTACTGATTTTCTGTCCCTGCGTCTGTCCATTCCTGATGCGGCTGCCATGCATGTCCAGCAGCCCGCCCGCGATGATATGGCTGTCTTCGTTGGCAACCAGGTCGGCACTGATGGAGATATTGCCG
Organism: Janthinobacterium agaricidamnosum; assembly: GCF_003667705.1. Lineage (NCBI taxonomy): Bacteria > Pseudomonadati > Pseudomonadota > Betaproteobacteria > Burkholderiales > Oxalobacteraceae > Janthinobacterium > Janthinobacterium agaricidamnosum. The sequence continues at coordinate 2,330,137 of NZ_CP033019.1, read as the reverse complement.
CCAGCAATGATGCGCCCGGGGTCGGAACTGACGATCTCGCTCTGGCGCGAAGTACGCGTGGTCTTGTAGAGCGTCCACACTTCATACGTGCCATCTGGCGTGCGCAGATGCAGCGACTCGTCATCATATGTCTCCACGCCCGGCGTGCCGGCGACATAGCGTTTCGCCGCGCCGGCGCCCTGGTACTCGGTCACGGACTCCTGTTTCGTCGATGAGGACATTTTCATCTGAATATGCTTATTCAGATTATTGATCTGGGCAGCGCTCATGCTCAGGCTGCCCAACGCTTCGATGGTGGCGCTGGCGTTGTTCAAGACCGCCGTGCGCCCGGTCGCCTGGCGATTGCCGTCAATACTGCCACCGATAGACAGGCTGTTGGCGCTGAAAATCAGCGCGTGTTCGAAGTTATTGATGGTTTGTGCGCCAATCTGCAGGTCGTTGCGCGCAGCGATGGTCGCGGCAACACCATTTTCCACATCATTGTTCAGGGTCCCGGCACCAATGCTGAGCTGATCACCATAGATGCGTCCGGTGCCAATGTTATGAATGATGTTTGCATTAATCTCAGTGGCAACACCGTCGATCACGCCCCGATTCACCAGCAGACCGCCGGCACTGAGGCGTGTGATGGTCGCGCTGATGTCACCGTAGGCCGTGTTATCGATGTTGGAATTGGTACGCAGGGTCAATGTGCCGCCCGCGCGCACTTTGCCCATGTTCAGGAATTGACCACCGGTGGCGATGCCAAGGTTGCGGTTGGCGACGAGCTCCGCACCGGCGCCATGGCTATAGCCACCGCTCAGATCGAGGTTCATGTCCAGCTGCGACAACAGGCGTCCATCGCCCGTCAGACTGGCGGCACGCACATCGGCCAGCGCGCCGGCAATCACCGTCCCTCCCGTATTGATGATGGCAAGGCTGCGGTTCGCCGCCAGATCGGCCACGCTCAGCGCCCTGCCGGCGCTGGCCAGACCTTGTGTATTATCAAAAACACCTGAGCCGACGATATCCAGATTGCCATCGGTGCGCAACGCTCCCGCCCGGTTGCTCAGCGAGCCCGTCGTCAGGATGGCGTTAATCGCCTCGATACCCTGGTTACTGCCTTGCGTCGTGCTGTTGTCGATCGTGCCCGCCGTCAGGCTGACCGTGGCGCCGGAGCGTATCAATCCATTCCGGTTGTCGATGCCGCCGGGAGTAGCGAACGACAGCTTGCCCACCACCTGTATCTGGCCATTCTGGTTATCGAGGCCAGCGCCAGACAACGCCAGGCTGGATTGGCCGACGATCTGCCCACCCGCATTGTTGATCAAACCGGTGGTGCCGCTGATCGCCCCTGCCGCACCGAAATAACCTGCCGTGTTGTTCCAGCTGCCTATCGACAGAACGGCGTCGCCACCGCTGACGATGCCGCCGGCATTGCCCTGGTTGCGCGCAGCATAGGCGCCCGCGCTACCGTTGCTCAGGACCTGGCCGCGCGTGTCGATGCGCATGCCAGCGCCAGACTGCAACAGGCCGCCGTCATTCGTCAACGGGCCGGAGTACACGCTCAGCGTCTCGCTGGCGGCGATGGTGCCCAGATGGTTATCCAGCGCCCATAGGCCCGTATCGATCCGGATATTCTTGCCAACAATCATACCGGCGGCGCCTTGTCCGGCAGCGACCGTATTGCTCAAGTCAGCACTCCGAAGCGTGATGTCGCCAACGGCCTGCAGCGTGCCGCCGTCGTTTTTCAAGACGCCGCCGCTGATGACATTCAAGTTACCTGCCACTGTGGCAACCTTACCGCCGGTATTGTCCAGGAACCCAGCCGCCAGTTCGACGTTACCCGTCGCGGCCAGCAAGCCGGCCTCGTTGCGCAGCACCTGGGCCGCGCTGGCGTGCAGCGTACCGCCAGCCGTCAGTTTGCCGCCCTGGTTCAACAGCTCGCCCACCGCCGCCGTGAAATTGCCGCCGGCTGCGATCACGCCACTCTTGCTGTTGTCCAGCGTGCCGCCACCGCGAATATCCAGGCTGCCGCTGCCAGCCGCCTGCAACGTGCCGCCCTGGTTATTCAAGGAGTAGGCAGCGATGCTGGTGCTGCCATTGCTGGCGATCGTGCCGCCGCGGTTATCCAGGCTCTGGCTGGCGCCGATAGCGGTCTGTCCGAGGCCGAGTTGGGTAATATTTCCTTGACGATTGTCGAGCGTATCGGATGAGATCGTTACCTGCTGCGCGATCGTGCTGGCATTGCGATGGTCAAGCGCCGCCGCGGTCATGTCCAGACTGCCATTCGAGGTGATCTGGCCCCGCTGGCCGCTGATCTGGCCTGCATGCATCGTCAATGTTCCGCTACCCGCATGTTCGATCTTGCCGTCCGTATTTGCCAGCACGCCAGCGTTCAGGTTCAAACTGACGCTGTTGACGGCGATGCGTCCGCTCGTATTATCGAGTACGCCGCCGGGCGAAGTGAGGTTGAGCGAACTGGCGCCACTGCCCGTCTGGATGATGCTGCCCTGTACATTGCCCAGGTTCGCCACTTGCACGGTCAATTGACCTGCGCTGACCTGGCCGCGGCCGTTCTCCCAACGCTGGCCATAGTGATTGGCGGCATGGACTTCAAGTGTGCCAAGGGTCGTTACCACGGCGCCGCTGGTGGAGACGTCACCCGCGCTCGCGTTCAGCGCGATGTTCGACGCACTGGTTTGGCTGCCCGTCACATCCACCGTAGCACCGCTGAAAACCATGTTGCCCGCAGCCAGATTCTGACCGGAGGCGCGCAAGGCCTGGGCCGTCGTCACGTTCAGGTTGCCTGCGGCCAACAAACTGCCATCGGCCTTGACGCCCGCAGCCAGCAAACTCGACGCGGAACCGGTCAGACTGCCTGCATTGATCGTGTTGTGTCCTTGCGCCAGGATAGTGCCAGTATTGCTGACATCGCCCGAGGCACGCAGAGTCTGGTTGGCACCAGCATACAGGCTGCCGCTGTTGACGACGTTGGCGGCAACCGTATTCAGGTCGATACTGGCAAACACCTTGCCGCCATTATTGTTCAGGTCGCCGATAGCCAGCTCCGCATTGCCATCGAGCGCCTGGATCTGGCCGCGCGTATTATCCACTGCACCACCGCGCAATGTCAGCTTGCGCCCACCCAGAATATTTCCCTCAGTATTGTTCAAAGCCGTACTGGCGTTCACACCGAGATTCTGTGCCGAAACAAGACGGCCATGGTCGTTGAGCAGGGTCGCCGTTTCGACCTGCACATCGCCATTGCCCTCGATCTTGCCGCCGCTGTTGTCCAGACTACGCGTGGCAACGATGCTCGCCAGGTCGGTTCCTAACTGGATGATTTCGCCCTGACGATTGTCCAGGGCACCGCTCGTCACCGTCAGCTGGCGCGCAATCGTGCTGGCATTGCGGTGATCGACGTAATCGGCCGCCACTTGCAGCGCGCCATTACCCGTGAGCTGGCCACGCTGGCCGTAAAGATTCGTGGCGCGGATATCCAGCAAGCCCTTGCCCGCATGTTCGATCTTGCCATCGATATTCGTCAGGTCGCCCGCCTGCAGGCGCAGATTGGAGCTGTTGACGGCGATGCGCCCGCCGGTGTTATCCAGCTTGCCCGTCTCGATGACCGTGTCGCCCGTGCCCGTCTGTATCAAGGTACCCTTGGTATTGTCCAGATTGGCAACGCGCAAGGCCAGCTGCCCGGCGCTCAGGCTGCCGCTTTGGTTCACCAATGCCTGCCCATTGGCGGCATTCGCCGTGATGGCCAGCAAGCCATTCGTCGATACGATGGCCTTGCTGGTCGTCACATTGCCCGCAAAGGCCGTCAAGCCGACATTGGCTGCGCTGGTCTGGCTGCCGCCCACGTCGACCGACCCGCCCGTCAATTGCAACTGGCCCGCCGCCATGTTCTGGCCGCCAGCTTGCAAGGCGCCGGCCGTTTTCACCGTCAAATCGCCAGCCGAGGCAAAGCTGCCATCGGCGCGCATGCCTGCCGCCAGCAATCCATTGCCGCCCAGGCTGCCCGCCGTGATCGCCGTATTGCCCAGGGCCGCCAGCGAACCGGTATTGCTGAGCAAACCACCGATCTCCAGGGTCTGGTTGCGGCCCGCATACAGCACGCCAGCGTTGAGGACGTCGCCGCTGACCTTGGCCGTGATATCCGTGCCCGCGCCGAGTGTGCCTTGTACGTTGCGCACGCTGGCCGCATCCAGGCTCAAGGCGCCCGTGCCTGCCTGCAGCAGGCCGCGCGTATTGTCGATGGCGCCGCCCAGGTGCAGATCGGTCGCCGCCGCGATCACGCCGTCGGTATTGACGAGTGCGCCAGTGCTGACGATGTCGGCGGACGTTGCCGAGGTGATTTTGCCCTTGGTATTGTCCAGGCTGCCGGTCTGCAGCGACAACACGCCGTTGCCGGCCATCTCCCCATTCGTATTATCGAGCTGGCCAGTGACGGCCACCGTCATACCGCCCGCGCCCGTCTGCAGCAAATGGCCACCCCGGTTGCTCAAGCTGTCAGCCTGCACGCTCAGGGACCGCCCCGTGGTGGTGGCGTTGGCATGGTCAAACAGACCGGCCTTGAGATCGACGGCGCCATTGCCGATGATGCTGCCGCCTGCGCCCTGCAAGGTGGCCGCCGTGATGGCCAGGCTACCTGCACCCGCATGCTCGATCGTGCCGCCCGCATTCGTCAAGCTGGCCGTGCCCAAGATCAAATTATTACTATTGACGGCGATGCGTCCCACGCTATTGTCCAGTTTGCCCGTCTGGATGACGGTGTCGCCCGTGCCCGTCTGGATCACGGTGCCCTTGGTGTTATCCAGGTGACCCACGTGCAGGTCAAGCTGGCCGGCACTGAGTTGCCCTTCCGTATTGCGCAAGGTATCGTGCGCGCGGACCGTCAGCGTGCCCGGCGTGCTCACCACGGCCTTGGCGGCCAACACATCGCCGCTCGTCGCGGCCAGGCTAATCTGCGTTGCACCGGTCTGGCTGCCCGTGATATCCACATTGGCACCCGACAGGTTCGCCACGCCGGCCGCCAGGTTCTGGCCATGTGCGGCCAGCGTGTGCGCGGTATTGATCTTCAAGTCACCAACCGCGCCCAGCTTGCCATCGGCCTGCATGCCTGCACCGATCAAGCTGCTTGCACTGCTATCGAGGCTATTGGCCGTAAGACTGGTATTGCCTTGCGCCGCAATCACACCCGTATTGGCGACGCCGCCGCTGACGGTAATGGATTGATTCCCGGCAGCATACATGCTGCCCGTGTTATTCAAGCTGGAAAGCGTGGCGTTCAAGTTGGCGCCTGCAAACACGCTGCCAGCAGTGTTGTGGAACTTGCCGAAATTCAAGGTCGCGTTACCGGCAACGGCTTGCAATTGCCCCTTGGTATTGTCGATGTCACCACCGTTCAAGACCAAGTGACGCCCGGCCGCCACCGTGCCTTCCGTATTGTCCAGGCTTCCCGCTTTCAATTCGACATCTTGCGCCGCCACGACGCGGCCCGTATTGTTCAGCAAGGCGCCAGCTTTCACCAATGCATCGCCATTGCTCTCGATCTTGCCGCCCGTATTGTCCAGCTGCCCGGTGGCAGTCACCGTCAGCATGCCCGCGCCCGTCTGCGCCAGACTGCCGGCGCGATTATCCAGACTGCCGGCGTTGACGGTCATCTGATTCGCCACCGTCGTCGCATTGCGGTGATCGAAGGCGACTGCCGTGATGTCGAGCTTGCCATTGCCCGTGATCTTGCCGAACTGGTTGTTGAACTGGCCCGCGTTGATGGACAGTATGCCCGCACCTGCATGCTCCAGCTTGCCGTTAAGGTTCGTCAACACCGTCGCGTTCAGGGCCAGGTTATTACTGTTGACGGCGATGCGGCCGGCCGTGTTGTCCAGCTTAACGGTGGTAATCACGGTATCGCCTGTGCCCGTCTGCACGATGTCGCCGCTGGCATTGTCCAGATTCGCCACATTCAACTGCAATTGGCCCGCCACCAGCTGACCCTGGCTGTTCACCAACGCCTGGGCATTATTGGCATTGGCGGTGATGGCCAGCACGTTGCTGGCGGAAATGACTGCCTTGTTTGTCAGTACGTCGCCGCTGCGCGCGGTGATGGCGATATTGCCAGCGCCCGTTTGGCTGGCCGACAGATCTACGCTGGAACCCATTAGCACGGCGCTGCCCGCCGCCAGGTTCTGCCCGCTCGCTTGCAGCACGCCATCCGCGTTGACGGTCAGATTGCCTGCCGTACCCAGGCTGCCATCCGCTTTCATGCCGGCACCCAGCAAGCCGCTGCTGGTGACGCTGCCAGCGGAGATCGTTGTGTGATTGGCGGCGGCGATGGAAGCCGTGTTGTTCAGCAGACCGCCCACGGTCAGCTGCTGGTCGCGGCCCGCATACAGCAAGCCGGAGTTGTTCAGATCGCCACTGACCCTGGCCGCCAGGTCCGTGCCCGCGCTCAGCGTGCCCTGCTGGTTCAGCAGGCTGGCCACATCCAGCGCCAAGGCACCGGTGCCCGTTTGCACGACACCACGCGTATTGTCCAGCGCGGTACCACCGACCTGCAGGTCGGTGGTCGCCGCCAGCACGCCATCGGTGTTATTCACAGCGCCCTTGCTGGCGACAGATGCCGCAGCCGCGGACGTGATGCGGCCCTTGCTGTTGTCGAGTACGCCTGCCCGCACCTGCACGCCGCCGTTGCCGCCGATCTCGCCGCCGCTGTTGTCGAGCTGTCCCGTCGTGGCTACCGTCATCGCCGCATCGCCCGTCTGCAGCACATGGCCGCCACGGTTGCTCAGGCTATCGGCCTGCAGCGTCACTTGCTGCCCCACCGTGCTGGCCTGGTCATGCCGCATGATGCCCGCGTCGATGCGCACCAGGCCATTGCCGAGGATGCTGCCGCGCTCGCCATCGAGCGTTGCCGCGTGGAGAGCCAGCGTGCCGTTGCCCGCATGTTCGAGCTTGCCATCCGTATTCATCAGCTTGCCCGCATCCAGGGTCGCATTCGCGCTGTTGACGGCGATGCGGCCGCTGGTGTTGTCCAGTACGCCGGCCGGCGTGCTCAACACGATGCGCGTATCGCCGGCGCCCGTCTGCACCACGGTGCCGCGGCGGTTGTCCAGGTTACTCAGTTGCAAGTCCAGCTGCCCCGCGCTCAGTTGCCCCTGTTCATTGACCAGGGTCTGGCCCGCATGTGCTCCCGCCGTCACCGCCAGGGTGCCCGGCGTCGTCAGCAGTGCCTGGCGCGTCAGCACATCGCCCTGTGTCGCCGTCAATGCGATGTTCGCCGCGCCCGTCTGGCTGCCCGTCAGGTCCAGCGCCGCGCCGCTCAGGGCCAGCTGGCCCGCCGCCAGGTTTTGTCCCTTGGCCAGCAGCGCCTGTGCCGTCGTCACGCGCAAGTCGCCCGTCGCCAGCAAGCCGCCATCGGCCTTCACGCCCGCACCCAGCAGGCTCGATGCCGAACTGTCCAGGCTGGCCGCCTGGATCGTCGCATTGCCCTGCGCCGCGATCACGCCCGTGTTCACAATGGCGCCCGTCGCCTTGAGCGTTTGATGCGCGCCTGCGTACAGGCTGCCGCTGTTGTCGACCTTGCCGGCCGCAATCGCCAGGTCGCCCGCTGCAAACACGCTGCCGGCCGTATTCCGCAAATCGCCGATGGCCAGGCTGGCCGCACCGGATACCGCCTGGATCTGGCCGCGCGTATTGTTCACGTCGCCGCCACGTATATTCAGGCCGCCTGCCAGCACGCCTCCATCGGTATTGTCCAGCGAGCCAGTAACGATCTCGGCCGCGCCGGCGAACGCCAGGCGCCCGTTCTGATTCAACAGCATGTCGGCGCTCAGCGCCATGTCGCCATTGCCTTCAATCTTGCCGCCACGGTTGTCCAGATGACCGGTGGCCGCCACGCTGCCACTGCCAGTTCCCGTCTGCGTGACGCTGCCCTGGCGATTATCCAGGGTGCCGGTATGCAGCGTCACCTGCCTGGCCAGCAATGCGCCGTCGCGGTGGTCGAAGCTATCGGCCGTCACGACCAATGCACCGTTGCCTGAGATCTGGCCCCGCTGTCCATACAGGTTCGTGGCGCGAATCGCCAGCGTGCCCGTGCCCGCATGTTCGATCTTGCCATCGATATTCGTCAGCGCGCCTGCGCCCAGACTCAAGTTGCCGCTGTTGACGGCGATGCGCCCACCCGTATTGTCCAGCACGCCCGTGTCGATGACGGTACTGCCCGCGCCCGACTGCACGATCGTTCCCTTCACATTGCGCACATTGGCCGCCGCCAGCGCCAGTTGTCCCGCACTCAGCTGGCCGCCCGCATTCACCAGTACCTGTCCATTGTTGCCATTGGCCGTGATCGCCAGCAAGCCTGCCGTGCTCACCTGCGCCTGGCTGGTGAGGACGTCGCCTGCGCGCGCCGTCAGCGCAATATTCGCAGCACTGCTCTGGCTGCCCGTCAGGTCCAGCGCGGCGCCGTCCAGCACTGCGTCGCCCCCTGCCAAGTTCTGGCCTGTCGCCCGCAAAGCCTGCGTAGCCGTCACGACCAGGCTGCCTGCCTGGCCCAGCGTGCCATCGGCCCGCATGCCCGCGCCCAGCAAACCGCTGCTGTCGATGCTGCCTGCTTGCACACTGACATCGCGCCCCGCCGCCAGCGAGCCGCTGTTGCCGAGCGTGCCGCCGACGACCAGGAGCTGGTCGCGGCCCGCATACAGCAAGCCGGAGTTGTTCAGATCCCCGCCGACCCTGGCCGCCAGGTCCGTGCCCGCGCTCAGCGTGCCCTGCTGGTTCAGCAGGCTGGCCACATCCAGCGCCAAGGCACCGGTGCCCGTTTGCACGACACCACGCGTATTGTCCAGCGCGGCACCGCCGACCTGCAGGTCGGTGGTCGCCGCCAGCACGCCATCGGTGTTATTCACAGCGCCCTTGCTGGCGACAGATGCCACAGCCGCGGACGTGATGCGGCCCTTGCTGTTGTCCAGCACGCCGGCCCGCACCTGCACGCCGCCGTTACCACCGATCTCGCCGCCGCTGTTGTCGAGCTGTCCCGTCGTGGCTACCGTCATCGCCGCATTGCCCGTCTGCAGCACATGGCCGCCACGGTTGCTCAGGCTATCGGCCTGCAGCGTCACTTGCTGCCCCACCGTGCTGGCCTGGTCATGCCGCATGATGCCCGCGTCGATGCGCACCAGGCCATTGCCGAGGATGCTGCCGCGCTCGCCATCGAGCGTTGCCGCGTGGAGCGCCAGCGTGCCGTTGCCCGCATGTTCGAGCTTGCCATCCGTATTCATCAGCTTGCCCGCATCCAGGGTCGCATTCGCGCTGTTGATGGCGATGCGGCCGCTGGTGTTGTCCAGTACGCCGGCCGGCGTGCTCAACACGATGCGCGTATCGCCGGCGCCCGTCTGCACCACGGTGCCGCGGCGGTTGTCCAGGTTACTCAGTTGCAAGTCCAGCTGCCCCGCGCTCAGTTGCCCCTGTTCATTGACCAGGGTCTGGCCCGCATGTGCTCCCGCCGTCACCGCCAGGGTGCCCGGCGTCGTCAGCAGTGCCTGGCGCGTCAGCACATCGCCCTGTGTCGCCGTCAATGCGATGTTCGCCGCGCCCGTCTGGCTGCCCGTCAGGTCCAGCGCCGCGCCGCTCAGGGCCAGCTGGCCCGCCGCCAGGTTTTGTCCCTTGGCCAGCAGCGCCTGTGCCGTCGTCACGCGCAAGTCGCCCGCCGCCAGCAAGCCGCCATCGGCCTTCACGCCCGCGCCCAGCAGGCTCGATGCCGAACTGTCCAGGCTGGCCGCCTGGAGCGTCGCATTGCCCTGCGCCGCGATCACGCCCGTATTCACAATGGCACCCGTCGCCTTGAGCGTTTGATGCGCGCCTGCGTACAGGCTGCCGCTGTTGTCGACCTTGCCGGCCGCAATCGCCAGGTCACCCGCCGCAAACACGCTGCCGGCCGTATTCCGCAAATCGCCGATGGCCAGGCTGGCCGCACCGGATACCGCCTGGATCTGGCCGCGCGTATTGTTCACGTCGCCAGCATTCAAGGTCAGGGAAAGTCCAGCAGCCAACACACCGCCCGTGTTGTTCAGGCCCCCGGCAACGTTCATGTTGACGGCCTGCGCTGCGGCAATGCGGCCATGCTCGCTCAGCACACTGGCTGCCGACAGGCCAAGACTGCCGTTGGTTTCCAGCCTGCCGCCGCTATTCTCCAGCCCCCGCGCAACATCCACCGTTGTTTGCTCGGTTCCCGTTTGAATGAGGCTGCCACCGCGGTTATCCAGCGTACCTGCTTGCACAGTCAGATGCCTGGCCAGCGTCGTCGCCTCGCGGTGGTCCACTGCGTCAGCCGCGAGCGCAAGGTCGCCATTGCCGGTTATCTGTCCACGCTGATTTGCCAGCGAGGCGGCATGAATAGCAAGGGCACCCGTGCCCGCATGTTCGATCTTGCCGCCTGTATTGACCAGCGCCGCCACATCCACGGTCAGGTTGTGGCTATTGGTGGCAATCCGTCCAGCACTATTATCGAGTTGACCAGGCAGACGAAGCGCAAGGTCGCCTTCGCCAAGTTGCAAAATCTGGCCCCCCACATTCGATATGTCATGCGCAGCAATACTCACCTCTCCGCCCGTTGCCTGCGCACCATCGGTACGCAGTAAACGCGTGGTCTGCAGCGCCAGCGTGTCGCGCGCGGCCAGCCCGGCGTGCCGGGCATCCAGGTCTCCCTGGCTTGCCACGGCAGAAAGCTGTCTGGCGGACAGATTAGCCCCGGCGAGATCGACTGCGGTTGCCGCAATCCGCACCGTATTGCCCGCGGCGCCGATGCCATGGATACCTGCACCTGCATTTGCCTCGACGGTCAAATCGCCCGTTGGACGAAGCATATTGTCAGCATTCAGGCCAGCAGCCAGCACCGCACCGGCGGCTGAATCAACGCGGCCGCCTCCATGCAGCGCAGTATTGCCAGCAGCAGCGATCACGCCGTTGTTGCTGATATCACCACCGCTTGAAATACCAGTATCGCCTGCGGCATAAATCGTGCCCGCATTTTGCAAATTCCCCGCTGCGCTGGCCTGTACCTGGCCACCTTCAGCACCAGACTGAATATAGCCACTGTTGCTGATCCAACCATCCGAATGCAGCACCACATTACCCACCGATGCGGCCACGGTTCCGGCGTTACGCGTACCGATACCAGCCTCGGTGCCTATCAGTGTAATTTTTCCGGCATACATGCCGCCCAACTGGGCGACATCCAGTGCAAACGCAGGCTTCGCGCCATCGCCAGATGCGGCAGCCTCGACCGCATGATTTGCATCCATCCGGTTCGCGCCCGTGACGACCCGCAGATCGTTGGCCCATATGCCAGCATTCACTTGCACAGCCCGAGCCAGAATGGACGTGTAATCGCTTTGTGACGTATCCAGTCCCCTGCCGCTGACGGTGACCATGCCCCGCTGCACCACATAGCCGTCGAGATTGCCGCCATTGACAATGGGAGAACCTGTCGTCAACGTCACGCGGCTGGCGTTGATAAAGCCGCCGCCATCCACAGCTACCCCGGAAGGATTGGCGATGATGACCTCTGCGCGTTGTCCCGCCACTTCGACATAGCCGCGCAACTGGCTGGGATTGGCGGAATTGACTTCGTTCAGGATGACGCGCGCGCTGCCGCCGGCCAGCCACGGATTGCCTTGTACCCAGCCACCGGTCTGGGTTTGCGTATTGCCACGGCTGTTATTCAGGATGACGCCATTGCTCTGCACGTCAAACTGGCTATACGTATTGCGCGACACGCCTGCCCCGCTCGGCGTCTGGATATTCACTTGCGGTATGCCATTTGCTGTCTGCAACACGGTTGGACGCTGGCCTCCCGGGGCATTGCGATCCGCCACGACCTGACCATGCGCAGCACCGGTCACAAAAAGCAGCATGCCCAAGGCACTGAATACCGCGAGGCAGGCCGGCCGCAACGTTGCCAGCGTCAATTCCGCGCCACCTCCCCCTGCACCGTCGTTCATGACACTTTCGCCGCCAGGAGCTTTACCTTGCGACGTGGCATTCTCGCCCACCACCATCAATTGGCCACGGCGTTGATTGAATATGATGCGGTACAGGTGCTTATTCATGGATTCTTCTCGTTGAGAACACCTAACAAAACTTGCTGCGCTAGGTGTTATAAATATTTAAATGGATGTCGTTTTGGCGTAATTGGCATGCATGGGCCTGGCGCTCCACCAGCTGGCCGCCTGCTCCTTGGAAACCGCGCAACCGCGGGATGTTTTTACTTGCAAACCCGTCTCGTCTCCCTTGTGATACAAAAACCGGTAACAGGATTCGGAAAGGCGTGTAGAAACTTCGCGTACGAACGATGCCGTGTGGCCAAATGGAGCGACCCAGTCCGTAATCCACATGCGGTCGCCGCTATTCCAGTCTTCCGGGCGCATCAAGGTATGGTTACCGTCTGCCAGATAGCGGCTTTCGGCATCGGCATCGAAATTTGCCCAGGCCACGTAAGCCACCGGCTGCTGAACGCCATCGAGCGACGTCAACGCCAGCATGAACTGCTGCTGTTTGATCGGATTCAACAAAGTCTGGCTGAAAGACGCTAGCGGCAGATCGCGATGATTCTTAGAATGCATGCAAAGCCATGTCAGCGCGCCAAACAGTTCTGCCTCGCTGTGCCCAGGCAAGCCCAAGGCGGGGGCGATAATGTCCAAAGAAGAGGTACTCATGGTGTCGGATATATGATTAAAAGCTCGCGTTCAAATTGAAGCCGGCCGTATGGCTGGCCGTACGGAACAGCTCAGGTTTGCGCACGGGCCAGCCGACAAAGGCGTCGTACTGCACGCCCAGCCACTGCCCGCGCAAGCCGACAAAGCCGCCCGTCAGGCGCCGCGCGATCAGCCATTCGGCGGACGGTCCCGCTACTTCGCCGTGGTCCAGGCCCGCATACGCTTCCTGGCCGCTGCTGCCCAGCGGCACGCCGAGCTCGTTGCGCAGCAGCCAGCCGCGTTCGGCCGACAGGCTGCTTTCGCCGTCGTAGCCGCGCACCGTGTAGCGCCCGCCGATGGCAAAGCGGTCCTGCGGCACCAGCGGCGTGCGGTTGTGCTGCATGCGCCAGCTGCCCGCGTAGCGCAGCGGCTGGCCGGCCAGCTTGAACGGCGCCGACAGGGCCGCGTCGGCCAGGATCAGTTTGAAACGCGACGTACCCTCGCCAAACGCTTCCTCGGGCGCCGCCATCGCATGCATCGCGCCCGTGCCGCGCCGGTATTGCAGGTTGAGGTCCAGGGTGGCCTGCCCCAGGAATTCGCGGTGGCCAAGGCCCAGTTCCCAGCCGGCCATGCGGCGGCGCTGCACTTCCACTTCCGTGTCGTCGATGAAGTTTTGCGCGGCGCGCTGCCAGCCGCGCAGGGACAGCGTCGTCTTGCGCGACGCGTCGCGGTACACCAGGCGCGACAGTTTCACTTCCTTGTTTTGGCTGGCGCCGCTGTAGTTGTAATCCTGGCTGATGCCGGCCACGGACTGGTGATAGCGGCTGTCGCTGGCCGTGAAGGCCAGCAGCCAGTAGGCGTAGGGAATCGAATAGTGGGCCACCATGCCGCCTGTGCCGCGCGGACCATTGCGGTTGCCGTCGACGTTCTGGTTCAGGCTCAAATAAAACAGATCGTTCAGGGTCAGCCAGTGGTCATACGACAGAGTCACGCTGCCCTGCAGTTTGCCCGTCGAGCGCGAACCGCCGTCGTCGAGGCCCAGCGCCAGGCGGAACGGCAAACCCTGCTTCCACTGGATCTGCAGGTCGCTCTCGCCCGGCTTCGCATTGCCGCCCTCGGCCGGCATGATCTGGATATCGGCTTCGGCCGTCGGCACGCGCTTGAAGTTTTCCAGCGCCTGTTCCGTATCGCGCACATTGAGCAAGTCGCCGGGCCGCGCCGGCACGGCATTCCACCAGGTGGCGCGGGGGTTGGTGCCGGGCGCAAAACCAATCTGGCGGATGCGGCCCGGTATCAAGGTCAAGGTTAAGGTGCCCTTGCTTAAATCCTGCGGCTCGGCCAGCACGCGCGTAGTGACAAAGCCGCGCGCGATGATGGCGTTCTGCATGCGCCCCATCAGCACATTGATGGCCTGCGTGCCCAGGCAGCGGCCCAGCGGCGAGTCCGGTGCCCCCAGGTCGTCGTGCCCGGCTGCGGCCAGCGCCCACTGGAACCGGGCGGCGTCCTCGCCCCGCAATTGCAGATGATCGATGGTAAAGCACGGCGATTCGCCTGTGGGCACGCGGTTGGCGGAAGCGGCCGCGGGCGCCTCGAGCAGGCGCACGTCGGGATTGCGCTCCTGCTGCTGGCGCAGGAGGCGCTCACGTTCTTGCTGGCGGATCAATTCTTGGCTGGCATCGTCGCGCTGGCTGCTGCCAGGCGGGGTGGGAAGGGGCGGCGCGATTTCGGGACGGGTCTGCGCGGACACGGCGGCACACAAGGTGCCGCTGAACAAAAATACACCGCACCATGGCGTCAAGCGCAGGTGCATATGTTGCCTTAAGTAATTATTTACGTAAGGAAATTATAAATTAATTATTTCTATGGGGCAACTTTATTTATTTCTTGAGAACTTTACCTGTTTGGTAACTGTCTTTCAACTATCCAATTACCACTAGTAAAACCCCGCGCGGCCCGGCGGCGGCACAGCAGGCAATGGCGTCCGGCATTGATGTATAAAAAAAAAAGCCCTGTAAAAACAGGGCTTTGGCTTACTCGCTTTATTCGGAAATGCAAAGTTTCTTTATGGGAACTCACTCCCACTCAATGGTCGCCGGCGGCTTGCCCGAAATATCGTAGACGACGCGGTTGATGCCGCGCACTTCATTGATGATGCGGTTCGAGACCTTGCCCAGCAGACTGTGCGGCAGGTGTGCCCAGTGAGCCGTCATGAAGTCCTGTGTCTGCACGGCGCGCAGTGCCACCACGTATTCGTAGGTGCGGCCATCGCCCATCACGCCCACCGATTTGACGGGCAGGAAGACGGCAAAAGCCTGGCTCGTCGCTTCGTACCAGTTGGTCGGCACGCTATCCTGGTCGAAGCCAGGCACCACCACCGGTTCATACGGCGTATTGCGCAGTTCTTCGATGAAGATGGCGTCGGCGCGGCGCAGCAGGTCGGCGTAGTCTTTCTTGACTTCGCCGAGGATGCGCACGCCCAGGCCCGGACCCGGGAACGGGTGGCGGTAGACCATGTCATGCGGCAAGCCCAGGGCCACGCCCAGTTTGCGCACTTCGTCCTTGAACAGTTCGCGCAGGGGTTCGAGGAGCTTGAGCTTCATGGTGTCCGGCAAGCCGCCCACGTTGTGGTGGCTCTTGATGGTCTGGCCCTTCTTGCCTTTGCCGGCCGATTCGATCACGTCCGGGTAGATCGTGCCTTGCGCCAGCCATTTGGCGTTGACAAGCTTGCCCGATTCGACCTGGAACACTTCGACGAACTCGCGGCCGATGATCTTGCGCTTTTGCTCGGGGTCGGTGACGCCGGCCAGGTGGCCCATGAACTGGTCTTCCGCATCGACGCGGATGACTTTCACGCCCAGGTTCTTGGCGAACATGTCCATCACCATCTTGCCTTCGTCCAGGCGCAGCAGGCCGTGGTCGACGAAGACGCAGGTCAGCTGGTCGCCGATGGCGCGGTGGATCAGGGCAGCGGCCACGGACGAATCGACGCCGCCGGACAAGCCCAGGATGACGTCATCGGTGCCCACTTGCGCGCGGATCTTTTCCACCGCTTCGCTGATGTAGTCAGGCATGTTCCAGTCCGACTTGCAGCCGCAGATTTCATGCACGAAACGGCCGATCATGGCCTTGCCCTGCACCGTGTGCGTTACTTCCGGGTGGAACTGCACACCGTAGAACTGGCGCTCTTCATCGGCCATGGCGGCGATCGGGCAGCTTGGGGTGTTGCCCATCAGTTTGAAGCCTGGCGGCATTTCCAGCACCTTGTCGCCATGGCTCATCCACACTTTCAGCATGCCGTGGCCTTCGTCGGTGACGAAGTCGGCAATACCGTTGAGCAGCTTGGTATGGCTGCGGGCGCGCACTTCGGCGTAGCCGAATTCGCGTACCAGGCCGTTTTCCACCTTGCCGCCCAATTGGGCCGCCATGGTTTGCATGCCGTAGCAGATGCCCAGCACGGGCACGCCCAGCTCGAACACGGCTTGCGGCGCGCGCGGCGAATCGCCGTCCAGCGTGGAATTATGGCTGCCCGACAGGATCACGCCGGCGGCGCCATAGTTGCGCACGAATTCGTCGCTGACGTCATACGGGAAGACTTCGGAAAACACGCCGGAATCGCGCACGCGGCGGGCGATCAACTGGGTGACTTGGGAACCGAAATCGAGAATGAGGATTTTAGAATGCATGGTCGGAGCTTTATTCAGGGTCAATTGCAAAACCGGCGCACTGGGCGCCGGTCTGGACTTTCGTTACCGCTTACTCGGAGCGATAATTTGGCGCTTCTTTCGTGATCTGCACATCATGGACATGCGACTCGCGCATGCCGGCCGAGGTGATTTCCACGAATTCCGCTTTTTCGCGCAGCTCGTCGATGGTGGCGCAACCACAGTAACCCATCGATTGACGCACGCCGCCCACCAGCTGGAAGATGATCGCCAGCACGCTGCCCTTGTAAGCCACGCGGCCTTCGATACCTTCAGGCACGAACTTGTCGGCCTTCATGGTGGCGTCCTGGAAATAACGGTCAGCCGAACCGTCGGACATCGCGCCCAGCGAACCCATGCCGCGGTACGATTTGTAGCTGCGGCCCTGATACAGGATCACTTCGCCTGGCGCTTCTTCCGTACCGGCAAACATGGAACCCATCATCACGGTCGAGGCGCCAGCGGCCAGCGCCTTCGAAATATCGCCCGAGAAGCGGATACCGCCGTCGGCGATACATGGCACGCCCGTGCCTTCCAGTGCTTCGGCAACATTCGAGATGGCCGTGATTTGCGGCACGCCCACACCGGCGACGATACGCGTGGTGCAGATCGAGCCAGGACCGATGCCGACCTTGACCGCATCGGCGCCGTATTCCACCAGCGCCTTGGCGGCGGCGGCGGTAGCGATGTTGCCACCAATCACTTCGACTTGCGGGTACTTGGTCTTGATCCAGCGTACGCGGTCGAGGATGCCTTGCGAGTGGCCGTGGGCCGTGTCGACCACCAGCACGTCGACACCGGCGGCGACCAGCAGGTCGATGCGCTCTTCATCCTTGGCACCGACGCCGACGGCAGCGCCGACCAGCAGTTTGCCCTGGCTGTCTTTCGACGCGAACGGGTGCGAGGTCGACTTCTGGATATCCTTGACGGTGATCAGGCCGCGTAATTCGAATGCGTCATTGACGACCAGCACGCGCTCGAGGCGGTGCTTGTTCATCAGGCGCTTGGCTTCGGCCGTATCGGCGTCTTCCTTGACGACGACGAGTTTTTCGCGCGGGGTCATCTTGGCGGAAGCTTCCGCGTCGAGTTCCTGCTCAAAGCGCAAATCGCGGTTGGTGATGATGCCGACGACTTCCTTGCCTTTGACGACAGGGAAACCGCTGATGCCGTATTGTTCCGTCAGTGCGATCACGTCGCGGATTTTCATTTCCGGCGGAATCGTGATCGGATCACGCAGCACGCCAGCTTCGAAACGCTTTACGCGGGCCACTTCACGTGCCTGGTCCTTCGGATTCAAATTCTTGTGGATGATGCCGATGCCGCCTTCCTGGGCCATCGCGATCGCCAGACGGGCTTCCGTCACCGTATCCATGGCTGCGGACAGCAAGGGAATATTCAGGGTGATGTTGCGGGTCAGGCGAGTTTTGAGGGACGTATCGGCGGGCAGAACGTTGGAGTAGGCTGGGACGAGCAGCACGTCATCGAATGTGAGTGCTTTTTGAAGTAGACGCATAGCATTTCCTATTGGCGCAAAAGCAGATTATACAGAAAAAAGCGCCCTCCGTCCTTGCAGCATAGAAAAGATATTTGAAAATAGCAAAAAATGGCGCTCGCCAGGCAGCGGCCGCCCTGCCCGCTCAGCCCTTCGCAGGCTTGCCGCTGGCCCTGCGCCGGCGCGCCTCTTTCGGGTCCGCCTGCAAGGGGCGGTACACTTCCACGCGGTCATGCTCGTGCAATACGGTATCGAGCGGCTTCTTTTTGCCATAGATGCCGACCATGTTCACGGCCAGGTCGATGCCGGGCATTTCCTGCAGCAAGCCGCTCAGCGCCACCGCCTGCCCGATGGTGGTGCCGGCAGGCACCGTCAAGGTGCGCAAAAAGCTGCTGTCCGGCAGCGCGTGACACACTTGCACCTGCATGCTGGTCTCAGCCATACACGGTCTCCGCGCGCTTGCAGAAGGAATCGACCATGCTGTTGGCAATCATGCCGAAGACGGGGCCGATGATCTGTTCCAGTACGCGGCTGGAAAACTCGTAGTGCAGGTCCAGTTCGATCTTGCAGGCGTCTTCGCGCAGGGCCTTGAAGGTCCACACGCCGTCGAGGGTCTTGAAAGGACCGTCCACCAGCTTCATCTTGATGGACGTCGGCGGCACGTTCTCGTTGGACGTGGTGAAGCTTTGGCGCACGCCGTGGTAATGTATGCCCACGCTGGCGACGACCGTGTTCTCGCCCCGCTCGCGAATCTCGACCGCGCCGCACCAGGGCAGGAATTTGGGATAATCTTCCACCGCCGCCACCAGCGCGAACATTTGTTCGGCGCTATAGCCGAGAAAAACTGATTTATGTACTACTGCCATTGAAGAACCATTTGCTATGATGTTGGATACATTTGATTTTATCGCGCTTGCGCGAGACAGTAGTTTAACCGACCCGCGCACATTTACCATCTCATGACCATAGCAGACAACAGAAAAGCCTTCCACGACTACTTTATCGAGGATCGCTACGAAGCGGGCATCGTGCTGGAAGGCTGGGAAGTCAAAGCCATCCGCGACGCCCGCGTACAAATCAAGGAAGCCTACGTCGTCGTCCGCGGCGATGAACTCTTCCTGTTCGGCGCGCATATCAGCGCCCTGCCGACCGCCTCCACCCATATCCACCCGGAAGCCGTACGCACGCGCAAGCTGCTGCTGCACCGCGCTGAAATGGATAAACTGATCGGCAAGGTGGAACGCTCCGGCTATACCCTGGTGCCGCTCAACCTGCACTACAAGGGCGGCCGCGTGAAATGCGAGATCGGCCTGGCCAAGGGCAAGAAACAGCAC
Source organism: Janthinobacterium agaricidamnosum (assembly GCF_003667705.1). NCBI lineage: Bacteria > Pseudomonadati > Pseudomonadota > Betaproteobacteria > Burkholderiales > Oxalobacteraceae > Janthinobacterium > Janthinobacterium agaricidamnosum. Next base: position 2,310,930 of record NZ_CP033019.1, on the reverse strand, counting down.
GACAAACGCGCTGCGGAACGCGACCGCGATGGCGCGCGCGAAGTGCAAGCGGCCATGAAATCGCACCGCCGCTGATCCGGCACCGCGCGCAGCGTGCTGCGCCAATACCAACAAGCCCGGCTATATGCCGGGTTTTATTTTGCCGATTGCCTGCGGCAAGCGGGAAAAACTCAGCGCGACGGAATAAAGCAGGGAAAAGAAAGAGGTAAGGCGGGAAATAAAGCGGTATTGGCGAAAAAGCCATGGAGATACGGCGAAGGACATCAACTCTGCCTGCCTGGCCAAAGACAAAAAACGAGGAAAGTTCCGGATGCTTGCATGCTGCCTTGTACACCTGTATTACCGCTCAGGACAAGCATCCGAATGAATGGCGTATTACATTACACCTTCAGCAGGTCACGCGACTTGCCCGAATCGGTCCACTCTTTGACCCATTTCGGTTGACGGCCACGGCCAGTCCATTGCTGCGTCGCATCATCCGGATTGCGATAGCGTACTGCAACCGTGCCGGTTTTAGCGCGGATACCCGTACCAACCAGATCTTTTACGGAAACGCCGACGCTCTGTGCGATCGCCAGGATTTGTTCACGCGCTTTGGACAGATCGTCTTGTTCGCGTTTTTTCATTTGCTTCTTGATGTCGTCCTGCAAGGTGCGCAGTTCGGACAGGGATAAGCTGGACAGATCCATGATATTTCCTTGTGTGAGTTGAAAAATATAACTGAACAGTTAAATTCTATCCAATTGTAACGCGATTGAGGTGATTTTTTCTGAAGATTTGATTGTTTTTTACAATTCTTTTCCCAAAAACCCCACTTCCCGGCTTTCAGGCGATGCAAGTCTTCAATCAAGGGGACGGACACCGCAGTGTACCGTCTGCGCCAGTACCTGTATTTTGTGCGGCGGCGATTCAATACAGCGCCATCGGTCACATTTATTCTGCAGTATTTTTTGTTTCATTGCAATTTATAGTAATTAAAAATTGCAATTCAAAACATACACGGGGCCAATACTATCGGCCACCATGCACCGGCCTCCAATCCCGCGTCGTCGTCCATCGCGGACATCGGTGCAGCAGATTCCACTTCAATCAAAAAGATAAGCGTCGCACGACAACATATAACCCAGAAAGTGCGCACAGCATAGCATAAAGAAAATATTCTCAGCGCTACTGATTCCAACGCTGATACTCCAGCTCTGCTGCTGCCATATATTCCAGTGGCGCAAATGAAAACTGCCCGCGATATGGCGGGCAGTATTGACGAAAACTTGCTACGAGTTTGCTATTCACCGGCAATCAAGGAATCGCCACGCCACCTTTCGGCTTCTGGGTTTTGACCACCTGCATTGCCGCGGCGATCAAACCACTCATATCGCCCAGATTGGCCGGCACGATAATCGAGTTATTTGTCTTCGCCAATTGCGCGAAGGCGCCCACATACTGTTCGGCCACTTTCAGGTTGACGGCATCTTCGCCGCCCGGCTCGCGGATGGCGGCGCCGACCTGGCGCAGCGCCTCGGCACTGGCCTGTGCCAGCGCAACGATGGCTGTGGCCTGACCTTCGGCGCGGTTGATCGATGCCTGCTTCTCGCCTTCGGAGCGGGCAATGTTCGCTTCGCGCTCGCCGCTGGCGATATTGATCTGCTCCTGCTTGCGTCCTTCCGAGGCGGCAATCAGCGCGCGCTTTTCGCGCTCGGCCGTGATCTGCGCCTGCATCGCATGCAGGATTTCCTTGGGCGGCGTCAAATCCTTGATTTCATAGCGCAATACCTTGACGCCCCAATTCGCCGCCGATTCATCGATGGCATTCACGATGGCAGTATTGATATGGTCGCGCTCTTCAAATGTCTTGTCGAGTTCCATTTTACCGATCACCGATCGCAAGGTCGTTTGCGCCAATTGCGTAATGGCGGCAATATAATTCGACGAACCATATGAAGCACGCATCGCATCGGTAATCTGGAAATACAGAATGCCATCGACCTGCAATTGCGTATTGTCACGCGTAATGCACACCTGAGGCGGCACGTCGAGTGGAATTTCCTTGAGTACATGCTTATAAGCGATGCGGTCAACAAAAGGCACGACAATATTCAGGCCAGGCCCCAATACCGCATGGAACTTGCCCAGGCGTTCCACCACCCAGGCATGCTGCTGCGGCACCACATTGACCGTCTTGAAGACAAATACCAACGCCAGCAATAACAAGATCAGCGACACGCTTCCGATGCTTACTTCCATAATCTATTCTCCAGGTTATCCAACAATCAAACGGCTGCCACGCACGGCACGTATGGTGTAATGACCGGCCTGCGTATCGCTGCCGGGAATCAATTCCACATCCCACAAGGCGCCGCGATACATGACGCGCGCCGCACCATCGACCCAGTGCGCGACCGCCACGCTTTGGCCGATATCGAGATTCACATTCGGATCCTGCGCCGCATCGCGCCGCGCCGCCCTGCCAAAACGGCTGCGCCGCAATAACAGCGTAGCCGCCACGCCGACAATAGCGGCCGTCAGGGCCTGCCAGCTGCCATTTCCGCCCGCCAGCGCCACCAATCCTCCGGCGCTGACGCCGATGGCGATCATCAGCAGATAAAACGTGCCCGTAAACAGCTCCAGGATCAATACCGCGCCAGCCGCGACAAACCAGCCCACCCATTCAGCCATGATGCCTCCATCCTTGTGAATCCAAAATAAAAAACCCCGCAGCCTATATAAGCGACGGGGTTTAATGCGCTGCACTGCCTGATATTATTCTTGCCAAACACCTATATACAAGCAGTCTAACGCAATTCCGGATGGCGTCAATAGCCGGCGGCGAATTAGCGCCGCCGGCCCGGCGTTTATTCCTCGAGCAGGCTGCGCAACATCCACGCCGTCTTCTCATGCAAATCGAGGCGCTGCGTGATCAAATCGGCCGTCGGCTGGTCATTGGCTTTCTCGAGCAGCGGGAACAAACGGCGCGCCGTGCGCGCTGTCGCTTCCTGTGCCGACACCAGGTGGCTGACCATGTCCAGCGCCGGCGGCACGCCGTCGATTTCCTTGATCGAAGCGAGCTTGACGAATTCCTTGTAGGTGCCCGGCGCCGGATAGCCGAGGGCGCGGATACGCTCGGCGATCAAGTCCAGCGCGGCCCACTGCTCCGTGTATTGCGTCATGAACATCAGGTGCAGGGTGTTGAACATCGGCCCCTTGACGTTCCAGTGAAAATTATGGGTCATCAGGTACAAGGTGTAGCTGTCGGCCAGCAGGCCGGACAGGCCTTCCGCAATTTTCGCGCGGTCCGCTTCGGAAATGCCGATATCGATCTTTGCCACTTTGCTCGGTTTCTTGCTTGCCATGTAAACTCCCGTTTCAATGTATTGGTGGAATCATTTTAGCTGATCTGGCGCAAGCCCATCGGATACTGCCGTGCACAGCATGGCAGGCATAAAAAAACCCGCTGCCAGGTCAGTGGCAGCGGGTTTTCAAGGGGCAATAAAGAAGCTTACGCTTTCAGCGCAGCGAGCTTTTGCCACGTATCGATCACCGAGTCGGGATTCAGGGACATCGATTCGATGCCCTGCTCCATCAGCCAGACGGCGAAGTCCGGATGGTCGGAAGGCCCCTGGCCGCAGATGCCGATGTACTTGCCGCGTGCCAGGCAAGCCTTGATGGCCAGGGCCAGCAGGGCTTTCACGGCGGGATCGCGCTCGTCGAAATCGGCGGCCAGCAATTCCATGCCGGAATCGCGGTCCAGGCCCAGGGTCAGCTGGGTCAGGTCGTTCGAACCGATCGAGAAGCCGTCGAAATGGTCGAGGAACTGGTCGGCCAGGATGGCGTTCGACGGCACTTCGCACATCATGATGACGCGCAGGTCGTTCTCGCCGCGCTTCAGGCCATTCTTTGCCAGCAAGTCGATGACTTTTTCGGCCTGGCCCAGGGTGCGCACGAATGGCACCATGATTTCCACGTTCGTCAGGCCCATGTCATTGCGCACGCGCTTCATCGCTTCGCATTCCATGTTGAACGCTTCGGAGAAGTCGGCCGACAGGTAGCGCGCCGCGCCGCGGAAGCCCAGCATCGGGTTTTCCTCGTCCGGCTCGTAGCGCGAACCGCCGATCAGCTTCTTGTACTCGTTCGACTTGAAGTCGGACAGGCGCACGATGACTTTCTTCGGCCAGAACGCGGCGGCGATGGTGGCGATGCCTTCGGCCAGCTTGTCGATATAGAACGCTTTCGGCGAAGCGTGGCCGCGCGCCACCGATTCCACGGCCTTTTTCAGGTCGGCATCGATGTTCGGATATTCCAGGATCGCGCGCGGATGCACACCAATATTGTTATTGATGATAAATTCCAGGCGCGCCAGGCCCACGCCCGCATTCGGCACGGACTGGAAGTCGAACGCCAGCTGCGGATTGCCCACGTTGAGCATGATCTTGGTATCGAGCTTCGGCAATTCGCCGCGCGACACTTCCGACACTTCCGTTTCCAGCAAGCCATCGTAGATCTTGCCTTCGTCGCCTTCGGAGCAGACGACGGTGACGAACGTGCCGTCTTTCAGCACGTCGGTCGCGTCGCCGCAGCCGACGACGGCCGGCACGCCGAGTTCACGGGCAATAATTGCTGCGTGGCAAGTGCGGCCGCCGCGATTGGTGACGATGGCCGATGCGCGCTTCATGACCGGTTCCCAGTTCGGGTCCGTCATGTCGGCAACGAGCACGTCGCCTGGCTGCACGCGCTCCATGTCGGCCGGGTCGTGGATCACGCGCACGGGGCCGGCGCCGATCTTCTGGCCGATGGCGCGGCCGGACGTCAGCACGGTGCCCGTGCTTTTCAGCTTGAAGCGTTCCTGCACGTCGGTCGCCTTTTGCTGCGACTTGACGGTTTCAGGACGCGCCTGCAGGATGTACAGCTTGCCGTCGCGGCCATCCTTGCCCCACTCGATGTCCATCGGACGGCCGTAGTGGTTTTCGATGATGACGGCGTACTTGGCCAGCTCCACCACTTCGCTGTCGTTCAGCGAGTAGCGGTTGCGCATTTCGACGGGCACGTCGACGGTTTTCACGGAACGGCCGGCTTTCGCTTCGTTCGTGAATTCCATCTTCAGCAGCTTCGAGCCGATATTGCGGCGGATCACAGGCGACTTGCCTTTTTCCAGCATCGGCTTGTGCACATAGAATTCATCGGGATTGACGGCGCCCTGCACCACGGTTTCGCCCAGGCCATAGCTGGAAGTGACGAAGACCACGTCCTTGAAGCCCGACTCGGTATCGATGGTGAACATCACGCCGGCCGCGCCCAGGTCGGAACGCACCATGCGCTGCACGCCGGCCGACAAGGCCACTTCAGCGTGCGTAAAGCCCTTGTGCACGCGATACGAGATGGCGCGGTCGTTGTACAGCGACGCGAACACCTGTTTCATGGCTTCGAGCACGTTGTCGATGCCGACCACGTTCAGGAAGGTTTCTTGCTGACCAGCAAAAGAGGCGTCCGGCAAGTCTTCCGCCGTGGCCGAGGAACGCACGGCAAACGACATTTCGGTGTCGGAATCGGCCACCAGCTTGGCGTAGAACTGATCGATTTCAGCGGCCAGGCGTGGCTGGAACGGCGTTTCGACGATCCATTGACGAATCTCGGCGCCGGCTTGCGCCAGCGCGCGCACGTCATCGATGTTCAGCCCTTCGAGGCGCTGGGCGATGCGTTCGGCCAGCGGCAAGCCGCCGTTGGCGCTATACGAGAGGAAATCGCGGAATGCCTGCGCCGTGGTGGCAAAGCCACCGGGCACGCGCACGCCGGCTTCCGCCAGCTGGCTGATCATTTCGCCCAGGGAGGCGTTCTTGCCGCCGACGGATTCGACATCCGTCATGCGCAAATGCTCGAACGAGGCAACATACACCGCGTCCTTGTCTTCCTGCTGTTGCGATACTGCGTTGGTCATAATGACACCCTTACTGATGATAGAAATCTTTACGCGCGGCGCACAGACAGTCTTCTTGTTATTCTTGGCGTCGTGCAGCACAATCATACCGTTGCAGCCATTTTACCTTGTGCGGCGCAAATTGACGACGCACAATCTTGATCCGAAAACCCATGACACAAGAACCACGCCCTCCTCTGCCCTCCGCGGCCCGCACCGTCTTCTTCGTTTCCGACGGTACCGGCATCACCGCCGAGACGTTCGGCCACTCGGTGCTGACGCAGTTCGACCTGCGCTTCCGTCAGATCCGCCTGCCCTTCATCGACACCATGGACAAGGCATACGATGCGGCGCGCAAGATCAACGAAGCCTTCGCCGCCGATGGCCAGCGCCCGATCATTTTCTCCACCCTGGTGAAGAACGACCTGTCGGCCGTGATCCGCAAGTCCAGCGGCATGCACATGGACCTGATCCAGACCTTTGTGGCCCCGCTGGAGCAGGAGCTGGGCGTGATGTCGACCCACACCATCGGACGCTCGCACAATATCGTCGACAGCGAGGAATACAAGAACCGCATCGAGGCGATCAACTATTCGCTGGCGCACGACGATGGGCAGTCGCACAAGAACCTGTCCTCGGCCGATGTCATTCTGGTGGGTGTTTCGCGCTCTGGCAAGACCCCGACCAGCCTGTATCTGGCCATGCAATACGGTATCAAGGCGGCCAATTATCCGCTGATTCCCGACGATTTCGAGCGCGACAAGCTGCCATCGGCCCTGCTGGAATTTAAGAATAAAATTTTCGGATTGAGCATTACGCCCGAACGTTTGTCGGAAATACGCAACGAAAGACGCGCTGGAAGCAAGTATGCGGCAATTGAAAACTGCCGTTACGAAGTCAACGAGGCGGAAAAAATGATGAAACGCGAAGGTATCCGCTGGCTTTCCTCGACCACCAAGTCGATCGAAGAGATCTCCACGACGATCCTGCAAGAGATCAAGCCGAACCGCCGCGAGTACTAGCACGCCTGACCAAACCTGCTGCGCGTCGGTATAGGCGGCTTGCGATGCTCACCGGCTCGGCGCCCCCGTACTCAAGTACGGTTGCGCTTCTCGGCCACCTCTCCCTTCCGCTCGCGAAGGTTTTGTCAGGCGTTCGCCTCGCGGGACAGCACCGTCAGCGCCGTCACCAATTGGTCCAGTTCAGCGGTGTTGGTGGTGATTGCCACTGTGGCGCGCACGATGTCGGCATCGCCGATATTGCGCTGCACGGTAAAGACGCCAAAGCGCTCCAGCAAGGCTTGCTGCAGATCGCGCGCGCCCATGCCGTCGACGGCAAAGGCGACCAGCGCCGTGCCGCGTTTGGCATCGAGCGGCGACAGGATGCGCACGCCGGGCAACTGCGCCGCCCGCTCGACCCAGTAATTGCGCAGCCAGGCCAGGCGTTCGTTCTTGGCCGGTGTGCCGCCCAGGCGCGCATGGAAGTCCAAGGCGGCAGGCGCGGCCAGGATGGCGCCGATCGGCGGCATGCCCATGTGCAGGCGGCTGCGGATATCGTCCAGCGGATAATCGTCGTCGCCACAATGCGGCTCGATCTTGTGCAATTGCGAGGCGCGGATATACACGACACCGAGTCCCGCCGGCGCCCCCAGCCATTTGTGCAGATTGAAACCGGCGAAATCGACACCCATCGCCTGCACGTCGACGTCGACCTGCCCCAGCGCATGAGCGCTGTCGAGCAGCACGTCGATACCGTGTTCGCGCGCCAGCGTCATGATGGCCTTCAGCGGCATTTGCTGGCCATTGGCCGGCGTCACCTGCGACAGCAGCAGCAATTTGGGCTTGACGGCCTGGCGCATGGCTTGCGCGTAGCGGGCGATGATCTCGTCATCGCTGATGGGCAAGCTCAATGCGACTGGCGTGCTGGTGACGCCACGGCGCTGTGCCAGCCAGCGCATGGCCGTGCGCATGGCCGGATAGTCGAGATTACTCCACAGTACGGTATCGCCGGGCGCCAGGCCGTGGTATTGCGTGATCAGCACCTGCATCGACTCGGTGCCGCTGCGGGTCAGCAGGATTTCATGCGGTTCGGCATGGATCAGCGCGGCGACGCGCCGGCGCAGGCTATCCACATGCGTGCGCGTGAATTCGCCGCGCACGAAAGGACTCAGTTGCTCGTTGGTGTAGCGCACGGCCTGCTCGAAGGCCGCTTGCACGGGGGCGGCCATGGCGCCGAAATAACCGTGTTCCAGATTGACGATGGCGTCGGGCGGCGCGGGATAAAACCTGGCTACCTGGCGCCACCAGGCCTCGTCACGTGCGGCGCCGTCGGCCAGCGGAGGGATGGACATGGCTACCCTGTTCAGGCCTGGCCCTGGCGCAGCTGCTCGAAGAAGCACACGGCGGCGCAGGCGGCCACGTTCAGCGATTCGATCTGGCCCAGGTGGGGAATGACTACCTGGTGCGTGGCCATCGACAGCAGGTCGTCGGCGACGCCCTGCCCTTCATGGCCGAACAGCCAGGCGACGGGCTGGCGCAGGTCGACGTCGTACAGACGCTGCGTGGCGTAGCCGCTGGTGGCCAGCGTCGCCACCTTGGCGTTCGATACGAGTGCCGCCAGGTCGACGTTTTCAAAGATGTCGAGCACGAAGTGCGCGCCCATCGCCGCGCGCAGCACCTTGGGCGACCAGCAGAAAGCCGTGCCGGCGCTGCAGTACACCTGCGTGATGCCGGCGGCGGCAGCGCTGCGCAGGATGGAGCCCACGTTGCCCGGGTCTTGCAGGTTATCGAGCAGCACGGCCGACACGCTCAGAGGCTGCGTGACGGCCCGTTCCGGCGTTTCGACGAGGAACATCACGCCCACGCCGTGCTCGACCTGGCTCACCGCGTTATACAAGGCATCGGGCAAGCCCAGTACATGTGCGCGCTGGCTTTCCAGCTGGCCGACGATCTCCGCCACTTCCGGATTTTGCAAGGCGCTTTCGCTGACGATGCACTGCTCCGGCATGCCGCGCAGCTGCAGGTACGACTGGCACAGGTGCACGCCGTCGAGCAGGGTGCGGCCCGACTTGCGGCGCGCCTGCGAACTGCCCGCCAGCTTCAATAAATCCTTGTATTGCGCATTGTCGCGCGAGGTAATCGTCTTCATGCCGCCACCTCCTGCCCGCCGAACAGCGCGATCACGTTGCGCACGGGCGCGAACGAGCGGCGGTGCACGGGCGAGGCGCCGTGCAAGTGCAGGCGCTCCAGGTGCAGCTTGGTGCCATAGCCCTTGTGCTGGTCGAAGCAGTACTCGGGATAGGCCGCATGCAGGTGCACCAGCGCCGCATCGCGCGCCGTCTTGGCCAGGATCGAGGCGGCGGAAATCGAATCGACCTTGTCGTCGCCGCCGATGATGGCCATGCCGCGTATCGGCATCACGGGGCAGCGGTTGCCGTCGATCAGGGCCAGGGTCGGCACGGTCGCCAGGGACTCGACGGCGCGGCGCATGGCCAGCATCGATGCCTGCAGGATGTTCAGGTTGTCGATCTCTTCTTCCGACGCTTCGGCGATGGCCCAGGCCAGGGCCTTGGCCTTGATTTGCGGCGCCAGCAGGTCGCGCCTGGCTTCGCTGAGTTTCTTCGAGTCGCGCAAGCCGTCGATGGGCTGGTTCGGGTCGAGGATCACGGCGGCGGCGAACACGGGGCCGGCCAGCGGACCGCGGCCTGCCTCGTCGACGCCGCAGATGATTTCATCGAGCGAGAATGGCAAGTCGTCAAACAGGCCGGGATAGATATTTTTCACGTTGAATCTTTGGTTGGTGCTGCGGTTGAAGCGGTGATTCGGGCTTACTTGCGGTTGGCGGCGATGACCTGCATGACGGCGTTGGCGCTTTCGCGCGCGCTGTCGCGCAGCAGGCTGTGGTGCATGTCCGTGAAGCGCTGCACCAGGCGCAAGCGGCCCGGCACGTCGCTCAGCTGCTGCCACATGGCGTCCGCCAGCGCTTGCGGGCTGGCCGCGTTTTGCAGCAGCTCGGGCACCAGGTAATCGCGCGCCAGGATGTTCGGCAAGCCTATCCACGGCTGATAGCCCATGTGGCGCATGATTTCCCACGAGGCGCGCATCATCTTGTAGGCGATGACCATCGGTTTCTTGTACAGCGCCACTTCCAGCGACGCCGTACCGGAAGCCACCAGCACCGCATCGGCGGCGCAGATGGCCGTGTGCGAGCCGCCATCGGTGAGCAATATCTCGACGTCCTGCAAGCCCGCCTCACGGATCAGTTGCAAAAAATACTGGCGCTGCTTTTCGCCGGCCATGGGCGCGACGAAACGCAGGGAGCGGTCGCGCGCCAGCAGCAGCTTGCAGGCGCCGACAAACGCCGCGGTATTGTATTTGAGTTCGCCCATGCGGCTGCCCGGCATCAGGGTCACGACATTCGCGTCTTGCGGCAAGCCCAGGACACGGCGCGCGGCCGCCTCGTCGGGCTGCAAAGGGATCATCTCGGCCAGCGGATGGCCGACATAGGTGACGGGCACGCCCGCCTTGCGGTAGATCTCTTCCTCGAACGGGAAGATCACCAGCATGTGCGAGACGGCCTTGATGATTTTCTTGATGCGTCCACCGCGCCAGGCCCATATCTGCGGCCCGATGTAGTGCACGGTGGGGATGCCGCCTTCCTTCAGCTGCTGTTCCAGCCCCAAGTTAAAGCCCGGGTAGTCGGCGCCGATGAAGACGGCGGGACGCTCCGCCAGCAGCTGGTCGCGCAGCGCGTTCTGGATACCCTTGATTTCGCGGTAGCGGGGAATGATCTCGAACAGGCCGCGCACGGTCAGTTTGTCGAGCGGCCAGTCGGACACGAAGCCCTGCCTGGCCATGTGCTCGCCGCCGATGCCGTGGAAGCGCGCGCCGGGCAGCTGCGGCACGAGGCCGGACAGCAGCCGGCTGGCCAGCAAATCGCCCGACACCTCGCCGGCGACGATGGCGACATTGGCGACACCGAGGCCGCGGTCCTGGTCAGCGGACGATGCCACGCGACGCCACGCCAAGGAATTCGCGCATGGCGCGAATGTGTTGCGCCACCTCGGGCGAGGAAGCCTGCTCTTCTTCGAACAGGGCCGCCTTGGACTCTTCCAGCGTCAGTCCCGCGCGGTAGATGAGCTTATACGCGGCGCGGATGCCGTTGATCTGCTCGCGCGTAAAGCCGCGGCGTTTCAAGCCTTCGATGTTGACGCCATGCGCCTGCGCCGGATTGCCGTTCAACAGGACGAACGGCGGCACGTCCTGCGTCAGGCTGGTGCTCATGCCGACAAAGGCGTGCGCGCCGATCTTGCAGAACTGGTGCACATTGGCAAAACCGCTCATGATGACCCAGTCGCCGATTTCCACGTGGCCCGCCAGCTGCGCGTTGTTCGAAAAGATAGTGTTGTTGCCCACCAGGCAGTCGTGCGCCAGGTGCACATACGCCGAGATCCAGTTGTCATTGCCCAGGCGCGTCACGCCGCCGCCCTGCACGGTGCCCGTGTTGAAGGTGCAGAACTCGCGGATGGTGTTGCGGTCGCCGATTTCCAGGCGCGTCGCCTCGCCCGCCCATTTTTTATCCTGCGGCTGCGCGCCGATGGAAGAAAACTGGAACAGGTGGTTGTCGCTGCCGATCGTCGTATGGCCGTCGATCACCACGTGCGGGCCGACCCTGGTGCCGGCGCCGATGCGCACGTGCGGACCGATGATGGTGTACGGACCCACCTCAACCGAGCTGTCAAGCTCGGCCTTCGGATCGATGACTGCCGTGGAGTGGATGGCCGCCATGTTACTGCCCCGCTGGCTGGCTCGCAGACTGGCTGGCATCTTGCGCGCTGCGGATCGTGCACATCAGTTCCGCTTCCACCGCCAGCTTGCCGTCAACCGTACCGACGGCCTTGTATTTCCAGATGCCGCGCGAGACGCGCAGGATTTCCACATCCATCTTCAATTGGTCGCCCGGTTCGACTGGACGCTTGAAGCGCGCATTGTCGATGCCGACGAAGTACACGACCGAATTTTCATCCGGTTTCACGCCCATCGACAGGAACGACAGCAAAGCCGCCGTCTGCGCCAGCGCTTCGATCATCAGCACGCCGGGCATGACCGGCTTGTGCGGGAAATGGCCCTGGAAGAACTCTTCGTTGACCGTCACGTTCTTGATGGCGGTGATGGTTTTATCGGCTTCCCAGTCCAGCACGCGGTCGACCAGCAGCAGGGGGTAGCGATGCGGCAGCAGCGATTTGATGGCGAGGATGTCGAGGGTCTTTTTTTCAGTAGTCATTTTTCGTCTTGCGTGGTCAGTGTTTTAATTGTTTTTTCAAGCGCGCGGATCTTCTCGCGCATGCTTGACAGGTTGCGCACGATGGCGGCGCTCTTTTCCCAGTCGGCGTTCTTGGCCAGCGGATAAAAGCCCGTGTACTGGCCCGCTTCCAGGATCGAACGCGAGACCATGCTGCCCGAGCCCACGTGGACGCGGTCGGCAATGGTCAGGTGGCCCAGCACCATGGCGGCGCCGCCAAAGGTGCAGTACTTGCCGATGATGGCGCTGCCGGCCACGCCGACACAGCCGGCCATGGCCGTGTGCGCGCCGATATGGCAGTTGTGGCCGATCTGGATCTGGTTATCGAGCTTGACGCCATCTTCGATGATGGTGTCGGCCAGTGCGCCGCGGTCGATGGTGGTGTTGGCGCCGATATCGACATCGTCACCGATCACCACCCTGCCCGTCTGCGGTATCTTGATGTAGACGCCGCCTTCGTTGGCGAAGCCGAATCCGTCGGTGCCGATCACGGCGCCCGAATGGATGATGCCGCGCTGGCCGATCACGCAGCGCGCGTGAAAGGTCACGTTGGCGAACAGCTGGGTACCGGCGCCGATGACGGCGTCGCGCCCCACCACGCAGCCGGGGCCGATGACGCAGCCGGCGCCGATCACGGCGCCCGCTTCGATCACCGCATGCACGCCGACGGAGGCGCTGGCGTCAACCTGCGCGCTGGCGTCGACAAAGGCGCCCGGATGGATGCCGATTGGTGCCGTGATCTCGTGCAGGGCGGCGAAATACTGCGCCGCGCGCGCGAAATACACATAGGGATTCGGGGTGACGATGCGCGCGCCGGCGTAGTCGCCGCCGATCAGCGCATCGTCGGCCGGCGTGAGGATCAGCGCGGCGGCGCCGCTCTGGGCCGCCTGTGCGCGGAATTTGCTATTGCTGAGAAAGCTGATGTGCGAAGCGCCGGCGTCGGCCAGCGGTGCGATACCTGACACTTCCAGGTTGGGATCGCCCGCCAACTGCCCGCCGAAGCGTTCGACCAATTCTCCTAGTCGAGTGCCCATCTAATTACCTCTATTCTAATATCACTTGTCCAGCGCCTTTAATACCTTGTCGGTAATGTCGATGCGCGGGCTGGCCCACAGGGCTTCCTGCAGCACGATGTCATATCCTTCGATATGCGCCATCTGCTGGATGATGGTGTTGGCCTTTTCCGCGATGGCGCTGCGCTCTTCATTCGTGCGCTGGCTCAGGTCTTCGCGGAACTCGCGCTGGCGGCGTTGCAGCTCCTTGTCCAGCTCGAAAAACTCGCGCTGGCGCTTGGCGCGCTCCGCCTCGCTCAGGGTCGGCATGTCCTTTTCCAGGGCTTCGTTGGCCACCTTGAAGCGGGCAGCCAGTTCCTGCACGGCTTTTTCGCGCGAGCGGAACTCTTCGGCCAGCTTGGCGCTGGCCAGCTTGGCCAGCCTCGATTCGTTATAAATACGTTCGCTGCTGATCCAGGCGATCTTCGACTCCTGAGCCTGCGCCTGCACCGGCAACAGCGAACTCCAGCACAATGCGATCACGGCAAGGGTCTTGGGCAGGGTAGCGGATGCGGTGTTCATGATACTCCATGGTCAAAAAGTAAAAGCTGTCGCCCCCGTTCAGATGGCCGGTCAGAAACCGGTGCCCATCTGGAACTGGAAGCGCTCCAGGCGGTCCGTCGGCTTGGCGTTCAGCGGCTTGGCGTAGCTCAGCTTGAGCGGGCCCACCGGTGAAATCCAGCTGATGCCCAAGCCAGCAGAATAGCGCAATTGCGAGATCCGCATTTTTTCGCCTTCCTGGTAGACCTGGCCGCCGTCAAGGAAACCGAACCAGCGCAAGCTGCGGTCATTGCCCGAACCGGGGAATGGCATCTGCAGTTCCGCATTACCGATCAGGCGCGAAGCGCCGCCTAAGGCATCGTTGGTGCTCGGTTCGACCGCGCCCAGCGAGGAACTCAGGTAGCCGCGCACCGAACCGATGCCGCCGCCGTAGAAGTTCTTGAAGACCGGATACACGTGCTTGCCGATACCGTGGCCGTAATCGATCTCGCCCTTCAGCGCCAGGGTGACCTTGCTGAACAACGGACGGAAATACTGGTGCTCATAAATGGCGCGGAAGTATTTCTGGTCGCCGATCAGGTCGGCCTCGAGGTTGACGCGCTGGTAGCGGCCGATCGATGGCGTCAGGGCGCTGTCGCGGCTGTCGCGCTGCCATGCCGCCGTCAGCGGGATGGAATTCGTGGTGGCCGAACCGATACCGTCGGACGGGCCGCCATTGTCGATCACGTACTGCTTGAAGCGGATCGGGCTGGTGATGTCCGTTTCGATGCGCGAGCGCTCGGCGCCGATGCCGAAGAAGACGGTGTCGACTTCCGAGAACGGCACGCCGAAACTGACGCGGCCACCGGTCTGCTTGATCTTGTAGCTGCCGATGTTCAGCGCCGGCGGTTCCGTCGTGCGCAGATAGACTTCGAAGCTGCGCGAAATGCCGTCGTCCGTGAAGTACGGATTGGTTTGCGAAAACGCGATCGTGCGGCTGTAATGGCTGGTATTGAGTTCAATGCCGACCGTGTTGCCGCTACCGGCGAAGTTGGCTTGCGAAATCGAGGCCGACAGGGTGAATTTTTCCGATTGCGAGAAGGCGCCGCCGATCAGGAAGTTACCGGTCGGTTTTTCCACCACCGTCACGTTGACGTCGACCTGGTCGGTCGTGCCCTGCGCTTCCGGCGTATCGATGGTCACGTCCTTGAAGTAGCCGAGGCGGTCGACACGGTCGCGCGACAGCTTGATCTTGTTGCTGTCGTACCAGGACGATTCGAACTGGCGGAATTCGCGGCGGATGACTTCATCGCGCGTGGTGGTGTTGCCGGCGATATTCATGTGGCGCACGTAGACGCGCTTGCCCGGATCGATAAAGAAGGTGAAACCGACTTCATGCTTTTCGCGGTTGATTTCGGGATTGGCGTTGACATTGGCAAAGGCGTAGCCGAACGTGGCCAGACGGTCCTGGATGCGCTTGTTCGTCGCCGTCAGGCGCGCGCCCGAGTAGATGTCGCCTTCGCGCATCAGGTTCAGCGCTTTGAGCTCTTCTTCGCGGCCGAACATCTCGCCTTCGAACTTGGTGCCGGCGATCTTGTACTTTTCACCTTCGGTGATGTTGATCGTCAGGTAAATGTCTTTTTTATCGGGCGTGATCGACACTTGCGTCGAATCGACCTGCATCTCGATGTAGCCGCGGTCCAGATAGTAGGACTTCAGCGCTTCGATGTCGCCCGTCAGCTTGGTCTTCGAATACTGGTCGGCCTTGGTGTACCAGCTGAACCAGCCGCCCGTGTTCAGGGCAAGCTGCTCGCGCAGTTCCTTGTCCGTGAAGGCCTTGTTGCCGACGATGTTGATCTGCTTGATGCGGGCCACGTCGCCCTCGTCGACGGCGAACACCACGTTGACGCGGTTGCGCTCGATCGGCGTGACGGTGGTGGTGATCTTCACGCCGTACAGGCCATGCGACAGGTACTGGCGCTTGAGTTCCTGTTCCGCGCGGTCGACGGAGGCCTTGTCGAAAATCTTGGCTTCACCGACGCCGATTTCCTTCAGCGCCTTGACCAGCACGTCCTTTTCAAATTCCTTGGTACCGGTAAATGCCACGCTGGCGATGGCCGGACGTTCCTCGACCAGCACCACCAGCACGTCGCCATCGGCTTCCAGGCGCACATCCTTGAACATGCCCGTCGCATACAGGGCCTTGATGGCGGCAACGCTCTTCTCGTCGGAGAACGTTTCGCCGACCCGCACCGGCAGGTAGGCAAAGACGGTGCCCGCTTCAGTACGCTGGATCCCTTCGACCCGGATGTCCTTGACTGTAAATGGCTGGACGGCCAGCGCGTGGCCGGAACAGATGGCCATGACGGCGGCGCCGATCAGGCTGCGGCGAAAGGAAGGCAAGGCAAAACGAGCAGAATGTAATTTCATTGGGGTTATTCAATGGGTAAATCAATGGACAACATACACAAAAGATTGCTTGTGCGACTCACGCAATGGCCTCAACCAGCGTCCTAATTCAGCAATCGCAACACGTCATTAAAGACGGCAAGCACCATCAAGGTCAGCAACAAACCTATCCCCAGGCGCTGGGCAATCTCGCCTACGCGCTCCGGCAAGGGGCGTCCGGTCAAAACTTCCAGCGAATAATACAGCAAATGCCCGCCATCCAGAACAGGAATGGGTAGCAAATTCATCACGCCCAGACTGATACTGATGAAGGCGATGAAGCTCAGGTAGCTTACCAAGCCGATGCGCGCCGTCTGGCCTGCGTAATCGGCGATAGTAATAGGCCCCGTCACATTCTTCAGAGAAACCTGGCCGGTGATCATTTTGCCCAGCATTTTCAGGCTCATGACACTGGTATCCCAGACCTTGGCGGACGCCTTGCCCACGGCAGAGAACGGTCCGGAGGCCACGGTGATCATATCCGGCACCTGTCCCAGCTTTGCTTGTATCTTACCAACTGTTACAGCTCCCTCTGCCCCGGCGCCCGGCACGGCGTCCGGCGTAATGGGCAAGGTCAGGTCCTGGCCCTGGCGCAAGAGCTGCAATTGCAAGGTGCGGCCCGGCGCCTGGCTCAGGGTGGCGATGACGGCCGCCACGTCGTGCACGGGCTGTTCGTCGATGGCCAGGATCTGGTCGTTTTTCTGCAGGCCGGCGCGCGCGGCGGCGCCATCGGGCACGATTTCCATCAGCGTGGGCGCGGAACGGGCCAGGGTCAACCCCAGCTTGCCCAGCACGTCGCCTTCCAGGTCCGCCTCCGTCAGACTGGCCGTCGGCAAGGTCGCTTCCTGCTGGCCACGGTCGGGACGGCGCACTTCGATGCGCGCCGGCAGCTTGTCGAGGGCAGCCTGGATCAGTTCCCAGCGCAGCTCGGACCAGCTGGCCACGGGCTTGCCATTCACCGACTCGACCGTATCGCCGCTGCGCAAGCCGGCCGCATGGGCGGCAGTCTGTTCGGCCACGGGGCCGAGCTTGCTCGACGGCTCTTCGATGCCATGCATGAACAGGCCCGCGTACAGCACGATGGCGACGAGGAAGTTGGCCAGCGGGCCGGCGGCCACGATGGCGATGCGGCGCCACACGCTCTGGCGCGTGAATTCGCGGCGCAATTCGCTTTCCGGCAAGTCGCTGAGGTCTTGCGCGCGGCTGTCGAGCATGCTGACATAGCCGCCCAGCGGCAGCGCGGAGATCGCCCATTCCGTCTGGTCCTTGCCAAACTTGCGCGAATACACCACTTTTCCCATGCCGATCGAGAAACGCAGCACTTTCACGCCGCACCAGCGCGCCACCAGGTAGTGGCCCAGCTCGTGCAGGGTAATCAACGAACCGAGCGCGACGATAAAGGCCAGCAACGTGGTGATGAGCGTCATGCAGCCAGCCTTTGCGCGATATACGCTTGCGCGGCCGCTCTGGCCAGGCGGTCCTGCTCCATCACGGCGTCGATGCTCGAAGCGGCGCCATGCGGCACCGTCTCGATCACGTGCGCGATGACCCTGTCGATCTGGCGGAAGCCGATCTGTTCGTCAAGAAACGCTTGCACGGCCACTTCATTGGCCGCATTGAGCAAAGCCGGCGCCGTGCCGCCCGCGCGCAAGGCATCGAAGGCCAGCGCCAGGCAGGGGAAACGGCGGAAATCGGGACGTTCGAACTGCAAGGTGGCCACTTGGGCCAGGTCCAGCTGCGCCACGCCGGAAGCGATGCGCTGCGGATACGCCAGCGCATGGGCGATCGGCGTGCGCATGTCCGGATTGCCCAGCTGGGCCAGCACGGAACCGTCGATGTACGAGACCATCGAATGGATCACGCTTTGCGGGTGGATCAGCACCTCGATCTGGTCGGCCGGCGCGCCGAACAGCCAGTGCGCCTCGATCACTTCCAGGCCCTTGTTCATCATGGTGGCCGAATCGACGGAAATCTTGCGCCCCATGGCCCAGGTCGGATGCTTGCATGCCTGGTCCGGCGTGACCGTGTCGAGCGTCTCGACGTCGCGCGTCAGGAAAGGGCCGCCGGAAGCCGTCAGCACGATTTTCGCCACGCCCGCGGCGCCTGGCGCGCGGCCATGGGCGTGCGGCATGCATTGGAAGATAGCGTTGTGTTCGCTGTCGATGGGCAGCAGCACGGCGCCGTTGTCATGCACGGCATCGATGAACAGCTGGCCGGACATGACCAGCGCTTCTTTATTGGCCAGCAATACTTTCTTGCCGGCACGCGCTGCCGCCAGGGTGGGCGCCAGGCCGGCCGCGCCGACGATGGCCGCCATCACGCCCGTCACCTGCGGCGCGCTGGCGATGTCGCACAGGGCGTCCACGCCGTACTCGACTTGCGTATCGACGCCCTGCCCGCGCAGCAAGTGCGTCAGTTCAAGGGCGGCGTCGGCCGTGCCGACGACGGCGCGCCGGGGCCGGAATTGCAGGCACTGGGCGGCCAGTTCGGCCACGCGGCTGTGGGCGCTCAGCGCATACACGCTGTATTGCTCCGGATGACGCGCGAGCACGTCCAGGGTGGACACGCCGATCGAGCCGGTCGCGCCAAGAATGGTGATGTATTGCATGAGTTTCCTTAAAGCCAGCTGGCCACGAGGGCGGCAAATGGCAAGACCGGGATCAGCGCATCGATACGGTCGAGTACGCCGCCATGGCCGGGCAGCAGCTTGCTGCTGTCCTTGATGCCGGCGCGGCGCTTCAGCTGGGATTCGAACAGGTCGCCGACGATGCTGGCCGCAACGATCAGCAGCAGCACCAGCAAGGCCACCAGCCAGCCGCGGCGCAATTGCAGCTGCACGGCGAAGGTGTCTTGCAATACCGGCAGCGATGGCGCGGCCACGATGGTGATGGCGGAGATGACCAGCACGGCGATGCCGCCGCCGATGGCGCCTTCCCAGGACTTACCTGGGGAAATACTTGGCGCCAGTTTGCGCTTGCCGAACGCCTTGCCCGAGAAATAGGCGCCGATATCGGCGATCCACACGAGGGCCATCACGGACAGCAGGTACAAAGGGCTATGCAGGAACAGGGCGATGATGGCGACGAAGCAGCCGACGATGGTCACCGGGTACACGAAGCTGAGCAAGGTATTGCCCAGGCCTTCGGTGGGCGGCAAGCCTGTTGCCAGCGAAGGCACGAAGCGGATCAGCCAGATGGCCACGCACAGGGCGAACCAGAAATTGAGCTGCGCCATGCCGTTGCCGACAAAAAAAGTATACGCGAAGGCGGCAGTCCAGACGGCGGCGATCAGCAGCGCCTGGCGATTTTTGAAGATGCGGAAGCTTTCCCATACGGCGGCGCCGAAGAACGCCGTGGCGATCACGGCGAAGGCGGGGAAATAATTCAGATACAGAACCGGCAGCAAGACCGCCAGGAGGACCAGGGCGGTGATTATCCGTGTTTTCAGCATCAGTTTGTCTTTTCAGTTAATTGCGCGCTGGTACGGCCAAAGCGCCGTTCGCGCTGCTGGTAAGACGCGATTGCCGCGTCGAGGCACTCGCCATTGAAGTCGGGCCAGAAAGTTTCGGTGAAAAACAACTCAGTGTACGCCAGTTGCCACAGGAGGAAATTGGAAATGCGCTGCTCGCCGCCCGTGCGGATGAACAGGTCGGGCTCGGGTGCGTAAGCCATGGCCAGGTGCGGCGCCAGTTGCTCTTCCGTGTAAGCGTGTCCGGCAGACTGGCCATCGGCGAGCACCTGGGCCGTCATTTTATTGACTGCCTGCATGATGTCCCAGCGGCCGCCGTAGTTGGCGCAGATGGACACCGTCAGGCGCGTGTTGTTCGCCGTCTTGCGCTCCGCATTGGCGATCAGGGTTTGCAGCTCGTCGTTGAAGCGCGACAAGTCACCCACCACCTTCAGGCGGATGTCGTTCGCATGCATCTTGACCACTTCGCGTTCCAGCATCGTGACGAACAGGCGCATCAGCATCGACACCTCTTCTTCCGGGCGGCGCCAGTTTTCCGAGCTGAAAGCAAACAGGGTCAGGTATTCGACGCCGCGCTCGATGCAAGCCTCGACGATGCCGCGCACGGCATCCGCGCCCTTGACGTGGCCAGCCACACGCGGCAGGAAGCGCTTGGTTGCCCAGCGACCATTGCCATCCATAATGATTGCCACATGGCGCGGCACCGTGCCCACTTCAGGTACTGCCGTTGTCGAACTCGAATAGATCATGAAAACACGAATACCAAAAAATAAAAGATAACTATTATGCTCCAAATAGCACTGCCCGGAAAAGCCGTGCTTTTCCGGGCAGCGCCAAAAGGACTGAAAACTAGACGGTCAGCACTTCTTTTTCTTTGTCGACAACCATCTTGTCGATGTCGGCAATAAACTTGTCCGTCAGCTTCTGCACTTCTTCCGACGAGCGACGCTCATCGTCCTCGGAGCAGGCTTTTTCCTTGACCAGTTTTTTCAGCGACTCATTCGCATCGCGGCGAATGTTACGCACGGCGATTTTCGCGTCTTCCGCTTCGCTCTTGACCAGCTTGACCATTTCCTTGCGGCGCTCTTCCGTCAGCGGCGGCGTCGGAACGCGGATCAGGTCGCCCTGTGCCGATGGGTTCAGACCCAGGTCGGCGTCGCGGATGGCTTTTTCGATGGTGTTGGCCATCTTCTTCTCGTACGGCTGCACGCCGATGGTGCGCGCATCGATCAGGGTCACGTTGGCCACCTGGGTCAACGCCGTCGGCGAACCGTAGTACTCGACCATCACGTGGTCCAGGATACCCGTATGGGCGCGGCCGGTACGCACTTTGGCCAGGTCGGCCCGCAGTGTTTCCAGCGACTTCGTCATGCGTTCCTGGGTATTTTTCTTAACGTCAGCTAAGGACATTGCTGTACTCCTTGTCTTGATAATAATGAATATTGCTACTTCGCTTGCGATGAAAACACCAGCGCAGTCGGGAGTGCCAAAAACCGTTCAGGGCAAGGCGCGGCGCCGAATGTACGGCAAGGCACTGCAACGCAGCCATGGACGGCTTCTCGGCGCTCCGCTTCCCTTATACGTGAACCAAGGTGCCTTCGTCTTCGCCCATGATGACGCGCATCAGCGCGCCCGGCTTGGTGATCGAAAACACTTTAATCGGCAGTTTCTGGTCGCGGCACAGGGCGAATGCGGTGGCATCCATTACTTGCAGATGCTTGGCGATGGCGTCGTCGAACGTAATCGTGTGGAACAGGGTGGCGTTCGGATCCTTCTTCGGATCGGCTGTGTAGACGCCGTCGACCTTGGTGGCCTTCAGGACGATCTCGGCGCTGATCTCGGAACCGCGCAGGGCGGCTGCCGTATCGGTGGTGAAGAACGGATTGCCGGTACCGGCGGCAAAGACGACCACTTTGCCTTCTTCCAGGTATTGCAGGGCTTTCGGGCGGACGTACGGCTCGACCACTTGTTCGATGCCGATGGCCGACATGACGCGCGCGGTAATGCCGACATGGCGCATGGCATCGGCCAGGGCCAGTGCGTTCATCACCGTGGCAAGCATGCCCATGTAGTCGGCGGTGGCGCGGTCCATGCCTTGCGCACCAGGCGCGACGCCGCGGAAGATATTGCCGCCGCCAATCACGATTGCCAGTTCCACACCCAACTTCGCCACCTCGGCCACATCGGCCACCATGCGCTCGATCGTGGCGCGGTTGATGCCGTAGGGATCATCGCCCATCAGGGCTTCGCCGGACAACTTGAGGAGGACGCGCTTGTAGGCTGGTTTTGACATGAGCTGGGGCTCCATAAATGAGGTTATTCGAGTATGACATGGCGCAGCGCCTTGCAGCGCCGGATAGGCGGGAGGAAGCTGCCCATGCCGCCGCCCGGCACACAGGTGCGGGCGGGCCAAAAAAACGGGCCTCTCGGCCCGCTTTACTTACGCTCCCTGGGAGGCAGCCATCTGTGCTGCGACTTCTGCTGCGAAGTCGTCTTGCTTCTTCTCGATGCCCTCGCCCACTACGTACATGGCGAAACCTTTGACGCTGGTGTTAGCCGCCTTCAGCATTTGCTCAACCGACAGCTTGTCGTTTTTCACGAAAGCTTGGTTCAGCAGGGAAACTTCTTTCAAGAACTTCTGTACGGAACCTTCCAGGCGCTTGGCCAGGATTTCCGGCGATTGCGCTGGCTTGCCTTCGGCGGCCGCTTTGGCTGCGTCTTCTTCGGCTTTCAGTTGTGCAACCGAACGCTCTTTTTCGATCAGTTCCGCAGGAACTTCGTTCGACGACAGCGACACTGGCTTCATGGCAGCGATGTGCATGGCCACGTCTTTGCCCACTTGCTCATCGGGGCCGTCGAATTCGACGATCACGCCAATGCGCGAACCGTGCAGGTACGAAGCCAGCTTGGCGCTGGTTTCGAAACGCTGGAAGCGGCGGATGGTCATGTTTTCGCCGATTTTGCCGATCAGGGCAGCGCGCACGTCTTCCAGGGTCTTGCCATCGAGTGGCAGGGCCAGCAGGGCAGCGACGTCAGCCGGGTTGTGTTCCGCTACCAGACGGGCAGCGTTGTTGGCCAGTGCCAGGAAATCGTCGTTTTTCGCAACGAAGTCGGTTTCCGAGTTCACTTCGACCAGGGCGCCTACGCCATTGGCGATGTAGGTTGCCACGACGCCTTCAGCGGTGATGCGTGCCGATGCTTTCGATGCCTTGCCGCCCAGTTTGACGCGCAGGATCTCTTCCGCACGAGCCATGTCGCCTTCGGCTTCGGTCAGTGCTTTTTTGCATTCCATCATTGGTGCGTCGGTTTTGCCGCGCAATTCGCCTACCATCGCTGCTGTAATCGCTGCCATGTGTTTCTCCTGATTCGGTGAGTCGATAGTCGCGGCCGGGCATGCATGCCTCGCCAGCGGTCACTATCGTTTTTTTGTTAAAAAAAAGGGGGAGCTGCTGCCACCCCTTTTCCCTTACTGCTGTGCTTACAAACGGCTATCTTGCGATAGCCTGGCCATTAAGCCTGTTCGTTAACTTCGACGAATTCGTCGCCAGCGGCTGCTTTAACCATTTCAACAACTTCGTTACCGGCAGCTGCACGGCCTTCGATGATTGCGTCAGCAACACCGCGAGCGTACAACATGATGGCTTTCGAGGAGTCATCGTTACCTGGGATCACGAAGTTCACGCCTTCTGGGGAGTGGTTGGTATCGACAACGCCGATGACCGGGATACCCAGTTTAGCCGCTTCGGTGATCGCACCTTTGTGGTAGCCGACGTCGACGACGAAGATTGCGTCAGGAATGCCGCCCATGTCCTTGATGCCGCCGATCGATTTTTGCAGCTTGATCATTTCGCGGGAGAACATCAGCGCTTCTTTTTTCGACAGCTTCTCGATCGAACCGTCTTCGATCATCACTTCCATGTCTTTCAGACGCTTGATCGAGGTTTTGATCGTTTTGAAGTTGGTCAGCATGCCGCCCAACCAACGTTGATCAACGAAAGGCACGCCAGCGCGTTGTGCTTCAGCAGCGATGATTTCGCGAGCTTGACGCTTGGTGCCAACCATCAGGATGGTGCCACGGTTTGCAGCCAGTTGACGCACGTGCTTCATTGCGTCCTGGTACATCGCCATGGTTTTTTCCAGGTTGATGATGTGGATCTTGTTGCGATGGCCGAAGATGAACGGTGCCATTTTTGGATTCCAAAAACGGGTTTGGTGACCAAAGTGGACACCGGCTTCCAGCATTTCGCGCATTGTTACGGACATTATTAACTCCAGGGTTGGGTCTGGAATCCGATCAGTCACCATACAGGCACCCTTGTCGACCGGATTCGCGTGTTTATATAAATTAAAGACACTGTTTTACTGCATTGCTTAAAAGAGAATTCAAGCAACCCGGGATTCTACACTGAAATGCCTGCCGCATCAAGTCCGCACCGCAAATCGCGCGCCCTGCGGAAACAGCCGGCGCACCACGATGGTGCAAGGCGTGGCCGCACCGCCTTTTCATCCGCTTTCTCCCCACAAATCCCCTCCCGGCCATAGGAAGGAGGCGGCGGATTCAGGGCGCCTCGTTTATAATTTCGGCATATTTGCAGACTTTTCCCCATACAGCAGGAATCGTCTGTGCTTTTCACCTGAATTCTTGCAGATTGCGAATTACACCATGTCCACCATCCGTATCAATACCGCCGCCGACATCGAAGGCATGCGCATTGCCGGCAAGCTCGGCGCCGAAGTGCTCGACTACATTACCCCCTTCGTCAAGGTGGGCGTCACGACGGGCGAACTCGATCGCCTGTGCCACGAATACATGGTCAACGTGCAAGGCACCATCCCTGCCCCGCTCAACTACTGCCCGCCCGGCTACACGCCCTATCCGAAAGCCATCTGCACCTCCGTCAACGACGTCATCTGCCATGGCATTCCCGGCGACAAGGTCCTGAAAAGCGGCGACTCCGTCAACCTCGACATCACCGTCATCAAGGATGGCTACCACGGCGACAACAGCCGCATGTTCCTCGTCGGCACGCCGACCATCCTGGCCAAGCGCCTGTCGGAAATCACCTATGAGTGCATGTGGCTGGGCATCGATCAGATCAAGCCGGGCGCCCACCTGGGCGATATCGGCCACGCCATCCAGCAGCACGCGGAAAAGGCCGGCTACAGCGTGGTACGCGAATTCTGCGGCCACGGCATCGGCAAGGTCTTCCATGAAGAGCCGCAAGTCTTGCACTACGGCAAGCCAGGCACCCTGGAGCGCCTGGAAGCGGGCATGATTTTCACGGTGGAACCGATGATCAACTCGGGCCGCCGCGAAATCCGCGAAATGAACGATGGCTGGACCATCAAAACCAAGGACCGCAGCCTGTCGGCGCAATGGGAGCACACGGTGCTGGTCACGGAAACGGGCTATGAAGTGCTGACCGTCTCGCCGGGCATGCCGCCGCCGCCCGCCTTTATCGGCAATAAAGCCTGATAAGCGTCATTATTAATCAAGCCTGACCCCACCCGACCCACCGCCACCCAGGGCCCAGATGAAAAAGCAAGTTCGGGAACAGCTGAAACAGCAACTGAAAGCCGACCGCCAGGTCGTCATTGCGGCCTTCCAGACCGACGGCAAGCCTGAAAAACTGCTGCGCAGCCTGCGCCACAGCGTCGATGGCGTGCTGGCGCGGGCCTGGCAGGAAGCGGGCTTGCCGCCAGGCACGGCCCTGGTGGGCGTGGGCGGCTATGGCCGGGGCGAGCTGTTTCCGTATTCCGACGTCGACCTGCTGATCCTGCTGCAACAATCGCCGGACGCCGCCACGCAGGAAAAGCTCGAGGAACTGGTGCAACTGCTGTGGGACCTGGGCCTGGAAATCGGCCACAGCATCCGCACCGTCGATGAATGCCTGGTCGAATCGAAGGCCGACATCACCGTGCAGACGAGCTTGCTCGAAGCGCGCCTCGTGTGCGGCAACGCGGACCTGTTCGCGCAATTGCAGCAGCGCTATGACGCGGCCATGGACCCGCAAGCCTTCTTCCAGGCAAAAACGGCGGAAATGCGCCAGCGCCATGCCAAGTACGAAGACACGGCTTTCAGCCTGGAACCGAATTGCAAGGAAAGCCCGGGCGGCCTGCGCGACCTGCAGGTGATCCTGTGGGTGGCCAAAGCGGCCGGCCTGGCGAACTCGTGGCGCACCTTGGCCACGGGCGGCCTGATCACCCTGACGGAAGCGCGCCAGCTGATGGAAAAGGAGCGCGCCTTCAAGGATATCCGCGTGCGCCTGCACCTGCACGCCGGGCGGCGCGAAGACCGCCTCGTGTTCGACGTGCAGACGGCGATCGCCGAATCGCTGGGCCTGCAAGCGACGGGCAGCGGGCCGCACATGCGCCGTGCCAGCGAATTCCTCATGCAACGCTACTACTGGGCCGCCAAGACGGTGACCCAGCTCAACACGATTTTGCTGCAAAACATCGAAGCGCGGCTGTTCCCGCAGGACGACGTGGCCGTGCCCATCAACGAGCGCTTCAATGAAGTCAACAGCCTGATCGACATCAGCGCCGACGACACGTTCGAGCAATACCCATCGGCCATGCTGGAAGTCTTCGTGCTCATGACGGAGCGCCCGGCCCTGAAGGGCATGACCTCGCGCGCCACGCGAGCCCTGTGGCACGCGCGCTTCAAGATCGACGCCGCCTTCCGCCAGGATCCCGTCAACCGCGCCCTCTTCCTGCGCATCATGCAAGCCCCTGTCGGCATCATCCACGCGCTGCGGCGCATGAACGAGATGAGCATCCTGGGGCGCTACCTGCCGAATTTCCGCCGCATCGTGGGCCAGATGCAGCACGACCTGTTCCACGTGTACACGGTCGACCAGCACATTCTGATGGTGGTGCGCAACATGCGCCGCTTCACCATGAGCGAACACGCGCACGAATATCCGTTCTGCAGCCAGCTGATGGCCGATTTCTCGCAATCGTGGCTGCTGTACGTGGCGGCCCTGTTCCACGACATCGCCAAGGGCCGCGGCGGCGACCACTCGAAGCTGGGCGTGGCCGACGCCACCCAGTTCTGCCAGGACCACGGCCTGTCTGCCGAGGACACGGAACTGGTGGCTTTCTTGGTGGAAAATCACCTGACCATGTCGCAAGTGGCGCAAAAGCAGGACTTGTCCGATCCCGACGTCATCGCCGCCTTTGCGAAAGTGGTCAAGGACGAGCGCCACCTGACGGGCTTGTACCTGCTGACGGTGGCCGACATCCGCGGCACCAGCCCGAAAGTGTGGAATGCCTGGAAGGGCAAGCTGCTGGAAGACCTGTACAAGATCACCCTGCGCGTGCTGGGCGGCGAGCCGCACACGGCCGACCGCGAGCTCAAAAACCGCCAGCAGGAAGCGCTGGCCACCCTGCGCCTGTACGGCTTGCCGCCCGATGCGCACCTGAAACTGTGGCAACAGCTGGACGTGGCGTATTTCCTGCGCCACGACGCGTCCGACATCGCCTGGCAGACGCGCTCGCTGTATGACAAGCTCGACAGCAAGTTGCCGGTGGTAAAATGCCGGCTGGCGCCCATCGGCGAAGGCTTGCAGGTGGCCGTGTACATTCCCGACCAGCCCGACCTGTTCGCGCGCATCTGCAGCTATTTCGACCGCAAGAACTTCAGCATCCTCGACGCGAAGATCCATACGACGAAAAATGGCTATGCGCTCGACACCTTCCTCGTCACCGAGCAAAACTTCGCCAAGAGCTACCGCGACATCATCAGCCTGATCGAGCATGAGCTGGGCGAATTGCTGCAGTCGCAGACGCCGCTGCCGCCGCCGGGCAAGGGACGGCTGTCGCGCCTGTCGCGCACCTTCCCCTTCCAGCCGACGGTGGACTTGCGGCCCGATGAAAAGGGCCAGTACTACCTGCTGTCGGTAGCGGCCAACGACCGCACGGGCCTGCTGTATGCGATCGCCAACGTGTTGACCAAGTACCGCATCAACTTGCACACGGCCAAGATCATGACCCTGGGCGAGCGGGTCGAAGACGTCTTCCTCGTCGACGGCCCCGCGCTCAACAATGCCCGCAACCAGATATTGCTGGAAACCGATTTACTCGATGCGCTGAAAGTGTAAGCTTTCCGCGCAGCGCCTACCCTTACTGAAACTGAAACAACATGACCGAAGAATTATTACGCTTGTCCAAACGCATGTCCGAACTGGGCCTGTGCTCGCGCCGCGAAGCCGATGAATGGATCGCCCGCGGCTGGGTCCGCGTGGATGGTAAGGTGGTGTCCGAACTGGGCAGCAAGGTCTACCCGAGCCAGAGAGTCACCGTGGAACGCCAGGCGGCGGCCGAGCAATCGAAGCGCGTCACCGTGCTGATCAACAAACCCGTCGGCTACGTCAGCGGCCAGGCCGAAGACGGCTACACGCCCGCCGTGGCCCTGATCAAGGCGGAAAACCGCTGGGCGGAAGACCGCAGCCCGGAACAATTCCATCCGACCCAGCTGCGCAGCCTGGTGGCAGCGGGACGGCTGGACATCGATTCCGTCGGCTTGCTGGTCCTGACGCAGGACGGCCGCGTGGCCAAGCAGCTGATCGGCCACGATACCGACATCGACAAGGAATACCTGGTGCGCGTGAGCTACACCAAGGGCGGCACCCTGCCCGACAGCGAGCTGAAAAAGCTCAACCACGGCCTGTGGCTCGACGGCAAGCCGCTGTTGCCGGCCAAGGTGCGCTGGCAAAACGAAGACCAGCTGAGCTTTACCTTGCGCGAAGGCAAGAAACGCCAGATCCGCCGCATGTGCGAAGCCGTGGGTCTGAAGGTGCTGGGTTTGAAACGCGTGCGCATCGGCAAGGTCAAACTGGGCGACTTGCCGACCGGCCAATGGCGTTATTTGAGCGCAGACGAACAGTTTTAAGCGGCGACGTCAAGGCGGCATGCCAGGCCTGCATACATAAGCAACAGGAATATAGTGATATAAAATCAATTATTGTGATTTACTTAGTAAATATTGCCTTAAACCTATACACTATTCCCCATTAGAACAAAAGAGATACGCTGTCGTGAACGATCCCATCCCCAATCCCCTGCGCAAGGGCGCGCCCAGTCTGGCTGACGTGGCCGAGCCGATGGCCCCCGGCACCAAGCCGCACCATATGAGCGATCCGTGGGATATCGGCGAAACCTTGTGCAGCCTGGCTGACAACGGCGACGCCATCTCCATCTACCCGGCTGGCGGCGAAGACCTCATCCTGGGGCGCGTCCTGTCCGTTGACGATGACTTGCCGCAATTCGTGCTGGAACTCAATGAAGGTGCGACCCTGCCGTCTGGCGGCGCCACGTTTGTATCGTGGGTACAAAACGCCAAACTGCAGTTCACCATCAATGGCGAATGGCAAGCGTATCCCGAGCGGCCGAACGTCTACCTGACGAACTTCCCCAGCCATTGCCTGGTCCTGGAGCGGCGCGAATCGGCACGCCTGGAAACACCGCTGGGCGTGTACTACCTGGCCGCCTTCGTGCTCGAGGGCCGTCCATATGAATTGCAGCTGTATGATTTCTCGGCCGGCGGCATCGGCATGCGCGCCCATCCGCGCGACACGGTAGGCCTGTACGTGGGCCGCAAGCTGTCGCGCGTGCGCCTGGAGCTGGGGCCGGACAAGGTCATGATCGCCGACCTGGAAATCCGCCTGTCGCGCACCTTCCGCTCCTTCCTGCTGGGCGAGCAGGTGCAGATCGGCTGCCGCTTCCTGAACCTGACGGATGCCATGCAGGATGAGCTGAAGGCATTGCTCGATAACCTGGGCAGCAGCCGCAAGGTGCGCTAGTTTAGTACTGGGGTCAGACCCTCAACACCGCCAACACATAGCTTTGCGCTAACGCATCCGGGGGTCTGACCCCGGACGTCCAGGTTAAGCGGCAATTAATCGTCGTCGTTCGGATCCAGGTCGGGGAACATGACCTCGGTATAGCCGAACTGCGTGAAGTCGACGATACGCATCGGATACAGGATGCCGTGCAGGTGGTCCACTTCATGCTGCA
Organism: Janthinobacterium agaricidamnosum; assembly: GCF_003667705.1. Lineage (NCBI taxonomy): Bacteria > Pseudomonadati > Pseudomonadota > Betaproteobacteria > Burkholderiales > Oxalobacteraceae > Janthinobacterium > Janthinobacterium agaricidamnosum. The sequence continues at coordinate 2,281,260 of NZ_CP033019.1, read as the reverse complement.
CCACGCGCGCATGGAAGCCGTCGCAGTCGCGGCTGATGGGCTGGCCGAACTGGTCGACGCCTTCGTAGTGCAGCTCGCTCCAGCGCGGCACGCTGCCGCGCAGGCCGGGCACGGACAGGCAGCCTTCAAAACCCTCTTCCTTGCGTTCCGACAAAGGCGTCAGCACGGGGTTGATCAGCACGGTTTCCGGCACTTGCGGCGCGTCGGGATAGCGCAGGTTCTGCTTGAAGCCGTAGATCACCACTTGCAGGTTGACGCCGATCTGCGGCGCCGCCAGGCCTGCGCCATTGGCCGCGTGCATGGTGTCGAACATGTCGGCGATCAAGGCATGCAGTTCGGGCGTATCGAATTCACGCACGGGCTCGGCCATCCGCAGCAGGCGCGGATCGCCCATCTTCAGGATTTCACGTACCGTCATTTTGCGTCCAGTGTCGATTGCAGTTCTTGCAGGTAAGTGCGGAAGGCCGCGCCCGTTTCCGGGTGTTTCATGCCCATCGCCGTCGTTGCCTTCAGATAACCCAGCTTGGAGCCGCAATCATAACGCTGCCCCTTGTAACGGTAAGCCAGCACGCGCTCTTCACGCATCAGGGCGGCGATGCCGTCCGTCAACTGGATTTCACCGCCGGCGCCCGTACCGATTTTTTCCAGGTGCTCGAAGATGCGGCTGGTCAGCACATAACGGCCGACCACGGCGAGGGTCGACGGCGCCTCTTCCGGCACGGGTTTTTCCACGATCCCCGACACCAGCTCCAGGTCAGGCTGATAATGCTGGGCGCTGACGATACCGTACTGCCTGGTTTCCGCGCGCGGCACGTCCTGCACCGCCAGCAGGGAACAGTTTTCATACTGGAACACATCGGCCATCTGCGCCAGCACGGGGCGCACGCCCTCTTCCACATCCATGAAATCGTCGGCCAGCAAGACGGCAAACGGCTCGTCGCCGATCACGGGACGCGCGCACAGCACGGCATGCCCGAGGCCCAGCGGCGCCGACTGGCGGATGTAAATACAATTGATGTGCTTGGGAATGACGTTTTGCACCATTTCCAGCAACTGGCGCTTGCCGGCCGCTTCCAGTTCCGACTCGAGCTCATAGGCCGTATCGAAATGGTCTTCGATGGCGCGCTTGTTGCGGCCCGTGATGAAGATCATTTCCGTGATACCCGCGGCCACGGCTTCCTCGACCGCGTACTGTATCAATGGCTTGTCAACGATAGGCAACATTTCCTTCGGTTGCGCCTTGGTCGCAGGCAAGAAACGGCTGCCCAGGCCGGCGACGGGAAAGACTGCTTTTCTGATTTTTTTCATGGGTCTTCTGTAATGAATGATTAGTCTTGCGCCAACAGGGTCAGCAGACCAGCCTCGTCGAGTATGGCCACACCCAGCTCCTGCGCCTTGGCCAGCTTGCTGCCGGCGTCCGAACCGGCCACGACGTAAGCGGTTTTCTTCGACACCGAACCGCTGACCTTGCCGCCGGCCGCCTCGATCAACTCCGCAGCCTCGTCGCGGCTCATGTTGGGCAAAGTGCCCGTCAAAACAAAGGTCTTGCCGTCCAGTTTGCCGCCAGCAGCTGGCATTTCAGGCAATTGTGACAGTAATTCATTTCGTAGCGCGTCCAGTTGACCAAGCAGCTTGACATTGCCCTCATCGGCCAGCCATTGCGCCAGCGCTTCGGCCACGGCGGCGGGCAAGCCCGCGTGGAAGCTGGCACCTTGCGCCGCCAGACTGGCCAGGGTCACGCCCCGCTCCACCAGCTGTTTGCTGCGCGGCTCCGTCAGCTTCGGAATGCCGATGGCGGCCAGCAAGGTGGTTTGTTCGAGCTGCGTGCGCAGCTTGGCGCTGGGCGCGTGTTCGCCTTGCGGCGTGACACCCGCGTCCAGCAATGCCTGCAACGCCTGCTGGTTCTTTTCTTCGGCAAAGAAATCGGCAATCGACTCGGCCACGGTGCCGCCGATGTCGGGCAGCACGCGCAGCAAGGCGGCCGGCGCCCGGCGCACGTAGTCGAGACTGCCCAACCACTCGGCCAGGGTCTTGGCCGTCGATTCGCCCACGTGGCGGATGCCCAGCGCAAACAGGAAACGCTCGAGCGGCGGGCGCTTGCTCGCTTCGATGCCTGCCAGCAGATTTTCCGCCCACTTGGTGGGAATCTTGCCTTGTTGCACTGTTTCCGGCGTCGAACCGTCGCGCTCGTCGGCGCGCAGCTTCATTTCCAGCAATTTATCCAGGGTCAGGCTGTACAGGTCAGCCAGGCCATGCACGTATTCGAGTTCGACCAGGGTATCGATATAACGTTCCCCCAGACCTTCGATATCCATCATGCGGCGGCCCGCGAAATGACGGAACGCTTCCTTGCGCTGCGCCGAGCAGAACAGGCCGCCCGAGCAGCGGGCGATGGCCTCGCCCTCTTCGCGCACCACGTGCGAGCCGCACACGGGGCACGCTTCCAGCATCTTGAACGGCAGCGGCGCCGGCGCCAAGCGTTTATCCAGCACCACGCTCAGCACTTCCGGGATCACGTCGCCGGCGCGGCGCACGATGACGGTATCGCCCACGCGCACATCCTTGCGCAGCACTTCGTCTTCATTGTGCAAGGTGGCGTTGGTCACCGTCACACCGCCCACGGACACGGGCGCCAGGCGCGCCACGGGCGTCATGGCGCCCGTGCGGCCCACCTGGATATCGATGCCCAGCACTTGCGTCAGCGCTTCTTCGGCAGGGAACTTGTGCGCCAGCGCAAAACGCGGCGCGCGCGACACAAAGCCCAGCTCCTGCTGGTCTTCCGTTGCGTTCACCTTGTAGACGACGCCGTCGATTTCATACGGCAAGGAGGGCCGGCGCGCGCCGATATCGGCGTAGTAGGCAAGCAAGCCCTGCGCGCCCTGCACCACCTTGCGCTCCTTGGACACGGGGATGCCCAGGGTTTCGTACCAGTCCAGCAAGGCCGAGTGCGACACCGGCATGGCGGCGCCTTCCAGCGCACCGATGCCGTAGGCATAGAAACGCAGCTTGCGCTGCGCCGTGATGCGCGAATCGAGCTGGCGCAGGCTGCCGGCCGCCGCATTGCGGGGGTTGGCGAATTCCTTCTGCCCCGCTTCGCGCTGGCGTTCGTTCAGGCGGGCAAAATCGCCCTTGAACATCATCACTTCGCCGCGCACGTCGAGCACGGCTGGAATCTTGTCGCCATGCAAGCGCAGCGGGATGCCGGAAATGGTGCGGATATTCGCCGTCACGTCCTCGCCCGTGGCGCCATCGCCGCGCGTGGCCGCCTGCACGAACAGGCCGCGCTCATAGCGCAGGTTGATGGCCAGGCCGTCGAATTTCACTTCGGCAGCATAGTCGACATCCGTACCATCAAGGTCCAGGCCTTCGCGCACGCGGCGGTCGAAGTTGATGATATCGTCATCGGTGAAACCATTGTTCAGCGACAGCATCGGCACCGTGTGCGTGACTTGCTCGAATTGCGGCAAAGGCGCCGCGCCCACGCGCAAGGTGGGCGAATCGGGCGTACGCAAGTCGGGATGGGCCGCTTCCAGCGTTTGCAGTTCGACGAACAGCTTGTCGTACTCGGCGTCGGGGATGGTGGGATTGTCGAGCACGTGGTAGGCGTGCAGGTGCCGGTTGAGTTCGGCCGTGAGTGCCAGGACGCGCGCTGCGGCATCCTGGTTGATCGGATCAGTCATTGTTGCAGGATTCTTCAGCTAAATAAACGCAGGGCGCGGGTGGAACCGGCCGGAATGTCGGCCGCGTCCATTTCCTGGTAAAACTCTTGCACCTGGCCAGCGATCTCGGCCAGCGCCGCATCGGACAAAGCCTGGTTGTAATCGTCGACAATGGTGGCGTCGAGGCGGCCCACCAGCGCCTTGGCGCAGGCGACCATGGCGCCGAAACCGTCGCGCGCGGGCGCCACGCATGGCACGTCCAGCAGCAGTGTCAAACGGGGCGTCGTTTCCTCGGCCAGGGTGACATTCGTCGACAGCGAGAACAGATGGCTGCCTTCGCCGTCGGGCATGACGAAACGGCCGTCCGGACGCACGTCAAAGCCCTGTTTTTCCAGCGCGAACAGCAAGGTGGAAATGGCCCATGGCGCGCCATTCGTGTGCAGGTTCACGCCCAGCTGGGCGTCGTGACCGGCGACGAAACGGTGCAGATTGCGCGCTTCGGCCATCACTTCCATCATGTCGGGCACTTCCGGCTCGGCGCCGATCTCGTCGGCAACGCCGCGCAGGCGCGTGACCAGTTCCGAGTATTCGAGCTCATTGAGGGCCGTACTGCGGCTGGCCAGCTGTACGCCGCCCTGCATCTTGGTGTAGACACCGCCATGCGTGATCGGTTCCCAGTCGCCATTCACATGCAAGCCGATGAAGTGGACGGGCTTGTTGCCCACCAGGCGCAGGGTTTGCAGCACGGGCAGGATCTTGTCGCCGCGCACGGGCGCTTCCAGCGACAAAGGCAGCAGGCAATCGATGAGCGGGTCGACCAGGCTGGTCGCCTGTTCGCTGGCGGCGCTCACTTCCTGCTGCAGCGGCGCGGCCACGGCAGCAGGCGCTTCCACGCCGGCATCGCCAAGCGACGGTTCCGCATGCACGGGGGCTTCGGGCACGGCGCTAGCGGGCGGCGCGCCGAACGATGGTTCGGCCTTGGCGGCGGGCGCCGCGTCAAAGCGCGGTTCCTGACGCAAGACGGGTTCCTGGGCTTCCACCGCAGGGGCGTCGCCCTCGCGCATCAGCACGTCATCGTGGTCGGTGGAAAAAGCCCGCTCCACGCTTTTCTTGGCCTTGTATTCCTGCCATTTGTTGTACGAGAAAACGCCGACGATAAAAACGCCGCCGGCGCCGAACAAGGTAATTTGAAGGTCTGTCATGCTGCTTGTGCCTCGGTTGCAAAATTTGCGGCGGACTCCATGTCCACCGCCACGATGCGCGATACGCCCTGCTCCTGCATCGTCACACCGATCAATTGATGGGCCATTTCCATCGCAATCTTGTTATGCGAAATGAAAAGGAATTGGGTCTGGTCGGACATGCGCTTGACCATGCGGCAGAAGCGTTCCGTGTTCGAATCGTCCAGCGGTGCATCGACTTCGTCGAGCAGGCAGAACGGCGCCGGATTCAGGCGGAACATGGAAAACACCAATGCGGTCGCGGTCAGCGCCTTCTCTCCACCGGACAACAGGTGGATGGTGGCATTTTTCTTGCCGGGAGGCTGCGCCATGACTTGTACACCGGAATCGAGAATCTCGTCGCCCGTCATGGTCAGCCTGGCCTGTCCCCCGCCGAACAGGATGGGGAACAGCTCGGAAAAGTGGTGGTTGACCTTGTCGAACGTGTCTTGCAGCAAGTCGCGCGTTTCCTTGTCGATCTTGTGGATCGCGTCTTCCAGGGTATTGATCGCTTCCGTCAGGTCGGCGTTCTGGGCGTCGAGGAAATTCTTGCGCTCCGACGCCTGCGCCAGTTCGTCCAGCGCGGCCAGGTTGACGGCGCCCAGTGCCGTGATGGCATTGGTCAGGCGCGTGACTTCGCCCTGCAGATACGATGGACGCATATCCGGATGCAGTTTTTCCGTCAGGGCCGCTTCATCGGCGCCCGATTCCAGCAATTGCTGGGCGAATTGCTCCTGGTTCAGGCGCGCGGCCTGTTCCTTGAGCTGCATTTCCATGATCTTGTCGCGCTGCGGCTGCAGGCTGCGTTCCGATTGCGTGCGCGCATCTTCGGACAGGCGCAGCTGCTGCGTAATTTGATCGAGTTCATGGCGCGCGTCGGCCAGCGCCCGCTCCTGCGTCGTGCGGCGCTCGAGCAGATCCTGCAAGCCGTCGGCGGCCGCGCCGCTTTCCAGGCTGGCCAGTTCCTGCTGGCCAGCTTCCAGGCTTTCCGTCACTTGCTGGGCCTGCGTACTGGCCGTGGCGATATTGCGGCGCAATTCCTCGATCTTCGCGCGGTGGGCTTTTTCCGCGTATTCCGTATCCTTGGCGGCCCGCTCCAGGTCGCGCAAGGCTTCGCGCGCCTCGGCCAGCCGCTGTTCCTTCTGCAGGAAATCCGTATGGCCTTCTTCGTGCGCTTCCTGCAAATTGCCCAGCTCCATGTCCAGCTGTTCGAATTTCTCTTCCGATTCGGCCTTGATCTGCTGCTGCTCCGCTTCCTGCGCGGCAATTTCCGCCAGGTCGGCGCCGATCTGCGTGCTGCGCTGGTTGAAGCGCGCTTCCACTTCCGACAGTTTCACCACGTCCAGTTGCAGGGTATGCACGGAGGAAGTGAGCTGCTGTATGCGCAGGCGCAAGTCCGACAGGTTGCGCGTGAGCGTCGCCACGGCGGCGTCGGCCCGCACGGAACGGGCGCGCGCCTCTTCGGCCAGCAATTGCTGGGCGCGCAGCTGCTTGCCGATATTCTCGATTTCCTGCTGGCGGCCCAGCATGCCTTCCTGCTCCGAATCGGCCGCATAGAAGCGCACGCTGGTGGCCGTGACCACGTGACCGGCGCGCGTGACGAAATAGCCGCCCGGCGGCAATTTCGCCCGTTCGGCCAGCGCCTCGGCCGCGTCTTCCACGGCGTAGGCGTTGTACAGCCAATCCTGCAGCAAGCCGCGCAAGCCGGGATCGTTCAGTTTCAACAAGTTCAAAAACGGTTTCAGGCCTGGCACATCCGGCAACGGCAGCGGCGCCACCGTCGATGGCGCGTACAGGGCCAGCTTGGCCGGCGGCGCGTCCGCAAAGAAAGCCTTGGCCCAGTCGATATTCGACAGTTGCAGGGCCGACGTACGCTCGCGCAGGATCGACTCCATGGCCGCTTCCCAGCCCGCCTCGATCTGCAGCTTTTGCCACAGGCGGGGCAAGGTGTCGAGTTCGTGCTTTTTCAGCCACGGCTGGACCTTGCCCTGCGTCTGCACCCGTTCCTGCAATTGTTTCAAAGCAGAAAGACGCGCTTCCAGCTGGGCATTGGCCGCCGTCTCGGCATTGACCTGCGCCTGCGCCTCGGCCCGCTCCTGCTCCAGCTTCGGCTGCTGCTCGAGCGCTTCTTCCAGGTAGAAACCCTGCTCTTCCAGGGTTTGCTGCTTTTCTTCCAGTTGCAGTTTCAGGTTTTCCAGGTGGCTGCTGTCGGGCAAACTCAGGCTGTTCTTTTCCTGCTGTAGCCGCTCGCGGCGGCTCAAGAGGCTGGCCAGGATGTTCGAGGCATTGCGCTGGTGCGCCGATTCCAGTTCCAGCTGCTGCTGGGCCTGCATGATCCGCGCGCGCGATTCCGTGCTCTTGTTTTGCGCGGCGCGCCAGGCGGCGTCCAGCTCGGGCAATTGCTCGCCCTTCTGCTCAGCCATCATTTGCGACTGTTCCACCTTGGCGGCCAGTTCCTCGAGGTGGAATTCCGCCTCTTCGATCTGTTCCTGGTATTCGCCGCCCTGTTGCGTCCACTGGTCGCGCTGGGCCGTCAGGGTGGCCAGCTGGGCCTGCAGGCGGGCGCGCGATTCGATGACGAACTTGATCTGCGCTTCCAGGCTGCCGATTTCCGCATTCGTCTGGTACAGATGGCCTTGCGCCGTATGCAGCCGGTCGCCCACGGCAAAGTGCGCCTGGCGCATCTGTTCCAGGGTCAGCTCGACATTGCGCAGCTTGGCCGTCTGCTCTTCCAGGTCCGTCTGCGCCTGTTCCACTTCGCGGAAATAGCGCGTCTGCTCGTTTTGCGCCTCGTTCTTGCGCAACAGCCACAACAGTTTCTGCTTTTCTTCCTGGTCCGCCTGCAAGGCGTGGAAACGCGTGGCCACGGCCGCCTGCGCTTCCAGTTTTTCCAGGTTGGCATTGAGTTCGCGCAAGATGTCTTCGACGCGCAGCAGATTCTCGCGCGTGTCCTGCAAGCGGTTTTCCGTCTCGCGGCGGCGTTCCTTGTATTTGGAGACCCCGGCCGCTTCCTCGAGGAAGACGCGCAATTCTTCGGGGCGCGATTCGATGATGCGCGAAATCATGCCCTGGCCGATGATGGCATAGGCGCGCGGACCGAGGCCCGTGCCGAGGAAGATATCCTGGATGTCGCGCCGGCGCACGGGCTGGCCATTGATGTAATAGGTGGAGGTGCCGTCGCGCGTCAAGGTGCGCTTGACGGCGATCTCGGCGTACTGGCCCCACTGGCCGGACGCCTTGCCATCGTTGTTATCGAACACCAGCTCGACCGAGGCGCGGCCAGCCGGCTTGCGGTGCGTGGAGCCGTTGAAAATGACGTCCTGCATCGATTCGCCGCGCAATTCGGACGCTTTTGATTCGCCCAGCACCCAGCGCACGGCGTCGATGATGTTCGACTTGCCGCAGCCATTCGGCCCGACCACGCCCACGAGCTGGCCTGGCACCTGAAAATTGGTGGGATCGACGAAAGACTTAAATCCCGACAACTTGATGGAAGAGAGACGCACGTGTTTTAGAGTTCCTGGCCTATGCTGGCGGTTATATTATGGGTGAACCCGGTTCATGTTCAGTTCAGATGCCGCATCGCGACGGCAGCCTGGCCGCTCGCCGCAAAAAAGTGCTTCATCATACCATTTCCTGATGCTTTTCTGGCCAAAAAACCGTCGCGCCAGGTGCCTGCCGGCAGCGGATCAGGGGGCAGGACGGCCATCCTGCGCCAGTTTCCAGTCCGCGCGGGAAAAAACGCGCTCATGGCCGGACAGCACCAGGGCCAGTTTTTGCAGCCATTGTTCGGTCGGCATGGGCTCCGCCTTGAAGCTCAGCACCACCATCAGCGCCAGGCTGGCCAGGGCCAGCGCATGGCTGACGGCAAAATTGACGGCGCCACGGGCATTCCACATGAAGCCCAGCGCCAGCGCCAGGCCCAGCACGCAGCCGCTGACGGCTTCGGACACGCTGTGCGCATGCACGACCACGCGGGATATGGCCACCAGCACGGCAAAGGCCACGCCGACCAGCACGCCGGCATGGCGCCAGCGCGGTTCGGCCCGCTGCAGCAGCACATACATCAGCACGGGAAACACGGCGCCGGCGCGCATGGCGTGGCCGCTGAAACCGGTAAAATCGAGCGTGCTGCTGCCCACGCCCCAACTCATGAAGGCCAGCTTCGACAGCACCACGAGGGCCAGGCCGCCGCCGTACCACAAGCTCCAGCTGAGTACCAGCCGCCACTGGCGCGACACGAGCAGCCACAGGGCGATCGCCACGCCAGCCGGCCCCATCACGGACATGTCGGCCGCAAAAGAAATCCCATTCCACCAAGTCATCGTGCCTACGCTTATTTCATGATCAGCGTGCACTATGCCACGACTGGCCCTGCTTGCACCCGGGTTTTCATCAACTACGGGCAAGAATTACATTCCATTACAATTTCCACCTCGAAAATTGCCATAAGAAAATATTCTCGCGGATGCCGCACCGGCGACGCCTCAGATATTCGTCAGGCGCTTGCCCTTGGGCGGCGCAAAGTCGCGGATCGATTCGACCATGCCCACTACCAGCGCCTGGTCGGCCGTCAGGTGCAGGTCGGAATACGCGTGCACCTGCCACTGCTCTTCCGTCAGGTTGACGTGGCCGCGCAAGATGCGCTCGGTGCGCATGTCGTCGGCGCGCAAGCCCTCGACGATGATGCTGAGCGCATCGGGGCGCGAACCGGGCGAGGCGGTCGCATGCGACTTGTGCACCATGAAGCGGGCCGTGTCGCTGGCATGGCGGTGCCGCCCCGCCAGGAACAGGGTGACGGCGATGGACGCCACGGCGCCCGCGTTGTAGGTGATGATGTCGAGCGGCAACTTGCTGAGGAAGTTGTACAGACAGATGCCATCGCTGACATAGCCGCCGTTGGACTGGATCAGGATGTGCGCGGTGGTGAGCTTGTCTTCCGTGATGTCGGCGGCGGCATTGAAGACGCGCCGCACCATGTCGCTGTTGACGTCGCCGGAGAGGGTAAAGTAACCGTGCTGCTCGGTGTTGTTTTGCGTCTCGCTTTGTGTAGTGTTCATGGCAGGCACCCGCAAGAAAGCCAGGATTTCATCATAGCGCATTCCCGCGCGGCCGGGCGCCCTTTTGCACCGGGCCAGCGCCCCTCCCAGCCCCGCAAACCGGGGCTTTTGCTGCAATTTGGCAACGTCTTTTCAGATTGACAGAAACACCCTGCTGGCATATATTCCTCCCACTTGATCGGGAGAGGGCAACCCAGCGTTGCCGCCGAAGGGGCACTACCCAAAAACTCTCAGGCAAAAGGACCGATCAGGCGGACTGAAGCTGTTGCTTTGGCGACACGTTTTAGCTCAACTCTGGAGAGCGGCCGCGGCACATGCCGGCGGCCCACCGAAGGGGCGCACGGGGCAAGCCCCCGTAATCTCTCAGGTACAAAGGACAGGGGGGTCAGTGATCACGCTGGAAAGCCGTGTTTGGCTATTCTATGTTTTGTTAACTTCCCCCTTTACCTTCGTCCCGAGGAATCCATGACGCTCAAAGCGACCCCACTCAACAACGCCCACCGTGCCCTCGGCGCCCGCATGGTCGATTTCGGCGGCTGGGACATGCCTGTCAACTACGGCTCGCAAATCGAAGAACACAACGCCGTGCGCAGCGACGCCGGCATGTTCGACGTGTCCCATATGTGCGTGGTCGATATCGAAGGCCCGAATGTGCGCGCCTTCCTGCGCGGCTTGCTGGCCAACAACGTCGACAAGCTGCAAGTGTCGGGCAAGGCGCTGTACTCGTGCATGTTGAATGCCGAAGGTACCGTCATCGATGACCTGATCGTCTACTTCTTCAACGAAAACTGGTTCCGCCTCGTCGTCAACGCGGGCACGGCTGAAAAAGACGTAGCCTGGATGCAGCAGCAAAATACCGGCACCAACAGCGGCCTGACGATCACGCAGCGCCGCGATGGCAAAGACGCGATGGCCCTGGTGGCCGTGCAAGGCCCGAACGCGCGCGCCAAGGTGTGGCAAGTGCTGCCGGAAACGCAAGCCGCGTCCGAAGCCATCAAGCCCTTCAACGTCGTCATCGTCAAGGACACGGCCTTCGGCGAAGTCATGCTGGCGCGCACCGGCTACACGGGCGAAGACGGCTTTGAAATCGGCGTGGCCGCCACCCAGGTGGAAGCGCTGTGGAACGCCCTGGCTGCCGCCGGCGTCAAGCCGGCCGGCCTCGGTGCGCGCGACACCCTGCGCCTGGAAGCAGGCATGAATCTGTATGGCCAGGACATGGACGAAAGCGTCAACCCGCTCGACGCGGGCCTGGCATGGACCATCGACCTGGTCAGCGAGCGCGACTTCATCGGCAAGGCCGCCCTGCTGGCGAAAGGCCAGAACGCGCAATTCGTGGGCCTGATCCTGCGCGAAAAAGGCGGCGTGCTGCGCGCGCACCAGAAAGTCATCATCGCCGGCACGGATGCCACGGGCGAAATCACCAGCGGCACCTTCAGCCCGACGATGCAGGAAGCCATTGCTCTCGCGCGCGTGCCCAACGGCGTGGCCGTGGGCGACACCGTGCACGTGGAAATCCGCGGCAAGCAGCTGGCCGCTTCCGTCGTCAAGCTGCCTTTCGTGCGTAACGGTAAAATCCTGGCTGCGTAAGCGTATTTATAGAGCCGCCCGCAAGACCGTACAACCATAATCAATAACGAACACTTACCATCTGGAGCCACACATGAACATTCCTGCAGACCTGAAGTACACCGCTTCCCACGAATGGGTACGCCTTGAAGGCGACGGCACGATCACCGTCGGCATCACCGAGTACGCGCAGGACGCGCTGGGCGATATCGTCTTCGTCGAACTGCCAACCGTGGGCAACAGCTATGGCGCCGGCGACGACGCCGCCGTGGTGGAATCGGTCAAGGCAGCGAGCGACATCTACGCGCCGATCGCCGGCGAAGTCGTGGCCGTCAACGACGACGTGGTCAACTCGCCTGAGTCGATCAACGCCGACGCCTACGCCAACTGGCTGTTCAAGATCAAGCCAGCCGACGTGTCGGCCCTGGACGGCTTGCTCGACGCTGCCGCCTATGGCGCCACCACCAGCGCGTAATCGCGTTTGATTCACGGGCCGCGTTTGCGGCCCGTTTGCATTTAATTTTGTAGCGATACCCCGCCGCCGCGCCCGCGCGCCGCCTCCCGGTTTTTCAGTCTTTTTTGGCCTCTATATCATGACCCGCACCAGCCTGACCCAACTCGAAGCACGCGATGCCTTCATCGCCCGCCACATCGGCCCTTCCGCCACCGAACAGCAAGCCATGCTGGCGACCCTCGGCTATCCATCGCGCGCCGCGCTGATCGACGCCCTGGTGCCAAGCAACATCCGCAACAAGGGCGCCCTGCCCCTGGGCGCGTACTCGCAGCCGATGCCGGAACAGGAAGCCCTGTCGCGCCTGAAAGCCATCGCCGGCAAGAACCAGGTATTGAAGTCCCTGATCGGCCAGGGCTATTACAACACGTTTACGCCAGGCGTCGTGCTGCGCAACATCTTTGAAAACCCGGCCTGGTACACGGCGTACACGCCTTACCAGCCCGAGATTTCGCAAGGCCGCCTGGAAGCGATCCTGAACTTCCAGCAAGTGATCACGGACCTCACCGGCATGGGCATCTCGAACGCCTCGATGCTGGACGAAGGCACGGCCGCCGCCGAAGCGATGACCCTGATCCAGCGCGTGGGCAAGTCGAAATCGAACGTGCTGTACGTCGCCAATGACGTGCTGCCCCAAACCTTGGAAGTGGTGCAGACGCGCGCCCAGCCGATCGGCATCGAAGTGCGCACTTTCGATCCGGCGGAAATCGAGTCGCTGGACGCCTGCTTCGGCGTGCTGCTGCAATACCCTGGCGTGAACGGCGTCGTGCGCGACTACCGCGCCGGCGTGGAAAAACTGCACGCGAATGGCGCCATGGTCATCGTCGCGGCCGACCTGCTGGCCCTGACCATGCTGACGCCGCCGGGCGAATGGGGCGCCGACGTCGTCGTCGGCAACAGCCAGCGCTTCGGCGTGCCGCTCGGTTTCGGCGGCCCGCACGCGGGCTATTTGTCCACGCGCGATGAATTCAAGCGCAATATGTCGGGCCGCCTGGTGGGCGTGACCGTCGATGCGCAAGGCAACAAGGCGTACCGTTTGGCCCTGCAAACGCGCGAACAGCATATCCGCCGCGAAAAAGCGACGTCCAACATCTGCACGGCGCAAGTGCTGCTGGCCGTGATGGCCTCGATGTACGCCGTCTACCATGGCCCTGCCGGCCTGCTGCAGATCGCCCAGCGCGTGCACCGTTTTACGGGCGTGCTGGCCGCCAACCTGAAAACCCTCGGCTATGGCGTCGTCAACGCGACTTACTTCGACACCCTGACCATCAATGTGGCCGATGCGGCGCAGCTGCACGCGACGGCCATGCACCACGGTGTCAACCTGCGCAAGATCGACGCCACCCATGTGGGCGTGTCGCTCGACGAAACCACCACGCGCGACGATATCGCGCTGCTGTGGAAAGTGTTCGCGCACGGCCTGGCCAACGCGCCTGCCGCCCCGGACCTGGACGTCGTCGAAGCGGCGGTGACCAGCGCGCTGCCGGCGCAGCTGGCGCGCGAGAGCGCCTACCTGACCCACCCCGTCTTCAACAGCTACCACTCGGAACACGAAATGCTGCGCTACCTGCGCAGCCTGGCCGACAAGGACCTGGCGCTGGACCGCACCATGATCCCGCTCGGCTCGTGCACCATGAAGCTGAACGCGACGAGCGAAATGATTCCCGTCACCTGGCCCGAGTTCTCGAACATCCACCCGTTCGCGCCCGATGCGCAAACGGTCGGTTACCGCGAAATGATCGCGCAGCTGGAAGAAATGCTGTGCGCGCTGACGGGCTACGCGGCCGTCTCGCTGCAGCCGAACGCCGGCTCGCAGGGCGAATACGCGGGTCTGCTGGTGATCAAGGCCTACCACGAATCGCGCGGCGAAGGCCACCGCAACATCTGCCTGATTCCATCGTCGGCGCACGGCACCAATCCCGCATCGGCCAACATGGTCGGCATGCAGGTCGTCGTCACCAGCTGTGACGCCAACGGCAACGTGGACCTGGCCGACCTGAAAGCCAAGGCGGAAAAGCACAGCGCCAACCTGGCCTGCGTGATGGTCACCTACCCATCCACCCACGGCGTGTTTGAAGAAGGCATCCAGGAACTGTGCGAGATCATCCACTCGCACGGCGGCCAGGTCTACATCGACGGCGCCAACATGAATGCGCTGGTCGGCGTGGCAGCTCCCGGCTCGTTTGGCGGCGACGTGTCGCACCTGAACCTGCATAAAACCTTCTGCATCCCGCACGGCGGCGGCGGACCAGGCGTCGGCCCGATCGGCGTCGGCGCCCACCTGGCGAAATTCCTGCCGAACCAGCGTTCCTCGGGCTACCAGCGCGATGCGGCAGGCATCGGCGCCGTCAGCGCCGCGCCATTCGGCTCGGCCAGCATCCTGCCGATTTCGTGGATGTACATCGCCATGATGGGTGCGGAAGGCTTGACGGCAGCGACCGAGACGGCGATCCTGGCGGCGAACTACATCGCGCGCCGCCTGGCGCCGCACTACCCTGTGCTGTACTCGGGCCACGACGGCCTGGTCGCGCACGAGTGCATCCTGGACCTGCGCCCGATCACGGACGCCACCGGCATCAGCAACGAAGACGTGGCCAAGCGCCTGATGGACTTCGGTTTCCATGCGCCGACCATGAGCTTCCCCGTGCCGGGCACGCTGATGATCGAGCCGACGGAAAGCGAATCGAAAGTGGAAATCGACCGCTTCATCGACGCCATGATCGCCATCCGCGGCGAAATCGCCAAGGTCGCCAGCGGCGAATTCGACCACGACGACAACCCGTTGAAGAACGCGCCGCACACGGCACAGGTATTGATGTCGGACAGCTGGGAGCGCAAGTACAGCCGTGAAATCGCGGCCTACCCCGTCGCTTCCTTGCGTCAACGCAAATACTGGCCACCGGTCGGCCGCGCCGACAACGTGTACGGCGACCGCAACCTGTTCTGCGGTTGCGCACCGATCAGTTCGTACGAGGAAGAGTAAGCAAGAGTAAGCGCCAAGCGCCCGCTTCCGCGGGCGTAGCGACTACAGGAAGGCAGGCCAGACGGCCTGCCTTTTTTTATGCCTACACATCCACGTAGGTCGGATTAGCGCGCAAGCGCGTAATCCGACACATGGTTGGAGCTTGTGGCGATGTCGGATTACGCTCCGCTAATCCGACCTACAACGCCAGCAATGCGGCGCCCGGCAATCCCAGGGCGGTGCCCAGCATCGTCAGCAACACGACATCGCGCCGCTCGCAGCGCGTGCGGTGCGAACTCCAGGCGGCAAACAGCAAGGCCACGGCCACGCCGCTGAGTGAAATGCCCACTTCCGTCATGCCAGCCCTCCCTGCGGATGCAACGCATCCGTCATGGTTTCCTTTTTCATCGTCCCCATCCTTTTCATTGATTGAACAAGCTACCTACCGGTAGGCAGTAAGTGTACAATAAAAAACACGGCGGCGTCCATGCCGTGTTTTTGAACGATGAAGGAAGCACAATGCAGCAGCAAACCACTCTCCCCGCCGCCAGTCTCGCTCTAGCGGCTTCCCTGGCCTTGGTGGCCGTGCTCGGTCCGGCCGGCATCGACATGTACCTCGCTTCGATGCCCGCCATGGCGCGCGAACTGCACACTTCGTATGCGAACGTGCAGCTGAGCCTGACCGTCTTTCTGCTGGCCCTGGGCGGCGGGCAGCTGCTGTGCGGGCCACTGACGGACATGCTGGGCCGGCGCCGTCCGCTGCTGGCCGGCATCGCCGTCTACATCGTGGCCGCCGTATGGGCGTCGCAGGCGGAGCAATTGCACACCCTGCTGCTGGCGCGGGCGGTGCAAGGCCTGGGCGCGGCGCTGACCCTGGTCGTGGTGATGAGCATGGTGCGCGACGTGGCCGACGGCGTGCAGGCGGCGCAGCTGTTTGCCCTGTTGATGACCATCGTGGGCCTGGCGCCCGTGCTGGCACCCGCCGTGGGCGGCTTGCTCGATGCGCACTACGGCTGGCGCGCCGTGATGCTGGCCCTGGCCGCGCTGGGCGCCTTGACCCTGCTCAATAGCGCGCTGTTCCTGCCTGAAACCTTGCCGCCGAAGCAGCGTGTATCGCCGAAAGGCATGCACCGCACGTATGC
The DNA here is from genome assembly GCF_003667705.1 of Janthinobacterium agaricidamnosum. Taxonomy (NCBI): domain Bacteria; kingdom Pseudomonadati; phylum Pseudomonadota; class Betaproteobacteria; order Burkholderiales; family Oxalobacteraceae; genus Janthinobacterium; species Janthinobacterium agaricidamnosum. The sequence goes on along the minus strand of NZ_CP033019.1, from coordinate 2,265,140 downwards.
GCGCATCGCGCTCGACCGCGCCTTCCTGCTGCCCGCGCTGGCCCTGTCGGCCGCATTCTTTTTCCTGTTTGCGTATATTGGCGGCGCGTCGCTCGTGTACCAGCGCGATTTCGGCCTGTCCGCCGGCAGTTTCGGCCTCGTGTTCGGCGCGACGGGCGTGGCCGTGCTGCTCGGTGCCATGGCCAGCGGCCGCCTGGTAAGCCGCCATGGCGTGGCGCGCTTGAGCGTGGCGGGCAGCGCCGCCATGCTGGCCGGCGCGGGGCTGGCCCTGCTCGGTGCCTGGGCCGGAGGGGGAATCATGGTCGTCGTCCCCGGCATGTTCGTGGCCCTGTTTGGCCTAGGCATCGCGGAAGCGGCGCTGATGGCCATGGCCATGGGCTCGCAGCAACGCGCGCTCGGCTCCACGGCCGCGCTGCTGGGCGCCATCCAGATGAGCTTGTCGTCGCTGGCCACGCCGCTGGCGGCCGGCCTGTCCGAATGGGGGCCATTGCCCTGGCTGCTGTTCTTGACCGTGGCCGGCCTGCTGGTATCATGGCTGACCCTGGCCACTGCGCGCATCCATCCGGCACACGCCAGCAGCCTGGGAGCGCACTGACGCTTCACCCAACTACTACCCTCATATGAAGAAACGCTCGGCCTCGGCCGATAACATCTGCGCCGTCGCCGTCGTGCATTTTTCGGAGCACGGCTACGACGCTTCCTCCCTCAGCGACATCGCCGCGCAGGCAGGCATGCGCAAGGCCTCGCTGTACTCGCACTTCGCCGGCAAAGACGCCCTCTTCCTCGACGTCTTTGCCGACGCGCTGGCCGAAGAGCAAGCCTTCATGGACGCCTGCTTCGCCGACGAGGCGGCGCTGGCGGTGCCGGGCGGACAGCGGGCCGGTGCCCTGTACTGCGACCGCATGGCGCAGCGCTATGCGGAGTCAGCCCATTTGCGCTTTTTGCTGCGCACGGCGTATTTGCCGCCCGCGCCCCTGCGCGTGGAAGTGGGCACGGGCTACGAAGCCTTGCTGGCGCAATTGCAGCGGCACTACGTGGCCAGCCTGGGCCGGCTGGCACCCGCGCTGCCGCCGCAACGCGTCGACCTGTACGCGCAAGCCTACCTGGGCATCGTCGACAGCCTGCACGTGGAACTGATCTACGCGGGCGGCGCCGCGCTGCAGCAGCGCCATGCGGCGCTGTGGCAGATATTGTCCGATTCGCTGGCGATGGCGGCGCAACCGGCCTGATGCGGTATAGCTAACTGTCACACGCTGAACCGACAACCAGGTCTGACACAAGCCGCCATCGACTCTTCGGAAGCAGCGGTTTGCCACCTTCAAATGTGGTGCGGCTTGCTGCCGGATTTTTCGCATGCGAAGTTCCGCGTGCGCCGTTTTCCGTCGTTGGCAGGCTCCGCCCCGTTGCATGCATTGCTTACTGTTTGCAACTGTCGCCCAGCCAGAGCTGATGAGCAGTTCAGCAGTGTCTAGTGAAATCGTGGCAATTTAAGCATCCAGGAGCATCATCACAGCCGACAATACTAGCAACTGAAAAAAAGCGAGAAACAAAGCTCGTGGTATCGGCGGCATGAACTGCCATTGCAAGCTCTTCGTCGGTGAAATCAACGCAGACTTATTGCTTCCTACACAATAAAATAATGCCGATACAGCCAAGGAAAAAAACCTTACATTAGCCGGTACAACTTCAGGAGCAAAGGCGCAGCCAAAGAAAATTAAGGAGAAAAAAAATAAGGAAATGCGGGAAATTTTCTGTCCCAACTGAAGCTGTATTTGAGATTCCATAATTTTTAGCATTGATTTGAGTTACTCAAGTTGCGCTTCGAACGACTGCTCCTTGCCGTTGTTGGCAGGTCACGCCCTTTGATGTTGAAAAACTCAGGTACGTACACCATTAGATCAATATTCTGCGAGCCCAGCACGGCCTGTACCGCCGCCGGTGAACGACCACCGGCGGCCTGGAGGTTGGAGACCTCCCAAAACTGTTGCCACTCAATTTCTTCAACACAATAAACCGAAAAACGTCGGCCGCTGCCAATCGTGCCGGCCGTATAACAGTTATTCACGGGTTTCTACGCATGCGGAGCAGCAGCATCGTGGAGGCTGGCAGGGAACGCGTAGCCCTTGGCGAGGCGCGCCACGCCAAAAATGGGTCCGGTTTAGGCGTGCACCAGTAGAAAGCAAGTCAGCGGAACGACGGCAAACAGCACAACAAGGCCAAGGCATCCTGATCTCGAGCCGGATCTGAAACCTGCAGGAGTAGCGCGTCAGCGTACCCGAGCATAACGGATTGCCAAGCAGAAAGAATCACACATTGTCACAACAACATGAATGGCCGTGGCATCGGACTTTCGTGTTCGTCCACGCCCACATTACACTTTGGAAAGCTAAGATTTCTTCAGTTGACACTGTTGCAGCCCATCCATAAGATGCCCTCATTATTCATTTACGGAGTCCCACGTGGGTACTTGTTCTAGTGACAGTAGCCGATCTTGTATCGGTGATTGCCTCGGCAGCTAAGCAGCAAGCAACGCGGAACGCTCTTTCCTCCGTGCCTTGCTGAGCAAGGTGCGGTGTCTCGCGCGGCCACTCCGGCTGCGCGCCTCTCCCCCCTCTTTCCGATCGCGACCGGCTACTGACCCGGATTGCCCGCCAGCACGATTGTGTCTTGGCGGCACGCAAGTCTTGCCTGCGGCTGCGCCGCCCGTCAACACCTCGTCGTGAAAGGAAGAGCCATGAATCTCTTCACCCGCTTATTCGAATCGTTCCTGCGCAAGCGCCATACGGCCGGCAACTTCCGGCGCCGCGCCATGCCGCTGGAAAACAGCACGGCCCGCCCCGTGCCCGACCACCTGGCGCGCCAGCTGCTGGCCGCCGCCCATGAAGACCTGGACAGCGCCCTGAACCGCCTGCACACGCGCCTGGAAGGCTTGCGCGATGCCGAGGCGCAAGTCATCGGCGCGCAGACGGGGCCGAACGAGGTCGAACATGAGAAACCGCTGGCCTGGTACCAGCACCTGTGGCTGTGCTACAAGAATCCGTTCAACCTGCTGCTCACCGTGCTGGCCATCGTGTCCTACCTGACGGAAGACCCGAAGGCGACCATCGTCATCGGCACCATGGTGATTTTATCAACCCTGCTGCGTTTCGTGCAGGAAGGCCGCTCGAACCGCGCCGCCGAACGCCTGAAAGCCATGGTCAGCAATACCGCCACCGTGCTGCGCAATGGCCAGCAGATTGAGCTGCCCATCCGCCAGCTGGTACAGGGCGACATCATCGTGCTGTCGGCCGGCGACATGATCCCCGCCGACTGCCGGCTGCTGTCCGCGAAAGACCTGTTCGTCAGCCAGGCCGCCATGACGGGCGAATCCCTGCCCGTGGAAAAGATGGCAGAGCTGGCCGACGCCCATGGCAAAGACCCGATGGAACTGGCCAATCTGCTGTTCATGGGCACGAATGTAATCTCCGGCGCGGCCACGGCGCTGGTATTGGCCACGGGAAACCGCACCTATTTCGGCACCATCGCCACGCGAGTGACGGCCACCGAGCGCACGCCCACGGCGTTCGAGGCGGGCGTGAACAGCGTCAGCTGGCTCTTGATCCGCTTCGCCCTCGTGATGGCGCCGCTCGTGTTCCTGATCAATGGCTGGACCAAGGGCGACTGGATGGAAGCGTTCCTGTTCGCCCTGTCCGTCGCCGTGGGCCTGACGCCGGAAATGCTGCCCATGATCGTCACCAGCACCCTGGCCAAGGGCGCCGTGAAACTGTCGAAAAAGAAAGTCGTCGTGAAGCGCCTGGATGCGATCCAGAACTTCGGCGCCATGGACGTGCTGTGCACAGATAAAACGGGCACCTTGACTCAGGACAAGATCGTGCTGGAACGCCATACGGACGTGTTCGGCCAGCCGTCCGATGAAGTACTGCAATTCGCCTACCTGAACAGCCACTACCAGACCGGCCTGAAAAACCTGCTCGACCGCGCCGTGCTCGACCATGTGGAATTGCAGACGGAAATGCAACTGGCCCGCGATTACGTGAAAGTCGATGAAATCCCCTTCGATTTCGTGCGCCGCCGCATGTCCGTTGTCGTGTCTGAAAAGAATGACCACCATGAGCTGATCTGCAAGGGCGCCGTCGAGGAAATCCTCGCCGCCTGCAGCCATCTGCGCCTCGGCGGCGTCAACATTCCGCTCGACGCGGCCCTGCTGGACAAGGTACTGGAAACCACGCATGGCCTCAACGCGGAAGGATTGCGCGTAGTGGCCGTGGCCGTCAAGGAAGTGCCGCCCCATAAGACCGTGTACGGCGTGGCCGATGAAACGGCGCTGACCCTGATCGGCTATGTGGCGTTTCTTGATCCGCCGAAGGAATCGACGGCGCCCGCCCTGCGCGCGCTGGCGGAACATGGCGTCACCGTGAAAGTATTGACGGGAGACAACCACCTGGTGACGGCGAAGATTTGCCGCGAAGTGGGCCTGGCCGTGCACGGCGTGCTGCAAGGCCCGCAACTGGACGACATGGACGACGCCACTTTGGCCCGCGCTGCGGAAGACAATACCGTGTTTGCCAAGCTCAGCCCGCTGCACAAGGAACGCCTTGTGCGCGCCCTGCGCGGCAACGGCCATATCGTCGGCTTCATGGGCGACGGCATCAACGACGCGCCCGCCCTGCGCGCGGCCGACATCGGTATTTCCGTCGACTCGGCCGTCGATATCGCCAAGGAAGCGGCCGACATCATCCTGCTGGAAAAAAGCCTGATGGTGCTCGAGGAAGGCGTGCTGGAAGGCCGGCGCACCTTCAGCAACATGCTCAAATACATCCGCATGACGGCCAGCTCGAACTTCGGCAATGTGTTTTCCGTGCTGGTGGCCAGCGCCTTTTTGCCGTTCTTGCCCATGCTGCCGCTGCACTTGCTGGTGCAAAACCTGCTGTACGACGTGTCGCAGATCGCCATCCCGTTCGACAATGTCGACGCCGAGCTGATCCAGCAGCCTTTGACCTGGAACCCGCGCGACATCGGCCGCTTCATGGTGTTCTTCGGGCCCATCAGCTCGATCTTCGACATCAGCACGTTTATCCTGATGTGGCATGTGTTCGGCGCGAATACGCCGGAACAACAGACCCTGTTCCAGTCCGGCTGGTTCGTCGTCGGCTTGCTGACGCAGACGCTGATCGTGCACCTGATCCGCACACCCAAGCTGCCCTTCATCGACAGCATCGCGTCCGTGCCCCTGCTGGTGGCCACCACCGTCATCATGGCCGTGGGCGTGTTCCTGCCGATGGGACCGCTGGCGACCTACTTCAAGCTGCAAGCCTTGCCGCTGGGCTATTTCCCATGGCTGCTGGGCATCCTCGTCTGCTACACCGTGCTGACGACGTTCATGAAACGCGTGTATCTGCGCAAATTCGGCTGGCAATAGTATGATGAGCCGCTCTTTCCCCTACAAAAGGCACGCATGAGCGGCTCCTCCCTTTCCAAACGTCATCTCGCCCTGCTGCTGTCGGCCCTCGTCTTTCCCGGCAGCGGGCATTTTGTCTTGCACCGCAAGGCCCGTGGCTGCCTCTTCCTCGTGCCGGCCCTCGTTGCGCTGGCGATCGTAGTGCGCCAGATCATGGCACGATTGGACCAGGTTATGGCACAGATCGACAGCGGCGCCCTGCCCCTGGACGTGCAGCTGATCATGGAAAAAGTGGAAGCGCTCTCCGCCAACGACGGCCCCGCCATGACGCTGGCCGTGTGTGTGCTGGTGGCGTGCTGGATCGGCAGCCTCATCGACACCTTCCTGATCAAGCCATGACGGCGGAGGCAGAGGCGCGCAAACTGCGCAAGGAAGCCAGGATGCAGGCGCGCCGCGCCCAGCTGGCGCTCAAGCGCCAGGACCATGGCGGCCCGCTGGCCTGGCGCGGCTGGTTCGACGGGTCCGCCCACCCGAACCCGGGCAAGCTGGGCATAGGCGCCCTGCTGCTGGGACCGCATGGCGAACGCATCGAAGTGAGCGAAGCGGCCGGTTATGGCAGCAGCAGCGACGCGGAGTATGCGGCCCTGACGGCCGTGCTGCAGGCGGCACTCGGCGTGCGCCCGCCGCCCGTGCAACTGCTGCTGTACGGCGACAGCCAGGTGGTGATCAATGATGTGCTGGGAACGACGCCCGTGGGCGCCAAGGGACTGGAAACGCAGAGGGCCACCGTAGTGGCCCTGCTGGAACAATTCACGGATGTGAGCTTGCGCTGGCTGCCGCGCCACCGCAATGGCGAGGCGGACCGGCTGTCGCAGCTGGCGATCGCAAGCTTCACCCCAGAGGCTTGAATACCAGGGTCGTACCCTCAGGGTACGACCCCAGCCGTTACTGGGTAAGCAACTTAGGCGGCGCGGCCGAGCTGCAATGCTTCTGCTGGCGCCTTGGCTGCCGGACGCTTGCCCCCCTTCAAGCCGCTGACACTGGCCTGCTGCCCATTCAATTTGAACACGCTGACCACCTGCGCCAGGTTGTGCGCCTGGTGCTGCATCGATTCGGCGGCCGCCGCCGATTCTTCCACCAGCGCCGCATTCTGTTGCGTGACGGCATCCATCTGGCCGATGGCGCGGTTGATCTCGTCGATGCCCACGCTTTGCTCGCTGCTGGCCGCCGTGATTTCCGTGATGATGTCGCTCACGCGCTGCACGCTGTCGACGATGTCGTTCATGGTCGAGCCTGCCTGCGCCACCAGCATGCTGCCCGCGTTGACTTGCTCGACGGACGCGCCGATCAGGGTCTTGATCTCTTTCGCGGCGCTGGCCGAGCGCTGCGCCAGGTTGCGCACTTCGGACGCCACGACGGCAAAGCCGCGGCCCTGCTCGCCGGCCCTGGCCGCTTCCACGGCCGCGTTCAGCGCCAGAATATTCGTCTGGAAGGCGATGCCGTCGATGACGGAAATGATGTCGACGATCTTGTTCGACGACGCATTGATCGATTCCATCGTGCCCACCACTTGCGCCACGACTTCGCCGCCCTTGACGGCCACTTGCGCCGCCGATGCCGCCAACTGGTTCGCCTGGCGCGCATTGTCCGCATTCTGCTTCACGGTGCTGGTCAATTCTTCCATCGAGGACGCCGTCTCTTCCAGGGAACCGGCTTGCTCTTCCGTGCGGGAAGACAGGTCCTGGTTGCCGGCGGCAATTTCCGTCGACGAGGTCGCAATGCTGTCCGTGCCCGTACGCACTTCGCTGACGATGTTGAGCAGGCTCGTGTTCATGTCCTTCAACGCTTGCAGCAATTGCCCCGTTTCATCCTTGGCGCTGGCATCGATCTGCGCCGTCAAGTCGCCATCGGCCACCTTGCGGGCAATGTCCACGGCCGTGCGCAGGGGACGCACGATGCCCATCGTCAGCAACCAGGCGCAGACGACGCCAAAGCCCAGCGCCAGCACGGCCAGGGTCAGCAGCAAGTTGCGGCTCGTCTTGGCGACATCGTCGATCTCGCGCGCCGTCGTGTCGATGCTGGCGCGCTGGTGCTGCAGCATGTCGTTGACCACTTTCAGGTATTTCGTCGAACCGGGCACGAAGATACCCTGGAAAGCCTTCTCCGCTTCCGCTTCCTGTCCATCCGCCTTCAGCTTCGATACTTGCGCGCGTGAATCGAGGTAAACCTTGCGCTGTTCGCTCACCAGGCGGAACAGTTCCTTTTCTTCCGGGCTGGAAATCAAGGCTTCGATTTTCTTTTGCAGTTCGCCCGAGACGACGGACGACTGTTTCGCCTCTTCCGCAAAATACGCGCCCAAGGTCGTGTCGCTGCTGCGCGCGATGGCCGTGGTGCGGCGCACGCCGCTATCGATCTTGGAATACCAGTCGGAAATATAGCGTTCCTTCGCCAGCGGGAGTTCCATCATGGTGCGCGTGGCCGTGGCCACGTCGTGCAAACGCCACACGCTGATGCCCGTGATGAGCATGGAAAACAGCAAAATCACGGCAAAACCCAGGCCGAGGCGCACACCAATACTGACGTTTCTTAACAAATTCATGTGAATATCCTAAAAAAGCGGAACCAGACTATATAAAAGGGGGACAGCAGAAAGCGGCCGCACGGGGCGGCCGCAGCGGCATCAGCGCGTGCCGATGCGCAAGGTGGTTTGCGGCGCTGCCGGGCGTTTCAGCGCTTGTGTTACACCGTTCGCACCGCTGGCCTGCTGGCCGTTGAGCTTGAACACGCTGACGACCTGCGCCAGGTTGTGCGCCTGGTGCTGCATCGATTCGGCGGCGGCCGCCGATTCTTCCACCAGCGCCGCATTTTGCTGCGTGACGGCATCCATCTGGCCGATGGCCCGGTTGATTTCGTCGATGCCCACGCTTTGCTCGCTGCTCGCGGCCGTAATTTCCGTGATGATGTCGCTCACGCGCTGCACGCTGTCGACGATATCGTTCATGGTCGAACCGGCTTGCGCCACCAGCATGCTGCCCGCGTTGACTTGCTCGACGGACGCGCCGATCAGGGTTTTGATTTCTTTCGCGGCGCTGGCCGAGCGCTGCGCCAGGTTGCGCACTTCGGACGCCACGACGGCAAAGCCGCGGCCCTGCTCGCCTGCACGGGCCGCTTCCACGGCCGCGTTCAGCGCCAGGATATTCGTCTGGAAGGCGATGCCATCGATGACGCTGATGATGTCGACGATCTTGTTCGACGACGCATTGATCGATTCCATCGTGCCCACCACTTGCGCCACGACTTCGCCGCCCTTGACGGCCACTTGCGCGGCCGACGCCGCCAACTGGTTCGCCTGGCGCGCATTGTCCGCATTCTGTTTCACGGTGGAAGTGAGCTCTTCCATCGAAGACGCCGTCTCTTCCAGGGAACCGGCCTGCTCTTCCGTGCGGGAAGACAGGTCCTGGTTGCCGGCGGCAATCTGCGTCGAGGACGTGGCGATGCTGTCCGTGCCGCTGCGCACTTCGCCAACGATGTTGAGCAGGCTCGTGTTCATGTCCTTCAACGCCTGCAGCAATTGCCCCGTTTCATCCTTGGCGCTGGCGTCGATCTGCGCCGTCAAGTCGCCATCGGCCACCTTGCGGGCGATATCCACGGCCGTGCGCAGGGGGCGCACGATGCCCGTCGTCAAGACCCAGGCACAGACAACGCCAAAAGCCAGCGCCAGCGCGGCCAGCACCAGCATCAGGTTGCGGCTGGTATTGGCGACGGCGTCGATCTCGCGCGCCGTCGTGTCGATGCTGGCGCGCTGGTGTTCCAGCAAGTCCTGCACCATCTTCTGGTACTTGGCGGCGGCCGGCACGAAGGTCTTTTCAAACACTTCATTGGCGGCATCGACCTGCGCTTCACCCTTGAGCTTGTAGACCTGGTCGCGCGAACCGATGTACACCTTGCGCTGCTCCAGCAAGCCCGCGAACATGGCTTTTTCCTCGGGCTTGTCGATCAAGGCCTCGATTTTCTTTTGCAGCTCGGCCGAGCTGGCCGACGAGACTTTCGATTCTTCGGCGAAATAACCGCTGAGCGAGGTATCGCTGCTGCGGGCAATGGCGATGGTGCGGCGCACGGCGCTGTCGATGCGGCCATACCAGTCGGAAATATAGCGTTCCTTCGCCAGCGGCTGCTCCATCATGACGCGCGTGGCGCTGGCCACGTCGTGCAGGCGCCAGACGCTGATGCCCGTAATGAGCATGGAAAACAGCAAAATCACGGCAAAACCGAGTCCGAGGCGGACACCGATGCTGACGTTGCGTAATACATTCATGTGACTATCCTAAAAAGCCCTGATGCCAGCATGCCGCACGGCTGATGGCTTCCCTTTGGCGCGCTGGCTGGCGGCGGTGTCAAGGCGGGTGTAAAAGTGAAACTGAAGTGAAACTGGCGCACGGTTCGGCGGAACCGTGCGCCAGGAAATGCGCTAGCGTGCGCCTTGCAGAAAAACCAAGCAATGTCGAGAGTCAATTGTTTTTAAGAAACCCTCTCGGATTAGGATGTCGGGAAATGTTCAGGGGCAATGCAACGCCGTCCCGGACTTTTCCTGGCGGCCTAGGCTGCGAGTTTTTCGATCAGGCCCATGTCGGCGCTGGACATCAGCTGGTCAATGTCGACCAGGATCAGCATGCGCTCGTCGATGGTACCCAGGCCGATCACGTATTCCGTGTTGATCGAACGGCCCATGTCCGGCGCCGGCTTGATCTGTTCCGGCATCAGGGTAGTGACGTCGGAGACGCGGTCGACGACCATGCCGACGACGCGGTTGCCGATATTGAGGATGATGACGACGGTAAACTGGTCATAGCTGGGCGTGCCCAGGTTGAACTTGATGCGCATGTCGACGATCGGCACAATGATGCCGCGCAGGTTGACCACGCCCTTGACGAACTCGGGGGCGTTGGCGATGCGGGTCGGCGTTTCATAGCTGCGGATTTCGCTGACTTTCTGGATGTCGATGCCATACTCTTCCTGGCCCAGGGTAAAGGCCAGGTACTCGGCAGCCTTGGCAACGGTGGCGCCAGTGTCGCTGGAATTGGTGTTCATGATGATCCTTTAGAAATGTCGCAGGACGCGCCTATCACCAATCTTGGACGCCCATAGGGAATTTATTAAATAATGCACTGAAATTGCAATACGGCAATGTTACCGCATGTAAATTTTCAGTGCACTAAAAAAGAGCATCGTTGTTTCCGCTGGACCGCGATTATCTGACTTTGTAGCAAAAGCATCACGCCTGGGCGCCAGCCGCTATGGTGCCGCCCTCTCCCCGCCCTCCTCGTTCGACGGCAGGTTGAATGTCACGGTATACACAAAATCCATGGTGCAAGGCACGCCGCCGCACAGCCCCGGCTTGTAGCGCTGCTTGATGGCGGCAGCCGCGGCGAAGTTCGCCATCTTGTCGTCCGGAGACTCGAAGATGGCCACTTCCTTGCCTTCCCCCTTGCTATTTACCTGCACCGCCAGCACCAGTTGGCCCCGCACCTGCAAGATGCGCTGCGCCGCGTACACTTCACGCAAGAAAGGTGCTAAGCCCTTGAGCGGATAGGGAGGCTCGTCTGTGGCCGGCATGCCTTCGTACTGATCCCGTACGGCAAGCTTCTGCTCCGCACTGAGTTGCGCATAGCTGTAATTCAAGGGAATACCGGCCTTCACACCCTTGTGTTTAATGACTGTGCCTGTTTGCGCCATATCCTCTGTCAAGGTATAGCGGGGAGCTTCCTGGGCCCAGGTGGCCGCGTGACCGCAGGCAAGTAACAAACCGACTATCAGCCAATAACGGTGCATGAGCATCCTTTTCAATGTGGAATGATTGTTTTAAAAAAATATCTTATGGGCAATAAAACCCCAAGACGCGCATTCTGCTCAGAAGTAAATAAAAAAGCAAATACCATTAGAGCAATGGATAGTTGCGTGCGCACGTTTTATGCCACACTGGCGCCCCCCGCTTTTTATGATGGTGAACCATGCATTCTTTGCTTTCCCAATGGCAGCCACGCCTGCTGGCGCTGGCCTCGGCCGGCCTGGGCGATGACAGCGCCCACGACATCAACCACCTGCACCGCGTCTGGCGCAATGCCAGCGTTCTGCTGCAGGAATATGCGCAGGCCGACGCCCTCACCGTGATAGCAGCGTGCTACCTGCACGACCTGATCAACCTGCCGAAAAACCACCCCGAGCGCCATCTGGCCTCGCGCCAGGCGGCCGCGCTGGCTTGCCGCCAGCTGGCCGAACTGGATTTTCCACCAGAAAAACTGGCCGGCGTGGCCCACGCCATCGAGACGCACAGTTTTTCCGCCAACTTGACGCCGCACACGATCGAAGCGCAGATCGTGCAGGATGCCGACCGTATCGACGCGCTGGGCGCCGTGGGACTGGCGCGCCTGTTCTACACGGCTGCGCGCATGGATAGCGCGCTGGCGCATGGCACGGATCCGCTGGCAGCGCATCGCCCGCTCGACGACAAGGCCTACGCACTCGACCATATCGTCACCAAGCTCGACAAGCTGCCCGGCAAGATGCAGACGGCGGCGGGCCGCGCGCTGGCCGAACAGCGCCTGGCCGTGCTGACGGATTTCCGCGCCGCCTTTGCCGACGAATGGGGAATGGGCGCATAAGCTTGGCGGCGATAGCCAGCAACGCGCATGCTGTCTATAATGCAAGCCTCAGCTATCGCGCCGCGCGTCAGCAGCATCCTGTAACGCGCCGGCGCGATGCCAACGCGCCGAAAGCATGCATGTCCGATAAAACCAGCCCCGACAGCCATTCCCCGTCCTCGCCCGCCGCGCCCGCGCGCGCCGGCAATCTCAATTTCATCCTCGTCTGCGTCTTCATCGACATGCTGGGCATCGGCCTGGTGGTGCCCGTGCTGCCCATCCTGATCGGCGACTTTGTCGACGGCAAGGATGCGCAGGCATTCTGGTACGGCATCATGGCGGCCGTCTTCGGCTTGCTGCAGTTCATCTTCATGCCCATGCTGGGCGCCATCAGCGACCGCGTGGGACGCCGTCCCGTGCTGCTGTACTCGATGGCCGGCATGGGCATCAACTTTCTCGCCACGGGCTGGGCGCCGAACCTGGCCTGCCTGTTCATCGGCCGCATCATCGGCGGCGTCTCGTCGGCCAGCATGTCGGTCGCGTCCGCCTACGCCTCCGATATTTCCACGCACGACAACCGTGCCAAGAGTTTCGGCAAGATCGGCGCCGCCTTCGGCCTGGGCTTCATCTGCGGGCCCATGCTGGGCGGCCTGCTGGGCGAGGTCAATCTGCGCCTGCCGTTTTACGTGGCGGCCGGCCTGTCGGCGGCCAATTTCCTCTACGGCTATTTCTGCGTGCCCGAATCGCTGCAGCCCGGTCCCCGCGCGTCCTTTACCTGGGCGCGCATCAATCCGTTTGCCGCCCTGCTGAAACTGGTGCGCCGCGTGGAGATCCGCGGCCTGGTGCTGGCCTTCGGCCTGATGACGTTTGCGCAGATGATGCTCAACACCACCTGGGTGCTGTACACGCATTTCCGCTTCGACTGGACGCCGCGCCAGAACGGCATCGCCATGTTCTGCGTGGGCCTGTGCGCGGCCGTCGTGCAGGCGGGCTTGCTGGGCATCCTCATCAAGCGCTTCGGCGAAGTGCGTTTGTCACTGCTGGGCATGGCTTCGGGCGCCCTCACCTACCTGCTGTACGGCCTGGCCACGCAAGGCTGGATGATGTACGCGCTGATCCTGTGCAACCTGCTGGCCTTTGCCGCCGGTCCGGCCCTGCAGGGCATCATCTCGAAATCATCGAACGCCGGCGAACAGGGTGAACTGATGGGCTCCCTGCAATCGATCAGCAGCCTGGGCATCATCATCATGCCTTTGCTCGGCAGCATGATCCTCGGCGAGGTGAGCCACTTGCCAGCACAGGACTGGCGCATCGGCAGCACCTTCTATCTGTGCGCCATCATGCAAACCTTGGGCATCGTGGTGGCCTGGCGCTACTTCCAGGCGCAGCGCCTGGCCAGACTTGCGGTTTCCACCACAAAGTAGTCGGCAGGATAATATTGCATTTGAGAAATAAATAGGCGAGAATGGGATAATCAAGCGGACGTTGCCGACGCCCGCGATTCGATGGTGAGCAAGGATGGGTATGACTGACTTTTATTCCAGCGCCTGGCGCCGGACCGTGGCCATGCTGGCGCTGGCGCTGCCGACCCTGGCGGGCGCGCAATGCTCGCGCGACATCCAGGTGCCCGTCTCGGCCATCGGCGCCAGCGTGGTGGTCAATGGCGCCGCCATCGGCGGCATCTACCCCGACTTGCTGCGTAGCATGGGCGCCAAGCTGGGCTGCAATTTCATCTTCACGGCCGTGCCCCGGGCGCGCCTGGAGGCGATGTTTGAGGCGGGCAAGGCCGATATGCTGATTCCCGCCAGCAGCACGCCGCGGCGCGACCAGCACGGCCTGTTCATCCCCTTGATGGGCAACCGGCCCCTGCTGATCTCGCTGCAAGGCGCGCGCGCGCCCATCAACACCATGCAGGAATTGCTTGAGCGGCGCGACTTGCGCGTGGCGCTCGTGCGCGGCTACGACTATGGCGCCTCTTACCAGGCGCTGGCCAAGGAACTGAGCAGCCAGGGCCGCCTGTTCTACGAGGTCGATGCGCTGTCCGTGGCGCGCCTGATGCAAAGCGGCTTCATCGACGCCACGATCATGAGCCCCACCATCCTGGCCGGCGTGGCGCAAAACGATGCGCGCGTGTATGGCCTGGCCGACCGCCTGCGTCTGGAAGCCTTGCCGGAATTGCCGTGGGGCATGAGCGGCGTCTACCTGTCGCGCAAGTCGCTGACGGCGGATGACCAGGCGGCCCTGCGCGAACTGCTGGAAAAAGCCAGCCGCTCGGGCACCCTGATGGAAGGCTTCCAGCGCCATCACCGCCAGGAACTGTTGTCGCAGAGCATACGCCCGCGCTAAGGCCTGCATGTCCGGTTTCGTCGTCGCCGTCGTCCTGTTTGCCGCCCTGCTGCATGCCAGCTGGAATGCCATCGTCAAGTCGGGCAAGGATACCTTCCTCACGACCGTGCTCGTCTCCGCTGGCGCGGCCCTGATCTCGCTGGCAATCCTGCCCTTCGTCGATGCTCCCGCGCCCGCCAGCTGGCCCTACGTGGCCGCCTCGGCCGTGGCGCAGCTTGCCTATTATTCTCTGCTGGCGGCCGCCTACAAGGCGGGCGACATGAGCCACGCCTACCCGCTGATGCGCGGCAGCGCCCCGCTGATCGTGGCGCTGGCCAGCTGGCCGCTGATCGGCGAACGCCTGTCTTCCATGCAAATGGGCGCCATCGCCTGCATCTGCGCGGGCATCCTCGGCCTGTATATTGCCGCGCGCGGGCCCGCCACGGCCATCGCCGCGAAAAACACGGGACGCGCCACCGCCTTTGCACTGGGCAACGCCTGCGTCATCGCCAGCTATACCCTGATCGACGGCATCGGCGTGCGCCTGTCCGGCGCGCCGGCCGCCTACACGATGTGGATTTTCGTCTTGAACGGAACCGGGCTGCTGCTGTGGACGGTGCTGCGCCGCCGCGCCGGCCTGCTTGCCTATGCGCAAACGCAATGGCGTTTGGCCGCGCTCGGCGGTTTCGGCACCCTGGCCTCGTATGGACTGGCCCTGTGGGCCATGACGCAGGCGCCCGTAGCCGCCATCGCGGCCCTGCGCGAAACGTCGATCCTGTTCGCCATCGCCATTGCGGCCCTGTTCCTGCGCGAAAAAATCAGCCCCCGCCGCTATGTGGCCATCGGCCTGATCGCGGCGGGAGCAGTCTTGATGCGCATCGCCTAGCGGGCGTCGAGCGGCGCGATCGGCAACTCGATGGCGCTGGCCGCCCCTGCCGCGTGGTACACGCGCTGCGTCGCCTTTCTATAATGGCCCGGGTCGGCCAGGAAGATGTTCGGCACGTAGTTTTGCGGGTTGCGGTCGTACAGCGGGAACCAGCTCGACTGTACTTGCACGGCAATGCGGTGACCGGGCAGGAAGACATGATTCGCGTTCGGCAAGGCGAAGCGGTAGCGCTCCACTTTGCCCGCCGGTATCGGTGTCGGGTGCTCGAAGCTGTCGCGGTAACGGCCGCGGAAGATATCCATGGCCACGCCCAGCTGGTAGCCGCCCATGGCCGGCTGCGACGGTACTTCGTCCGGATACACGTCGATCAGTTTCACCACCCAGTCGGCATCCGTGCCGCTGGTGGCCGCGAACAGGTTGACCATCGGCGCGCCGGCGATGCGCACGGCCGTTTTCAACGGTTCCGAAACATAGCTGAGCACGTCCGTGCGGTCCGCATAGCCGCGCTGGTCGCTGACCAGCCATGGTTTCCACACGTCGGCATCGCCGAGGCGCACGGGACGGGGCACGAAAGGCACGGGTTTGGCGGGATCGGCCACGTATTCGTCGAACGCGCCTTGCGCCGCATCCGCAGCGCCCGATGGCGCCGCAAAGCCCAGCCTGGAACCGTCCTGCAGGTAGATCGGCGTCAATTTCGTGTCGCAGGTCTCGCAAGCCAGCGGCCACTGCTGCAGGCGCTGCCACTGATTCGTGCCGCTCTGGTAGGACACGACGGGCGCCGTGTTCGCTTCCGGCGCACCATCCTTCAGGTATTGATTGAGGAATGGCTGCATGACTTTTTCGCGGAACTGGCGCGCCGTATCGCCGTCAAACTTCAAGGCGCCCAGGCTGGAGCCGTCATAGTTGACGCCGCTGTGACGCCACGGGCCGATGGCCAGGTAATTGAGGTTGTTGTGCTTGTCACGCCCTTCCATCGCCGCGTAGGTGGCGTAGGGGCCATAGATGTCTTCCTGGTCCCACTGCCCCACCACGTGCATGGTGGGCACGATCAGCGGACGCTTGGCCAGGATTTTATCGAGCGCCTGTTCCTGCCAGTAACTGTCGTAGGCCGGGTGTTCGAACAGCTTTTTCGTATAGGTCAGCTTGTCGATGCCAAATTTCTTCGCAAAATCACCGGCCGAGCCGATGCGCAGATACGCGTCGTAGTCGTCGTAGACGCCCAGCACGGGCGCCTCACCGCTGCCGCGCACGCTCGTCTGCCACGCCAGGTAAGACAAGCTCGGCATGCGGAAGGCGCCGTTGTGGAACCAGTCGTCGCCGCGCCAGCCGTCGACCATGGCGCTCATGGGAATGGCCACCTTCAGCGCCGGATGCGGATCGACCAGGGCCATCAGCACCGTATGTCCCTCATATGAGGAACCGAGCATGCCCACTTTGCCATTGCTTTCCGGAATATTTTTCGACAGCCACTCGATGGTGTCCCACGCATCGGTCACGTTATCGACCTTGGTATTGTTCAGCGGGCCGCGCACGGGGCGCGTCATCACGTAATCGCCTTCCGAGCCATGCTTGCCGCGCACGTCCTGGAATACGCGGATGTAGCCGTTTTCCACCAGGGTGTCGTCGCCCTGCGGCAAGGTGGCCAGCATGCTGGCGCTGGTGGCGCGCTGCGCGCGGCGCGCTGCGTTGTACGGCGTGCGCGTGAGCATGATCGGCGCCCGCTTGGCGTCTTTCGGCACGACGATCACCGTGTACAGCTTGACGCCGTCGCGCATGGGGATCATCACCACGCGCTTGACGTAATCATTCATATCGGGCAGCACCAGCTTGGCACCGATATCGGGCGTCATCGGCGGCGTTTGCGCCATCGCCGGTACTGCAAACAAGGAACTGATAACAAAAGCCAGGCCGGTGAGCCGGACGGGGGACGACACGCGCATACTGTTCTCCAATGATTCATGCCACGCAAAAGTGGCCGAATGGCAATAGTACCCGGAAAGCAAGTTCCACAATAGGCTAGCCTCTGACGCAGCGCAGTAGATATATGGGCACGCAACTTGACAGAACGCGCCCGAACTGCAACCATAACGCCATGAAATTTATCCCGTCACAACACGCCTGCTTGAATTGGTGGTCCCGCTCACTTTCGCGCGGCCACTCTATAGTGATGTGAATTTGATCCACGCCGCCTCGATCGGTGGCGTAACAGGCTCAGCCTGGATCATCCCCGATGCAGGCGGCTCAAAAGGAAACTTGATGAGCTTGCCTAACACCCCAGATACCCAAGACCAGAACGACGCACCGGCAGCACCGCTGTCGCCCGCTGCCATCGCTTCGCAATCCGTGATCCTGACGGGCGACCGCCCGACCGGCCCCCTGCACCTGGGTCACTACGTGGGCAGCCTGCGCGACCGCGTCCGCTACCAGAACAGCTACAAGCAATTCATCATGCTGGCCGACGCGCAAGCGCTGACGGACAATATGGAAGACATCGACAAGGTGCACCGCAATGTCGTCGAAGTGGCGCTCGACTACCTCGCCGTCGGCATCGACCCGAGCAAGACCACGGTCTTCATCCAGTCGCAGATCCCGGAACTGGCCGAGCTGACCTTTTACTACCTGAACATCGTCACCGTGGCGCGCCTCGAGCGCAATCCCACCGTCAAGGAAGAAATCCGCCTGCGCGGCTTCGAGCGCGACATTCCAGCCGGTTTCTTGACCTACCCGGCCAGCCAGGCGGCCGACATCACGGCCTTCAAGGCGGGCGTGGTGCCCGTGGGCGAAGACCAGATCCCCATGATCGAGCAAACGAATGAAATCGTGCGCCGTTTCAACCGCATGTACAACCGCGAAGTGCTGATGGAATGCAAGGCGCTGGTGCCGGACATCGGCCGCCTGCCCGGCATCGACGGCAAGGCGAAGATGAGCAAGTCGCTGGGCAACACCATCAACCTGGGCGCGACCCCGGCCGAAATCACGGCTGCCGTGAAAAAAGTTTATACGGACCCGCTGCACCTGCGCGTGGAAGACCCGGGCCACCTGGAAGGCAACATCGCGTTTACTTACCTGGACGCGTTCGATCCGGAAAAAGCGGCACTGGCCGAAATGAAAGCCCATTACGTGCGCGGCGGCCTGGGCGACAGCATCGTCAAGAAGCGCCTGGATGTGGTCTTGCAGGAAATGCTGGCGCCGATCCGCGCCCGCCGCGAAGAGTTCGCCAAAGACAAGGGCCAGGTCATCCAGATGCTCAAGGAAGGCACCTTCAAGGCGCGCGAAGTGGCGGCCCGCACGGCCGACGAAGTCAAGTCGGCGCTGGGCCTCAACTACTTCTGATCGCCCGCAGCAATAGCAAACTGATATAGCAAACTGATGCGCTCAGGCGGAGTCGGGTAAAATCCCGCTTCCGCCTGGGCGCAATTCGTTTGTCACCGTGGCACCAGCAATCCGTAGAGAAGACAACGCGCCATGACCGAGACCCCTATCGAACAGCTGCTGCAGCAGCATTTTTCCATCGATGCGCTGCAACAGGAGCCTGCGCCCCTGCAGCAGGCGCTGCGCATGCTGGGCGGCTGGCTGGCCGCCGAACGCGCCGAACCGTATCCGCACACGCCGTACGCGGAATTGCTGACGCAGCTGTCCGACACTTGCCTGCCCGCGCATGGCATGCCCGTGGCGCAATTCCTGCAGGAGCTCGACACCACCGTGCTGGCCAATACGGCCCAGCTGAACCATCCGCAATACATCGGCCACATGACGCAGGCCTTGCCCTGGATCAGCGTGCTGGCTGAAGCGTTTACGGCAACCCTGAACCAGAACCAGGTCAAGATCGAGACGGCGTATGTGTCGACCCTGATCGAAAAACAGATCCTGGGCTGGCTGCACCGCCAGGTGTACCAGCAGCCGGACGCCGACTACGCGCAGGCCATGGCCGCCACCAGCGGCGCGCTGGGCAATGTCGTCAATGGCGGCACCATGGGCAATTTGACGGCCCTGGCCGTGGCGCTGGAAAAACAATTGCCCGGCACGCGCAAACGCGGCCTGTTTGCCGCCATGCAGGATTCTAGCTACGCGGGACTGGCCGTGATCGGTTCGGCCCGCAGCCATTATTCCGTGAAAAAGGCGCTGGCGACTTTGGGCCTCGGCGAAAACGCCCTGCACCTGGTGGCCGTCGACCGCGACAACCGCATCGACGTCACCGCGCTGGAAGCGACGATTGCCGATTTGAAATCGCGCAATATCAAGGTCGTCGCCATGATCGGCATCGCCGGCACGACGGAAACGGGCGCCATCGACCCGCTGGCCGCCATGGCGGCCATTGCCGCGCGCGAGTCCATCTGGTTCCACGTGGATGCGGCCTGGGGCGGCGCGCTCTTGATCGCGGAACAGTACCGCCCCCTCTACGACGGCATCGCCCTGGCCGACTCCGTCGTCATCGACGGGCATAAATTGCTGTGGGTGCCGATGGCGCAAAGCATGGTGCTGTTCAAGGATGGCGCCAGCCTGAACCTGCTGAAGCACAACGCCAACTACATCTTGCGCGATAACTCGGGCGACCTGGGCCAGACCTCGCTGGAAGGCTCGCGCCGCTTCGACGCCTTGAAACTGTGGACCTCGTTCAAGGTGCTGGGCGTGTCCGGCTACACGACCTTGCTGCAGCAGGCGGCCACCCTGTCCGGCCAGTTGCAGGACTTGTTGGCCGACCAGCAGGATTTCGAACTCGTCACGCGCTCCGACACCTTCATTCTCACCTACCGCTACGTGCCCGCGCCCTTGCGCCAGCGCATGGACAGCTTGCTGGCCGGCGGACAGGTCGAGGCGGCGACCGAGCTGAACAAGCAACTGAACACCTTGAACGCCAAGCTGCAAAACCGCCAAAAGGCGCAAGGCCACAGTTTTGTGTCGCGCACGGTCCTGGAATCGACGCGCTACCCTGGCCCGACGAATGTATTGCGCGTGGTCATGACGAACGTCAAGACGCGCCCCCACCACCTGCGCGCCATTTTGGCCGAACAGCGGGCCATCGGCCAGGCGCTGGTGGCGGAACTGGGCCTGTAAGAAACACCCACCCATCGCCCATGACTGGATGACCGATGCACCGCCTGAGCGCCCTCACCGATCTGCTGCAGCATCTGTTGAAATGGCTGCTGCTGGCCTTTGTCGTGGCCGTGCTGGCTGGCACCGCCTCGGCCGGTTTCCTGTTCGCCCTTGAATGGGCAACCGCGACGCGCCTGGCGCACGCCTGGCTGATCTGGCTGCTGCCCGTGGCGGGCTTTGCCGTCGGCTGGCTATATCTGCGCTACGGCAGCAGTGTCGAGGGCGGCGCGAATCTGCTCATCGATGAAATCCACGATCCGAAAAAAATCATTCCGCTGCGCATGGCGCCGCTGGTGCTGGGCGCCACCGTCATCTCGCATCTGTTCGGCGCCTCCGTCGGACGCGAAGGCACGGCCGTGCAGATGGGCGGCGCGCTGGCCGACCAGCTCACGCGCATGTTTCGCCTGAACAATGAAGACCGCCGCATCATCCTGATGGCCGGCATCAGCGCCGGCTTTGCCTCCGTCTTCGGCACGCCGCTGGCCGGCGCCATCTTCGGCCTGGAAGTGCTGGCCATCGGCCGCTTGCGCTACGAAGCCATGCTGCCCTGCCTGGCCGCCGCCGTCATCGCCGACCAGGTAGGCTTGCTGTGGGGCGTTCAGCATACGCATTACGCCGTGCCCTTGATCCCCGCCCTCTCCGCCTGGACTTTATCCGCCATGGTCATCGCGGGCGTGCTGTTCGGCGTGACCGGTAAACTGTTTGCGCAAGCCACGCACGGCTTGAGCGGCTTGATGAAGCGCAAAATTGCCTACGCCCCGCTGCGCCCGCTGATAGGCGGCCTCGCCGTCGCCGTCGCCGTGTGGCTGCTGGGCACCGACAAATATATCGGCCTGGGCATCCCCACCATCGTTGACGCCCTGAAGGAACCGCTGCCCGCCTGGGATTTCCTCGGCAAGATGGCGTTTACCATCGTCTCGCTGGGCACCGGTTTCAAGGGCGGTGAAGTCACGCCATTGTTCTTCATCGGCGCGACCCTGGGCAATGCGCTGGGGCCGCTGCTGCACCAGCCCGTCGCCTTGCTGGCCGCCATCGGCTTCGTCGCCGTGTTCGCGGGCGCCGCCAACACGCCGATCGCCTCGACCCTGATGGCGATGGAGCTGTTCGGCGCCGAGATCGGCGTGTACGCAGCCATCGCCTGCGTCGTGGCCTACCTGTTTTCCGGCCACGCTGGCATTTACCGGGCGCAGCGGGGCGGACATGCCAAGCGCAGCGCCCACCAGGATCTTGAACCATGACCCAAAATATCTACGACAACGACGCCTTTTTCACGGCCTACAGCCAGCTGCCCCGCTCCATCGGCGGCCTCGACAGCGCGCCCGAATGGCCGGCCCTGCGCGCCATGCTGCCAGACGTACAAGGCATGCAAGTACTCGACCTGGGTTGCGGCTATGGCTGGTTCTGCCGCTGGGCGGCAGAACAGGGAGCGGCGCGGGTATTGGGCGTGGACGTGTCGGAAAAGATGCTGGCGCAGGCGGGCGGCATGGGAGAACATGCGGCTGTCAGCTATGCCCGGCTTGATCTGGAACAACTGGCCTTGCCGCCAGCCGGCTACGACCTGATCTACAGCTCGCTCGCCTTCCACTACATCGCGGATTTCGCCACCTTGCTGGCCGCCATCCGCCACGGCTTGAGGCCGGGCGGCAAGCTGGTATTTTCCATCGAGCACCCGATTTTCATGGCGCCGCGCCAGCCGGGCTGGCTGACGGATGGACAGGGCCGCAAGCGCTGGCCCGTCGACAGCTACCAGCAGCAAGGTCCGCGCGTGTCGGACTGGCTGGCGCCTGGCGTGATCAAGCAGCACCGCACCCTGGGCACGACCATCAATGCACTGCTGCAAGCGGGTTTCCAGCTGGAGCATGTGGAAGAATGGGGGCCGAGCGACGAACAGGTGGCGCAGCAGCCGGCCCTGGCGGAAGAGCGCGAGCGGCCGATGCTGCTGCTGGTGGGCTGCAGCCTGCGCTAGGCCCGGGCCCGCTCGAACAATTTGCCCGCCAGTTCTTCGATATCGTCGCGCATGGCCAGCGCATCCAGCCATAGCGGGGGAATCGCCTGGGCGCCATAATAGGCGCCGGCAAGCTGGCCGACGATGGCGCCGGTCGTATCGGCATCTTCGCCCAGATTGACAGCGCGCAATACCGCCGCTTCCAGTGAGTCGGTATGGAAGAAGCACCAGAGCGCCGCTTCCAGCGATTCCACGCAATAACCGGTGCCGCGTATCTGCTGCTCCGTCTTGGCGAGGAAACTGCCGCTGGCCAGCTCCACCAGCTTCGGTTCCGCAGGCCGGAACGCAATGCTGTCCAGCAGCGCGTCTTTCGCCGTGCCCGCCAGCGCGCTGCACAGCAAGGCGGCGAGCAGCTGGCAGCTTTCGACGGCTTCCGGCGCCGCGTGAGTGGTGCGGGAACTGTCGGCGGCGCAGGCCATGGCCGCTTCGGCATCGGGATAGGCAAACAGCACGACGGGGACCAGGCGCATGAGCGACCCATTGCCCGCCGTGTCAGGCGCGGCGGAGCCGCTCCAGGGATTGCCCGTCTCCTGGAAACTGGCCAGCGCGCTCCTTACCGTGCCGCCGATATCGAAGCAGGTGCCGGTGGAACTCAGGTAGCCCCATTGCCACCAGTTCAAGTACCGCACCATCTGGTCCGCCGCATCGAACGCCCCCTTCTGGACCAGGCTTTCGGCCAGGCACAGCGCCATCGACGTATCGTCGGTCCATTGTCCCGGCTGCAAGCCGAACGGACCGCCGCCAGTCATGCCCGTCACCGGCACAAAGCTGCCGCGTGGAGAAAATTCCACGGTCGTGCCGACGGCATCGCCGCAGGCAAGTCCCAGCAAGGCGCCCAGATAGCGCTTGTGTAAGGTTGGTTTGTGCAAAGTTGACGCCATCATGATTCTCCGTGGATTCCTGGCGGGCCACACTCATCCGGTTTCCGCTGCCAGCACGAGGTGCCGCGCTGCGCCTGCAGGCACTGGCCATCGCGCCATAAGATCAGGCCTCGCTACGCCGCAGCGCCGTATCTCCATGCAAGGCCAGCGGCATGGCCCTGGCCCAGCGGTTAGACGACAGCGAAAACGTCAGCGCGCGCACCTGATGGTACCAGCCGGCGGGCACGTACAGCATGTCGCCCGGCTCGACGATGCAATCGATCATGGTCGCCTGGCTTGCCAGGGGGAAGCGCTGGAAATCGGGCGCTTCCGGGTCGAAGGGCGAACCGAACAGGATGGCGTTCGCTTCGCTGGGATACAGGAAGGCGTCGTGGTGCGGCGGCGACAGGAAGATGCGCTTGCGGCCCCACACTTGCGCGAAGATATTGTCGTCGTAATCGCAATGCAGGGGCGTCACCGTGCCGGCCGGCCCCACCCAGAAGCGCGGCGGGCCCATCTTGTCGAAATACGTGGGCCAGTGGCACAGACGGTTCAGCTCGCGCAATTCCAGGTTGCCCAGGTACGGCGGCAACGCGTGCGCCCCTTCTTCCACCATATCCAGATATTGCCCCATCGACATGTCCT
Organism: Janthinobacterium agaricidamnosum; assembly: GCF_003667705.1. Classification (NCBI taxonomy): domain Bacteria; kingdom Pseudomonadati; phylum Pseudomonadota; class Betaproteobacteria; order Burkholderiales; family Oxalobacteraceae; genus Janthinobacterium; species Janthinobacterium agaricidamnosum. The sequence continues at coordinate 2,241,289 of NZ_CP033019.1, read as the reverse complement.
GCATGGCGCGGTCGGCCGCGAACGCCGTGTTGATATAGTCGCCCACCCGCGCGCGCACGGGCACGTGGCTGAACCGTTCGCGCAAGACCTCTGGCCCCAATGCCGACAAAGGCCAGCGCCGCACCAGCCCGCGCATCAGGAAGGGCAAGCCCAGCGCGGCGCGCGCACGGAAGGCGGCGGCGTCCAGCATGGCCAGGCGCGGCACTTCGGTAATGGCGGGCAAGTCACGCGCCGCCCGCTTGATGGCCTCGCGCATGGCATCGATGGACGTAACGCCGCGCACCTGCGCATCCTTGTCTTCGCGCGCCAGCTTGCGTGCCAGGGCCGCTTCGGGCGAGCTGAATTCGGCTGGCGGCCGGGGCGGCAGCGCGCGCGGCGCGATGGGGGCGGCCGCAAGCGGGAGCGGCACTTCTTTTTCTACAGACATAAACCTTCTTTGCGATCAAGGCGTCACATGGCATGGCATGGCGCGACAGTGCGCCATTTTAAGCCAGCAAGGCTCGCATGACATATTCCCCCGACGTATCGACACCTGACAAAACCGTCGCGAGCTACCTATACCGACGCGCAGCAGCTTAGGCCAGGCGTCCTCAGACAGGTGTTTTGAAGATCGGATCGACGATAAACTGCTGCGCCTTGATGCGCAAGGTGCGTTCTTCGTCCAGCTCGGCGCGCGTTTCGCCCAGCTCTTCGCGTTCCGCTTCCAGTTCCAGGCGGGCGGCCGCCAGTTCCGTTTCCACGCGCGTCAGGCTTTCCAGCTTCAGCTGGGCCTGGATCAGTTCCGCGCGCGCCGCTTCGGCAGCCTCTTCCAGGCGCGGTATTCCCTCGAGCTTGAATTGCGCCTTGGCCAGGTCCATGCGCGCCTGTTCGGCCGCCTCTTCCAGGCGCGGCAAGCCTTCCAGGCGCAGCTGCGCCTTGGCCAGGTCCGTTCTAGCCTGATTCGCCACCTGCCGCTCGCGCTCGAGTTCCTCGCGCAAGGTTTCCAGCTCGCCCGCCTGCAGGTCGAGCAACTCTTGCTGGCGCTCGTTCTCACTGGCCAGGTCCATCAATTCCTGTTGATTGTCGTTCATCTCGGCTTCATGCGCGCTGTGGCTGGCGCTTAATTCCTGCCCTACATAATCGAGGATGGCTTGCTGCAGCACGGGCGACAGTTCGGCGGCGGCAGCGATCTGGCGCTGCGCGCCCGCCTTGCGACGCTGCAAGAGCTTGCTGATGGTACCCAGGCAGGCGCCGTTGCCCAGCCGTTCGCGCAAGGCGCGCACCGTGATGGCCTGGCCTTCACCCGCCATCGCTTCCATTGCCGCATTGATCTGTTCCGCGCTTACTTTTGCCATGTCGTCTGCTCTTGAATGTTGCCCAGGGCAATCTTGCCCAGGGGCATTATCTTATGCCAGCGGCGGCAAAGCGTAAAGTATTTCTCAATAGAAATTGCAATTGCACAACGGAAGCGCGAGAAAACATGCGGGCTGGCGTGTCTACTCTTCCAGCAAGCCGTTTTCCGTGAGCATATCCTGCACCAGTTCCAGGCGCAGCACGGGATTGTCCTGGCTCAGCAGCAATTGCTTTTGCATGGCGCTCAGGGACAGCAGCTCGCACCAGCGGTTCGCCACCCAGCCGCACTCGTCGAGGCGGTACGGCGGCTGCAGGGGCATTTGATCGGGCGGAATCTTTTGCTCCTGCAAGGTGCGGATCAGGGCACCGAGTGCGTCGGCCACGTTCTGCTGCTCCTGGGGGATGGGAATGGTTTTATCGGGCGGCAAGGTTTCGACCTGCGCCATCCACAAGCCGTTTTTCAGCTGTTCGCTGGAGACGATGTGAAAGCGCTGCATGCCCATGCATTTGATTTGCAGCAAGCCCGACAAGGGCGCGGCCCAGTCGATGACGCGCGCCAGGGTACCCACGGGCGCCAGGGTTTCCAGCTGGCCCGGCTTGCGCACTTCGGCGCCGTCCAGCAGCTGCACCACGCCGAACGGCTGCTCTCCCATGATGCACTGACGTATCATGTCCAGGTAGCGCACCTCGAAGATCTGCAGGGGCAGATAGCCATCGGGATACAGCACCGTATTGAGCGGGAACAAAGGTATCGAGGTCATGGCGCATGATGGCACGAATGCGATATCCGTGCTGCGCGCCTTGTGCGTCCTTTACTTATAAAAACGGCGCTTTTTCGCCCGCTCCGCCGCCTTCGGCGCCAGCACTTTCACGATCTTTTTCTGAATCGTGCCTCCGGCGGACGTGCCCGGCACGCGGTGTTCCGCCTCAAAACCGGGCTCCTCGTTGCGTTTGAGGGTTTGCCGCGTCAGCGCTTCCACGGCCGACAGCAATTCGACTTCATCGGCGCAGACGAGGGAAATGGCTTCGCCCGAGGCGCCCGCGCGGCCCGTGCGGCCGATGCGGTGGATATAGTCTTCCGCCACCGTTGGCAAGTCGAAATTGACGACGACGGGCAATTGATCGATGTCGAGGCCACGGGCGGCCACGTCGGTAGCCACCAGCACCTGCACCTCGGCCGATTTGAAGCGGGCCAGCGCGCGCAAGCGGTTCGGCTGCGTCTTGTCGCCGTGGATGGAATCGGCGCGCACGCCCTGCTCCAGCAAGGTATTCACCAGCAGCTCGACGCCCTTGCGCGTCTTGACGAAGACGAGGACCTGGCCCCAGCGCTTTTTCTTCAGCAAGTGCAAAAACAGTTCCGGCTTGCGTTTCTTGTCGCACACGATCACCGACTGCTTGACGGCTTTCACCGTGCTGTTGCGCGCGCTCACTTCCACCGACACGGGGTCCTTCAGCATGGTTTTCGCCATGGCGCGGATGGCGTCCGAGAAGGTGGCCGAGAACAGCAGGGTCTGGCGCTGCTTGGGCATCGTCATCAGCAATATATCGAGCTCGCGCTCGAAACCGAGGTCCAGCATGCGGTCCGCCTCATCCAGCACCAGCGTCTGCAATTGCTCGAACTTGACGGCGCCCTGCGTCTGCAAGTCCAGCAAACGGCCCGGCGTGGCCACCAGCACGTCGAGGCCCTTGCGCAGCTTGCTGATCTGCGGCTCGATGGGCACGCCGCCATAGGCGACAAAGCTGCGCAGCGGCAAGTTGCCGCCATAGCTGCGGAAGCTGGCATAGACTTGCTCGGCCAGCTCGCGCGTGGGCACCAGCACCAGCACGCGCACGCATTGCGGCGCCACCACGCCTTCCAGGGTCAGGCGCTGCAGCAGCGGCACGGCAAAGCCCGCCGTCTTGCCCGTGCCCGTCTGGGCGGCGGCCATCAGGTCGCGCCCGGCCAGCACGGCCGGGATTGCCTGTGCCTGCACGGGCGTGGGCTTGGCATAGCCGAGCTCATCGAGTTTGCGGGCCAGGGGATCGATCAGGCCGAGGGAGGAAAACGTCATGGGGAAAGCAATCTTGGCAAATGAAAAGGCGGCGCGCACGGGCTGGCCGCGCGCGCAATTGCCGAGATTATAGGCCAGCGGGGATGCCGGCCGGGGTTTTCAGCGCGAGAACATCGCCATCAGAACTTCATTTCCAGGGTGGCGCGCGCCTGCGGCGAGCTCGGCGAGATGCTGTTGCGCACGATGGTTCCGCTGGCGTCCGCATAGATGGTGTCGCTTTCGAAGTCTTGCGCCAGCAGGTTAGACACGGCCAGGCGCAGCTGGTTCTTCGCATCGAATTTCCACAGCGCATAAATGTCGAGGTCGCGCCGCGGCGACGTATAGGCGCTCTGGCGCTCGGTGATGCGCACGGGGCCGCCATTGCGGAAGTTGAAGCTGCCGCCCGTGGTCAAGACGCCGTCCGGCGTCTTGTAGTCGAGACCGACATTGCCGCTGACGGGCGTTTGCTGGTCGAGCCGGTTGTTTGGCCCCGGCACCTGCTCCACCTGTGACCAGTTGCGGCTGACGCTGGCGCGCAGGTCGATGGCCGGCACGGGCGCGGCCAGCACGGCGCGCAGCGGGAACTTCGCTTCCAGTTCCAATGTCTGCGTATTGGCGCGGCCATCGTTGACGGGCGTGGACACCCAGCGCTCATTGATGAACAACAAACCCTGGCGCGTATAACCATCGATACGGCGGGCCGAGGCGCGCGCGCTGAGCAAGGCACCTTCGGCCCAGTAGTGCTCGTACGAGACATCGATGCCCAGCGCCAGCTCCGGTTTCAGGTAGGGATTGCCTTCGCGGTCAGGGTCCGTCTGGCTGTTGTTCGTCGAGGTATTGCGGCGCGGAATCAGGCTCGCCGTGGGCTGCGCCTTGTAGGTGCGCGTCAGGGCCAGGCGCACCTGGTCGCCCTTGGTATCGGGCAACTTCCACAGGGTTTGCAGCAGCGGGCTCCACACGCTGGTGCGCTGGTTCACTTCGTCGTAGGTATCGCCCGCGCTGCGCGTATCGATGCCTTCCCAGCGCACGCCCGCATACATCGACCAGCGCGGCGTGATTTCCCATTCATCCTGCACGTACAGGGCCAGGCGCTTGATGGTGGCGTCGAAACCCTCGTCGCTGTTGACGGGCGGACGCACGCCCAGGGCCGCTTCGCGCTGGCGGCGCGTTTCCTCGCGCTCCGTGTAGGCGCCATCCCAGCCCATCGACAGGGCATGGCCGGGCAGCAAGGGCGAGGAATACTTGCCGGTGGAACTGACGCCGTTTTCCGTCGCCTTCACGCCCACCTTGCGCTCGAGCGCCAGGCCGCCGCCGTCGATAAAGCCTTGCTGCAGGCTGTCGGACGTATTGCGGGCGGCCGAGGCGCCGATTTTCAGTTCCAGTTTGGCGCCGCCGCCCAGCTTGTGCATCCACGTCAAGTCGCTGCGGCCGAAGGCATTGTGGTTGCTGGAGCTGCCCGCGTTGGTGTCGTAATCGGGGCGCAAGCCCAGTTCTGTTTCCGCGCGGCTGAAATTGCGGTGGTTCGAGCGCCCGCCGTTGAAAAAGAATTGCGCCGTCACGTTGTCGCCGTTGGCCAGCACCCAGTTCAGGCGCGGCGACAGATTGATGCCTTCCGGGCGGCCATCGCCCGTGCCGTTCGTGCGACGCAGCAGGTTTTGCCGGCCGTCGGGCGCGTAGCCCAGTTCCAGGCCGGGATTGTCGTAATGGTAGTCGTAGCGGTACAGCGAACCGGCCAGCGAGTATGAAAAATTGCCGTCGCGGTCAGACAGTTGCAGATTCACGCTGGGCGAAAAGCTCACGTCGCTGCCCTGCACACCCAGCTTGAGTTCGCGCTGCGCCGTCTTCACGGCTTTCTTGAGCACCACATTGATGGTGCCGGCGATCGACTGCGTGCTGTATTCGGCGCTGGCCGCATGCAAAATCTCGATGCGCTCGATCACGTCGGGCGACAGGGTGTCGAGCGAAAAACCGGCCGGCGCCCGTTCGCCGTTGAGCAATATCTGCGTGTAGCCGCTGCCCAGCCCGCGCATGCGGATTTCGCCGCCCGAGCGCCCGGCTGCGCCGGACACGGTAATGCCGGGCAAGCGTTTGAGCACGTCGGTGACGTTCGTGTCGCCATACTTGAGGATTTCCTCGCTGCCCACGATCATCTTGCTGGCCGTATCGTCGCGGCGCGGATCGTAGCCGCTGCCCTTGACTTCGACGGTTTGCATGGGATTTTCAGCCTTTTCGGCCTTCAACGGCACGGCGGCGGTATCAACGGCCGGCGTTTCGGATTGCTGGGCATGGGCATTCCATGCAAGTAAAACGGCGGAACAAAGGACGGTGAGGCGGAGGCAACGGCGTGGCATCATGACCTGACTGAAAAAAGTTGGCTGAATAAAAATGGCTGAAAGCTAAAAAACAGGCCGCCGTATTGTGCTGTAATTTTTTCTGACTGGCACAGTTTCCTGAAAATATTTCCTATAGCAAATTAAATTCGGCGGCAGGCTGCGATACGCCCCCTTGCATACGGCGCATATCATTGCGCGCCACATCGCCGCTATAATGCGTTTTCACCATTGTTCCCATCACCCCGTCAAAGGCTTCCCATCGTGTCTGACCGTCTTGCCGTCCTGCCTCAATATCTGCTTCCAAAAGGAGCGTTGACCAACTTTGCCGGCCGGATCGCCGGCGCCAAAGGCGGCGCCATGACCACCCGTTTGATCCGCTGGTTCGTCGGCCGTTACAACGTCAACATGGATGAGGCGCTGGACCCGGACATCACGCACTACACGAGCTTCAACGACTTTTTCACGCGCGCGCTGCGCCCCGATGCCCGTCCGCTGGCCAAGGCCGACTACATCTGCCCCGTCGATGGCCGCATCAGCCAGTTCGGCAAGATCGACAAGGACCAGATCTTCCAGGCCAAGGGCCACAACTTCAGCACCACGGCCCTGGTGGGCGGCGACGCGGCCCTGGCGGCCCAGTTCGAACATGGCAGCTTCGCCAACCTGTACCTGAGCCCGCGCGACTACCACCGCATCCACATGCCGTGCGACGGCCGTTTGACGCGCATGATTTATGTGCCAGGTGAATTGTTCTCCGTCAACCCGACGACGGCGCGCGGCATTCCCGGCCTGTTCGCCCGCAACGAGCGCGTCGTCTGCGTGTTCGACACGGCCAACGGCCCCTTCGTCATGACCCTGGTCGGCGCCACCATCGTCGGCAGCATGGCCACCGTCTGGCACGGCGTCGTCAACCCGCCCCGCACGGGCGAGATCCGCGACTGGAGCTATGCGAACGACAATGTCGTGCTGAAACAGGGCGAAGAGCTGGGCCGCTTCCTGCTCGGTTCCACCGTCGTCATGCTGTTCCCGAAAGACACCGTGCAATTCAACGCCAACTGGCAACCGGCCGGCCCCGTGCAGCTGGGCGAAGTCATGGGCAACCTGCCCAGCTAAGCCAACAGGACGCGCGCCTATACGGGCGCGTCCGTTTGATACATCTCTTCCATCAGATCCAGAAACGCGCGCGTCTTGGCCGGCATCAGGCGCCGGCCGGGAAATACGGCCCAGCCCGTGACCAGCGGAAAACTCCACTCCGGCAACACGCGCACCAGTTCCCCCGTCGCCACATAGGCCTTGGCAAAGCGGTCCGTGCTGGCCGCGATGCCCACGCCCGTGCAGGCCATGCGCACCAGCAATTCCGGCGAGTTTGCCAGCAGGCGCACGGGCAAGTCGCGCTCCCACGTCGTCTTGCCGCGGATCAAAGTCCAATGCACGAGGCCATGCACGGCCCGTGGCAAGCTGAGCAAATCATGGCCATATAAATCGTCGGGATGCTCGGGCAAGCCGTGCACGCTCGTGTATTGCGGCGAGGCATACAAGGCCAGCGTACTGAAGGCCACGCGGCGCGCGGACAGGCTGGCGTCGTCGGGCAAGTTGCCCATGCGGATGGCCAGGTCGAAATTTTCTTCCAGTAAATCCACGCGGCGCGCCGACAAGTCGAGTTCCAGCGAAATGGCCGGATAGCGGCGCACGAATTCGGCCAGCACCTGGCGCATCAGCGCGTCGCCGAAGTCGGCCGGCATGGAAATGCGCAGCAAGCCGCTGGGTCCCGCCTGGCGGTGCTGGGCCAGCGCGCCGGCCGCCTCCGTTTCCTCGACCACCTTGCGCGCATGCTCGAGCAGGCTGGCGCCAAATTCCGTCAGCGCCAGCTTGCGCGTGGTGCGCAGCAGCAGCCGCTCGCCCAGCTTCGCTTCCAGCTGCGAGATGCGGCGCGACAGGGTCGACTTGGGCAAGTCCACGCGCACGGCGGCGCGCGAAAAACTGCCGCATTCGACGACGCGGGCGAACAGCAGCAAATCTCCGGGATCGATATCCATAGCTTTAATTGTTCCATTGGTGGATTAATGTTATCCATTTTAACGGCTTCCGGATGGTTTTTGGAATTGCTATAGTTCATCCATCGCAAGACACCTCACACGGAGAAACAAGATGAACATCCTGCAAATCAATTCCAGCGCCCGCAGCACCGGCTCCGCCTCGACCCGCCTGGCTGACGCCATCGTTGCCCGCGTACAAGCCGCCAATCCTGGCGCCGCCCTGGTCCGCCGCGACCTGGCTGCCCAACCGCACCCTGTGCTCGACGAGCCGACCCTGCAAGCGCTGTTCACGCCGGCCGACAAGCGCACGCCGGAACAGGCGGCCCGCATCGCCCTCGACGACGCGCTGATTGCGCAAGTACAAGCGGCCGACGTCATCGTCATCGGCGCGCCCATGTACAACTTCGGCATCACCGTGCAACTGAAAAGCTGGTTCGACGCGATTGCCCGCGCCAATGTCACCTTCAAGTACACGGAAAACGGTCCCGTGGGCCTGTTGACCGGCAAGAAAGTCTACGTGGGCCTGTCCCGCGGCGGCTTGCACCGCGATAGCGCCAACGATAGCCAGGTGCCTTACCTGAACACCATGTTCGGCTTCCTGGGCCTGACCGACGTGCAATACGTGTATTCGGAAGGCATGGGCATGGGCCCGGAAGCCGTGGCCAAGGCGCAGGCGCAAGCGGACGCCGAGATCAACGCGATCCTGGTGTAATCCCCAGCAGTGAAAGGGACGGCGCACTGGCGCCGTCCCGGCCTAGAGGAGAGAACAATGAGCGACACCACCACCGTCAACAAGCCACGCGCCGTCGAGCGCGTGATCGCCGGCCAGGCCGTCATGGATGGCGCCGGCGTGAAGATCAACCGCGTGCTGACGCAGCAGCTGCAGCGCCGTCTCGACCCGTTCTTGATGCTCGACAACTTTGCCAGCGACAAGCCGAACGACTACATCGCCGGCTTCCCCGAGCATCCGCACCGGGGTTTCGAAACGGTGTCGTACATGATCACGGGGCGCATGCGCCACAAGGACAGCGCGGGCCACGAAGGCTTGCTGACGTCGGGCGGCGTGCAATGGATGACGGCTGGCAGCGGCGTGATCCATTCGGAAATGCCGGAGCAGGAAGAAGGCGTGATGGAAGGTTTTCAGCTGTGGCTGAACCTGCCCGCGCGCGACAAGATGCGCACGCCGTGGTACCGCGATTTTACAAGCGCCGAGATCCCCCGCTACACGACGGACGCAGGCGTGGCCGTGCAAGTGATCGCCGGCGAGAGCCATGGCGTGACGGGCGCCGTGCAGCGCGAGCTGACGGAACCGCTCTACCTCGATATCGACTTACCTGCCGGCAGCAGCTTCGAGCAGCCCTTGCCACCAGGCCATAACGCTTTCCTGTACACGTTCCGTGGCGAAGTGCGGGTCGATGGCAAGGCCGTACCCGCCTTGCGCATGGCGATCTTCGCCAATACGCCAGGCAGCGACGGCGTGCGCATCGAAGCACCGGAAGGCGGCCGCGTGATCCTCGTCGCCGGCCAGCCCTTGAACGAGCCCATCGCTCAGTATGGCCCGTTTGTCATGAATACCCAGGCGGAAGTATTCCAGGCCGTGCAGGATTTCCGCGAAGGCAAGTTTGGCGAGACGGCCGCATAGTAACTGACGTGTACCAGCAAAAACCTACAGCGCCTCCGGGCCTGCGGGTTTTTTACATGCCGCCTATGTTGTTGCTTTTCAATTACACTGACGGCAACCTCATTCAACAAAGCATTCCATGCAGCCGACCCACACCGAACACGACGCCACCCATTTGCACGCCCACCTGAAGGGCGACGCCAAGCACACCCACTCTTTCGAGGGGCGCAGCCAGAGCATCCTCGCGTGGGCGCTGGGCCTGACCCTGTCATTTGCCGGCATCGAAGTGGCAGCCGGCTTCCTGTCCAATTCGCTGGCCTTGATTTCCGATGCGGGCCACATGGTCACAGACGCGGCCGCGCTGGGCCTGGCCCTGCTGGCGCAGATCATCGCGCGCCGCCCGCCCTCGCCGCGCCACTCGTTCGGCTTCGGCCGCGCCGAAGCGCTGGCCGCCTTCGTCAACGGCTTGGCCATGCTGTGCGTGGTGGGCTGGATCTGCTATGAAGCCGTGCTGCGTTTTTCCGCCCCGCAACCTGTCAAGGGCGGCATGGTCTTCATCGTCGCTTTCATCGGCCTGGCGATCAACGTGGTGGTGGCGTGGGTATTGTCGAAAGACAAGCAAAGCGTGAACACGCGCGCGGCCCTCGTGCACGTGATGGGCGATTTGCTCGGCTCGGTCGCCGCCATCGTTGCGGGCGCCGTGATTTACTTTACGGGCTGGATGCAGATCGACCCGCTGCTGTCCGTGCTGGTATCGCTGCTGATCCTGAAATCGACTTTCGGGGTATTGAAGGAGTCCTACCACTTCCTGATGGAAGGCGTGCCCCTGCACATCGACTACATCGAAGTGGGCACGGACGTGGAACAAGTCGATGGCGTGATTGCCGTGCACGATCTGCATGTGTGGGACATGTCGCCGGGCCAGCCGGCCCTGATCGGCCATGTGGAAATCGAGCACCTCGACCATTGGCCGAAGGTCTTGCGCGCGATCAAGAAGATGTTGCTGGCCAAGCATGGGATAGACCACATCACCCTGCAGCCGGAGACGGCGGCGATGGCGGGGTTACATCAGGGTGACAAGACGCATTAATTGAACCCAACGGCAAAGACCGGGGTCAGACCCGCCGGGTCTGACCCCAGCCTCTGCTCTCGGGGTAACTCCAACTAACTGCGCCGCGCTTCCAGGACCCCACTCACATCCTTGATCACATTCAGCGCCTTCAACAACTGCGCCGTCGAGCTGATCTCGGCCGTAAACGTCATGCGGGCCTGGCCCTTGGCGCTTTGGGTGTTGACGCCGATCACGTTGATCTTTTCGCGCGAAAAGATTTCGGAGATGTCGCGCAGCAAGCCCTGGCGGTCGCCTGCCAGAATAAAGATGTCGACCGGATACACGGTGTCGTGGCCGCCCGTGCTGCCCCACTCGGTAAAAATCACGCGCTCGGGCGACTTGGCGCGCATTTCCTCGAAGTTCTTGCACGTGGCGCGGTGGATGGAGACGCCCTTGCCGCGCGTGACGAAACCGACGATGCTGTCCGGTGGCGCCGGCTTGCAGCACTTGGCCAGCACCGTCATCAAGCCTTCCGTACCGACCACCAGCACGCCGGACTTGGCCCCCTGCTCCACGCTGGAGGCGCGGCTCTTGCCCACCAGCACGGCGTCTTCCGGCACCACCACTTCGCCATTGTCGTGCAGCGCCTGCTCCACGTGGCGCAGGCTGAATTCATCCTTGCCTACCGACAGGAACAGCTCGTCGACTTTCGCAAAGCCCAGCTTTTGCGCCAGCGCCTCGAGGTTGACGGCCGTCTTGCCTTCGCGCTGCAGGGATTTTTCCACCAGCGCGCGGCCGTGGGCCAGGGTTTCCTGCATGTCGATGGCATGGAACCAGGCGCGGATCTTCGAGCGCGTGCGCGTGCTGACGGCGTAGCCGGCGCTGAGCCAGTCGCGCGACGGCCCGGCCGTGCCCGGCGCACCCTTGGCCGTGATGATTTCGCAGGTCTGGCCGTTCTTCAGCTGGGTATTCAGGGGCACCATGATGCCGTCGACCTTGGCGCCGCGGCAGCGGTGGCCCACGTCCGTGTGCAGGTGATACGCAAAGTCGACGGGCGTGGCACCCACGGGCAATTCCAGCACGCGCGCCTGCGGCGTCATGACGAAGATGCGGTCGTCCAGCGTGGCGGACTTGAGCTTTTCCACCCATTCGCGCTGGATTTCTTCCTGGCCCACGACGGCATCGGCCACTTCCGTTTTCCAGGCCAGCAACTGGCGCAGCCAGGCGATCTTTTCGTCGTATTTCTGGCCGGCAAAGTTCGAGCCGCCCTCTTCCTTGTAGCGCCAGTGCGCAGCCACGCCGTATTCGGCAAAGCTGTGCATTTCATTCGTGCGGATTTGCACTTCCAGCGGGCGGCCATCCTCGGCCGTCACCACCGTGTGCAGCGACTGGTACCCATTCGGTTTCGGGCGCGAAATGTAATCGTCGAATTCTTTCGGGATGGGGGTCCAGATATTGTGGACCACGCCCAGTACCGTGTAGCAAGTTTTCACGTCGGCAACGATGACGCGGAAGGCGCGCACGTCGTACAGGGCCGTGAAATCGAGTTCCTTGCCGCGCATCTTGTTCCAGATGCTGTAAATATGTTTCGGGCGGCCAAATACTTCCGCCTGGATACCGGCCGAAGCCAGTTCCGTCTGCAGGCGCAGAATCGCCGAGGACACGAAGCCCTCGCGCATCATGCGCTTTTCTTCCAGCATCTTGGCGATGCGTTTATACGCTTCCGGCTCGATGAAGCGGAACGACAAGTCTTCCAGTTCCCACTTCAGTTGCCAGATACCGAGGCGGTTGGCCAGCGGCGCGTACAAATCCAGGGTTTCCTTGCCGTATTCGCGCGTCATTTCATTGAACAGCTTTAATTCGGCAAAGTAACGCAAGGTCGTCACGCAAGCGGCCAGGCGCACCAGCACGACACGCATGTCGGACGCCATCGCCAGCAACATCTTGCGCAAGGTTTCCACCTGGGCCACGGCTTGCTGCGCCGCATTCTTGCCGCGCCCGGCAGCGCCGCCGTGCTGCGCCTGGGTCAGCGCACGCAAACGGATCAGCTGGCGCACGCCTGTCGCCAGGTCGCACACCTGCTTGCCGAAGCGCGGCTCGATGTCGGCCGCCGTATCGGGTTCCAGCAAGGTCAGCTCGAACATCAGGCCGGCGATGCGCGTTTCCGCATCGCTGCGCAGGAACGCCAGGGTGGTGGCCACGCCGATGGCGAAGTCCAGCGCGGAGCGGCCGGCAAAGGTCTGCTTGTCGCCATACGCTGCGGTGGCATACGCGAGCGCGTCCAGCACGCGCGCGCAGTCCGGCGCACTCAAGCCCTCTACCAGTTGTTCCGAGGTGGCGCTATTCGGGGCCGAGATGGAAACCATGTGATACCTTATAAACTTAACAACTCAATAACTTAGCGCTCTGCAGCGATGATGACGATTTCTACCAAGCAAGCCGGATTGGCCAGTTTCGCTTCCACCGTGGCGCGCGGCGGCGTGTGACCGGAAGCGACCCAGTCGTCCCACACTTCATTCATGCCGTCGAAATCCTTCATGTCGGCGATGTAGATCTGGCACGACAGGATGCAGGTCTTGTCGCTGCCCGCTTCCATCAGCAAACGGTCGACGTGGCCGAGCACTTCACGCGTCTGGCCGACGATGCCTTGCGTGGTGTCTTCCGCGATCTGTCCCGCCAGGTAGATGGTGTTGTTGTGTATCGCTACTTCAGAAAGGCGTTTGCCTACGTGCAGTCGTGTAATTTCCATGCTTCTTCTTTCGGTTGTTTCAAAATCTGTACAGCGGTATTGCTTGTTGCCTTCTTACTTGCCCAGCAAAAACTTGCGCGCGATGGCGATCTGGTCGTCGTGGACGAAAGTGGGCGCATGGCCCACGCCGGCGATTTCCACCAGTTCCGCTTTCGGGCCGCGGCCCAGCATGATCTGCGCCGTCGCGTGCGACAGCAGATCGGATTCCGACCCGCGCACCAGCAAGGTGGGGCAGCGCACGGCATCGTACGCGGCCCACAGCATGGCTTCGTCGCTGGCCGCCGATTCCGGCGTGGCCGAGCGGAACGGCATGGCCAGTCCCATATCATAGTGACGGCGCCAATGGCCATCCTTGTCTTGCCGCAACACATCGACTGCCAGTTTATGCCATTCCGCATCCGTGTGCGGGCCGAAGCTGGCGGACACGTCGCGCACAAATTTGGCGCCCTGCTCGAAGGTATCGAAACGCAAGTCCTGGCCGATGTAGTCGCCGATGCGCTGCAAGGCTTCCGGCGCCAGGGTCGGGCCGATATCGTTCAATACCAGCTTGCTGATCGGGCTGTGCGGCAACGAGGCCAGGCCCAGGCCGATCAAGCCGCCCATCGAGGTGCCGAACCAGTCCACCGTCTGGCGCTCGCCATTGGCCAGCACGCGCGCCAGCAGGGTCACCATGTCGCTCACATACTGGGGCACGCGGTAGAACTGGGGATTGGCCAGCCAGCCCGAGCGCCCGCGTCCCACCACGTCGGGGCAGATCACGCGGTAATCGCTGGCCATGGCGCGCGCCAGGTTGTCGAAGTCGTCCGCCACGCGCGTCACGCCATGGGCGCAGACGAGCACGTTCGGATTGTCGGGCGCGCCCCACTCCTTGTACGACATGGTGTGCAGGCCTGCGGGGGAGATGCACTGGACGGATTTGATGCTCGCTTCGATCATTCGATTTCCTTATTCGATATAAAAAGAGCACCGCTTTCTGCCTGCCAAGGGATGTCCCGCGCGCGACGCTACGGCAGTGTAGCGCAGCGCGGGCAATGCTCCAAGCGCGCGGCTGAAATGCTGCGCCGCAGCATAGCACTGGCACATTCGCCATGGCGCAATACCCGATATAGCGAAACTGCATATCTGCGGTTATCCACAATTGAGCACGCCTGCCAATGGGCGGATGATTCGCAGCATCAACCCGCAAGAGGAGACCACTCGTGAAAAAACCATTCTATAAAATCCTGTACGTACAGGTGCTGTTCGCCATCGTGGCTGGCGTGCTGCTGGGGGTGTTCTACCCTTCGAACGCCGTCGACATGAAACCGCTGGGCGACGGCTTTATCAAACTGATCAAGATGATCATCGCCCCCGTGATCTTCTGTACCGTGGTCTCCGGCATCGCCGGCATGCAGGACGTCAAGAAAATCGGCCGCGTGGGCGGCAAGGCGCTGCTGTACTTCGAAGTGGTCTCCACCTTCGCGCTGGCCATCGGCTTGCTGGTTGCTAACATCCTGAAACCGGGCGCCGGCTTCAACGCCGATCCGGCCCACCTCGATGCCAAGTCGATCGCGCAATACACGCACGCCGAAGGCATGAGCACCGTCGACTTCCTGATGAATATCATCCCGAAGACCTTCGTCGATGCCTTCGCCAAGGGCGACATCCTGCAAGTGCTGTTGATCGCCATCCTGTTCGGCTTCTCGCTGTCCCTGCTGGGCGAGCGTGGCCGTCCCGTCACCAAGCTGATCGACGAGCTGTCGCATGCCATCTTCGGCATGGTCAACATCATCATGAAAGTCGCTCCGATCGGCGCGTTCGGCGCGATGGCCTTTACCATCGGTAAATACGGCCTGGCTTCGCTGATCCCGCTGGCTAAACTAATGGGTTCGTTCTACCTGACCTGCTTCCTGTTCGTCTTCGTCGTGCTGGGCCTGATCGCCAAGTACACGGGCTTCTCCATCGGCCGCTTCTTGTTGTACATCAAGGAAGAATTGCTGATCGTGCTCGGTACCAGCTCGTCGGAATCGGCGCTGCCGGCCCTGATGAAGAAACTCGAGCGCCTGGGCTGCTCCAAGCCAGTCGTCGGCCTGGTCGTGCCGACCGGCTACTCGTTCAACCTGGACGGCACCAATATCTACATGACCATGGCCGCCCTGTTTGTTGCACAGGCAACCAACACGGAACTGACGATCTGGCAAGAGCTCACCATCCTGGGCGTGGCGATGCTGACGTCGAAAGGCGCGTCCGGCATCACGGGCGCCGGCTTCATCACCCTGGCCGCCACCCTGGCCGTGGTGCCGACGATTCCCGTGGCCGGCATGGCGCTGATCCTGGGCATCGACCGCTTCATGAGCGAATGCCGCGCGCTGACCAACTTTGTCGGTAACGGCGTGGCCACCATCGTCGTGTCGAAATGGGAAAAGGAACTGGACATGGACAAGCTGCACAGCGAGCTGGCCCATCCCACCCACCCGGCCGACGACGCCTACGTTGCACCGACCGTGAATATCGTCAAGTAAGCCCGTCAAGCAAGCTGTACTCTCCATTGAAAAGCCCCGCAGAGCGATCTGCGGGGCTTTTTGCATGCGCGAGGGGTTTTTTATTGCATCATCAACATATGGTAAATCATGCATCAATATTTCATCGGATGATCAATGAATGAAAAACCATTACAGTACTGTCTATTGTTCGCCGCCAGGCTCCCGCATAATGACATTACGTTAATGCAAGCCAGACACCGAACCATCCACCTTTGAATGGAGTACGCCATGTCCCTCTCGCCCGCCCTCTACGCCACCTGGTCCCCACGCTTGCTGGGCTTGCTGCGCATCATCCTCGGCTTCCTTTTCCTGCAACATGGCACGGCAAAACTGTTCGGTGCGCCGCACGTGGCCATGTTCGACGGCTTGCAACTGTTTTCCCTGATGGGCGCGGCCGGCGTCATCGAGCTGGTAGGCGGCAGCTTGCTGCTGCTCGGCCTGTTCACGCGCCCCGTCGCCTTCATCCTGTCGGGCCAGATGGCAGCCGCCTATTTCATCGCGCATGCGCCTGCCGGCTTTTTACCGATCCTGAACGGCGGCGAAATGGCCGTGATGTACTGCTTCACCTTCCTGTACTTCGCGGCGGCCGGTGGCGGCGCCTACAGCCTGGACGGCTTGCGCGGCAAGGCTGGCGCCGCATAAACGACCGGGCTAGCGCGAGCACTCCAACGGATAGGGCCGTTGCTCGATCACACCCTGCATGCGCAACGGCGCGCTGCCGGCAACGGTCCTCACTTGCAGGGCCGGGGCCTGCATGGCGCCGTCGGGCAATACCCTGTCCTCGCAATGGCTGAACAAATTGGCCGGCCGGTCGCCGATCGACCAATGCGCCAGGCCCAGCGGATCGCCAGCCAGCTGCAACGGCGGGAGCGCATAATCTTGCGCCAGGCCCGTCATCATCCACGCCAGCGACAGATCGGACAACGACCGTGAATCGGCGTAACCACCACCGATATCGGCATGCGATCCGGGAAACCAGAGTTCGCTGACGCTCGTGTAGTCCGCATTAATGGGCGGACACAGCAAGATGGGATGGAAGCGGCTGCGCTTTTCATCGCGCGACACGGCGTGCAGGATGCGGCGGATCGGCGGATAGGAATCGGACTTGTAGCGGTCGCCGTCCCTGCCGTCGCTCATTTCCTTGCACACACCGAAGTCCTTGAACAGGGAACCGGGCACGGTATCCCACAGGCCGAGAAATTGGATTTCCACCGGCACCACGGCAACCTTGAAACGTTCGCGCAGCTCTTTACCGGCGATCGGCTCCTGTCCCGGCCGCCACGCCTTCCACGCATCCACATAGGCTTCATCGTTCTTGCGCTTGACCACTTCGAGGATGGCGTTATCGCGCCGAAGCCGTTGTTCGATATCGTCTTCCGACCTGGCCGGCACGCCCGCATAGGCGATCAGGCCAGCCAGTGCGCGGGCCTGGTGGGCGCCACGGCTGAAGCCCAAAATGTAGAGCTTGTCACCGGGGCGAAACGCCTGCGCGACGAAGTCATAGCCGCGCAGGATACGCGGCTCCATGCCAAGGCCGAGACTGGCGCCCAGCACGGGACTTTCGACGCTGCCCACGCCTTCGATATAGATGGCGCTGGTCTGCGCCTCGTCGGCATGGAGCACCGCATCAAAGACCCGGCGCACATTGGTCCCGGAGGCGCTGTCATTGCGCGTCCCATCCAGAAAGACAAAGATGTTTTTTGCCAGGGCGGGATCGCCCGTGAATACTTTCTCCGTCACCACCGGGTTGACGTGCTCGCCGCCAGCGGCAGCACAGGCGGACAGCAACGCCGCCAAGCCCGCTGCCAACACACTCCCTGCCATGCGCCTCAGTAGTGGCGATGCGTACCAGTTTGCCTTCATGACTGCTCCTTGTCGTGACTTCGTCTGCCCTGCACCGTTCCAGCATAGGCACACTCCAGGGACAGCCTTAGACATGGCGCAGACGTAGTGCGTGCGCAGCGAAAAAAAAGCGGACATCGCTGTCCGCTTTTTTTATGCATGCAACGATCCGTTTATACGGCGGAAACGTCCAGTTCCGCGCCCGTGGCCGCCTGCACTTGCTCCTTGGTCACGCCCGGCGCCAGTTCTACCAGCTTCAAGCCGTTTTCCGTCACGTCGATGACGCCCAGGTCGCTGATGATGACGTCGACCACGCCCACGCCCGTCAGCGGCAGGTCGCACTGCTTGAGCAACTTGTGCGACGTCGTGCCATCCTTGGCCGTGGCCACGTGCTCCATCAGCACAACGACGCGCTTGACGCCGGCGACGAGGTCCATCGCGCCGCCCATGCCTTTGACCATCTTGCCTGGAATCATCCAGTTCGCCAGGTCGCCCTTTTCCGACACTTGCATGGCGCCCAGGATAGCCAGGTTGATCTTGCCGCCGCGAATCATGCCGAACGAATCGGCCGAGCTGAAGTAGGCGGCGCCGGGCAAGGCCGTCACCGTCTGCTTGCCAGCGTTGATCAGGTCGGCATCAACCTCATCTTCGGTGGGAAACGGGCCGATGCCCAGCAAGCCGTTTTCCGACTGCAAAAACACTTCGATATTGTCCGGCACATAGTTGGCCACCAGGGTCGGCAAGCCGATGCCCAGATTCACATAAAAGCCATCCTGCAATTCTTTTGCCGCGCGCGCGGCCATTTCATCTCTTGTCCAAGCCATGATCATCTCCCAATCTTGTATTTAGTCGGCGCGCACGGTGCGCTGCTCGATGCGTTTTTCCGGGTTCGCGTTGACCACGATGCGGTGCACGAAGATGCTCGGCGTGTGGACCTGGTCGGGGTCGATCTCGCCCACTTCGACCAGTTTTTCCACTTCCACGATGGTGATCTTGCCCGCCATGGCCACGTTCGGGTTGAAATTGCGCGCCGTCTTGCGGTAGACCAAATTGCCCGCACGGTCGGCCATGTAGGCTTTGACCAGGGCCACGTCGGCCACGAGGCTGCGTTCCATCACGTATTGTTCGCCGTCGAATTCACGCAGTTCCTTGCCGTCGGCAACGATGGTGCCCACGCCCGTCTTGGTGAAGAAGGCGGGGATGCCGGCGCCGCCGGCGCGCAGTTTCTCGGCCAAGGTGCCTTGCGGCGTGAATTCCAGCTCCAGTTCGCCGGCCAGGTACTGGCGCGCGAATTCCTTGTTTTCACCCACATAGGAGGCGATCATTTTCTTGATCTGGCGCGTGGTCAGCAACTGGCCCAGGCCAAAGCCGTCCACGCCCGCGTTGTTGGAAATGGCGGTCAGGCCCGTCACGCCCGAATCGCGCAAGGCGCCGATCAGGGCTTCGGGAATGCCGCACAGGCCGAAGCCGCCGACGGCGATGGTCTGGCCATCTTGGACGATACCGGCCAGCGCCGAGGCGGCGTCAGGATAAACTTTATTCATGGGTGTCCCTCTATCTTTTGTTAAGCTTTGGTCTTGAGTCCATGACTCAGGCAGCGTCTCAGCATAAAATACGCGAGTGGAAAGTACAATACCGTAGAACTACCGGCGCCGTGCCGGCAATCCCCCTGTGAGAGTGATACGCATCAGATGAACGCCGCGTCAGCCATCGATTATGAAAGCATCTTCCTGCACGCGCCCGTGGGCATGTGTATGTCGGAAAACCGCATCATGCGCAGCTGCAACGAAGCGCTGGCGGCCATGTTCGGCTATGCGCGCGCCCAGCTCGACGACCAGTCCTTCGAAGTACTTTACCCCACGCACGACGAATTTCTGCGCACCGGTGACCGCATCATCCCCATCATGAACGCCAGGGGCCGCTATTCGGACGAGCGCATCATGCGCCGCAGTAATGGAGAATTGTTCTGGTGTCACGTGACGGGCCACGCCATGCTGCCGAACCAACCGCTGGGAGCGGGCATCTGGACGTTCGAAGATGTCAGCGAGAAACGCCCCGTAACGGCGGAACTGACCCCGCGCGAGCGCGAAATCGCCGCCCTGCTGGTGGAAGGCAAGACCAGCAAGGTCATCGCCCGCCAGATCGACCTCAGCCCCCGCACGGTGGAAATGCACCGCGCCAAGCTGATGCGCAAGTTCGCCGCCTCGACGTCGTCGGAGCTGGTGCACAAGCTGGTGGGCTTGCAGCTGCAGCGCTGAGGCGGACGTTTACGGCGTGCCGGCCTGCTCCCGCATTACTTTTTCGTACTTGATGATTTTCAGTACCCTGGAGTTGGCGAAATACTGGATGCAATTGAGCGGCGAATAGAAAATATCGGTCTTCCATTCGCCCGCGATCAATTCCTTGCCTGTCGGGTCGTCCGCAGGCTGGAAAATCGTATCTGCCAGAATGCGATGGACACCCGACACATTCGGTCCCGACTCATGCCACGTCGAACTGTGCATGACCACGAAATCGCCGGGATTGAGGATAGGCGTGACTTTGACGAACTGGATGTTGAAACTGTCAGGGTTGATTTCGCCGGCATCGCCGAGATAACCGAGTTTATGCGAGCCGACATAAAAACTCATCGCACCGTTATCCTCGTCCACACGGCTCAATGCGGTAAAAATGCTGCATTTGTTCAAGTTACCCAGGTGGTAACAGCTATCCTGGTGCAGGAATACCTTGTTCGGACTGAATGCATCCTTGATGACGAAGCGGTGATTGTATAGCGCCACGTCGGGACCGAATATGCGCGACAGCGTTGCGGCATACACCGGCGCGCGGTACATTTCCAGCAGTTTCTGCGGCAATTCCTCGGTCAGCGAAACGGGATTGGCCTGGCTGACATTGCGGCCGGCACGTAGCTTGGCATCATAAAAAATATCCCACTCATGCTGCCATTGCGCCAGCAGATCCGGTGCAATCGCATTACGCACGACAAAAACGCCTGTCTCCCGGAAAACCTCCGGCAGGAACTGCTCCCCGCTGATGCGCTGCAAGACGTCTTGGGTCTGCTCATTGACTACAGCCAGTGTCATCGCCACTCCTAGATAAAGCGGAACGTCAGTTCATTGTCTTGCGTGTTTTTGAACTTATTGCACTTCGCCAGCACGTTATATTTGATAGGAAACAGCTCGCGGTCAGGCGTTTCCAGAATATCAATTTCAATGATGTCGAAATCGCGCAGCAAGGCGCTCCAGCCATGCTCGGTAATACGCCAGCAGTCCGGAATCGGACCATGGATGCGCCAGTTCAAGGGGGCGGAAATGAGCAGATAGCCTTCATGCTTGAGGATGCGGCGGATTTCCTTGACGGTGTCGAAGGGGTTGAGCGTATGTTCGATCACTTCCAGGCAGACGACGCAATCATACGCGCTGTCGGCGATCGCCGAATTGACCTTGGTGATGTCGCCCACCAGCGTGGGGCTGTAAGTGTCGACGATATCAAAGGTGTCGACGCTGAAATTGTTGAAGTTTTCGCGCACGGTGGAGCGGTCCTGCGGCCCCACTTCCAGCAGCTTGCCCGTCTCACCGGCAAGCTTGGCGGCCGTTCTTGCCACAAAAGCGTTCAAGTGATCGCGTGCCAGCTGAAACGTGTCATTGTCAAACTTCGAAGGAGTTGCCATCGTAAAAATTCTCGTATAGTGGTTATGCCCGGACGCTATGCCGCAAGCAAAAACATCATAGCCGCTAATTTTCCCTGTGGCAACAATACCTTCCCTCTGCCGCTTACATGCTGGCCATGCCGCCATCGGCGGAGATAATCGCGCCATTGATGAAGTGCGAATCCTCACCCGCCAGCAACAGCAGCAGGCCGTCGAGGTCCTCCGGCTTGCCCGGCCGTTTATTCGGCAGCATTTCGATCAGTTTCTTGCCCTGCTCGGTAGCGAAATAATCTTCATTGATCTCGGTGGAAATGTAGCCGGGGCAGATGGCGTTGGTGTTGATGCCATATTTACCCCATTCGACAGCCATGGCGCGCGTCATGTGCACCATGCCCGCCTTGCTCATGCAGTACACGCCGATCTGCGGCAGCACCTGCAAGCCGGCCATCGAGGCGATATTGATGATGCGGTGCTGTTTCTTCGGGTCGCCCTTGGCGCGCGCGATCATGCGCTTGGCCGTCTGCTGGGCCACGAAGAACGAACCGCGCAGATTGGTGTCCATCACGAACGAGTAATCTTCGGGCGTGACGTCGACCAGACGTTGCGTGGTGGAGACACCTGAATTGTTGACGAGGATATCGATGGGACCCGCTTCCGTTTCCGCATGGGCGATGGCCGACTTGATGCTGGCAAAGTCGGTCACGTCGAGCGACACCACGTGCGCGGCACCGCCGTCCGCTTCGATCTCGGCGCGCAATTCCTTCAGGCGTTCGGTGCGGCGCGACGCCAGCACGACCTGCGCGCCCGCCTGGGCCAGCACTTTCGCAAAGCGCGCGCCGAGGCCACTCGATGCGCCGGTAATCAGGGCAATCTTGCCCTCGAAATTGACTTCTATGCCCACGAGCTACTCCTGTTTTATTTTAAACAACACTTTACGCTATGCCCATGGCAATCGGGCAAATTCCCCCGCCCCGCACTCGAGCAAAAGTAAACGCCATCATTACACAAAATGGCCGGATTTAGATTGCGGCGAGGGGCAATGTCACGCAAAATGGCGCCAAAGTTGCAATCCTCGTCAAAAACAAGCACACTCGTGCTTAAATTTCCCCGATGATGCTTTATTCCCTATCCTTGCTACCTAATTGAGTGACTATAAATCGAGACCATGACACAGCCTAATAACTTAGTTGAACAGTACGGACCGCGCGAAACCATGGAGTATGACGTGGTCATCGTGGGCGGCGGCCCCGCAGGCCTGGCGGCCGCGATCCGCCTGAAACAGCTTGCGGCAGAGAAAAGCCAGGAAGTGTCCGTGTGCGTGCTGGAAAAAGGCGGCGAGCTGGGCGCGCATATCCTGTCGGGCGCCATCATGGACCCGAAAGCGCTGACGGAATTGATTCCGAACTGGAAAGAACTGGGCGCGCCCCTGAACACCGAAGTAACGGAAGACCGCATCCTGTTCCTGACCGAAACGAAAGCGTACAAGACGCCAGGCTTCGCCGTGCCGGCCTGCTTTGAAAACCACGGCAACTACATCGTCTCCTTGGGCAATGTGGTGCGCTGGATGGGCCAGCAGGCGGAAAACCTGGGCGTGGAAATCTTCCCCGGCTTCCCTGCCGCGGAAATCCTCTACAACGACGACGGCTCCGTGAAAGGCGTGGCGACCGGCAACATGGGCGTCAAGCGCGACGGCGAGCCCGGTCCCGACTTCCAGCTGGGCATGGAATTGCACGCCAAATACACCCTGTTCGCCGAAGGCGCGCGCGGCCACCTGGGCAAGCAATTGATGGCCAAGTATGACTTGAACGCCGGCAAGGACCCGCAATCGTACGGCATCGGCATCAAGGAATTGTGGGAAATCGACCCGGCCCAGCACAAGCCGGGCCTGGTGATCCACTCGAGCGGCTGGCCGCTGGACACGAAAACCTATGGCGGTTCCTTCCTGTACCACCTGGAAAACAACCAGGTGATGGTCGGCTACGTGGTGGGCCTGAACTACGAAAACCCCTACCTGTCGCCGTACGAGGAATTCCAGCGCTATAAAACGCATCCGGAAATCCGCAAGTTCTTCGAAGGCGGCAAGCGCATCTCGTACGGCGCGCGGGCGATTGCGGCCGGCGGCCTGCAATCGCTGCCGAAGCTGGTGTTTGCCGGCGGCGCGCTGATCGGCTGCGATGCGGGCTTTTTGAACATGAGCCGCATCAAGGGCAGCCACGCGGCCATCAAGAGCGGCATGCTGGCGGCGGACGCGGCCTTCGGCGCGCTGGGCGAACAGCGCCAGCACGACGAACTGACGAGCTACCCTGTTGCGTTCGAGAAATCCTGGCTGCATGAAGAACTGCACGTGGCGCGCAACGTCAAGCCATGGCTGTCGAAAGGTTTGTACCTGGGCAGCCTGATGACGGGCATCGACCAGCTGATCTTCCGCGGCAAGGCGCCGTGGACCCTGCACCACTCGCATGGCGACCACGAATGCCTGAAACCGGCGGCCCAGTCGAAAAAGATCGTGTATCCGAAACCCGATGGCAAGCTGACCTTCGACAAGATGTCGTCCGTGTTCATCTCGAACACGAACCACGCGGAAGACCAGCCCATCCACCTGACGTTGAAGAACGCCAGCGTGCCCGTCGATGTCAACCTGGCCACGTATGCGGGTCCGGAAGCGCGTTACTGTCCCGCTGGCGTGTACGAATTCGTGAAGAACGACGACGGCGCTGAACGCCTGCAGATCAATGCACAAAACTGCGTGCACTGCAAAACCTGCGACATCAAGGACCCGACGCAGAACATCGTGTGGGTGACACCGGAAGGCGGCGGCGGCCCGAACTATCCGAATATGTAATTGTCATCGCGTCATCGCATCATCGCGTCATCGCGTCATCACGCGTAGCTGGACAACAGCGCGGCACCCTCGGGTGGCCGCGCTTTCTTTATCTGGCTATGTCACTGCAGCGCCAGACAGCACAGCCAAGGCAAGATTCCGGCATCCCCCACTTGCCGATGCCGGAATCTTTTACTTTTATTGCAATCTTTCTTGCCGCTGTGGCCTGCCAGGAACACCAAAATTTGTTCAATGATGCACTAGGGCAAAATTCCTTGGGGAAATTTTCTATTCGCCACTCCCAGCAGTTACAATTGCCGCTGGTACACTTTTCTTCCCTCTCATGAACGCTGACGCCACCCTGGAAACGCAACTCGACACCCAACTGGCGCTGGCGCTGAAAGCGCATCAGGCGGGCCACCTGGAAGAGGCGGAAGACCTGTATGTCGCCATCCTGCAAGCCCAGCCCTACCATGCCATCGCCAACCACAATATGGGTTTGCTGGCCGGCCAGGTAGGCCAGTTCCGGGCAGGACTGCCGTATCTGCGCAAGGCGCTGTCGGTCAATCCCGACGAAGGCCAGTTCTGGCTATCGCTTGCCGACGGCTTGCTCAAGGCGGGCGAACGGGACGAAGCGCTCGACATCATCGATACGGCCATCGGCCGCGGCCTCGATAACGACCAGGCGCAAACCTTGCGCGCACGTATCGCCGCGGCGATTGCTGCCGCGCCCACGGCCGACGAATGCCAGCACGTGGTGGAGCTGTACCAGGCGGCACGGTATGTGGAAATGGAAACGGCCACCCGGGCGCTGATTGCGCGCTACCCCACCTCCGATTTTGCCTGGAGCGTACTCGGCACTGTCCTGCAGGCGCAGGGCAAGGATGCCCTCGACGCGCTGCAAACCACTGTCCAGCTCACCCCGTATGACGCCGAAGCCCATTGCAATCTGGCCAATGCGTGGCAGGCACGCGGGGAACATGCGCAAGCGGTCCAGTCCTACCAGCAGGCGTTGCAGTTCAATCCGGCATTCGCCGAAGCGCACAGCAACCTGGGCGGCGCCCTGCTGGCGCTCGGCGCCCTGGCGGAAGCGGAAGACGCCTATCTGCAGGCCATTGCCCTGCGGCCCGACTATGGCATGGCGCACTTTAACCTGGGCAATACGCGCAAGGCGCGTGGCGACCTCGACGGTGCCGTCGGCGCCTACAATGCCGCCCTGGCAAGCATGCCCGGCGACGCCGAAGTGCTCTGCAACCTGGGCAATGCCCTGCAGGCGCTGGAGCGCAATGAGGAAGCGGCCGACAGCTATCGCCGCGCGCTGGCGCTCGAGCCCCGGCTGGTGATGGCGCACAGCAACCTCGGCGCCGCGCTACAGAATCTGGAGCAGTACGCGCAGTCGGAAGCGAGCTATCGCACGGCCTTGTCGCTGGCGCCGCGCCATGCGGACCTGTGGAATGGCCTGGGCAACAGCCTGCAGTCGCAGCAGCGGCTCGACGACGCCGCCGATGCCTATCGTCAGGCGCTGGCAGTGCAGCCCGACTATTCCCAGGCCCACTCCAACCTGGGCGGCGTGCTGGTGAGTCTGGGCGAATTCGATGCGGCGATCGCCAGCTATCGCCGCGCCCTGGAGCTCCAGCCGGACAGCGCCGACGCGCACACCCAGCTGGGCCTGGGCCTGCAATCGGTCGGCGAACTCGACGAAGCGCTGGCCCTGCACCAGCGTGCGGTACAGCTGGCGCCAGACAAGCTGCAGGCGCACACCTGCCTCGGACATTGCCTCAAGCAAATGCGCCGCTTTGAGGAAGCGCAAGTCGCTTACCGGCAAGCGCTCGCCCTGGCGCCCGATGTCGCCAACCTGCACAATGACCTGGCCATCGCCGTGCAGGACGCCGGCGATTATCCCCAGGCGATCCGCATCTACCAGCACGCGCTGGAACTGGACCCGCGCTCATCGCTGATCCATTGCAACCTGAGCGTGGCGTTCGAGGATAGCGGCCAGTCGGAACAGGCGCTCGAGTATCTGCAGCGCGCACGCGACATCGCGCCCGACTCCAGCCGCGTTCACTTTACGATGGGCAATTGCCTGCGCTCGCTGAAGCGCTACGACGAAGCGCTGGCCAGCTATGCGCGCTCGCTGGAAATCCAGGACGACTTCATCGGTTCCCACTTGAATACCTGCGCGACCTACAGCGAGATGGGCCGCACCGACGACGCCGTCCAGGCATGCCGCACGGCTCTGGCCAGGTATCCGCAGTACGATGAGGTCTACAGCAACATGCTGTTCGGCCTGTCGCACATGCATGCCGACGACCCTGCCGCCATGGTGGCCGAGCATTTCGGCTTCGGCGAGCGCTACGAAACGCCGCTGCGCGCCGCGTGGCAGCCGCACGCGAACGAGCGCGACCCGCAGCGCCAGTTGAAGATCGGCCTGGTCTCGGGCGACTTCTGCAACCATGCCGTGGCGCATTTCATTACGCCCCTGCTCGAGGAACTGGTGGCGATGCCGCAGTTTTCGCTGTATGCGTACTATAACAATAGCCGCGTCGACAATGTCACCATGCGTATCGCGCAACTGCTGCCCAACTGGCTGCCAGTGACCCACCTGAGCCAGGAAAAGCTGGCCGAGCGCATCCGCGCCGACGGCATCGACATCCTGATCGACCTGTCCGGGCATACGGCCAAGAATTGCCTGCTGGCCTTTGCCCGCAAGCCGGCGCCCATACAGATGAGCTGGATCGGCTATCCGCTGACAACGGGCCTGCAGGCCATGGATTACTACCTGAGCGACCGTCATTTCTCGCCGCCGGAGACATTCGCCAGCCATTTCACGGAAAAACTGATCTTCCTGCCGACCATCGCCCCATTCCTGCCATCCGAAAATGCGGACGGCATCCTGCCGGCGCCCGTGCTGAAGAACAAATACCTGACTTTCGGCAGCTTCAACCGCCCTAACAAGCTCAACCGCCAAACCATCGCGCGCTGGGCCAGGGTCTTGCGCGCCATCCCGGACGCCAGGATGCTGCTGGCCGCCATGCCGGCGCCCGGCCCCCACCCCGGGCTGACGGCGTGGTTCGCCGAAGAAGGCATCAGCGCCGACCGCCTGATCTTCGAACCGCGCGCCAACATGGCCAACTTCCTGGCCATGCATCACCGCGTCGACATGTGCCTCGATACGGAGCCTTACGGTGGCGGCACCACCACCTTCCACGGCTTGTGGATGGGCGTGCCCACCCTCACCGTTGCCGGACCGACAGTACCGAGCCGCGCCGGCACCTCGATTCTGCGCCACGTGCAGCTGGAGGAATTCATCGCCCGCGATGACGAGGAATTTGTCAGCAAGGCCCTGTACATGGCGGCCAACCCCATGCTGCTGGGCGCCTACCGCTTCAGCACCCGGCACCGCCTGGCGCAAACGGCGCTGGGCCAGCCGAAGTTGATTGCGGAAGGCCTGGCCAACAGCCTGCGCCTGGCCTGGCAGCGCTGGTGCGAAGACTTGCCGCCAGTCAGCTTCGACGCGCCGCTCGACAGTCAGTTGCCCGGGGAGATAGCGGCATGAGCGACGCCAAACCCATCTACGTCACCCAGCCGCTGCTGCCGGACCTGCAGGATTTCCTGCCATACCTGGAAAGCATCTGGGAAAACAAGATCCTCACCAATGGCGGCCCCTTCCACCAGCAGCTGGAAAAAGCGCTGTGCGACTACCTGGGCGTGCGGCATATCTGCCTGTTTACCAATGGAACGCTGGCATTGATGACGGCCTTGCAAGCCTTGCGCGTGAAGGGCGAAGTCATCACGACGCCGTATTCCTTCGTTGCCACGGCCCATTCGCTGCTGTGGAATGACATCAAGCCCGTCTTCGCCGACATCGATGCGCGCACGCTGAACCTCGATCCGGCGCGCATCGAGGCGGCCATCACGGCGCAGACCACGGCCATCATGCCCGTGCACTGCTATGGCCAGCCCTGCGATGTCGACGCCATCCAGAAGATTGCCGACAATTACGATCTGAAGGTCATCTATGACGCCGCGCATGCGTTCGGCGTGCGCCATGGGGGCACCAGCGTCCTCAATTACGGCGACCTGTCCGTGATCAGCTTTCATGCGACGAAGATCTTCAACACCTTCGAAGGCGGCGCCATCGTCTGCCCGGACGCCAAGACCAAGCAGCGCATCGACCATCTGAAAAATTTCGGCTTTGTCGACGAAGTCACCGTCGTCGCCGCCGGCATCAACGGCAAGATGAGCGAAATCAATGCCGCCTTCGGCCTGCTGCAGCTGAAGGGCATCGACCAGGCGCGGCAACAGCGGCGCAGCATCGACGCCCACTACCGCGAGCGTCTGGCCGGCGTCGCGGGCATCACCTGCCTGGAAGCGGCCGACGCCGAAGCGGCCAATCACGCCTACTTTCCCATCCTCGTCGGGCCCGGGTATCCGCTGGCGCGCGACGCGCTGTTCCAGCGGCTGCGCGATCACGAAATCTACGCGCGGCGCTATTTCTACCCGCTCATCAGCGATTTCCCCATGTACCGCGGCATGCCGTCCGCCGCGCATGCCAATCTGCCGGTCGCGCGCCAGGCCGCATCCCAGGTGATCTGCCTGCCGATCTACCCGGCCCTCGAGCTGTCGAGCGTGGACGCGATCACCGCCCTGATCGCCGGGGCGGCCTGAGCGCCCCGCCCTTCCCTATTGACCCAGACCGAACGGCCACCGCATGCCCCACTACGCCCACCTTACCGCGATCGCCTACCACCTGCCGCAGGCGATCCTGACGAATGCCGCGCTGGAACAGGAGTTCATCGACTGGCCGGCGCAAAAAATCCTCGACAAGACGGGCATTGCGCAACGGCATATCGCCGCGGAACATGAAACGGCCAGCGACCTGGCCTTCCATGCTGCGGAAAAGCTGTTCGCCACGCATGACGTCGCGCGCGGCGACATCGATTTCCTGATCCTGTGCACGCAGGCGCCCGACTACCTGCTGCCCAGCAGCGCCTGCGTGCTGCAGCAGCGGCTTGGCTTGCCGACCTCCTGCGGCGCGCTCGACATCAACCTCGGCTGTTCCGGCTACGTCTACGCGCTGGCCATGGCCAAGGGCCTGATCGAGAGCGGCATCCGCAAGAAAGTGCTGCTGCTGACGGCAGACACCTATTCCAAGTACATCAACGCGCGCGACCGCAGCGTACGCACGCTGTTCGGCGACGGCGCCGCCGCCAGCGTGATCGCCGGCGGCGCGCCCGAACTGGCGCTGGGGCCTTTCGTCCTGGGCACGGATGGCAGCGGCGCGAACAACCTGATCGTGCCGGCCGGCGGCATGCGCACGGCCCGCAGCGCGGCCACCGCCATGCCCGTCGAAGACGCGTCCGGCAACTGGCGCAGCCAGGACGACCTGTTCATGGATGGCGCGCAGATCGTCCAGTTCACCTTGGGCGCCGTGCCGCGTACAATGCAGGAGCTGCTGGACACGGCCGGCAAGACCCTCGATGACATCGATCATGTGATCTTCCATCAGGCAAACAAATTCATGCTTGACGCCTTGCGCCGCAAAATACGCATTCCGGAAGACAAATTTGTGATTGAAATCGATACTGTCGGCAATACCGTCTCCTCGACCATTCCCATCGCCATTGCCCGCGCGCGCGCCTCGGGACGCATCGTGCCGGGCGACACGGCCCTGCTGCTGGGCTTTGGCGTCGGCTATTCCTGGGCCGGCACGCTGGCGCGCCTGTAGGCGCCCGCGCGTCTGCGTACTGAACTTCTCTGAAAGGAAACACAATGCAAGAATTTTTCAACGGCATGGCCGACATCCTGGAAATCGACGCCGACAAAGTCGTGCCGGCCCTGAAACTGGGCGATTACGCCTGGGATTCGCTGGCCATCATTTCCACCATCGCCCTGGCCGATGAGCTGTTCGATCAGATGCTCGAAGGCCAGGCCCTGGCCAATTGCGAGACCCTGGCCGACGTGCTGGCATTGATCGCCGTCAAGGTCTGACCATGTCCAGCCAGCGCCTGGAATCGGGACTGCCCTTCAGCACCGCCCATCTGGCCATGCGCGGCGTGGTGTGCGCGCTGCCGCGCACGCAAGTCCACAATGCCGACCTGGCCGAGCGCTTCGGCGCCGAGGCGGTGGCCGACGTGAGCAAGATGATCGGCGTGCAGTCGCGCCGCCGCGCCGCCGATGGCCAGACGACGGCCGACCTGTGCCAGGCGGCGGCACAAACCCTGCTCGACGACCTGGGCTGGGAGCGCGACAGCATCGACGCCCTGATCTTCATCTCGCAAACCCCCGATTACGTGCTGCCGGCTACCGCCTGCGCCCTGCATGGACGCCTGGGCCTGCACAAGGCTTGCGCCGCCTTCGACATCAACCTCGGCTGCTCGGCCTACGCGTATGGCCTGTGGCTGGCGGCGAAGATGCTCGACGGCCAGGCCATGTGCCGCATCCTGCTGCTGGTGGGCGACACCATCAGCAAGACCGTCGATGAGACCGACCGCGCCACCGCGCTGCTGTTTGGCGACGCCGGCACGGCCACGGCGCTGGAATTCGATGCGGCGGCGGCGCCCACCCATTTCATCGTCGGCAGCGACGGCGGCGGCGAACGGCACCTGATGATGGCTGCCAGCGCCTGCCGCCCCTACGCCGGCGACGATGCGCGCCTGGCGCAGCGCGATCCCGCCAAGCTGTACATGGACGGCGGCGAAATCTTCAATTTCACGCTGAAGAGCATTCCGCCGCTGGTGGCGGACCTGCTGCGCCTGGCAAACCGCACGAGCGACGAAATCGATGCCTTCCTGTTTCACCAGGCAAATACCTTCATGCTCAAGCACATTATCAAAAAAGCCAAATTGCCAGCCGGGCGCGCACCGATCAACATGG
Organism: Janthinobacterium agaricidamnosum; assembly: GCF_003667705.1. Taxonomy (NCBI): domain Bacteria; kingdom Pseudomonadati; phylum Pseudomonadota; class Betaproteobacteria; order Burkholderiales; family Oxalobacteraceae; genus Janthinobacterium; species Janthinobacterium agaricidamnosum. The sequence goes on along the minus strand of NZ_CP033019.1, from coordinate 2,210,430 downwards.
ACCGCTATGGCAACACGTCCAGCGCCTCCATCCCCCTGCTGATCGCCGACAGCCTGGGAGCGGCGGCACAGGGCCAGACCATCGCCATGTTCGGCTTTGGCGTCGGCTATTCCTGGTCGGCGGCCGTGCTGGGCCTGCAATCGCTGACCGTCAACCGCCTTATCGAAGTCTGAACCATGATCTTTCAACCCGACATGCTGGCCGGCCAGCGCATCCTCGTCACCGGCGCCTCGTCCGGCATCGGCCGCGACACGGCCCTGCTGCTGGCGCGCTGCGGCGCGCAACTGCTGATCAGCGGACGCGACCCGGCTCGCCTGGAGCAAACCCTGCAGGCCCTCGACGGCAGCGGCCACCGGGCCGAAGTGCTCGAACTCGACGGCGGCGACCACATCGTCGACTTCCTCAGGCAAGCCACGCTTGAGGCGCCCTTGAACGGCATCTTCCATGCGGCCGGCATCGAGTTATTGCGCCCGGTCAAATTATCCAAGGCGCAACAGTTTGACGACGTCTTCGCCTCCAGCGTCAAGACGGCGCTGGCGCTGGCGCGCGGCGCCGCCCTGCGCGGCGTGCTCAGCGATGGCGCGGCCCTGCTCTTCATGTCATCCGTGGCGGGCCAGAGCGGCCAGTCCGGCATGAGCGTGTATTCGGCGGCCAAGGCCGCCATTGACGGCCTGGTGCGCGCCCTGGCCGTGGAACTGGCGCCGCGCGGCATGCGCGTCAACAGCATTGCCGCCGGCGCCGTCGAAACGGAAATGCACGCGCGCCTGAGCCGTGGCTTGCCTGACGAGGCCATGCGCGCCTACGCGGAGCGCCATCCGCTCGGCTTCGGCCGCAGCAGCGACATCGCGCAGACGGCGGCCTTTTTGCTGTCGCCGGCGGCGCGCTGGGTCAGCGGCGCCACCTGGGCCGTCGACGGCGGCTACCTGGCCCGTTAGGAGTATTCATGCAAACCATCCTCATCGTCGGCGCCGGACGCTTCGCCCGAGAATTGCTGTGCTGGCTGGAAGACAGCCTCGACCCGGCCACGGCCCGCATCGGCGGCTTGCTCGACGACACGCTGCCGCCCGCGCCCATGCTCGACGCCGACTACCCGTACCCCGTGCTGGGCAGCATCAGCGACTACCGGCCGGCGGCCGGCGAGGCGCTGCTGCTGGCCATCGGCGCACCGAAAGCCCGGCTGGAAGTGGCGCTGGCGCTGGCCGCGCGCGGCGCCCGTTTCCATACGCTGATCCATCCCAGCGCCGTGGTCGCGCGCACGGCCCGCATCGGCCAGGGCGCCGTCGTCTGCCCGTTCGCCCTCGTCTCGGCGGGCAGCGAACTGGGCGACTATGTCACCATCAACAGCTACGCCAGCGTCGGCCATGACGCGGTGCTGGAACGGGGCTGCACGCTCAGCTCGCACGTCGACATCACGGGCGGCGTGCATCTGGGCCAGGCCGTCATGGTCGGCTCGGGCGCATCCATCCTGCCACGCGTGAGCGTCGGCGCCGGCGCCACGGTCGGCGCCGGCGCCGTCGTCATGCGCCGCGTGGCCGCCGGCGCCACCGTTTACACGCCACCGGCAAAGACACTATGAGCACCATCTCCGAGACGCGGCAGCTGCGCGACCAGTTCTGGCACTTGCTGTGCCACCGCAGCGAATTGCCGGCCAGCGGCGACTATCTGAAACTCGACTGGCTGGGCGAGGAAGTGGTCGTCTACAACGACCAGGGCGAGCTGATCGCCTTCGACAATCTGTGTCCGCACCGCGGCACGCGCTTCTTCACCGAAAAACGCGGCAATGCGCCGCTGGCCTGCCCCTACCATGGCTGGGCCTACCGGGCCGGCGCCATGCACATCCCCTGCCGCGAACGCTACGCGCCGGCCGAGCTGGACAATGCCCGCCTGCAGGTGCTGCAGCTGGACTGGTGCGCCGATTTCCTGTTCGCCTCGCCACAGCCGCGCATGCCGCTCGAAGCGCAGCTGGGCGAGACCCAGGCCACCTTGGAAAACATTTCCTTCAACGTCGCCGGCCTGGGCGATTTCAACGCCTATGACTATGAGTGCGACTGGCGTATCGCGCTGGAAAATGCGCTCGAGCCGCTGCACGTGCCGTTCGTGCACCCGGAATCGCTGGCGCAACTGCAACTGGACGACGGCGAAAACCGTTTCACGGACTGGACGTCGACATGGGAAGCGGGCTTGGGCAACGCCGGCATGGCCAGGAAACTGCGCTCCGTCAAACGCCTGTTCCAGCTCGACAGCCAGTTCGAGGGCTACCAGAGCCTGTACCTGTTCCCGTTTACCATGCTCTCGTCGACGTTTTCATATTCGTATTCGCTGCAGCATTTCTTTCCGTCAACGCAAGCGCAGCGCACGCATTTCTCCAGCCGCCTGCTCATGGCCGCAACCAAGCCCGCCGCCAGCGCTACGCTGCAGGGCTTTTTCGACTCGAGCGCGCAGATGAATCGCCAGGTATTCGAGGAAGACCATGCCATCTGCAAGCGCATAGCCGTCCAGGCGGCCGACAGCGCGCGCTTCAAGATCCTTTCCAGCGACGAGGCAAAGATCGCGCATTTCCGGGCCTGCCTCGCGGCGGCAAGCCAGTCTTAGGGGGCTGGCGGCGGCCTCGCCGGCCGATGTGAAACTTTTTTAAAAAGAATTTTAAAAAATTTCCACAAAGCATTTAATAAGCTTATGCGGATGGTCGTCTTGTACTTGGGAGAGCACAAAGAACCGTTGCTCCGGACTGAACCCACCAAACCAGGAGTTACACCATGCTGAGCCTTCACACTAACAACGCTGCACTGTCCGCACAAAATTCGATCACCCGCACCCAAAACCAACTGTCGACCTCGATGACGCGCCTGAGCACCGGCTTCCGCATCAACTCGGCAATGGATGACGCAGCAGGCTTGCAAATCGCAACCCGCCTGAAAGCACAAACCAGCGGCATGACCGTTGCAATGTCGAACACCCAGAACAGCACCTCGATGCTGCAAACGGCTGAAGGCGCGTTTGACGAAGTCACCAACATGCTGATCCGCATGAAGGATCTGGCAACCCAGGCAGCCGATGCTTCGTCGGGCGCCAAAGACAAGACCGCCATGCAGTCGGAATACGATGCACTGGGCCTGGAACTGTCGAACGTGATGAAAAACACCACCTTCGGCGGCAACAAGCTGCTGGTAGGCGGCACGCTGGCCTCGTCGATGACGTTCCAGATCGGCGCAAGCCAATCCGAAACGATGGCATTTGACGTTTCGGCCAAAATGACCAGCCTGGTGGCATCGCTGACGTCGGCTACCGCCAACTACGCCGCGACTGCAGGCGGCTCCGAGCTGACCAGCTCCGCCAACGCCACCATCGCCCTGCTGGAAACGGCAATCGGCGACGTCGGCACCGTTCGCTCGGCACTGGGTGCTGCTGCAAACCGTCTGGACCACGTCAACACCAACTTGTCCAACATCGCCACCAACACCAAAGCCGCTACCGGCCGCATCATGGACGTCGACTTCGCTACCGAAAGCTCGAACATGACGTCGTCGCAAATGCTGCTGCAAGCTGGCACCGCAATGTTGAAACAAAGCAACAGCATGTCCTCGATGGTCATGTCCCTGCTGCAATAATATGTCCCTGCCTGGCCGTTCGCGGCCAGTCGCTGAAAACCAGGCCTTGGCCTGGTTTTTTTTCGTCCCCGGTATCTCGCCTTTGCACGCAAGAGTAACTATTTGCTGGCAATCTTTAACGATGCGGCACGCATGGTCGCCTGTTTGATGGGCAAGCCCGCCCAACAGCCGTCATCCACAGGAATCGCCGAGTGCTCAGTCTCCATACGAATATCGCAGCACTGGCCGCACAAAATGCCGCCGCACGCGCGCAATCGCTGCTGTCGACCTCGATGACGCGGCTCTCCACCGGCTTTCGCATCAATTCGGCCATGGATGACGCCGCCGGCCTGCAAATCGCGACCCGGCTGCGGGCACAGGCGAGCGGCATGGCCGTCGCCATGCGCAACACGCAAAACAGCACCTCGATGCTGCAGACGGCCGAAGGCGCGTTCGACGAAGTGAACACCATGCTGATCCGCATGAAGGACCTGGCCACCCAGGCCGCCGATGCATCGTCCGGCGCCAAGGACAAGGTCGCCATGCAGGCCGAATACGACGCCCTGGGCCTGGAACTGGCCAACGTCATGAAAAACACCAGCTATGGCGGCAACAAACTGCTGGCCGGCGGTACGCTGGCGTCGTCGATGACCTTCCAGATCGGCGCCAGCCAGAGCGAAACGATGGTGTTCGACATCTCGGGCAAGATGGCCGGCGTGCTGGCCTCGCTCGGCGCGGCCAGCGCCAACTTCGGCGCACCCGCCACCGGCAACGAATTGACGGGCAGCGCGAATGCCAGCATCGCCCTGCTGGAAGCAGCCATCGACGATGTGGGCGGCGTGCGCTCGGCCCTGGGCGCCGCCGGCAACCGCCTGGACCACGTGCACACCAACCTGTCGAACATGGCCACCAACACCAAGGCTGCCATCGGCCGCATCATGGATGTCGATTACGCGGCCGAAAGCGCGAACATGACGTCGGCGCAAATGTTGCTGCAAGCGAGCACGGCAATGCTCAAGCAAAGCCAGAGCATGCACAAAATGATACTCTCCCTGTTGCAGCCATGACGGCAGGCTTTTTGATGGAACCAGATCTGGACATAGTGGCATGGCGATAGACCGCATTTCATCGGGCAATCCGGTGCCCCTGATTACCCAGCGCTTCGACGTCAGCCCCGCGACGCCGATGGTGCCGGGCGTGGTGCAGCCGCTGGTGCCGATCGGCCCCTACATGGCGCCCGCGCCCGACGCCGGCGCCCTGCCCGCCCAGCTGCAGCAGCCGGGCCAGGACAGCCTGGCGTCGCTCATCAAGCCCAATGCCGACGGCACGGGCGGCGCCTTGCCGCGCGACAGCAGCGCCATGCAGGTCAATCAGCTGTTCTTCACGCGCCAGCTCGTCTGGCAACCGCCCGACGCGGCGCAGCTGGCCGCCTCGTGGCGCGTGATGGTCAGGACCTATGGCGAACAATATGCGGCCCTGCAGGAACAGGCGCGCGGCCAGCACGTGCCGGGCAACCTCTTCATGGCCGAGCAGCAACCGGCCCTGCTGCGCGAAGGCGCCCGTCCGCCACTGACGGTCGACAGCGAAGCGTGGCGCTTTGCCGTGTATGGCTGGGGCGGCCAGCGCCTGCTGCTGCGCGTGCTGGCCAGCGACGTAGACGAAGAGGCAACGCCGAGGCGGCGCGGCAAGGTGGCGCTGCGCGTCGAGCTGATCATCATCGGCATCGGCCGGGTGGTGATCCAGATGGAGCCGTCCGGCGACGGCGTGCTGCTGGAACTGGCCGCCGACGAGGAAGCCGCGCTGCGCCATCTGCGCCTGGCCCTGCCCGAGATCGCCGACGCCGTGCGGCGCGCGGGCCTGCGCCTGGTGCGCTGCCGCCTGAATCGCCAGCTGCATGCACAGCGCATGCACGGCAATTACCCGATGCAGGCGGGCGCCGCCTCGCTGTCGCTGCCCCTGTTCCGCGCGATGGCCGAAGTGGCCCTGCTGCTGACGCAGCCGGAAGCGGAAGCGGCGGCCGATCCCGATGCGCCCGCGGCGGCTGCGGCCGAAGCCCAAGCCGAAGAGGAGGCCATCTTTGTCTCGAAGGAAGTGGCGGCGCCGCTCGGCTACGACTATGGCGACGCGGAAGACGCGGCGCAGGGCGGCACCGTGCTGCTGCTGGCCGACGGCCAGGAGCACGACCTGCTGCCGCCCATCGACGAGCAGGATTGATGCAGCAGGATTGATGCAACAGGATTAAAGCAACATAAAAAAACGGCGCCCGCGGCGCCGTTTTTCTTTCAATTCACCGTACTAGCCCACCGTGCCGATGATGCTCACTTCGCGGTTTTCCGGAATTTCATTGTATGACAGCACGTGCAGGCCTGGCGCGAACAGGCGCGCGTAGCGGGCCAGCAGCGGACGGATCTGCGGCAGCACCAGCAGCAGCGGCGGCGTGGCCTGCTGCTTCATCTGCTCGCGCGCCACCGGCATGTTCACTTGCAGCTGCGACAGCAGATGCGGGTCGATCGGATAGTTATCGAGCGTCACCTTGCCCGACTGGCGCGCCTGGTTCAAGGAACCGAGCAGCATGTTTTCCAGTTCGCCGCCCAGATTAAACGCCTGCATTTCCATCTTCTGGCCGAACAGGCCGCTGACGATCTGGCGCCGCAGCGCGCAACGCACCTCGGCCGCCAGCAGGATCGGGTCCTTGGTCGTTTCCGAACTGTCGAGCAAGGTGGTGGCGATGGGCACGATATCCTTCAGGGACACATTTTCCGCCAACAAGACACGGAACACGCGCAGCATCTGCGTGTGCGTCAGGGCCTTGTCCAGCGCACCGGCCAGCTTCGGCGACAGGGCCGTCAGGCGCTCCATCAGGTTCGACACGTCTTCGTGGCGGAACAGTTCCGGCAGGTATTCGCGCACCATTTTCGACAAGTGCGTGGCGATCACGCTGGGCGCCTCGATGACCTGGTAACCGAGGCCCAGCGCATGCGCCTTTTCACTCGGCTCGATCCACGTGACGGGCATGCCGTAGGCCGGTTCGATGCCGGGAATGCCGTCGAGCTGGCCATACACGTTCGGCGACGGGATCGCCATCAGCCGGTCGGCCTGCACTTCCGCCTGCGCCACCACGGTGCCCGACAGCACGATCGCGTACTGCGACGGTTTCAGGGCCAGATCGTCGCGCACGCCGATATTCGGCAGCAGCAAGCCCATCGCTTCGGACAGGCTCTGGCGCACGCCCTTGACGCGCTTGGTCAAAGGTTCGCCTTGCGTTTTATCCACCATGCCGACCAGCTTATAGCCGAGCATCACCATCAGCGGCTGCACGGCGGGCAGTTGCTGCCACTCCAGTTCGGCAGGCTTGTCGTCGCGCAAGGCCGCCTCGATGGCCGCCATGCCGGCCGCGTCGGGCCCCTTCACGCGCTTGGTCAGGCGCCAGGCAACAAAGGCCAGCACGGCGGCAAAGGTCATGAACATGAACCACGGCATGCCAGGAATCAGGGCCAGCGCCACCATCATGCCGGCCGCGCTGTAGATCACCGTTGGCGAGGTCAGCACCTGGCCCGCCACTTGCTGCTCGAAATCGCCCGAATCGCTGATGCGGGTCACCAGGATGGCGGCCGCGGCCGACAGCAGCAGCGCCGGAATCTGCGCCACCAGGCCATCGCCGATGGTCAGCAGTGCGTACTGGCGGAAAGCGTCGCCGAACGACAGGTCGTGCATCAGCGAGCCGATGGCCACGCCGCCGACCATATTGATGATCAAAATCAGGATACTGGCGACGGCATCGCCGCGCACGAACTTCGATGCGCCATCCATGGCGCCATAGAAGTCGGCTTCGGCGGCCACGTCCTTGCGGCGGATCTGGGCTTTTTCCTGATTGATCAGGCCGGCGTTCAGGTCAGCGTCGATCGCCATCTGCTTGCCCGGCAAGGCATCGAGGGTAAAGCGCGCCGACACCTCGGAAATACGCTCGGCGCCCTTGGTGACGACGGCGAAGTTGATGATCATCAAAATCACGAAGACGACGATACCGACGACGAAGTTACCGCCGATGACCACGTTACCAAACGCCTCGATCACCTTACCGGCCGCATCCGCGCCCGTATGGCCGTGCAGCAGCACCACGCGCGTGGACGCCACGTTCAGGGTCAGCCTGAGCATGGTGGTGGCCAGAATCACCGTCGGGAAGACGGAGAAGTCGAGCGGCCGCTTGGCCGACACGCTGACGAGGATGACGATCAGTGCCAGCACGATATTGAAAGTGAACAAGATATCGAGCAGCACGGGCGGCAGCGGCAAGATGATCATCGCCAGGATCACCAGCAGGAACAGCGGCGTGGCGAACTTGTGGCGGCGCATTTCGGCAACCAACCGGTTCAGGAAATTCATGAAGGTACTACCTCGCTCAAATGAGATGGCACGACCACCTCGGTGGGAAATGGGGGCTGGGCGGCGCGCTGCCCAGTACGGAATGCTTTCAGCTGCAGGATGTAGTTGAGCACCTGCGACACGGCCTGGTACAGCTGCACGGGAATCTGCTGCTGCACCTGGCTGGTGTTGTAGATGGCGCGCGCCAGCGGCGGCAACTCCAGCGTTTCGATGTTGTGTTCCTTCGCCACTTGCCGGATATACAGCGCCATCTCGTCGACGCCCTTGGCAACGACAAACGGCGCCTCGGCGCGGTCCTGGTCATACTTGAGCGCGACGGCGTAATGCTCGGGGTTGACGATCACCACGTCGGCGTCGGGCACGGTCTTGCGCACGCTGCGCCGGCCGATCTGCTGCTGCAGCTGGCGGATGCGCTGGCGCACTTCGGGCCGCCCTTCGCTGCTTTTATGTTCTTCCTTGACATCCTGCTTGCTCATGCGCTGGTTGCGGGCAAAGAAAAACGCCTGCGCCGGCACGTCGATGATGGCAAACAGCACGAAGACGGAAATGAGCGCCATCAGGCCGTCGAGCATCAGCGCCGAGCCGTCGAGCATGGCTTGCTGCAGGGGCCGGTGTTGCAAGTCCACGTACTGCGTCAGGCTGGAGCGGCTCACGTGCACGAGCACCATGCCCAGCACGGCGGCCTTGGCGATCGACAAGCCGAATTCAAAGCCATGCTTGGGCGACACCAGGCGGCCCAGGTTCTTGGCCGGGCTCAGGCGCTCCATCTTCGGCATCCAGTTCTTCGTGCTGATGACCCAGCCGCCAGGGACCAATGAGCCGAGCACAACAAACAAGGGCACGCAGAACAGCGGCACGATCATCTTGATCAGCAAACCCACGGACGTGGTAAACGCCATCGACATGGCATTGTCCAGCGCGCCCTTGCTGTCGAGCGGCATGAAGGCCATGGCGAACAGCTCGCGAAAGCTCACCAGATAGCCGGGCAGCAGGTAAATGAAGACCTTCATGCTGATCAGAATACCCAGCGCCGTCGACAGGTCGCGCGAACGCACCACCTGCCCTTCCTGGCGCGATTTCTTCAGCTTCTGTGCTGAAGCCTTTTCTGTCTTGTCGCCCGTGCTGCTATCCGCCATGCGTCACACCTTTCCGCGCGCTATCCATGGGCCACCCGCATCTGTTCGGCGATCATGTCGAGCACGCGGTTCGTCATGGCGATGTAGTGCTCCGGAATAAAGCGCACGATCTGTCCCAGCATCAGCAGGCCGAACATGGTGATCATGGAAAAGCCCAGCGAAAACAGGTTCAGCGACGGCGCCACGCGGTTCAGGAAGCCAAAGCCCAGTTGCACCACCATGGTGGAAAAGACGATGGGCAAGGCCAGCAGCATGGCGGCGGCGAAGATCCACGCCACGTTATACGCCACCGTCTGCAGCAGCAGCGGCCCGTAGCCCTGCCCCACGGGCCATGCCTTGAAACTGGCGCCGATCACGCCCGTCAGCACGAGGTGGCCGTCGATGGCGAAAAACACGATCATGCACATGATGGTGAGCATCCCCGTGATCACGTCCGACGAGGTGCCGTTGAGCGGATCGTTCATGACGGCCATGGAAAAACCCACCTGGCTCGACACGAGGTAACCGAGCACCGACATGACGGACATGGCGAAGTGGAAGGCCAGGCCCAGGACGAAGCCGATGACGGCCTGCTCCAGGGTGGCGACGAGCGCATGCAGGGAAAACGGATCGATCTTCAGCAAGTCCTGCGACACGCCCGAGGCCTGCATCACGGGCAGCATCAGGATCGCCAGCACCAGCGACAGCAGCACCCGCACGGGGACGGGCACCATGGCGTCGCCGATGACGGGCGAAGCGCTGAGCATGGCCAGGATGCGGCAGAACGGCCACCACACGGCCAGCAGAAACGGCAGCACCTGATTGAAAATCTGATCCATGGCGCGCGGCGCTATCCGACCAGGGTGGCGGCGCGCTGAAAAATGGACACGCAATAATCCATCAGGTAACCGGCCATCCAGCGTCCGGCCAGGATCAGGGCCAGCAGGGTGACCAGCAGGCGCGGCAGGAAACTCATGGTCTGTTCATTGATCGAGGTGGCCGCCTGCACCAGCGCGACCAGCAAGCCCATGAGCAAACCCGGCACGACCAGAATCACCACCAGCAGCATGACGACATGCAGCGCTTCGATGATCAGGTCGACGGCGACTTCAGGGGTAAACATCGGTCAATAGCCCTGTATGCTGGTAACTAAGGTGTTGACGGTCAGCGTCCAGCCGTCGACCAGCACGAACAGCAGCAGCTTGAACGGCAGCGAGATGACGAGCGGCGAGAGCATCATCATGCCCATGGCCATCAGCACGGACGCCACCACCAGGTCGATGATGAGGAAGGGAATGAACAGCATGCAGCCGATCTGGAACGCTGTCTTGAGTTCGGACAACACGAACGCGGCCAGCTTGACCGTGAAACTGTGGTCTTGCGGGCGCATGGTCGACGGTTCGCCGGCCAGGTGCGCGATCTGCGCCAGCGCGGCCTTGCTCGTCTGCGCCAGCATGAAGCGCGAAATCGGCACTTCGGCGATCTTCAGCGCTTCCTGCATGCCGATCTGGTCGCGGTCGTAAGGCACGAACGCGTCCTTCCATATCTGGTCGCCGATGGGGCGCATGACCAGCAAGGTGAGAATCAGGGCGATGCCGGTGACGATACGGTTGGGCAAGCCCTGCTGCAGGCCCAGGGCCTGGCGCAGCAGGGACAGCACGATGACGAAGCGGGTAAAGCTGGTCATCATCATGACCATCACGGGCAGCAGCCCGAGCAGTGTCATGACGACGAGGATCTGCATCTTCACCGACAAGTCGGTCTTCGCGCCCGGCACCACGCCGGCGAGCAGGTCCTGCGCGCCGGCGGCGCTGCAGCACAGCATCAGAACAGGGACAGCCAGCGCGGCAGCCAGCGCGCCGCGGCGCCGGCTCAAGCCGGGTACCGCCAGCTTCATGCTGTCATCAGGTCGAGGTTGAGGCCGTCGAGGTCGATGACTTTCAGGCCATAGTTCTCGCCGGCCACCACCACTTCGGCACGGCCGATCGGCGTGCCATTGACCTTGATCACCAGCGGTTCGCCGGCCAGCATGTCGAGTTCGATCACGCTTTCCGGGCCGATGGCCATCAACTCTTCCAGCGAAATGCGGGCCGAGCCCACTTCCAGGGTCAGGGTGACGGGAATCTTGCGCATCATCTGCGGAATGTCGCGGCGCGCGCGGGTGCTGGCCACGTCGGCAACGTCGCCCTGGTCGATGATCATGTCATCGCCCAGGTCTTCCAGCAGGGTTTCGCTCTGGTTGGTATCGGTCATATTCATATTATTCGACATCTTCAAATGAGGTTAAACAGAGCTTGCCCTTGTGTTCGGAAACAGCCGCTGTAAATAAACGGGAGTCGTCCAGCATGACGTCAGTACGGCTCAGACTGACGGGAATCACGTCGCCCACGCGCAGGTCGAACAAGGCGCCCAGCTGCATCTGCTTGCTGACCAGCCGGCCTTCCAGGGTCACTTGCAGGCGCGACGCGAGCGGGCGCACGCTGCCGCGCAAGGCTTTCTTCGCTTGCGCGCGTTCGGGCAGCAGGCCGCGCAGCACATCGGCCATCAGGCGCTTGTCCAGCGAGAACCAGAACTGGCCGCTCTGCCCCGCCTCGACGTCGCTGAGCGACACGGTGACGATCCAGCTGCCGCGCGCCGGGTGCACGCCAGACTGCACGGCCACCTCGGCACTGGTGTCGATCTCGCTGCTCTTGCCCAGGGTTTGCAGATTCTTGTGGATGCGCGTGAACAAACTGTTCACCAACTGTTGTCCCAGCACCACAGCGAGGCGCTCTTCCGTGGCCGTCACGCGCACTTGCGCCGGATCGGGCAGCGCGCCCTTGGCGCCGGCACTACCGTAGCGATAGTTCAGCACGCTCAAGAGGATCTGCCGTTCGAGCGCAAAGCCCGGCTGACCGGCCGGCGTGGAAAAACTCAGCCAGCGATTCGCGCTGTCCTCGCTCTCCACGCGCGACAAGGTCACGGCATCGATCTGGAAATTGCCCCAGTAGCGCCGGCTCATCGGCTGGCGCAGGGCCACGGCCAGGTCGTCGCGCAGCTGGGCGCCGAATACATGCAGCAAATGGACAGGACGTCCAAGCAGACAGGAATCGAGGACTTGATGGCGCGCAGTTTGATCTGTCTTGGTAATGATTGTCATGTAGTGGTCATGTCGGTATTGCGGTGGCAGAACAAATTATACGGATCGCCCGAAATTAAATACAGCATCATCTTGGCCTTGCCAACCGGCCGGCCGGCGAGCAAACGATTGCGCATCGTATCGCATGCTGGATGACTACGGTGCTGAACAATACATGAAAAAGCAAAATATTGCCATGTATCAATATTCCTTGAGGCAATCCTCTCTTTACTTTATAGTTGCCTCGAGGTAAGCTTATAGCGAGAAAAAAGTGATTTGCAGTGCGCCATTCCGCTTACCTGATTCCGGTTTTTATGGCAGTTTCCAGCCCCTCTTATTGCCACCAGAAGAAACTTTTATCAGATAATTATTAGTTATCATGGCCATGTAAATCATTCGGCGCGGTTCTGCCGGGTTTGTTGAATCTGCTTGAGCGGATGGTGTGGCAACTGATAAAACTGATGGGCCCTGTCAATTGGGCCGGGCAAGATGGCATTGGATGGAATGCCTGCCGGAATGGCAACACCAGTAATTTCTGATTGATACGTCACCGCATATTGAAAGTAGAGGGCAAGATGAGCAACGAACTCGCAGGTCTGATCAAGGCCGATCTGGCAGCACTGAGCAATGACGCGCGCGCCCTGGGCGCCAGCATCGCGCCGGCCGCCCAGTTCGGCGCACCGGAACAATCCGGCTTCTCGTTTGCGCAAAGCATGAAAGACGCCATCGGCAAGGTCAACGGCGATGACCGCATGGCTGCACAAAAAATGAGCGACGTCGACAGCGGCAAGAGCGACGACATGGTCGGCGCCATGCTGGCCAGCCAGGAAGCGAGCCTGTCCTTTTCCATGTTGATGCAAGTGCGCAACAAGGTCATGGGCGCGGTCGACGAACTCATCAAACTGCCTCTGTAATCTTCACGTCCTGATCCACGCCCAGCCTCCCAGCGAAAGTTACCCCAAGTGATTACCACCATGAAGTCCGCATTTGCGCGCTGGCGCCCTGGCGCCCAGCCCGCCATCCCACCCGCCCTGCTGAAAAACCTGGTTCCCATCGTCGTGCTGGCCATCGGCATCACCGCCATGGTGACCATGTATGCCTGGCGCGACCAGGCCAACTACAAGCCGGTGTTTGGCGCGCGCGAAAAAGTGGCCGTGACGGACATGATGGCCACCCTGGACGCCGAGCACATCCCCTACCGTTTGCATCCGGACAGCGGCCAGGTGCTGGTGCCCGACGCCATGCTGGGCAAGGTACGCATGCTGCTCGCCTCGAAGGGCGTGACGGCGCAGCTGCCGGCCGGCCTGGAACTGATGGACAAGAATGACCCGCTGGGCGTATCGCAATTCGTGCAGGACGTGCGCTTCCGCCGAGGCCTGGAAGGCGAACTCGCGCAAAGCATCATGACGATGGACGCGATCGCTTCGGCGCGCGTCCATCTGTCGATTGCCAAGTCGACGTCGTTCGTCGCCAGCGACGGCGACAAATCGTCGGCTTCCATCGTCGTGGCGCTGAAACCGGGCCGCACCCTGGCGCCGGAACAGATCGCCGCCGTCATCAACATGGTGGCCGGCAGCGTCGCCAGCCTGGCGCCCACGCGCGTGAGCCTGGTCGACCAGGGCGGCAACCTGCTGTCCTCGCACGTCGACCTGACGGACGGTTTCGATGCGTCGGCCGCCGGCAATGAAGGCGCGAAACGCTTTCAGGATGAAATCCGCCGCAACGTCACGGGCTTGCTCGGTCCCGTCATCGGCGAAGACAACTTCAAGCTCAGCGTGACGGCCGCCGTGAACAACGACCGCGTGGACGAAACGCTGGAAAAATACGGCGAAGCGCCGAAAGTGACGAGCGAAGCGATGCGCGAAGAGCAGGAACGCAACCGCACCGTGGCCGGCATTCCCGGCAGCCTGTCGAACCGTCCGCCAGCGGCCGCCGTGCCGGCACCGGCCGACGCCGCCGGCGCCGCGCCCGCCGATGGCGCGCCGAAGCCGTCCGACGACGGCACGGCCCGCAAGAACGCCACCACGCGCCAGTACGCGTATGACCGCAGCATCACGCAGATCAAGCGCAGCCGTGGCCGCCTGGAAAAACTCAGCGTCGCCGTCGTCCTCAACAGCGCCGCCGCACCGAACCCGAAAACGGGCTGGACACCAGCCGAACTGGGCAATATCGAAAAAATGCTCAACAGCGGCCTGGGCATCAACGCCCAGCGCGGCGACAGCCTGAGCCTGACGGCGCTGCCCTTCCCTGCCAAGCCGCCCGTGGCGCAGTGGTGGGAAGAGCGCGACACCGTCGTCGATTTCAGCAGCTGGCTGCTGTACGCCCTGGGCGCCGTGCTCGGCTACTTCCTGATCCTGCGTCCGCTGCTGCGCCTGCTGACCACGCGCCTGGCGCCGCCGGCACTGAAACAGCTCGATCCGGCCCTGGCGCTGGGCGGCAGCAACGCCGCCGCCGGCGCCAATGGCGTGACCGCCGCCGGCGCGCCGGCCTTGGGCGTGAATGGCAGCCCGCTGGCGCTCGAGGGCGAAGCCGCCGCCGGCAACGCCATGCCGGTCGTGCCGCTGCTGGAAAATTATGACTTGCCGCCACCAGGCTCGGCGGTCGACGTGATGGTCGACCACCTGAAAGTGCTGGCGGAAAAAGAACCCGAGCGTGTCGCCGAAGTCGTCAAACAATGGATGCAGAAAAATGGCCGAACTCAACAACAATAATCCCTCCGACGGCGCCGAATACGAAAGCGCCAGCCTGAACCCAGTGGAACAGGCCGCCATCGTGCTGCTGAGCATCGGCGAAGAACAGGCCGCCAACGTGCTGCGCTGCCTGTCGCGCGAAGAATTGCTGGAAGTCACGCAAGTGATGTCGCGCATGAGCGGCATCAAGGTCGAATCCGTGAAAACGGCCATGCAGACCTTCTTCGACGACTACCGCCAGCAAAGCGGCGTGCACGGCGCCTCGCGCAGCTACCTGAAGCGCTCGCTGGACATGGCGCTGGGCAGCGATATCGCAAATAGCGTGCTCAACAACATTTACGGCGACGCCATCCGCCCCAAAATGGCGCGCCTGCAATGGGCCTCGCCAAAATGGCTGGCCGAATACATCGTCAACGAGCACGTGCAGATGCAAGCCGTGTTCCTGGCCTTCCTGCCGCCCGCGCTGGCCGGCCAGATCCTCGACGCCCTGCCCGCCGAAGGCCGCGACCTGGTCTTGCTGAACCTGGCGCGCCTGGACGAGATCGACCGCGACCTGCTGGTCGAGCTCGACGAACTGGTGGGCCGCTGCCTGGGCGCGCTCGACACGCAAAGCACCAGCGTCGAGGGCATCCGCCAGGCGGCCGAGATTCTCAACCGCATGCCGGGCAACCGCGCCGCGCTGGTCGAACTGCTGCGTGCGCACGACCCGGACGTCGTGTCGGAAATCGAACTGAGCATGTACGACTTCCTGATCCTGGCCACGCAGAGCGATGTCACGCTCACGCGCATCCTGGAAGACGTGCCGATGGAACAGTGGGCGATTGCACTGAAGGGCGCGGAACCGTCGATCCGCGACGCCGTGCTGAAAACCATGCCGCGCCGCCAGGCGCAGAGTTTCGAAGACATGATGCGCCGCTCCGGCCCCGTGCCCCTGTCGCGCATCGAACAGACGCGCCAGGAAATCATGGCCACCGTCAAAGGCCTCGCCGATGCGGGCGAGATCGAAGTGCAACTGTTTGCCGAAGCGGTGATCGAATGAAACACTTCCGCTCGTATCGTTTCCCGCCGCTGTCGCAATTCATCGCCGCCGGCCAGCGTGCCTCCAACGAGGACACGGATGGCCAGTGGCAGGCGTCCGTCTCGGAAGGTTTCGAGCAGGGCCAGCGCGACGGCTACGAAGTGGGCCTGGTGCAAGGCCAGCAGGATGGCTACGACGCCGGGCGCAGCGACGGCATGGCGCAGGGCCGCGAAGAAGGCCGCAATGAAACGCTGGTGGCGCTGGACCGCCTGGCCCGCCCCGTCGACGCCATCTTGCGCGACCTGAAGAAAGTGCGCGCCGATTACCGCGAAGCGCAGCGCAAGGAAGTGGTCGACTTGGTGGCCAAGGTGGCGCGCCAGGTGATCCGCGCGGAACTGGCGCTGCAGCCGGTGCAATTGCTGGCCCTGGTCGACGAGACCCTGGCCTCGATGCCGCCCACGCGCGAGGAAATCGACGTCTTCCTCAATCCGGAAGAACTCAAACGCATCAGCGAACTCGATCCGAAGCGCGCCAAGCGCTGGAACCTGATCGCCGACGCGCGCCTCGACGCGGGCGAATGCCGCATCAAGGCCGGCGACAATGAAGTCGATGCGGGCTGCCATCAGCGCCTGTCGGCCTGCATGGAGCAGGTCAGCAGCCACCTGGCGCTGGCCGCCGAACACGCAGACCACGGCGCGCCTGCATGATCGCCGACACGCTGCGCAGCTTCGAGATCGGCGACATCCCGGTCGCGACACCCACCGGCCGCCTGGTCGGCGCCTCCGGCCTGCTGCTGGAAAGCGCCGGCTGCCGCCTGCACACGGGCCAGCGTTGTCAAATTGAAACAGTCAATGGCGAATGGCTCGATGCGCAAGTCGTCGGCTTCCGCGAAAAACTGTCGTATTTAATGCCGTTCAAGAAGGCGACGGGCCTTACCACGGGCGCCAGAGTCCTGCCCCTGCCCGACAAGGCCAGCCTGCAGATCGGCCCGTCGTGGCTGGGCCGCATGGTCAATGGCCTGGGCGAGCCGATCGACGACCTGGGCCGCCTCGGCGGCGAACACATCCTGGAAGTGACGCCGCCGAAGATCAATCCCCTGAAGAAACAACCGGTGGTCGAACCGCTGGACGTGGGCGTGCGGGCGATTAACAGCATGCTGACCCTGGGCAAGGGCCAGCGCGTGGGCCTGATGGCCGGCTCCGGCGTGGGCAAGAGCGTGCTGCTGGGCCTGATCACGCGCCAGACCGTGGCCGATGTCGTCGTCGTCGGCCTGATCGGCGAGCGGGGCCGCGAAGTGCGCGAATTCGTGGAAAAATCGCTGGGCGCCGAAGGCTTGAAAAAGGCCGTGCTGGTGATCGCGCCGGCCGACGAATCGCCCTTGATGCGCATCATGGCCACCGAACTG
Source organism: Janthinobacterium agaricidamnosum (assembly GCF_003667705.1). NCBI lineage: Bacteria > Pseudomonadati > Pseudomonadota > Betaproteobacteria > Burkholderiales > Oxalobacteraceae > Janthinobacterium > Janthinobacterium agaricidamnosum. The sequence goes on along the minus strand of NZ_CP033019.1, from coordinate 2,193,114 downwards.
TGCCATTCGATCGCCGCCCATTACCGCGACCAGGGCAAGCACGTGCTGCTGCTGGTCGACTCGCTCACGCGCTATGCGATGGCCTTGCGCGAAGTGGCGCTGGCCCTGGGCGAGCCGCCGGCCACGCGCGGCTACCCGCCGTCCGTGTTTTCGAACCTGCCGCAACTGGTGGAAAGCGCCGGCAACGGCGCCCACCCGGAAGGCAGCATGAGCGCCATCTACACGGTGCTGGCCGAAGGCGACGACCAGCAGGACCCCGTGGTCGATACGGCGCGCGCAATTCTCGACGGCCACATCGTGCTCACGCGCGAACTGGCCGAGCGGGGCCACTACCCCGCCATCGATATCGCCGCCTCGATCAGCCGCTGCATGGCGCAGGTGATCACGCCCCCCCACATGCAGGCGGCGCGCGCGCTGAAAGCGTCGATGGCGCGCCATGCGCGCGTGCGCGACCTGATCCCGCTGGGCGCCTACGTGCCCGGCGCCGACCCGATCACCGACCGCGCCGTGCAGTTGCACGCGCCCATCGAAGCCTTCCTGTGCCAGGGCACCAAGGAAGAGGCGCCGATGGGGCAGTGCATCGAACAACTTGAACAGATCATGGCCTAGGAGCATACGTGAGCGACGCGCATACTATCCGCAACCTGACCACCCTGGTCGGCCTGCGCAGCACCGAAGTCGAACGCCTGCAAGGCGAAATGGCGGCGCAGACGGCCGTGCGCGAGCGCTACCAGAAAAACCTGGAGCGCCTGACGGGTCTGTACACGGATAGCGGCCCCAGCGGCGCCCTGCCCCTGGCCCTGTCCGTCAATTGCGGCAACTTCAAGCAAGCCGTCATGCAGATGGCCGACCAGCACCGTACCGACCTGCATTTGCACGAGGCCAACATGGCCGTCTCGCAACGCGCGCTCAATACGGCCTGGGCCAAGCGCGAAGTATTGGACCAGGTGCTGACGCAAAAACAAAAACATGTTGCAAATGAGCAACAACGTGTCGATGCCAAGCGGCAAGACGAGCTGGCGACGCAATTCTGGTTCCGCGGACAGGTAAAATGAGGTTGGTGTAAGTTTCTTTCAGGAAAACTTCACAAAACGGGAATGGGGGTCGCCTTGTACCGGTATATCCCTTTATTCAGGAGTCTGGCATGGCAAACGTAATTACTGCACCGCAATACGATCCGCTCGTCACTGCAAAAAACCTGGCTACCAAGTCGGTCGCGGCGCAGCAGGACAAATTGACTAAGCAAACCGCACTGGCCAACACCACGGCCGCGGCGCTGAACAACCTGAAGCTGGCCATGAGCGCCTTCCAAAGTACGATGACGACCATGAGCAGCAGCAAGTCGCTGCTGAGCCAGTCCGCCACCTTCAGCAATACCGCCTATGGCAGCGGCACGGCCGATGCCACGGCAGTTGCCGGCAGCTATTCCTTTTTCGTACAGCAACTGGCCACAGCCAGCCAGACTTCGTACAGCGGCCTCGCCAGCAGCCCCGCCGCCGGCAGCGGCACGCTGGCCGTGCGGATCGGCGATCCGCTGGCCCCCGTCACCGCAGACAACAGCTTTGACATCGACCTGAGCGCCGCTGACAAGGATGCCGACGGCAACCTGACGCCGCAGGAAATCGCCGCCGCCATCAATGGCAACAGCAAGAACAATTCGCGCGTGACGGCTTCCATCGTCACCATCGGCAACCAGGCGCAGCTGGTATTGACATCGAACCTGACTGGCAAGGAAAACGCCGTCACGCTGGACGCGTCGAGCGTGACGAATACCGCGCTGACCAAGGCCCTGGTGACGGACGCGGCCACCAACATCAAGGAAGTCGTCAAGGCGCAGGACGCCATCGTCTGGCTGGGCGCAAAGGACACCGGCACGCAAATCACGCAGGCGTCGAATACCTTTACCAACGTGACGGGCGTGAAAATGACCTTCACCAAGGCCATGAACACGGGCGACGCGCCCGTGACGGTCACGGTGGCAACCGACAGCGGCGGCACGGCAACCAATGTGCAGGCATTCGTCGATGCCTACAACAAGCTGAAAAGCGTGCTGGACGGCCTGGCCAGTTCCGGCGACCCGGACAAGAACGTCGCGGCCGGCATCTTTGCCCACGATTCCGGCCTGAACGCCCTGCGCAGCAATTTGAACAATCTGCTGCGCCAGAGCGTCGGCGGCGTCTCGCTGGTCTCCTACGGCGTGACCGCCAACCGCGACGGCACGCTGAGCCTGAATACGGCCAAGCTGACCGCCAAGCTGGCATCGAACCCTGGCGACCTGGACAAGTTGTTTGGCAACAACAGCCTGTCGGCCCCATCGGGCGTGTTAGGCGGCCTGGACAAGGCGTTGGGCCAATGGAGCAATATCACCAAGGGCCAGCTGGTGCAGCGTCTCGATGCGAATACCAGCTTGCAGAAGTCGCTGAGCAAAAGCACCGACCTGCTGACGAGCCAGTACAACACGGCCTACAAGCGTTTCCTGGATCAATATACGCGCCTGCAAGTCATGCAGGAACAGATGTACAAGACGGTCGACATGTTCGACGCCATGTTTGGCAACGACAAATCCTAAGGCGAGCGTGCCTGCCGCGCCGCCGCAAGTTTAGACAGTGAGAAATAAGACATGTTAAACAATGAAGCTTACGGCAACTACCATGCCGTCAACCTGGATGCCCAGACCGCCCGCGCCACACCGGTCGAGCTGGTACTGGTGCTGACGGACGGCCTGCTGGAAGAACTGGCGCGCGCGCGCGGGCATATCGTAGGCAAGCGCTACGAGCAAAAGGCCATCAGCCTGGATAAATGCACGCAAATCATCAACGGTCTGTCGAGCTCGCTCGATTTCGACAATGGCGGCGAAGTGGTCGTCAACCTGGCCCGCCTGTACGACTATTGCGTGGCGCGCCTGTACACGGCCGGCATCAAGCTCGACCCGACCCTGATCGACGAAGTGACTACCCTGATGACCACCATCAAGCGCGGCTGGGTGGGCGTCCAGGCCAACAATGCCTAGGCGCGGCATCCTGCAACAGCTGAACCGGCAATTGAGCGCCGCCATCGCGCAAGCGGATTGGGAAGCCATGGGAAAACTGTCCGCCAGCCTGGCGAAAAACATCCCCTTGCTGGCCGAACGGGGCGCATGGAGTGCGCTGGAACAAACAGAATTGTTGCAATTGCGCAAAAATCACGCGCAAGCGGTTAAAATTTGCTCTGAGGAAAAAGAACGCCTGGGTCAACACCTGGGTGCATTACAGGCAAATAAGGAAGGTTGGGTCGCCTACGCCGCGCTCGGCGAATACGACTCGGACGGGAATCAAGCATGATCATGAACTTCAACACGGCGCCGGCCGCTCCGGCACCGGCGACCCCTGCGGCAGCTGCACCAGCACCGGCGGCAGCGCCGTCACAGGCCGCCGCCTTGCCCGGCACACCAGGCTATGCCGCTACTGGCACCGTGCCCTCCGCCCTGCCCCTGTTTGCGCAGGTGCTTGACGTGACGGGCGTGGAAACGGCCGACACCGACACGCCCGCTCCCGCGAAGGAGAGCGACAGCGACAGCCAGGCCGACAGCAGCCTGCCGGCCATGGCCGCCCCCGTTATCGGCTTGCCGGTGAGCATGCTGCCGCCAACGGACGCGGCCGCAGCCGAGACGCGTGCCGCCGCCCAGGCGCAAGTTCAGACACAAGCGCAGACACAGGTGCAGGCGAATGCGGCGCAAGCCAATCCGGCACTCAACATCAGCCTGCATCCGTCGGCGGTCACCCTGAACGCACCGGCAACGGCGCCAGCGCCAGGCCGCGACACGCGCGAGCCGCTGGCCGCCGCCAACCCGGCGACGGCCGCCAAGGGCGGCTCGCCGGCACAGCCGTTCGAATCGCTGCTGCAGCAAAGCGCTCCGGCAACCGCCGTCGCCGCGCCTGCCGTTGCCGCGCGCGAAGGCGAACGTGGCGCCGCGACGCCGGCACCGGCCACGCCCAACCTGGGCCTGACGGGCACGGTCGGCAATACGGCCACAGCGGCCCCGGCCGGCGACACCATCAAGCTCAACGGCCCAGCCCAGCAATGGCAGGAACCGCTGCGCGAAGCGCTGGGCGAACGCCTGCAGACGCAGATCGGCCGCAACAGCGAACACGCAACGATCCGCCTCGAGCCGCCCATGCTGGGACGCATTGAAATTTCCATCCGCCATACGGCCGGCGCGCTGCAGGTGAACGTCACGGCGTCGAATTCGGAAGTGTTGCGCCAGTTGCAAGGCATCGGCGAGAACATGCGCAGCGACCTGGCGCAGCGCCAGTACACCGACGTGGCCGTCAATATCAGCGCCACCCCGCGCAGCCCCGCTGCCCAGGCGTTCGCCGAAGGCGATGCGCGCGGCCAGCGTCAGCCGGGCCGCCAGCAGGACGACGCCGAGCCGGGACGCGCCCTGTCCGACGGCAGCACCGCCGCTACCACATACGCCAGCCACGAGCGAGAGACCGCCTGATGAATATGAAAATGAAACTGATAGCCGGCTTTGTCGGCGTGGCCGTGCTGGCCGCCGGCGCCGCTGGCGGCGCCATCTGGTATTTGGCCAAGCCGGTCGCCGGCCATGCCGATGTCGCCGAAGCGAAAGCCCCGCCACCGCCCGCCACGGGCAAGAAGGCGCGCAAGTTCCTCACGCTGGACAAAGTCATCGTGATGTTGCGCCGCGGCCCCGGCGAAGGCGAAACGCATTACCTGTCGGCCGACCTGGTGATCGCCACCACCGAGGAAAAGGAAAAGCTGACCAAGGATCACTTGCCGCTGATGCGCTCGATCGCCGTCAGCACCCTGTCGAGTTTTCCGCTGGACAAGGCGCAGACCATGACCGTGGAACAATATGCCGAGCAGATCAACAAAGCCTTCAATGTCAGCTACGAGCGTGAACAGATGGAAAAACCGTTCACCGAAGTCATGGTCGGCAAGCTGATCATTGAATAAGCCAACACGCCAGCCGACCTAGTGGGAGATCCCTTGGCCTATGTAGAGCAATACCAGGAAGCGTATGGCGCCGGCGAATATGCCGCCGCCAGCGCTTGCGCGGCCGTGCTCAGCGTTGCTGAAGAGCAACAACATCTGGTGGCGTACTCCCCTTTGGTGAAACGCATCGTGCGCCAGCTCAATTCGCAGGTGTCGGGCGCCATCGACCGCGACGACATGGAACAGATCGGCCTGATGGGCCTGCTCGAAGCCTTGCGCCGCTACGGCGTGCCGGACCAGTCTTTCGGCAGCTATGCCAGCCTGCGCATCCGTGGCGCCATCCTCGATGAACTGCGACGCCAGGACTGGCGCCCGCGCGCCGTGCGCCAGGAAAGCCACCGTCTGCGCGACAGCGTGCGCGCCCTGACCCGCCGCCTCGGACGCGAGCCGCTGGACGCGGAAATCATGGCCGCGCTGAAGCTGACGCCGGAAGCTTTCCAGGAATACCAGTTGGCGGAAAACGCCGAGCTGATCGCCAGTTTCGATGAAGTGCTGCAGGAAAGCCTGGGACAGGCCGACAGCGCACCGAGCCCGGAAGAGCAATTGATGGTGCGGCGCAGCCTGGAGCAGGCGCTGCGCGCGCTCGACGAACGCGAGCAGCGCGTGATCCAGATGTATTACGAATTCGAACTGAGCTACAAGGAAATAGCCGCCGTACTGGACCTGAGCGACGCCCGCGTCTGCCAGCTCAACAAGACGGCGCTGGGCAAGATGAAAGCCATGCTGCAAGACGCATAAGTTTCAGCACTATCCATCAAATTGACGCAGCACAATGACGCAGAAAGGCAGTTGACATGGTAATTATCGGTATCTTAATCGTGATGGGGTGTGTATTCGGAGGCTTCGCCCTGATGGGCGGCACCGTCCACGCGATCTGGCAACCGGTCGAGTTGATCATCATCATCGGCGCCGCCGTCGGCGCCCTGGTGCTGGGCAACCCGAAGCATGTACTCGGTGAAATGCTGCACCAGATGCGCAAGATCGTCACGCACAAGAAGCAAGGCTCGGAATTCCAGCGCCAGTTGCTGCTGCTGATGTATGAACTGCTGCAAACGGCCGCCGGCGGCCTGAAGGCGCTGGACGCCCACGTCGAGGCGCCGCGCGAAAGCGCCCTGTTCCAGCGCTATCCGCTGGTGCTGGAAGAGCCGAAGCTGCTGGCCTTTATCGTCGACAACTTCCGTTTGATGGCGATGGGCAAGATCAACGCGCATGAACTCGAAGGCGTGCTGGAGCAGGAACTCGAAGCCATCCACGACGAATTGCTGCAGCCGTCGAAGTCCCTGCACAAGATCGCCGAAGCCATGCCCGGCTTCGGTATTCTGGCCGCCGTGCTCGGCATCGTGATGGCCATGAATTCCGTGGCCGACGGCGCGGATGCGGCGGAAATTTCGGAAAAAGTGGGCGCTGCCATGGTCGGTACCTTCATCGGCATCTTCTTTTGCTACGGCGTGCTCGATCCGATGTGCAACATGATGAAACAGCTGGTGGGCGAGGAAGGCTCGACCATGGAATGCGTGAAGGTCGTGCTGGTCACGCACGTGGCGGGCAAGCCGCCCCTGCTGGCCATCGATGCGGGCCGCCGCCTGGTGCAGCTGAACATCAAACCGAGCTTCGCACAGCTGGAAAGCTGGATCAATGCGCTGGAAGATGGCGGCGCCGAACAAGAGCAAGGCCAAGGCCGGGGAGGCCGCCGTGCTAAAGCCGCATGAGAAACATGAACAGGCCATCATCAAGCGTGCCGGCCGCAAGCATGACGACGATGGCCATGGCGGCGCCTGGAAAGTAGCGTTCGCCGACTTTTGCCTGGCCCTGCTGTCGCTGTTCCTCGTGCTGTGGCTGATGGCCGCGCGCGAGCAGCAGGCGATGAAGGAAATCATGATGGACGCGTCGGCAGGCAGCCGCCAGGGCGAAGGCCAGGGCGTCATGCCGGAACAGAAAGGCGGCCCGCGCGGCAGCCTGATCGAGCGCTTCCCCATGCCCCGCAAGGGCACGGGCGACACGCGCACGGAAGGCAAGCAAACGCAGGACGGCAAGGCTGGCGCGGCGCCGCAAAACCAGACCAAGGTCAGCTACCAGTCGCCGGAAGATTTGCTGTCCCTGTCGCGCGCGCTCGACAAGCTCAGCGACGAAGCGGGACTGAAGAGCAACCTGCAATCGGTGATCACGCCATACGGCTTGCGCGTCATGCTGCACGATACGGACAAGCAAGGCATGTTCGTGCGCGGCAGCGCCGTGCCGACCGACCGTTTCCGCAAGCTGCTGCGCCAGATGGGGCCCGTGTTTGCGCAAATGGAGAACCAGATGCTGATCGTCGGCCATACGGACTCGATGCAATACGCCAATACCGGCTATGAAGGCTTCTCGAACTGGACCCTGTCGGCCAACCGCGCCATGTCGGCGCGCGCGCAATTGCTGATCGGCAGCATGAGTCCGGACAGCGTGCTGCAAGTGGTCGGCATGGCCGACCGCGCGCCGCTGGACGTGAAAAATGCCAGTGCCGGCATCAACCGCCGCATCGAACTGTTAATATTGACGCGTGGCCAGGCCGACAGCATCGCCGCCATGTTCGGCATGGCCGGACAAAAGCCGCAAGGCGACGAGCTGCAGGTGGGTGAACCGGACTCCGGCACCCTGCAACGCCTGCGCGAAAAACTGGGCCTGCCCGCAAAGAAAGATCGGGAAGAGCATGCAAATTAAGGGCAAGGGACAACGTATGAAAATCTCCTCCGGCAACACCGGTGCTGCCGTGCGCAGCAGCGCCGTCGCGCCGGCCGAGGCGATCGCCGAAAACGCGGGCGCCGCCGGCGCCATGGGCGGCTCGTCGGCCGGGGCGGAACTGCAATCGGCCGTGCTGCAGCCGGCCATGGCCGCCCTGCGCGCCATGCCCGAGATCGACCATGAAAGAGTGGCCATGCTGCGCGATGCGCTGGCCAAGGGCGAGTTGCCGTTCGATCCATCGAAACTGGCGGGCCTGATCCAGCGTTTCCACGGCGGCGAATCGTGACCGCGCCGCGCAAGGGCATCACGCGCCAGGAAGCCGTGCGCCGCGTGCTGCAAGGCATGACGGATGACCGCGCCGGCTATGCCGCGCTGCAAACCTTATTGGAAGAGCAATTTCAGGCCACCTTGCACCACCAGAGCACCCGGCTGACGGCGCTGGCCGACCAGCTCGTCGCCGCCGTCGAGCCACTCGACGCACGCCGCCGCCAGCGTGTCAGTCTCGTCACCGCCCTGCTGGGCCCGCAAGGCGACATGCCCCAATTGTTTGCGCTGTTACAAGAAGACGCGCGTGCCACCGCCCAGCGCGACTGGGCCGCGCTCGAGCAGATGGTGCTCGAATGCAAGCGCCTGAATGCCCGCAACAGCGATTTATTAACAGAGCAGTACAGCATCATGCAGCGCGTGCTGCATGGCGAGGAAGATACGTATGCGCCAGGCTGATTTCCTGACCACCCGCGCCACGGCGGCGACGCCATCGACGGCGGCGACCCATGCCGTGCAGAGCAATATGCGCGCCACCGAATCCACGGCCTCCAGCGGCGGCTTTGGCAGCGTGTTCCGGCAAGTACAGGGCGAAGTGGCCCGCTTCATCGAACAGGGCGGCGGCAACGCCACCAACCTGAGCCCGCAAGGACGCGCCTACCTGGAGCAAAGCCAGCCCGTCAATGTGCTGGGCGCCATCAGCCAGGGCGGCGAGATCGGCGAAACGCAGCAGCAATTCCTCGCCTCGATCAAGCCATGGACGGAAGAAACGGGCGCGCGCCTGGGCGTGGCGCCGGAAATCGTCGCCGCCCACGCGGCGCTGGAATCGGGCTGGGGCCAGCGTCCGCTGCGCCAGGGCACGGGCGCGGACACCAATAATCTGTTCGGCATCAAGGCCGGCGGCAAATGGCAGGGCGACGTGGCCAGCAACCTGACGACCGAATACGAGGCTGGCAGCGGCACGGCGCTGAAGAAAACCGAGCGCTTCCGCAGCTACCCGGACCAGGCCAGCGCCTTCCGCGACTATGCGCAAGTGCTGCTCGACAATCCACGCTACCGCGCCGCCCTCAACACGGGCGCCGACGCGGGCGCCTTCGCGCAGGGTTTGGCGCGCGGCGGCTATGCCACCGACCCCAACTATGCCGCCAAGCTAACCCAACTGGCGACACGTCTGCAGCGCACGGCCGCCGCCGAGTAAGTTCCCTTTAACGGCCGGGAAGTTCGGCCGGCTCCACCACGCCCGCATCGACCACCCTGGCGCGTATCACCGTGCCGCTGGTGGCGTTGCGCACGCGGATCAGCTCGCCAAGCGCGCCCGGATCCATCGCCTCGCCGGCCATGCTCACTTCCACCTGCTCCTTGCGCGCCACGATGTTGACCGCACTGCCCCGCTTGATCAGCACGGGCGAGGCCAGCTGTCCCTGGCGCAGCACTTCGCCGGCACGCAAGCTGCGCCGGCTCGACAGGCCAATCGCGCCAGGCAAGGCAGAAATACTGTCCGGCACCATCGTCACGTCCCGCCGCGCCAGCACCACGTCACCCGATTGCAACGGCGTATTGGCCGTGACGGGGGCGCTGGTGACGGCCACTTGCGCCGTGATGCTGCCGCGCGCCAGCATTTCGTAACGCCATCCGTTGCTTCCAGGACACACTGCGACAAAGCGCATGCGCTGCGCCGAGCGGCTGTCCGCCGTTTCCAGCGCAACGGGCGCGGCGCACGCCGGCATGGGGCGCGTGCTTTTCACGACGGTCACCTGAAACTGGGGTTCCAGCAGTCCCGCCGTGGCCGCCTGCTGTGTCAATTGCTCGCGAGCTAGCTGTTCCACACGTGAAAATATATTGTCGGCTGGCAATTCTGCGCGACCTGCACTACTATATAGGCTGGTCAGTAAAAATAGGCTTGGCAGCAGTATGTGACGACATTGCGCCTTGTTCCACATCACGGAATAGTTCTCAAAGTAAATCATTGCTAACCTTAATCAAAGATACTGAAGCGGCATGACCTTACCATGCGTCAACATGACTTGGCTGGGATTTTACCTCTGCACCACTTATTTTCTGGACCAAACCGCAAAAAGCACGATCGAATTCAACACAAAGGATGACCATGGGGATTAATTTCAAGGATGCGCTGGGCGTGCATGCCGATGCACTCGCACTGCGTGCCGACCGTACACGCGTGCTGGCGGCCAACATCGCCAATGAAAACACGCCCGGCTTCCAGGCCATGGACATGGATTTCGGCAGCGCCCTGCAACAATTGCAGGATAACGAGGCCGGCCTGCTGTCGACCGATGACGATGCCAGTGCCCTGTACCGCGTACCCTACCACCCCAGCCGCGACGGCAATACCGTCGAAATCGGCGTCGAGCAGGCGGCGTTCTCGCAGAATGCCACCGACTTCCAGACCAGCCTCACTTTCGTCAACATGAAACTGAAGGGTCTGTCCAAGGCCATTTCCGGACAATAAGGATCAGCATGAGCTTCCAGGATATTTCCAAGATCGCCGGTTCGGCGATGGCGGCGCAGACCGTGCGCCTCAATACCATCGCCAGCAACCTGGCCAATGCCGATTCCGTTGCCGGTTCCGAAGGCGAAACCTACCGCGCGCGCAAACCCGTGTTTGCGGCCGTGATGGATGGCCCGGGCGCCAGCGGCGCCGGCGGACGCGTTCAGGTGCTCGACGTGGTGCAAAGCGATGAGCCGCTGCGCAAGGTGTATGAACCGGGCCACCCGATGGCCAATGCCGACGGCATGGTGTTCTACCCCAACGTCAACCAGGTAGCCGAGATGACCGACATGATGTCGGCCTCGCGCGCGTTTGAAACCAATGTCGAAGTTCTGGGCCGCATCAAGTCGATGCAGCAATCGCTCCTCAAATTAGGTGAAGCATAATCCATGGAAACCAATCTCTTTACAAACAACACCAATGGCAGCGGCAGCAACAACAATGCCGTCAAATCGCAAAACAATGCCACCCAGGACATGTTCACCAAGTTGCTGGTCGCGCAGATCAAGAACCAGGATCCCCTGGCGCCGACCGATCCGAGCCAGTTCGTCAATCAATTGACGCAGCAGGCGCAGACGGAAGCGATGCAAAACCTGTCGACGCTGACCAGCGCCAATGCCAGCGTGCTGCAATCGATGCAGGTGCTGGCCCTGGGCGCGCAGGTAGGCTCCGAAGTCATGGTCAACAGCGAAACGGTGCAGCTCGACAAGAGCAAGGTCAGCGGCAGCATCGCGCTGGCGGCCGGCACCACCAAGACCACCGTGACCCTGAAAGGCATCGACGACAAGGAATACAAGATCGAACTGGGCGCCAAGTCGGCCGGCACGGTGCCGTTCACCATCGATCCCGTCGCCTTGGGTTTGCCTGCAGGCACGTACACCATGGCGGTCACCACCAATGGCACCGAAAAACCATCGGTCGACATCGCGGGCAAGCTCAACAGCGTGCGCCTGTCGTCCGGCGGCAGCATGATTTTGAGCGTGTCGAACCTGGGCGAAGTCAACCCTGGCGCGATCACCGGCTTCAACGGCAAGACGGCCTGATCCGCTCGCCCCTTCGTTTCCTGAACACTAATCTCGTCCTTCACTAAAGGAAGTCAACATGAGTTTCGACATCGCGCTGTCCGGTATCCAGTCCATCAACCAACAGTTGAACAGCACCAGTAACAATATCGCCAATGCCGGCACCTACGGCTTCAAGAGCAGCCGCGCCAACTTTTCGGCCATGTATGCCGGTTCGCGCGCCACGGGCACGGAAATCGGCTCGATCACGCAAAGCATGTCGCTCACTGGCGGCGTGCTGAACACGGGCCGCGCGCTCGACGCGGCCATCGACGGCCGCGGCTTTTTCGTCGCGCGCGATGCGCAAAACACCATGAGCTACAGCCGGGTCGGCATCTTTTCGGCCAGCAGCGATGGCAAGCTGATCGACTCGAACGGCCGCCTGGTACAGGGCTATGCCGCCGTCAAAGGCAGCACCACCCTGGGCACCATGGGCGACATGAACATTCCGACGGGCCAGATTCCCGCCGTGGCATCGACCAAGCTGGCATATGCCGCCAACATGTCGTCCGAATGGACCATCAAGGCCGTGCCTTTCAACAAGACCAACGAACTGAGCTACAACAGCGCCAAGTCCTCGATCGTCTACGATTCGCTGGGCGCCAAGCACTCGCTGGGCCAGTACTTCGTCAAGACGGCGACGGGCGTGGACGTGCACTACACCTTTGACAACGCCGATGTGACGCCGGTGACGAGCATGACCTTCGACACGAACGGCAAGCTGGTGACCGGAACGACCGCCACGCCGGTGTTCCCGACGCCGCCTGGCGCCGCAGCGCTGTCGATCGCCATCGACTACACGGGCACGACCCAGTTCGCCGGTGAAGCGACCACCTCGACCGACCGCGCCGACGGCTATGCCTCGGGCACCTACACGGGCGTGGAACTGGCCGACGACGGCTCCGTCGTGGCCAAATACACGAACGGCCAGAAGCAAAGCATCGGCGTGATCGCCCTGGCCACCTTCCCTGACGAAGGCGGGCTGACGGCCGTCAACGATACCAGCTGGGTCGCCTCGACCACCTCCGGCACCGCCATCTATGACCGTCCGGGCGTCGGCATGGCCGGCAAACTGGTGACGAGCTCGCTGGAACAGTCGAACGTCGACATCACCTCCGAACTGGTGGGCCTGATGACGTCGCAGCGCAACTACCAGGCGAACTCGAAGGTCATCTCGACCGAGAACGCCATGCTGCAATCGCTGATGCAAGCGCTGTAATCCACGATACGCAAAGGTAAAAAGCAATGGATGCGCTGATTTATACCGCCATGAGCGGGGCCGACCGTGCCCTGCGGGCACAGCAGGTACACGCCAACAACCTGGCCAATATCGAGACGGGCGGCTTTCGCGCCAACCTGGAAGTGTCCACTGCCCAGCCGCTGCAAAACGGCTATGGCTACGACGACCGCCACATGACGCAGACGCAGTCGAGCGCCGTCGGCACGCGCACGGGCGCCATCAAGGAAACGGGACGCGAACTCGACGTGGCCGTCACGGGCCCCGGCTTTCTCGCTGTGCAATGGCAAAACGGTGAAGCCTACACGCGCGCCGGCGCCATGGACCTCGATGAAACGGGCGCGCTGACCATCAACGGCCGGCCCGTGCTGGGCGAAGGCGGTCCGATCACGATTCCCGAGCACACCAGCCTGTCGATCGGCGCCGATGGCACGATTTCCATCCAGGTGCCAGGAACGGCGCAAATGCAGACCGTCGACAAGCTCAAGCTGGTCAATGCGGAATCGGGCGAGTTGACGAAGAACGAGGCGGGCCTGATCGTGGCACGCAGCGGCGAAGACTTGCAGGCCGACCCGGCGGTGCGCCTGCGCGACCGTCACCTGGAAGGCAGCAACGTGTCGGCCGTCGAGGAAATGGTCGCCACCATGAGCCTGAACCGCAGTTTCGAAATGCAAATGAAAATTTTCAAGGCCAGCGACGCGATGACCGAGTCCGGCAACCGCCTGCTGGGCGCCTGAGCCCAACGCCAACCAATTACCAGGAGTAAATCATGAATCCAGCAATGTGGATCAGCAAGACCGGCGTGCAGGCACAAGACGCCAAGCTGCAAGCCATCGCGAACAACCTGGCCAACGTCAATACCGTTGGCTTCAAGCGCGACCGCGTCGTCTTCGAAGACCTGTTTTACCAGGTCGAGCAGCAGCCGGGCACGCAGCGCGCCGACAATACCCTGTCGCCATCGGGCGTGCAGCTGGGTAACGGTACGCACATGGTCGGCACGCAAAAGGTGTTTACCACCGGCAGCCTGCAAACGACGAGCCGCGAATTCGACGTCGCCATCACCGGCAACGGCTTCCTGCAAGTGCTGCGCCCGAACGGCGAAGCGGCCTACACGCGCGCCGGCCAGCTCGGCATCAATGAAAACGGCGTGATGGTCAATGCCCAGGGCTTGCCGCTGGTGCCGCAGATCACCGTGCCGAACAATGCGACGGCGATCACCATCGGTGAAAACGGCATGGTCACGGCCACCGTGCCGGGCAATGTCAACGGCACCCAGCTGGGCCAGCTGAACCTGACCAGCTTCGTCAACCCGACGGGCCTGCTGGCACTGGGCGAAAACCTGTTCCAGGAAACGGCATCGAGCGGCACGCCGACGGAAGGCCGTCCCGGCGAAGGCGCACTGGGCAAGCTGAAACAGTTCGCGCTGGAAGGCTCGAACGTGCAGGTGGTCGAAGAGATGGTCGACATGATCGCTGCCCAGCGCACCTATGAAATGAACACCAAGGTGCTGTCGGCCGCCGACAATATGCTGCAATACCTGGCGCAAGCGGCACGCTGATGAGAATCGCCATGAAAGCCACGGCAGCCATGCTGCTGGTGTTGATGGCCGGTTGCGCCAGCCAGCCGGCCGCGCCGGTGGCGCCCAGCTTTTCCGATACGCCGCTGCCCGTGGCGCCGCGCAGCGCTGCGCGCGGCGGCGTGGGCGGCGGCGTTTTCAATCCCGACGCGGGCCTGGACCTGATTTCGGACAGCCGCGCCTTCCGCGTCGGCGACGTCGTCACGGTGGCCCTGCAGGAAACCACGCAGGCGAGCAAGAAGGCCGGCACCTCGTTCAACAAGGGTTCGTCCGTCGGCGTGAATGCGGCCAACATCCTCGGCAAGACCTTCCCCAAGACGGGCATCGACCTGTCGGCCGACCGCAACTTCGCCGGCGACTCGACCAGCACGCAGCAAAATGCGCTGTCCGGCGCCATCACTGTGATCGTGCAGGAAGTGCTGCCGAACGGCTTGCTGCGCGTGCAGGGCGAGAAAACGCTGACCCTGAACCAGGGCGAGGAATTCGTGCGCCTGCGCGGCTACCTGCGCGCGGCCGACATCGATTCGAACAACCAGGTCTCGTCCCTGCGCATCGCCAATGCACAGATCGCCTATTCCGGCCAGGGCACCCTGGCCGAAGCCAATACACCAGGCTGGCTGACGCGCTTCTTCGTCGGCCCATGGATGCCGTTTTAAGGTGAGCTCATGAAATTTCGTTCCGCCCTGCCCCTGGCAGCCATGCTGGCCGCGCTCTCCGGCTTTGCCCTGCCCGCCAGCGCCGCGCAAGTGCTGCGCAACCTGGTCAGTATCGAGGGCGTGCGCGACAACCCGCTGGTCGGCTACGGCCTCGTCGTGGGCCTGAACGGCAGCGGCGACACCACCCAGGTGAAGTTTTCCAGCCAGTCCGTGGTCAACATGCTCAAGCAATTCGGCGTGAAGATGCCCGACGGCGCCGAAGCAAAAAGCAAGAACGTCGCCACCGTCATGGTCAGTGCCGTGTTTCCTCCAGGATACCGCCGTGGCCAGGCCATCGATGTCACCGTCTCGTCCCTGGGCGATGCGAAGAGCTTGCGCGGCGGCACCTTGCTGCTGACGCAATTGCGCGCGGCCGACAATGAAACGTATGCGTTGGCACAAGGCAACGTCGTCGTCGGCGGCTTGAACGCCACCGGCAAGAGCGGCTCGTCCGTCACCGTCAACACGCCGACCTCGGGCCGCATTCCCAACGGCGCCAACATCGAACGCGAAATCCTCAGCGATTTCTCGACCAAGCCGACCGTCACCCTGAACTTGCGCCACCCGCATTTCGAGACGGCCATCAATATCGTCGAAGCCGTCAACCGCCGCTTTGGCGCCGTCGCCACCACGCGCGACGCCACCAGCGTGGAGGTACTGGCGCCGGAAAACCCGACCCAGCGCGTGGCCTTCATGGCCAAGCTCGAAGCGCTCTCCGTCGATGTCGGCGTCGATACGCCGAAAGTGGTCTTCAATTCGCGCACCGGCACCGTGGTCATCGCCGAAGGCTTGCGCGTCAAGGCGGCCGCCGTCACGCACGGCTCGCTCAAGGTCGTCATTTCCGAAAGTTCGGCCGTCAGCCAGCCGGCGCCGTTCGGCCGCGGCCAGACCACCGTTACGCCGCAGTCGAAAGTATCCGTCGACCAGGGCAATGGCAATATGTTCAAATGGCCGGCCGGTGCCAAGCTGCAGTCGATTATCGACGTGGTCAACAGCCTGGGCGCCTCGCCCGATGACATCATGGCAATTCTGCAAGCCCTGGACCAAGCAGGGGCCATCGAAGGCGAACTGGTGGTCATATGATGAATATCAACGACAGCAGCGGCGCCCTGCCCTCGGCCCTCGACGACAAGACGCCCGCCGCGGCCACGCCGGCCGATCCCCGTTATGCGGCCAAGGCCACCGAGGCGGCCGTCAAGTTCGAAGCCTTCTTCATCTCGCACATGCTGCGCCAGATGCGTTCGGGCACGCGCGAGATGGCGGGCGAAGACAGCGTCTTCAAGGACCCGGTCAACAGCGACATGCTGGAAATGGCTGATAACCTGGTGGCCGACAAGATGGCCGGCCAGCGCGCCTTCGGCATCGCCGACGCCATCCTGCGCCAGCTGCTGCCGCCCGCCGGCGCCCCGGTGACAGCCCGTGGCGCTGTCAAGACCGACAATATTGCAGCGCCGCTTAATAAATCCGTCTGAAGCGTCGCCTGTACAAGGTAACAACGATTCAGTGCCTGCCCACCCGCACGCGCCACACTCTTCACGAAAGAAACTTGCCCAATGAGCATCATCAGCAATGCATTGTCAGGCAGCATCGCCGCCCAGGCCGCACTCAATGCGGCCAGCCAGAACATCGCCAACCTGCAAACGGCGGGCTACACGCGCCAGGGTGTGCTGCTGTCATCGCTTGGCGCCACCGCCGGCGTGCGTTCGGCCGGCAATGGCGTGGAAGTGTCCGCCTTGCTGCGTTTTGCCGATGCTTACAAGAGCCAGCAAATGTGGCGTGCCGCGTCCGACCAGGGCGCCCGCTCGCAGACCCAGCCTTACCTGACCCAGCTCGAGCGCGTGATGGGCGACGATGCGTCGAGCATCAGCAATGGCATCGACGGTTTCTTCAAGGCCCTGAACGCGGCCGCCGTCGACCCGACGTCGACGCCGCTGCGCCAGCAGATCGTCACTTCCGCCGACGCCATGGCGCAGCGCTTCAACAGCATCAGCACCGTCATGGGCAACCAGTTGCTGTCGGTCCAGCAACAACGGGCGGCGATTGTGCCGCAAGCCAATACCACCCTGGCCAATATCGCCGCGTTGAACCAGCGTATCAGCACCTCCACTGCGTCGGGCACGAACGTGTCGTCGCTGATGGATGCGCGCGACCAGCTGATCGATGGCCTGGCCTCGCAAATGGGCATCGAGGTGCTCGACCAGCCGGACGGCTCGCGCAATGTCTCGCTGAAGTCGGGCCAGCCTCTGGTCATCGGCAGCCTGGCCGGCACCCTGAGCAGCACCATGACGAACACGGGCGACCAGACGCTGAGCCTCGATTTCGCCAAGTCCTCGTACACGCTCGATCTGGTCGCCATCGGCGGCCAGATGGGCGGCCTGGGCGAATTCGAAAAAAATACCCTGAAACCGCTGCAGCAGTCGCTGCAGGACATGGCCACCCAGTTGACCAGCAAGGTCAACGCGCAACTGGCGCTGGGAACAACCATGGCCGGCACGGCCGGCGGTCCCCTGCTGGCCTACGCGAATGGCAAGCTGAGCATTACCCCTGGCTTCAACGCCAAGGACCTGGCCCTGTCGCTGACGGGCCAGGCCGGCGACAGCGGCAACTTGCAGAAACTGATCGACATCAAGAATCAACCGATCAACGTCAGCTGGGTGGGTTCCGTCCTGATGAGCGACGCGGACACGCAGCTGGTCGGCAAGCTGGCGATCTACAGCCAGCAGAACCAGGCCTTGCTGAAAACGGCCAGCACGGTGCGCGCGCAAGCGATCGACGACTGGAAATCCACGAGCGGCGTGAACAAGGACGAAGAAGCGATGAACCTGGTCGAATTTCAGAATATGTACCAGGCAAACATGAAAGTCATTTCCGTGGCGAATACCTTGTTTGACGCCACTTTGCAAATGATGGGTTAAGGAGAAGATCATGCGTGTTGCCAGTAGCCAGTACCAATCGCTGATTAATATTTCTCTTCAGCAAAATCAAGAACGCATCAATTACCTGACCCAGCAGATGGCGTCGGGCTTGCGCATCCAGCTGCCGTCGGATGACCCGATCGGCAACGTGCGCATTTCGCGCCTGACGCGCGAGCAAGCCATGGTCACCCAGTACCAGGACAATATCGCCACAGTCAAAGTGCGCCTGCTGAAAAACGAAAACTACCTGTCGAGCATGGTTACCGACATGGGCCAGGCGCGCGACCTGCTCGTGTGGGCGGCCGACGGCAGCAACGCCCCCGACGACCTGAATGCGATGACGCAATCGCTGGTCGCCATGCGCGACAGCGTGCTGTACACGGCCAACCTGAAGGACCAGGAAGGCCGCTACATGTTTTCCGGCACCGCCACCGACCAGCCGGCGATCAAGTACGACGCGACGGCGGCTGCCGGTTCGCGCTACAGCTACATCGGCAATACCGACACGCAGACCGTGGTGGTGGGCAATGGCGTGACGCAGGCGGCCAACGTCGACGTGAAGAATCTGGAAGTATGGCTCAACAAGATCGACCAGGTCATCACCACCCTCGGCACGCCGGGCGTCAGCCCGAATGACCCGGCCGTGCGGGCCGTGGTGGGCGCAGGCCTGAATGGCACGGATGACGGCATGGATCTGCTCTCGGGCAAGATCGCCATCTTCGGCGGCGCGCAGAACATTCTGTCCACCTTGTCAGGCAACCTGGCCAATGTCTCACTGTCGAACGATTCGGCCCTGCTGGACCTGAAAAAGACCGACATGGGTGCGGCGGCCATCGAACTGACCGGCTACCAGACAGCCCTGCAGGCAACATACAAGGCATACGCCAAGGTTGGCACCATTTCCCTGTTTGATCTTCTCTGACCATCATGCAAATCGTTCAGACTCCCTCCTCTTCCGGCGTCAATGCCAAAGGCGCCGGCACAGCCCGCGTCGTTGATGACGCGTCCGCCGCCATCAACGGCAGCGCCAGCGCGCGCAGCGATGCGCCGGCGGCGAAGAGGTCGACGGCGAGCCTGCAACGCGGCCTGAGCAACTGGGATCACCAGCTGCAGGGGGAGATTTCCAACGCGCAGCAAACGCTCGACTACCTGGAACGCAGCAGCAGCCAGTTGCAAGCGCTGAAAAGCGAGCTGGCGGCCAAGCTGGCCGCGCGCCAGGGCCGCGAAGGGCAAGTCGAAGCGAGAGTACGCCAGTTCAGCAATACCTGGCGCCAGCGCGCCAGCGCCTCAGGCGGCACGCTCGACGCACAACTCAGCTATACCAGCCCGCGCGCGGCACAGCAAAACTTCAGCATCCGCGGCCTGACCATGGCCAGCCTGCAGGAAGGCCCGCAGGAAGTGCTGGCGTTTTCCGTCGGCGGCGCGAACCAGGCATTGCGCTCGGTCAATATCGAACCTGGCCTGAGCGCGAACGAAATCGTCTCGCGCTTCGACCGCGCCTTGATGCCATCGGGTATCGGCGTCAAACTGGGTGAGAATGGCGAACTGGTGTTCAGCACGTCGGAGGCGGCCTGGGCCAACGTGCGCGACAGCCTGTCCGTGCGCGGCAGCGGCATCCGCTATCCGACCGGCCAGATGAGCCGCGTGCGCACGGATGCGGAGCCGGCCGCCATCGCCCCGGAAGAATGGCATACCGGCGACGTGGAAGCCCTGCGCGCCACCTTGCAGCAAGTGGTGCAGGCGCTGGCGCAGTTGCAGGCGGCGCGCAGCTCCGTCAGTCTGGCCCTGGCGCAAGCGACGGGACGAGTTGCCCGCGCGCAACCGGTGCAGGTGCACGTCAGCATGGATACCCTGGCGGAAAACTTCACGCAAAAGGCCAGCGAGCCCGGCTATGAATCGCTGCTGGCGATCAGCTCGGCATTGGTCGGCATCAGCCGCGAGAGAGTCGTCGCCCTGCTGGGCCTCGAATAATCGCTCCCCGCGCGTGCGCCGCCCTGGCGCACGCGGCAATAATGGGGCACGCCCCCTAGCTCAGGACGGTGGAAATCCGTAGGCTCTGTCCCCGACAAATAGGGGAACTCAAGGAATCTTCCCCAGCCCCGGCTGTCTGACTGTGCATCGCAGACAAACGGGAGCCATCCATGCAGTCAGCCGAATGGAAAACCTTCATCACCCAGTTTGCCGCACTGAGCCGTCGCCAGCGTCAGGCGAGCACTGCTCTGCTGCGCGGGGCAGGATCGCAGAACGCCGCCGTGGCACTGGTCGAAAGCGTGGCCCGGCAGCGGTTACACTGTCCCGCCTGCAACAGCAGCCATGCGCACCGGCACGGTCATGCGCACGGACTGCAGCGCTACCGCTGCGTGCCGTGCGGACGCACCTTCAATGCGCTCACCGGCACGCCGCTGGCGCGCTTGCGCCACAAGACCTTGTGGCTCGACTACGCCGACTGCCTGCTCGAGTCGGCTTCCGTGCGCAAGGCGGCAGGCCAGCTGGGCGTGCACCGCAACACCGCCTTTCGCTGGCGCCACCGGTTTTTAAGCCTGGCCAAGACGGACCGGCCCCATTGCCTGCATGGCATCGCCGAAGCGGACGAGCTGTATGTGCTGGAATCGGAAAAGGGCGCGCGGCATCTGACGCGTCCGGCGCGCCGCCGTGGCGGCCATGCCCGCAAGCGCGGCATTTCCAGTGAACAAGTCTGCATCCTGGTGGCGCGCGACCGCACGGGACAAACCCGCGATTTCATCGCGGGAAAAGGGGCGCTGACCAAGGCGCAGCTGCATGCCTGCCTGCCGCCGGTGATCGACAAGGACATCTTGCTGATGACCGACGGCCACGCTGCCTATCGCGCCTTCGCGCGTGAAGCGGGGATCAGTCACCAGACCGTCAATGTGCGTGCCGGCATCCGCGTGCAGGGCGCCGCCCACGTGCAGAACGTCAACGCGTATCACAGCCGCTTGCGCGGCTGGCTGCGCATCTTCCATGGCGTGGCCAGCCGTTATCTGCCGAATTACCTGGGGTGGCGCTGGATACTGGACGCCGGGCGCATCCGCTCCCCGGAAACATTATTGAAGGCAACATTGGGCGAGTTCCCACATTTGACGGTGACATAGCCAATCCGTAAGATGCTGCTGTCGCCATCTACTTCCGGAGTTTCCTTGATAAAAACCGCCGCCCGGCTGATCAGCTATGCCCTGCTGGGCAAATCCGGCAAGCAGCCCCTCGATATCGCCAAGGTGCGCAAGGTACTGATTTTGCGCAACGACAAGATCGGCGACATGATCGTCACCTCGGCCCTGCTGCGCGAGCTGAAGAAAAACTATCCACACTGGCAGATCGACGTGGCCGCCAGCAGCGCCAACCGCGATGTCATCGCCGACAACCCGCATGTGAACGAGATCCTGATCTGGGACAAGCAGCCGCTGCTGCGCGACTTGCGCACCACCATCGCCGAGCTGCGCCGGCGCCGCTACGACGTCATCTTCAATCCCTACAACCGCTTTTCGATTCCCCTGCTGCTGCGTATCAAATGGCTCGGTGCGCACTATCTGACGGGCTTTGCCATTCCCAAGTACGGCACCTCGACGGCGAAGCTGGGCATGTTCGACCATACCGTGCCCTGCGACCGCAGCCGCCACATCCTGCACAGTTTTTTCGCCACGTTCGAACAATTTTCCTTGCGCGACATCGATATGCGCTATGAACTGTTCGGCGTGGACGCGCACGCGGCCCGGGTCGACGCCGCCTGCGACACCTTGCTGCGTACACATGAAGGTTTGTTCTGCCTCAATTTCCAGGGCAGCAATGCGCAGCGCACGGTCAGCGTGGCCGACGCCCAGCGCTGCTGCGCGGCCCTGGCGGCACGCTATCCGCGCCATGCGCTGCTGGTGATCGCCGCGCCGGGCACCGAGGCGCGCGCCGCCGACATCGTGCGCGGCGCCGGCCATGCCAACGTGATGAGCGCGCCACCCACCGGCCACATCCTGGAGCTGGCGGCCCTGATCCGCCGCTGCGAACTGGTGCTGTCGCCCGACACGTCGGTGATCCACATCGCCTCGGCATACGACAAGAAAATCGTCGGCTACTACATCCGCACCGACAACTACCGCTGGTTCTATCCGGCCAGCCGCCATTACCGCGTCATCCTGGCACCGGGCCTGACGCTGGCCTCGGTCAGCGCCGCCGAGACGCTGGCCGCCGTGGAAGAGCTGATGGAAGGCGGCGGACAGGCGCAGGAAACGCTTCAGGCCGCCGGCTGAGACGCCAGCAGGCGGTCCATCTGTCCCGCCGGCAACGCGCGCGAAAAAAAGTACCCTTGCGCATAGTCGCACCCGGCGGCGCGCAGCAGGTCGCGCTGCGACGCCGTCTCCACGCCTTCGGCCACGACTTTCAGCCCCAGCCGCTGCGCCAGCGCGATGATCGCCTCGCACAGGCCCTGCCCGTCGCCATCGCACCCCAGCTCGCCAACCAGGGAACGGCCGATCTTGAGAAAATCGATGTCGGCCTTCTTGATGCACGCAAGCGACACCTGGCCGCTGCCGAAATCATCGAGCGCCAGGGCCAGGCCCATGGCGCGGAACTGGCGCAGGCGGTCGACCACCTGGCGACCCTCGTCGAGCAGCACCGCTTCCCTCGTCTCGATGACGATGGCACCCGGCGCCAGCCCCTGGCGCGCCAGATGCCCGCCCCAGTCCTGGTACAGCGCGGCGTCGCAGCGAAATTCCATGGCCGACTTGTTGATGCTGATCTGGAACGGAGCGCCATGCTCGTCCTGCCACTTGCGCGCCTGGCGCACAACCTGGCGAAACACCCACTCGCCGATATCGATGATCAGACCGTTCGCCTCGGCAAAGGCGATGAAATCGGCAGGCACCAGCAAGCCGCGCAGCGGATGTCGCCAGCGCAACAGCGCCTCGGCCCGCTCGATGGCGCCATCGCGCAGGCGGACGATGGGCTGGTAATGCACTTCGAACTGGTCCTGCGCCAGCGCCAGGCGCATCTCGCGCACCGTGCTGCGGCGTAATTCGGCCGCCTGCTGCAAGGCCGGCGTGAAATAGCTGTAGCCGTTGCGCCCCGCACTCTTGGCCGCATACATGGCCTGGTCCGCATGCCGCAGCAAGGTGTCCGGCGCCTCGGCGTCGGCCGGATACAGGGCCACGCCCACACTGGCCGACACTTGCGCCGTGTCGCCGTCGAGCATGAACGGCAGGGCCAGCGCGGCCGTCAGCTCTTGCAGCACGCGCTCGATGCCGCCCAGCTGCCCCACGCCGGCCAGGATGACGGTGAATTCGTCGCCGCCCAGGCGTGCCACCGTATCGGTGGCGCGCACGCGCTCGCTGATGCGTTGCGCCGCCTGGCGCAGCAGCATGTCGCCCTTCTCGTGACCGAGGCGGTCATTCACCTGCTTGAAATGGTCGAGGTCGATGAACAGCAGGGCCAGGCAAGCGCCTTCGCGTTTGGCATGGGCCGCCTCGTGCTGCAAGCGGTCGAGAAACATGTGGCGGTTCGGCAAGCCTGTCAGCTGGTCGAAATTGGCTTGCCGCCAGATGCGCTCGGACGCCGCGCGCTGCGCCGTGATGTCGCTGACCAGCGCCAGCGCGCCCAGGTAGGTGCCGGCGGAGTCGAAGATGGGATTGGTGGCCAGGGTGGCCCACAAGGTGCTGCCGTCACGCCGCAGGAACTTGAATTCGTGGCGCTCGACGATGCCGTCCTGCCGCCGCGCAATGTTACGCTCCAGGATGGCGCGCCCCTCTTCATCCATGAAGGCGGCCAGCGGCTGGCCCAGCATATCCTCGATCTGGCAATCGAGCATCTGCGCCATCTTCGGATTGACAAAGCTCGTCAGCGCCTGCGCATCGATTT
Source organism: Janthinobacterium agaricidamnosum (assembly GCF_003667705.1). NCBI lineage: Bacteria > Pseudomonadati > Pseudomonadota > Betaproteobacteria > Burkholderiales > Oxalobacteraceae > Janthinobacterium > Janthinobacterium agaricidamnosum. The sequence goes on along the minus strand of NZ_CP033019.1, from coordinate 2,169,285 downwards.
CCCAGATACCCTCCTCGGCGCTGTGCACGATGCGCCGGAAACGCTCTTCGCTGCGTTCGAGCGCGGCCAGCTTGCCTTCGGCCTGCTCCAGCACCAGGCGCAGCGCCTGGCCGTTCGGATCGGCGCTGCCCAGCAGGCTGACGGGCAAGCCGGCCTCGCGCGCGCCGGGACGCGGCGGCGGCAGCTGTACCTGCAGCTGGATGCGCTCGGGTTCACTGCTGTTGAGCACGCGCTGCACGAACTGGTCGTAATCGTGGCGGAACGCCTCGTGCACAAAGGAACGGAACAGCACATGGCCGGGATGCCCCCGCGCCAGGCCGAACAGTTCCGCCGCCACCAGGTTGACCTGCAGGATCACGCCATCGAGACCGAGCACGAAATAGGCGACGGGCGCCAGCAGATATAAATCGTTGAAATAAGCTTGTTCGCGTTCGGCCTTCATCCGTTCCGGACTGAAGACGCCATCGTCAAGCAGGGGCGCGACATGGCGCGGCACGCCGTCGCGGCCGAGCGGGGAGGAATCCAGAGCAGGTACCGCTTGCGGTGCTGTATCCATGGCTGTCCTTTGCACGGCCGCCTTGGCAAACAGGTGGGTGCAGTAGCGAGACTAGCACGCGTCACGCGCAGTGTCGAGCCATGCCTGCCGCAGATAACGTTTCCGCAACAAGGCCGATTCAGCGGCCCATGCGGTGCCGGCGCAAGCCGAAATCATGGCCCACCACCAGCAAGGTGCTGGCCACCAGGCTCGATAGCCCCACGATCAGCTGGATCAGCTTATCGTCAGGCAATATCCACAAGGACGAAGCGGGTGTCTCGCAGCCCGTGGCGGCGCTGATCAGGGGAGACACCCACGCCGCGTCCGGCGTCACGTCGAGCACGACGGCGCCGTCGGCGCTCGTCTGCATATAGATGTCGCCCCCTTCGGCCAGGGTAAAGCAGATGCCCACGCCCGTTTCCGTGGCGCGGATATTGTCCTGCATGCTGCGGTTATGTTCCTCGATCCACACTTCCACGTCGTATGGCGTTTCCAGGTGCTCCCACGGACGGGGACGGAAACGGGGACGTTCGTCCGCGCTGGCGGGGGAATCCGGGAGATCGGGAATGTTGCTGTCTGCTGCGCCTTGCATGCTCGTTGACCTTTTCTGCGGTGATGTTCTGCGGTGATGTGCTGCCGTGATGCAGGGGAGCGTTTGCCCGCCAGCCGCCATTATCCCTCGTTCGCGGCAAGCATGGTAATTCCACGCCACATCCATCAGAAAAACTGATAGCCATCAACTTTTAGCATCAGCATGACTGACTTAAAATACGCGCCATCTCTTCTTTACAGGTTTTACATGCAAGGCATCAAACGCAAAATCGTCTACGTCACCGCCTTTGAAATCATCGGCATGGCCATTTCCACGGCCTGGCTGACCCTGCTTTCAGGCGAGTCTCCCACCAGCACGGGCCCGCTGGCCATCATGATCACCACCATCGCCGTGATCTGGAACCTGCTCTACAACACGGCGTTCGAATACTGGGAAATCCGGCAAGTATCGCGCACGCGCACCGTCTGGCGCCGCATCCTGCATGCGATCGGCTTCCAGATCACGCTTGTCATCTACCTGATCCCGCTGATCGCCTGGTGGCTCGATATCAGCCTGTGGCAAGCGTTCGTGCTGGACTTCGCGCTGATGCTGATCATCCCCTGCTACAGCTTCATCTTCAATTACTTCTTCGACGGCCTGTTCGGCGTGCCCCTGTCGGCGCAGCAGCCGAAGGAAGAGCCTGCTGACGTTCAGGCCGCTTCGCTGAGCAACTGAAGAAAGGACCGCGCCGCCATGCCCAGCGGCCGGTCCTTCATCCACACGAGGTGGATGGGCACGACCAGGCCATTGCCCGTATTCTTGAACGCCACGCAGCGCACGCGCCCTGCCGCCAGCGACTCCTTGATGGCCGAGGCGGCAAAGTTACCCCAGCCCAGTCCCGCCTCCACCATCGCCAGCGCCATCGGCAAGCTGTCGGTGCGCCAGTAGGACAGCCCCACCACGGGGCGCGCATCGGCCAAGTCGAGTTCGCGGCTGGCCACGATAATCTGGCGCAAATTCACCAATTCCTCGATATACAGGGGCCGGCCCGCCACGTCGGGTGGATGCTGGGTGGAAATAATCGCCAGCAAGGCATCGCTGCCCACCAGCTGGAACTGTTCCTCGTGATTGATGCGCCCGCCGGCAAAGGCCATGCAGGCGCTGATGCGGCCCCGGTGCAGCATGTCGAGCACATCGTCCTGCGGCGCCGTCAGCACCTCGATGTCGAGCAGCGGATGGCGCTGCGACAGCGCGCGCACGGCGGCGAGAAAAGGCGCATGGTCGAGTTCGGCCGCGATACCGAGCGAAATGCGGCTTTCCAGTCCCTGCGACAATTCCTGCACATGCAGGTGCAACTGCTTCAGCTGCTCGGCGATCAGGCGCGCGTGGGGCAGCAGCGCCATCGCGGCCGGCGTGGGCACGGCTTCGCGCGCGCCCCGGTCGAACAGGGCGATACCCAGTTCCGCCTCGATGTTGGCCATCGCCATGCTGACGGCCGACGGCGCCCGGCGCAAGGCGCGCGCGGCAGCCGAGAAAGAGCCGCCGTCAACGACGGCCAGGAACAGTTCGATGTTATGGCTGGAGAGTTTCATGGAAGAGAGCGCGGCACTTTTGCGTGCGCCAGAGGTCAAAAGCCAGGCCAGGCAAGAAAGGAGCAGCCATGCCGCATCGACTTCCCTACCGCCGCAGCGGTTACGTATCGGACTTTACCCGTTTCATCGACGGCTATCTGCAGGCGCACCCGGAGGTGCGGGCCAGCCAGCGCCTGGGCTGGCGCATTTTCTGGGAGCGCCCCGTAAATTTCGACGAATGGCGGCGCGCCGGCACCGATAGCGTGCCGGAGCCGCCGTATCACTATGACTGATCAAACAAACGCCTGACAAAACCGTAGCCGAGCGACAGTGATTTGTGGTCGAGACGCGCAGCCGTACCAAGGTACGGTGAGCATCACAGGCCGCAAAGCGCGCCAAGCGAGGTTTGGTCAGGTGTTTAACCTTTCCAGACGCGCTGCAATCCCGTATCCGCATGGATCCAGCCGCCACGGGGGCCGGAGCGGTAATAGAAGCCCACGCCGCCCTGCTTGAAGCTGCGCACGAGCGAACCGAGCACTTCCGCGTTCAGATTCGCCACGCGGATGTCGGCGGCGCGGCCCGAGATGTGCAGCGACTGGCGCGCGGCCGGCACGCCCGCTTCGCGCAGCTTGCCGTTCGATTCGGCCGTGCGGTAGCCCGACAGGATTTCCAGCGGCTGCTCGATGCCGTAACGGGCCACGAACGCTTGCGTGCCCCACAGGGTTTCCAGCAGTTTCGGGTCGATGGGCGCCGTCTTCTTGCCGTTCACGTCGCGCAGCAAGTGGCACAGTTCCTGGTAGGCCGAATCGATGACTTCGCCATCTTTCCAGTACAGCAGTTTCGCCTTTTCATTGCTGGCCGGGCGCACCACTTCCAGGGTGCGGGGCTTGAGCCAGAATTCCAGGTCCAGCGCCTGCGCATCGAAGATGTCGGGAGGCGGTTCCATCTCCGTGATGGCCTGGCGCGACTGCGAGGTGATCGAGCGGTCGACGCTGGCCAGCTGCGTCGGCTGGGGCGGCACGCCCGTGCGCGGCGCACGCGGCTTGGCGCTGGCCGAAGCCGAGGCGGGAGCGGCCGTGCGCGAGGCGCAGCCGATGAGTGGGGTGGCTACCAGGCCCAGCGCGGCCAGGCCCATACCGTGATGTAGAAAATTTCTGCGCGATGCCATAGTCAGTCCAATGTAACGATGGGAATACTATAGCGTATTGTGCTGCGAAGAAAAACCCTCAATGCCTATCGTGCCGCCCTCATTTCAGGATTCGGCATCTTACCCGGCGGCCGCACTGGCCGCGACGTCGCGGTTTGCCAGCGCCAGCGCCGTCAGGGGCTTGTCCAATAAATAGCCCTGGGCCACGATGGGCAAGCCCGTGATGGCGGCCACGCGCTGCAGCGCGGCCAGCGCCGCCGGCGTGTCGAGGCGCTTGAAAATGACGCGGATCTTCGCCGCATGGCACACGGTGACGAAGCTGGCGACGGCCTGCTCGTCGCTGAGGTTGCCCGCGTCGAGCTTGAACGCATGCGGGTGCAAGCGCTCCAGCATGCCCGTTGCCTCGTGCACGCTGGCCACGTTGATGGCCAGGCGGAAACCGTTGCGCCGGTAATTGTCGGCCACGTAGTTGAGCAGCCAGCCCTGGTTCGGCGTCACCGTCGGCAATTGCAGCACGATGCGCTCGATGGGCAAGCCCAGCGCGTCGAGGATGCGCTGGAAGGCGTGGCCATGGTTGCTGCTGACAGCGCTCAGCAAGCGGTCGTGCACGTTCAGGTACAGGTCCGACTGCTCCGCTTCGCTCTGGCGAAAGAAATTAATGGCGTGCAGCATGCGGCACAGCCGGTCCAGCTCCACGGATTCGTCGTCGCTGGCCGCGTGGTCGAGCAAGCGCCACAGCGACAAGCCCTCGTCCGCCTTCGACACGCTGCGCGCCAGTCCCTCGAACGCCACCAGCTTGCCGCTGTCGAGTTCGCGCAGCGGCTGGAAGGCGCTGGTCATGGTGCAATTGAAGAAGCGCCCCAGCGCCCTGCCTTCGCCGTCGAGCCAGACGCTGGTGCCGGCCTGGGTTTGGTGCGACAGGCGGGCCAGGTAGTTCTTCAGGACGGGAAATGGCATACGTGCTCCTTCATCGGACTGCGCCGGCGTCCCGCATGGGGACGACGGCGCCAAAGTGTGCAGAGTAAGGCCGCGCCAAGCAAAGGAGAACGAATGGTTTCGCCATTTGATATGCGCGCAGCAAATATGGACGACGCAACGGACGGCGCATATCGATAGTCGGAAACATTCGTTCCAGCACCCTGCCCCGGCCTTTACTGTGGGCGTGTACCGATACCACCAGGAAGGGCCGCCATGTGCCAGTTACTCGCAATGAACAGCAGCAAGCCGGCCGCGCTGGGATTTTCCTTTGCCGGCTTTGCCGAGCGGGGCGGCCGCACGGACGAGCACCGCGACGGCTGGGGCATCGCCTATCATTCCGGTAGCGGCTGCACCTTGCTGACCGATCACCTGGCCGCCATCGATTCGCCGCTGGCCGCCCAGGTGCAGCAACATCCCGTGAAGGCGAAAAACATCGTCGCGCACATCCGCAAGGCCACGCAGGGCCGCATCGCGCCGGAAAACACCCACCCGTTCGCCCGCGAACTGTGGGGCAAGACCTGGTCCTTCGCCCACAACGGCGATCTCAAAACGTGGCGCGCGCCCGCCAATGCCCACTACCAGGCCAGCGGCGACACGGACAGCGAACAGGCGTTCTGCCACCTGCTGGCCCGCTTGCGCACACAGTTTCCCGCCGGTGAGCCCGCGCGCGCCGCCCTGCGCGCCGCCATCGCCGAGGTCGCCAAGGACATCGCCGCGCACGGCACCTTCAATTTCATCCTGTCGGACGGCGAACTGCTGTTTGCCCACTGTTCCACGCATCTGCACTATGTGATCCGCGAATACCCGTTTTCCGTGGCGCAACTGATCGACTGCGAGCGCAGCATCGATTTTCGCCAGCACAACCACCTGGACGACCGCATCGCCGTCATCGCCACGCATCCGCTGACGCAAAACGAGGACTGGCTGGCGTTCGCGCCCGGCGAACTGAAACTGTTTGCCGGCGGCACCTTGCTGCCCGCAAACGATGCAGCGCCGCAAGGCGTGTATATCCAGATCAGTTACTGAAGGGAAACTAAAGGGAAAGATTCAAAGGGAGGGAAAGGCCCGCCGCCGGATGGGCGGGCTGAAATGCTGGCGGGCCGTCAGGCCGAATTGCAGTTGCAGAAGCGCTTGCGCTTGGGGTCGCCGCTGGCGATGCCTGCCGGGTCAATCTGTTTCCAGCAAAAAATCGTTTCCACGCCATACGGCGAACGCACATTGCCCGCCTCGATGTAGCCCTGCTTGACGAAAAAGGCCTGGCTGCTGGCCGTGCTGTGCAGTTGCAGGGCCTTGATGCCCCACTCGCGCGCCTGCGCTTCCAGCTGCTCCACCAGCGCCTTGCCGGCGCCGCGGCCCTGTGCCTCGGGCAGCAGATAGCACAGGGCCAGCTTGCCGGCGCGCGTCAGCAAGCCGACGCCGACGACGGCGCCCTGATCGACTGCGACCAGCGAGAAATTGGTGGGCGACGCAAACCAGCACGCCACCATCTGCGGTGTTTTATTGCCCAGCCAGGCTTCCAGAATGGCCGGATCGTCCCGATGATCGAGGCTGCAGCATTCGACGATGGAGCGTCGTAATACGTTGCACGCCTCGAAAGCGTCGGTCGATGTTGCAATACGAATTTCAAGACTCATGTACGCTCACAAAATATTCCAGTTGCCGATGCAGACGGTTTTACCCCTGTATCGTGCGATTCGACTATACACCAAGCGGCGCAATCGGGTTTTTTGCCGCACGCCACGCGCTGGTTTTGCCTATGGCACCATGCCTGCAGACTAAGTGCTGATGCGCGCCTTGCCCACGAATGTTTCCAAAAATCGATATCTGTTTTTTAGCGCAAAGGGAATCGTATCTAAGCATATTACGAAAAATTCGTTTCTTTTCCGGCCGGAATTTTAGACTATGTCTTTCTATTCTCACAACAAGAGTTCAACATGACCCATTCCAACGCCGTATCGACTGCCGCAGCGACACTCACCCAACGCTCGCGCCGCTGGTTCCTGGCCAGCGCCCTGGCCGCTTCCGCTGCCGCCATGAGCCTGCCCATGAGCGTGTCCGCCGCCGAACCCGTGGTCTTGCTGAACGCCTCGTACGACGTGATGCGCGAATTGTTCAAGGATGTGAATCCCGCATTTATTGCGGATTGGAAAGCCAAAACGGGCGAAACCATCACCATCAAGCAATCCCACGGCGGTTCGAGCAAGCAGGCGCGCTCCGTCGCCGACGGCCTGGAAGCGTCCGTCGTGACCATGAACCAGGCCAATGACATCGATATCCTCGTCGACCGCGGCCTCGTGGTGGCCGACTGGGCCAAGAAATTCCCGAACAATGCGGCGCCGTTCTATTCCACCATGGTATATCTGGTGCGCAAAGGCAACCCGAAACACATCAAGGATTGGGACGATCTGGCCAAGCCCGGCATCAAGGTCATCGTGCCGAACCCGAAAACCTCGGGCAACGGCCGCTACACCTACCTGGCAGCCTGGGGCTATGCCGTGAAAAAAGGCGGCAGCGAAGCGCAGGCGCGCGACCTGGTGACCAAGCTGTTCAAGAACGTGCCCGTGCTCGACGGCGGCGGCCGCGGCGCCACCACCACCTTCACGCAGCGCGAAATCGGCGACGTGCTGGTGACGTTCGAAAACGAAGTGCAACTGGTGCGCGCCGAATTCGGCGACAACTTCGAAGTGGTGTATCCAAGCATCTCCATCCTGGCCGAGTCGCCCGTGGCCGTCGTCGACAAGGTCGTCGACCGCCGCGGCATCCGCAAGGAAGCCACGGCCTACCTGCAATACCTGTACTCGGAGCCGGGCCAGGAACTGGTCGCCAAGCACTACCTGCGCCCCCGTTCGGCCGCGGTAGCGAAGAAATACGCGGCCAGCTTCAAGCCGATCACCCTGTTCACCATCGATGAGGTGTTTGGCGGCTGGAAACAGGCACAAAAGAAACACTTTGACGATGGCGGCGAGTTCGACAAGATTTATCAGAAGTAATCTGATCTGCATCAACGAGAAACCGGGACATGTCCCGGTTTTTTCATGTCCGCAGCTGTTTGCGCATATCGATATGCGCATCGATTCGTGGTCAAAAGCGTGCGCGCGCCGTACTCTGGCCATGTCGCGCCGCACGGCGTATTACGGGCATAAAGGAAACAGCATGGCTATCTCGGAAGTGAATGTACGCAACCAGTTTCGCGGCAAGATCAAGGAAATCATCTTTGGCCCCGTGGTATCCGAAGTGGATGTGGAAACGCCGCACGGCATCGTCACCTCGGTGATCACCTCGCGCTCGATCAAGGACCTGGACCTGAAAGTGGGCAGCGAAGTCATCGCGCTGGTCAAATCGACGGAAGTGTCGATCGCCAAGATCCAGTAAGCGTTGCCCCCTTTCACGCCGCGCCCTTGCCATCCGGCAGCGGCGCGGGCGTCAGGGCTGGATATACGCATGGCCTTCCTGCCACTGCAAGCGGCTCAGCTCGGTCACGCCCGAGGGCACGATGACGGCTTCGGGCAGCACGCGCTGGCGGTCGATATTGCGTCCTTGCAAGGTGTTATTGCAGACGCGAAAGCTCACGCCGCGCTGGGCCAGTTCGCGCACCGGCACCTGCATGCGCCCCGAGGTCGATGCTGCGGCACCAGTCCATATATTTTTTAGCACGATGCGTTCTCCGCAGTCCGCGCTGCGAGCGTGAACGCATGCCTACGGCGCCCCGCTTGCGGGGCCTAGCGCGGTGCAACGAAGCGCGAAGGAACAGGCATCAACGGCGAAGCGCACGGCGCCTTCGGATCAGACTGCCAATATTGCTTAATTCATACGAAGTTTCCAAGATGAAATCAATAAGTGCGGAACAATTTTCACTACGGCAAGAATAGCCCCATTTATTTGCCAAATTGCCCGCAAAGCCGCCTGTCGCGGGCTTGTACCGTAGACATCGCTTGATCTTTAATGGTATTGTTTAAGCTTGGCAAATATTGCCTCCGAGATACACGCCGCGTCCCCGCGCGGCCCTGTTCCGGATTTGCGCGCAGCGCCCACGATGGCGCCCCAAAACTGCTTTCCCACATACAATCCCATGCTCAAAAAAATGTTCGCCGCGGTGCTGATGACGCTTTCGACAGCGGCCATCGCCGTGCCCTTCGGTTCCCAGTCGATCCTGGTGGTCGAAGACGGCACAGGCAAAGTCTTGCTTGAAAAAAATTCCAACGTGGTGGTGCCGATCGCCTCGCTGACCAAACTCATGACAGCCATGGTCGTGCTCGACTCCAAGGCGAATATGCAGGAAGAGATCAGCATCGACCGCGAAGACGTCGACACCTTGAAACACAGCACTTCGCGCGTGCCCGTGGGCGCCACCCTGAGCCGCCACGACGTGCTGCAACTGGCGCTGATGTCGTCCGACAACCGCGCCGCCGCCTCGCTGGCGCGCACCTTCCCCGGCGGCCCGACGGCGTTTGCCGTGGCCGTCAACGCCAAGATCAAGGCCCTGGGCATGCGCCAGACCGTGATCGAAGAACCGACGGGCTTGTCGCCGAATAACCAGTCGACGGCGGCCGACCTCGTCAAGATGGCCGTGGCCGCCTCGCGCTACCCGGAAATCAGCCGCATCACCACCGATTCGAAGGACGTCATTCAGATCAAGGGCCGCGACGTGGAATACCACAACACGAACCGCCTGGTGGGCGCCAAGGGCTGGGATATCGGTCTGTCGAAGACGGGCTACACGAATGAAGCGGGCCGCTGCCTGATCATGCGCATCAAGTCGGCCGGCAAGTTCGCCACCATGATCCTGCTCAACGCGCGCGCCAATTCCGTGCGCGCCATGGACGCCGTCAACATCCGCCGCATGCTGGCGGCCGAGAACGGCATCGAAGAGCCGAAGGTGATGCGCGCTTCCGTCAGCCGGCACAAGAAGGCGCCGGCCAAGCCATCGAAGCGCCGCCGCGCCCGCTAAGCACGGCTGAATGCCGGGGTCAGACCCGACGGGTCTGACCCCATAACTATTTTCCCTGGCGGTTGGTCATCACCACGCCGGCAATCGTCACCGCACCGCCCAGCAGCATCGAGGCGAGCACCGGCTCGCCCAGCAGCGCCGCCGCCAGCACGATGCCGAACACGGGCACGAGGTTGTTGAACACGGCCGTGCGCGACGGACCCAGCGCCTTGACGCCCTCGTAATACCAGACAAAGCCGATCACCGTGCCGAACACGCCCAGATAGCCGATGGCGGCCCACACTTGCCAGCCGAAGCTGTGCCACGGCACGGTGGGGAATTCGACGGCCGCCCCCACCAGCAGAAAAGCCAGGCCCCACATCGCCGCATACGTGGTGGCGGCGATGGGCGACAAGCCCTTCAGCGCGACCCGGCCGATCAGCGTATAGGCGGCCCAGCTGGAAATGCCGCAGAACATGAAGATTTCGCCGGCGCCGATGCCGCCGCCCGTGCCGTGCAGCACGCCGGCCAGGTCGCCGCGCGTGATGACGATGGCCGTGCCGCAGAATGCCAGCATGATGCCCAACCATTTGAACGATCCGAGCCGCTCGCGGAACAGCATGGCCGAGGCCAGCGCCGTGACGATGGGATTCAAGGCTACGAACAGGGCAGTGCGCCCCGCCGGCATGCGCGACAGGGCCGCCAGGAAGCACAGATTGTATAAAAAGATGCCCGTCAGGCCCAGCGCCGCCGTCGTCATCAGCTGCTTGCGGTCCAAGCGCGGCAAGCCCCCTTCCAGTTTCCATGCCAGCACGACGAGCAGCAGCACGGCCACGCCGAAGCGCCCGCTGGCGGCCGTCATGGGCGGCATCTGCTGCGCCAGCACGCGGCCCGCGATGAAGGTGCCGCCCCAGAACAGGGCGACGCAGATCAGTTTCAGATAGACGAGCGGCGATTGCGCGGCAGGCAAGGCGGCTGAAGGTACGGCGGAAGAAGACATGGGAGTTCCTGTAAAGCCGCTTGCGCGGCGGGTGGCGTACATGCTGTACACTTATATATTAATACTAATATCAACTCATGAAATAATGAGCAAATACTCATACAACAGGAAAACCACAGCATGACCTTCACGCAACTGGAAATCTTTACCCTGGTGGCCGAACTGCACGGTTTTTCCGCCGCCGCCGCGCAACTGGGCATCAGCCAGTCGGCCGTCTCGCATGCGTTAAAAGCGCTGGAAAAGGAAATGGGCGTGGACCTCATCGTGCGCCACCAGGCGTCGGCGGAGCTGACGGACGTGGGCCGCCAGCTGCTCGTGCGCGCGCGCGAAATCCTCGGTTTGTCGGAAGCGATGCGACAGGAAGCGGCCGACGTGCTGGGCCAGCGCCAGGGCAGCCTGCGCATCGGCTCCTTCGGTCCCACCTCGTCGTTGAATCTGCTACCGGCCATCACGGCGCAATTCCGCCTGCGCTATCCGGGCATCGCCCTGCGCATCGACGAAGGGGCCGACCATGAAGTGGTGCAGTGGATACGCGAACGCAGGGTCGACGTGGGCTTCGTCGTGCTGCCCGACGAGCGTTTCGATACGGCGCCGCTGGTGGAAGACCAAATGATGGCGCTGGTGCCGCGCAGCCACCCGCTGGCCAGCGAAACGGCCATCACCCTGGCGCAGCTGTGCGAAGGGCCGTTCATCATGTCCGAGGCGGGCTGCGCCTGCCTGATCGAGCCCCTGTTCGCCAACGCGGGGCTGCAGCCACATGTCCCCTACCGCATCAGCCAGGTCATCACCATCCTCGACATGGTCAGCCGCGGCGACGGCGTCTCCATCGTCGCCGAACTGGCCCTGCCGCAGCGGCTGCGGGAACAGTATCCGGAGCTGGTCGCCCTGCCCTTGAACCCGCCCGTCAGCCGCAAGGTGGGCCTGGCCGTGCGCGACCGGCGCCAGAACACGCCGGCCACCAACGCTTTTTTTGAAGTCGCAAAGCAGATGGCGCCGACCCTGGCGCCCCGGCGTACTTAAAGTTTAAAACGTCTCCCACTCGTCGCTGCGCTCCTGCTTGGCGACGGGCGCTTTTGTGGCGGGGCGGCTGGCGATGCGCGCCGGAGCCGGCACGCGCGCCACGGGCCTTGCGGCATGCGGCACGGCCGCCGGCGCCTGCCCGTCATCGAGCTTGAACACGCCCACCACCTGCGCCAGGGTGCTGGCCTGGTCCTGCAGGCTTTCGGCCGCAGCCGCCGCCTCTTCCACCAGCGCCGCATTCTGCTGCGTCACCTGGTCCATCTGCGCAATGGCCTGGTTCACCTGTTCGATGCCCGAGCTTTGCTCGACGCTGGCGGCCGTGATTTCGCCCATGATGTCGGTGACGCGGCGCACGCTGTCGACAATTTCCTGCATCGTCGCCCCCGCCTCGTCGACCAGGCGCGCGCCCGAATCGACCTTGCCCACCGAATCGTCGATCAGCAGTTTGATTTCCTTCGCTGCGCCAGCGGAGCGTTGCGCCAGGCTGCGCACTTCCGTCGCCACCACGGCAAAGCCGCGTCCCTGCTCGCCCGCGCGCGCCGCTTCGACTGCCGCATTCAAGGCCAGGATATTGGTCTGGAAGGCGATGCCGTCGATGACGCTGATGATGTCGACGATCTTCTTCGACGAGTCATTGATCGAGGCCATGGTGTCGACCACCTGCGCCACCACTTGCCCGCCCTTGCTGGCCACGCCGGACGCCGATTGTGCCATCTGGTTGGCCTGGCGCGCATTATCGGCATTTTGTTTGACGGTGGAAGTCAGCTCCTCCATCGAGGCGGCCGTTTCTTCCAGCGAGCTCGCCTGCTGTTCCGTGCGCGACGACAGGTCCTGGTTGCCGGCGGCGATTTCCGACGATGATACCTTGACCGATTCGCTGGCCGTGCGGATCTTCACCAGCACGGCGGCGATCTTGTCGATGAAGCGGTTGAAGGCGCCCGCGATCTGCGCCAGTTCATCCACGCCGGAAGCGTCGAGGCGGCGCGTCAAATCGCCCTCGCCCGAGGCGATGTCGTCGAGCGCGTCGCGCACCAGTTCCAGGCGCTTGAGCATTTTGAACACCAGCAGCGACAGCAGCAGCGCGGCCAGCCCGGTCAGCAGCGCGGCCGTGACAGTGGCCGTCGTCAGCATCGTCTGCAAGGCTTGCATGGCTTCCTGCTGGTCGAGCACCACGGCCAGCAGCCAGTCGGTGCCCGCCACGCGCGTCACGTACAGCTTGCCGTCGCGCTCATTGAGGCGCACGGCCTCGCTCGCGCGCGAGCTTTCCAGGCGGTTCACCTGCGCGGCCGACAGCGCGGCATCGAGTTTCGTCACCGGCTGCAGGCTCAGTTCCTTGTCCGCGTGGGCGATGATGGTACCGCTCTGGTCGACGAGGAAGGCAAAGCTGTGCGGCGTCGGCTTGATCGCCACCACGTTGGCAATCACCGTATCGAGCAGCACGTCCGCGCCCGCCACGCCCAGCAGCGCCTCTTTCGGCCCGACGGGCGCCGTGAACGACACCACCAGCTTGTGGCTGGCCGCGTCCACGTACGGCGGCGTGAGCATGGGCACGCCCGCCTTGACGGTGTCCGTGTACCAGGCGCGCGCCGTCGGATCGAAATCGGCCGGGCGGCCCGGATGGGTAAACACGGAACGCTTGTCCGCGTAGCCGATAAACACTTCCGCAAAATCGCCGGCCTTTTCCGCGATCTGGAAGGCGCGCAGCGGATCGGGCGTCTCGGCCGACATGACGACCGAGGCCATGACTTTCTTCTTGCCATCGACCCATTGCGCCAGCACGGCGGACTGGCTTTGCAGCAGCTGCTGCATCTGCTGGTCCGACGACGCCAGCATGCTGCTGCGCGTGGTGACGTAATTGGCGACCGACAAGGCCAGCATGGACAGGACGACGATGGCCACGCAAATGAGCACCAGGCGCGTGCGAAGGGAAGACAACATGATGGACTCCTCGTTTCGATTTGATTGGCGTGAACAGTGCTTTTGCACTACTTCACCTACGCAAGCATTCTCACACAAAAAACGGAACAATTATCGTCAATATTCGGAATACAACACATATATTTCTTTAAAGAAACGCGTCGCCCCCCCATCAAGCCCTCAGCCGATCAAGCCCCGCAGCCCGCTGGCGCGCTGCGTGCGGCGCAAAATCGCGTCGAACAGCACGGCCTGCGTGGGCGAGACCAGGGTAAAGAAGTCGCGCGCGCGCGTGATGCCCGTGTAGACCAGCTCGCGCGCCAGCATGGCGCCGCCTTCCTGCGGCAGCACCAGCACCGTGTGGCGAAATTCCGAGCCCTGCGACTTATGTACCGTCATGGCAAACGCCGTCTCCACGTGGCGCAAACGCGTGGCCAGCACGCTGCGGACATTGTCCCCTTCCAGGAAGTACACGCGCAGGGAGCCGGGCCGCGCAGGGTCGCGCAGGGTCAGGCCGATGTCGCCATTGAACACGCCCGTGCCGTAATCGTTGCGCGTGACCATCACGGGACGGCCCACATACCATTCGCTGCGGCGTATCAGCCCATCCTTTTCCAGCCGCAGCTCGATGGCCGTGTTCAGGCCCGCCACGCCCCATTCTCCCTCGCGCACGGCGCACAGGATGCGGAACGATTCAAAAGCATGCAGCACGGCGCGCACCCAGTCGTCATGCTGCGCGTACGCGGCCTCGCCCGCGTTCACCAGCGCCAGGTAAGGCTGATAGCCGCCCGGCGCATCCCCCCGCCCGCGCAAGGCCAGGCGCAGCACGTCTTCCTGCTGCGCCGGCACGCTCCACGCCAGCTGGCCGCCGCTGTCGGCGGCGAAGCACGCCCTGGCCAGATCAGGCCTGCCGCCATTCACGGCCAGCGCCAGCTCGCCGATCGGGCCGCTGAAGCGGTGGCTGTGGCGCAGCATCACCGTCTGCTGCGCCAGCGCACCGGCGTTACCGGCAAACTGCGCGGGAATGGCCACGCCGCTGGCCGCCTGCGCATACGCGATGGTGTCCCCCGTGTAGCCGCCCGCCTGCGCGTCGTGGCACAAGTCGCCCAGCACGGCGCCCGCTTCCACGGACGCCAGCTGGTCCTTGTCGCCGAGCAGGATCAATATCGCCGTGGGCGGCAAGGCGTCAAGCACGGACGCCATCATCTCCAGATGCACCATCGACGCTTCATCGACGATCAGCACGTCGACGTCGAGCGGATTGCCCGCGTGGTGGGCAAAGGCGCGCGTATCGGGCCGCGCGCCCAGCAAGCTATGCAGGGTGCGCGCCGCGCCCATGCGCCGCGCCAGTTCCAGCAGAGGCAGCGCGTCGCCGGCCTTCGCCGCCAGCCCTTCGAGCGCCTTGTCGATCGACTGTTTTAATCGCGCGGCCGCCTTGCCAGTCGGCGCGGCCAGCGCGATGCGCAGCTGCTCCGGCTGCGGCGAGACGGCAAACAGCAAGGTCAGCAAACTGGCCACCGTGTACGTCTTGCCCGTGCCCGGGCCGCCCGTGATGATGGCCACCTTGCCGCGCAAGGCGACGGCGCAGGCCACCTTTTGCCAGTCAGGGCCACCGTCCTGCGTGGGCTGGTCGAACAGGATGTCGAGCCATTGCCGCACCTGCGCCAGCGGCGGCTCGCTCAAGTCCTGCGCGCGGAGGGCGATTTTCTCGCCCACCAGCGTCTCGTCACGCCAGTAGCGGCGCAGGTACAAACGGTCGCCATCGAGCACCAGCGGCTGTTTCACATCGGGCGCACCCACCTGCCACACCTGCGGCGCGCCGGCCAGCAGCGCGCGCCAGCCGGCGACGCTGTCCGGCAGCGGGCCGGCAACGGCCAGCACCCCATGCCACAGCTCCTCGTTCCAGCCCAGCAGCTGCGAAGGTTCGCTGGCCAGGTCCGCCAGCATCAAACAGCTGTGGCCCCGCCCTTCCAGTTCGGACAGCACCACGCAGGCCACGGCCACGGCGCGCGCATGCGGCGCCTGCCCCTCCAGACTGGCGATGAAGCGGGCAAAGGCGGCGCTCAGGCGGCGCAGATGGCCATCCCCGGCGATGCCGTCGACATGGGTAAACAATGCGTCCATCTGCGCGTCATGCTGCATGGTGTTCCGTTTCTTCTAACAGTTGATCGAGGCCGTCCAGCAATTCCAGCTGCGGCGCCAGCCAGTAGCAGCCATGCGTGTCCGCATTCGCTATGCCGCGCAGGAACAGGAAGATGGCGCCGCCCAGATGTTCGGCCGGGTCGTAGGCGTCGCCGAGCCGGCTTTTCAGCAGCCGGTGCAGGGCCAGCATGTAGATGGCGCCCTGGATGTCGTAGCGGTGCTGCGCCATGCCGGCCGCCAGCGCCTGCGTGTGGTAGGCGGCGTCGTTGGCGCCCAGCGCATTCGACTTGTAGTCGAGCACCCAGTAGCGCCCCTCCCGTTCGATGACCAGGTCGGCAAAGCCTTTCAGCATGCCGTGCAGCTGGCGCCGCGGCAGCGCGGGACGCGGCGCGCCGTCGAGCAGCAAGCGCGTGCACAGTTTATCCAGCGCTTCGGTGGACAAATGCTCGCTGGGGAACCAGAACTCCATCTCGGACAGGGTGCTGTCCAGTTGCGACAGCGATGCATCGAGCAGCGGCAGCGGCGTGACGGCGATTTCCCGGAGCCAGGCGATGGCGTCTTCCTGGCGGTGGCCCCAGCCCGCCCGTTCGCAGCGCGCGGCCAGGCGCGCATCGAAATTGGCATCGTGGACGCCGTCAAAGCCTTCGCCGCCCATCCACTCGAGCTGCTCATGCAGAAAATTGCCCGGCACGGAACCGCGCGGGAAGCGGTGCCATGGCGCGTCGCCCATTTGCATCGGCGCGGCCACGGCCACGGCCGTGCCATCTTCCAGCAAGGTCTCTTCCAGCGCCCGCTGCGGCACGTGCGCGGCCGCCACGGCACCGATCTGGCGCGTCAGCGACGTAAAGCTGCCCACCGACCAGTCACGCTCGAATTCGCCCACGAACACGGGTGCGGGCCGCAATTCGGGACGGCGCTCGATGCGATCGAGCACCGTGCAGGCGTCGGGCTGCGCCAGAGAACTCACATAGATGGCGTCGCAGCTGCCCGCGACCTGCTGCCAGCGCAGCAGCAGCTGCTCCGCCGGCAGCTTGTCGCCGCCCGTCAGCAGGTAGCCCAGCGCCGACTCGTGCAGGGTGTTCTCGCCCGCCTTGCGCGCCGCCTGGGCGGCCACGCCCAGCCACAGGAAGTGGCGCGCGCGCGTCAGGGCCACGTACAGCAGGCGCAAGTCTTCCTCGATGCGCGCCTCTTCGACCGCCGCCATCGCTTCGTCGGACAAGGACAGGTCGAGGCGGCGCTCGCCTTTGTCATCCGCATAATCGAAGAAACTGCGGTTGCGCTTATCGACCTTGCGCGCCGTGACGGCAAACGGCAGATACACGAGCGGATATTCGAGGCCCTTGGATTTGTGCACGGTGATGACCTTCACCAGTTCCGCATCGCTTTCCAGGCGCAGCACGCGCTCGTCGCCGTTGTCGCCCTCGCCGGCGATCTGCTCGGCCAGCCAGCGTATCAGCGCCTGCTCGCCATCGAGCTGGCGGCTGGCCGATTGCAGCAGTTCGGCCAGGTGCAGCAGATTCGTCAGGCGCCGCTCGCCGCCCGTCTGCTGCAGCAGCATGGCGGGCAACCGCAGTTCGTGGATGAAGCGGCGCAGCATGGCCAGCACGCCCTGCCGCTGCCAGATCAGGTGCAGGGCCTTCAGCTGCTCGACCCGGCGCTCCCACTCCAGTTCATCGCTCGACAGGCGCGCCAGCTCGCCCAGCGACAGGCCGATGGTGCGCGTGGCAAAGGCGGCGCGCGCCAGGCCCCCGTCGAGCGGGTTGGCCAGCGCCGCCAGCCAGCGCAGCACGTCTTGCGCTTCCTCGCTGTCGATGACGGAATCCTTGTCGGACAGGTAGACGCTGGCGACCCGGCGGCGCGCCAGCGCGCGGCGGATGGCCGCCGCTTCCTTGCGGTCGCGCACGAGCACGGCGATATCGGCCGGCTGCAGGCGCGTAAAACCGTCGGGGCCAGCGAAACCGGCTTGCGCATCGCCCAGCATGGCGACGATGTGCTCCGCGCAGTGCTGGGCGAAATACTCACGGTAGCCGTCGCCGCGCAGCCCTTCATCGCTGGCGCAGGCGGCCAGCAGGGCCGGCAGCGGGCCGCCGGCGTTCACCAGGTATTCATCACGCCCCTTGGCGTCGACGGCCTCGAACGGCAGCGGATTCTCGCCTCCTTTGCGGTAGCGGAAGGCGCCGGCCGGCACCTCGTCGCGCTCGGCGTGCAGGAACAGCTGGTTGACGGCCGCCACCAGGGGCGCCGTCGAGCGGTAGTTGGTGCCCAGCTGGTAGTGGCGCCCTGCCGTGGCGCGCCGCGCCGCCAGGTAGCTCTGGATGTCCGCGCCGCGAAAGCCGTAGATCGACTGTTTCGGGTCGCCGATCAGGAACAGGCCCAGCGCCGGATCGTTGTCGGCGATGCGGTACAGCAAATTGAATATCTGGTACTGCGCGGGCGCCGTATCCTGGAATTCATCGACCATCGCCAGCGGATACTGGTCGATGATGCGCTGGCGCAGGGCCGGGCCATTCTCGCCGGCCAGCGCGTCGTGCAGGCGCTGCAGCATGTCGGCAAAGCCGAACTGGCGCGACTGGCGTTTTAACTGATCCATGCGCCGCGCGATGGCCGCCGCCGCATGCAGGTGCAGCTTGTGCGCCAGCGGCGTGATGGCCGCCAGGGCGATGCCCAGCGCTTCCGTATGCTGGAAGCACTCGGGCACCTGGGCCGTGAAACTCTTGGCAAACGCATCCTCGATGCCGAACGGCGTCAATCGTTCCCACGCCTTGGCCGTGATGGCGGGCAGCAGCAGGAGCGGATCCTGCGCCCAGCGGCGCAAGCCGTCGAACCACTTCGCCAGGTTCTCCGGCTTCATCTTGACACCGTTAAAACATTTGGGATTGATGGCGCGGTGGTCGTTGATCCAGGCGGCCATCTGGTCCACGCGCTCGACCCAACCCGCCTTCAGGGTGGCCAGCTGCGCGGCCAGCGCCCGCTGTTCGCGCGCGATCAGGGTGGACAACGGTTCCTCGTCCGCCATCTGCATGCTGTCGGCGCGGCGCGCCAGCTCGCGCGCGCCCTTCTTCAACGCGCCGACGTCGGGCCAGCATGCCAGCAGCACGTCGAGCGCCTGCGGCGGCAAGGGATAGACTTGCTGGCGCCAGTAATCGTGGGCCGCATCCTCGAACAGCGCTTGCTCGTCGCTGACCAGTTCTTCGTCGAACAGGCTGCCGCTGTCGAACGCGTGCTCGCGCAGCATGCGCTGGCACCAGGCGTCGATGGTGAAAATGGCCGCTTCATCCATCGTCTCGGCGGCCAGCATCAGCCGGTGCGCGGCCTTTTGCCGTTCGCTCTCGTCCGGACAGGACTCGAGCAGGGCGTCGAGAAACGGGTCGCCGCCGCCGGATTCAATGCCAGATTCGTGCCGAAAATACGCGGCCGCCTCGATCAGGCGCTCGCGCACGCGGTTCGACAATTCGCGCGTGGCGGCGCGCGTAAACGTCATCACCAAAATGTCGGCCGGCAGCAGCGGACGCGTGAAACGGCTGTCATCGTCGCCGTGTCCCAGCACGAGCCGCACGTACAGCGCGGCGATGGTCCAGGTCTTGCCGGTGCCGGCGGAGGCCTCGATCAGGCGCGAGCCGTGCAGCGGAAACGCCAGGGGGTTGAGCAGGTGGCTCGTCATGGTTCTTCTCCCGCGCCATCATCGGGCGCGCTGATCGGGTCGATCGTGATGTGTTGCTGCAGCCAGTCGGCCAGCGGGCCATACAGCTCGCGCGTGCAGTCTTCCCATGCTTCCTCCGCGGCCAGCGCGGCAAACTCGGGCCACAGGCGCGCCAGGCACAGCTCATCGCGCTCGCCCGAGATATCGAAGCCGCCGTCATACACGGCGCGCGGGTCGCCCTGCTGCACCAGCGCCAGGCCCGTCTTGCAGGCCGTTGGCAGCGGATGGTTCATGCCTTCGCGCCACAGCGCCAGCAGGGTGGCCAGGGCGTCGCGCGAACTGGCCGGATCGAGCGGCGCCATGCTGACGATGGCGTCGCGCGCCACCAGGTAGCCGGTGACGGGAAAGCCGAGGGCGGCGGCGGCCAGCTGGCGCAGCCACATCAGCATCAGCTTGTCGCCGCGCGCCTGGCCGCCCTTGTCCGTCACCTTCGAGGAAATCTGCATCAGCCAGGCCGTCTCCTGCCCGTTGCTGCACAATCTGTCGAGCCAGTCGTCGATCTGCACTTCGCCGAAGGGCAGGTTGATGGCGCGCTTGTCGGCCGCCAGCGGGAACGAGGCGCGCAAGGACAGCCACGCGCTGCGCACGGGCACCAGCGCCTCGACCAGCTGCGCCTGCACCTGCCGGCCGATCAGGCCGATGGGCAGCACGCCTTCGCGCGCCAGGCGCGCCGCGCGCGCCTCCAGGCTGGCGCGCACGTCGTCGATATCTTCCACGGCGCCGCCGTCATCGAGCATGGTGTCTTCCAGCAGGTAGCGCTCGAGCGCGTTCAGGCCGAACGGCTCCTCATCCTCGCCCAGCATGGCGGCGTCGGCGAAATACACGCTCAAGCGGCGGCGAAAGAAGTACTTGACGGGCTGGCGCAAAAAGCTGGCCAGCTCGCCCAGCTTCAGACGCGTGCCGGGATCGAGTTCGTAAGGGCCCAGCGGCAGCGCGGCGGCCTGCGCATCGGCATCGGCCGCATCGGCATCGGTATGGACCACGCGCCATTCGCGCGCATAGGTCAGCAAGCCATCGGCCTCGAAATAGCGGCGGCTGAACGGCTGCAGCGCGTGCTCCGTGGTCAGCGATACCAAGTGCCGGTCCAGCGACCAGCCGGCGGCCAGGTAATCGCGCAGCTGCGACACCAGCACGGACGGCGGCTGCTCGGAATTGTCGCGCACATTGCGCCCCACCCAGCTCACGTACAGTTTGTCGCGCGCGGCCAGCAAGGCTTCGAGCATCAGGTAGCGGTCGTCGTCGCGGCGCGAGCGGTCGCCCGGGCGCGCCATGCCGGGCAGCGCCAGCAGGTCGAAATCGGCCTTCTGCGCGCGGCGCGGGAAATCGCCATCGTTCATGCCCAGCAGGCAGACGACGCGAAACGGCACGGCGCGCATCGGCATCAGGGTACAGAAAGTCACGCCGCCGGAGACGAACTGGTGGTTCAGAGTCGGTTCGTCCAGCGCGCCCAGCCACGCCACGCGCAGCACGGACAGCGGTACCGGCTCGACAAAGCCCGCATGCCCGCAGGTTTCCAGCCAGCCCTGCAAGGCGCCCTCGAGCTGCGCCAGGGTCAGGCGGTCGCCCTCGTCGTCCGCATCGAAAAAGGCGGCCAGCAGCGCGCGCGCCTGCGCGCCCCACTCGGCGGGCGTGCGCGCGCCGGCCAGCACGGTGCGCCAGTGCAGCAGCGCCTCGACCAGCTGCGCCAAAGACCCTGCCAGCGCCGCATCGAGGCCGCCCACTTCCGCATACGGCTCGATGCCGCCGAAGCTGGCGCCACTGCCGCTGGCATAGCCGAGCAGCATGCGCCGCACGCCGAAGATCCACGCATTCTGCTCGCCGGCCGCGCCCAGCCCCAGGCCGGCGCGGTGTTCCTGGTCCAGGCCCCAGCGCACGCCCGCCCCTTCGATCCAGGCGCCCAGGGTGGCCAGGTCGTCCGGCTGCAGGCCAAAACGTGCCGCCAGCGCCGGCACGTCGAGCAGGTCGCGCACCTCGCTCTGGCGGCAGCGCTGCTGCGGCAGCTGCAGCAGCCACTCGAGCGCGACGAGCAGCGGGTTGACGCTGCGGTCCTTCACGTCGCCGATCTCGAACGGAATAAAACGCTCGTCGTTGCGCCGGTACTGGCCGAAAACGGCGTGGATGGCGGCCGTAAACGTGTCGATGTCGGGCACCATCACGACCACGTCGCGCGGACGCAAGAGCGTCTCGGCGCTGTGCGCGAACATGGCCAGCAGCTGGTCGTGCAGCACTTCCACTTCGCGCTGCACGCTGTGCGCCACGTGAAATTCGATCGAGCGGTCGCCTGCCTCGGGCGGCATCTGCTCATGCTCGGCCAGCGGGCGCAGTTCGCGGATGGCCACCTGCACCTGCTGCAGCAGGGTTTCGCCCGTCTCCTCGCCGAACAGGTCGATGCGCAGGCTGTCGTCACGCCCTTCGGCTTGCGCGTGTTCGTCGAATTCGTCAAGCATGCGGATGAAATCGCGCCCTTGCCTGCCCCAGCTGGCCAGCAGCGGATGGCTGTGCGCATGCAATTCTTCCAGCGGAATGTGCGCCAGGTCGGTGCCGTTGCGCTGCCGCTGGCGCTTGTTTTCCGCGCGCAGCAAGTCGCGCCCGTCGATGATGTCGCCCCAGTAGAACTGGCATGGATTGGGCACGGCCAGCACCACCTGCGTGTGGCGCGCCAGCGCAGCGAGCGCCTGCAAGGTCTGGTACGGCAAGGCCGACACGCCGAACAGCACCACCCTGCGCGGCAGCTTGCCAAGCGGCGCATCGCCGGCGGCGATCGCCGCCAGGAAGGCCTCATGGATGTCGGCGCGGCCCGTATCGCGCTCCAAGGCCTCGACGTCCTGGCCCACGGCGCGCCACAACTGTGCCTGCCAGCGCTGGTCTTCCTTCAAGACGATGGCTTCCCCGCGCGCCGTGCGCAACTGGTCGCGCCCGGCCGCCCAGTCGGCCAGCCAGTCGGCGCGGTAGACCTGGTACTGGTCGAACAAGTCGGCCAGGCGCTCGGCCAGCTGCAGCCGGCGTTCGCAATCGCCATCGGCCAGGAAGTAGCGCAGCGGCGCAAACACCGGGTCGGCCAGCAGCGACGGCAACAGGCGCATCAAACGCCAGGTCAGCGGGGATTTATCGAAAGGCGACACGCGCGGGACGCGCTCGCGGCCCAGCATGCCCCGGTAGCTTTCCCACAGCAGGCGCGCCGGCAGCGCGATGCGCGTGGCGGCGCACACTTTCATCTCCTCGGCCAGGGCGATCTTCAGCCATTCGGCCACGCCGTTCGACTGTACCAGGAAGATATCCGTTTCCAGCGGCGCCAGCGGATGCTGGCGCAGCCACTGGAAGACGGCGGCGCGCAGCTGTTCCAGCTGGTTGCCATGCAGGATGAGGAGGCCGGGCGTGACGGGTGTATGCATGCTGATCCGATGGGTTGCCGCGTCTCCGGCCGGGTGACCGGAGACGTCAAACGCCTATTATCGCCGCTGCCTGCCTCAAGGGGCGTCGCTGGCGGCAAATTCCATGGAAATTTGTTCCGCCACCTGCGCCAGCGCCGGCCCGAGCGCCGCCAGCAAGGCGCGCGCCTGCTGCATGTCGCCGCCCAGGCGCAAGCCTTCGATCGACAGGCACAGGGCGGCGAAAGCGTGCGCGCCCACGGCCAGCGCCGACGATTTGCTGCGGTGGCCCAGGTCGGCCAGGCGCCCCAGGTCTTCCAGCGCCAAGGCTTGCTCCATTTCGGCGATGCCGTCGCGCGCCGTGTCGAGAAACAGCTGGGTGTACTTGCGCATCTTCACGGCGTCATTGCTGAACGTGAGCGCCAGGGTGGCCAGATCGAGGATGGCCGTGTCGCGCGATTCCGGCGCGGCGTCCGATGGCGGCGCTGTCGGCGCTGTCGGTGCCGCCGCCAGCCTGTCGCGGCCGATGCCGCCAATGCCGCCACGCAGGCGAAACCATTTCGCCAGCAGGTGAAACAGCAGATTCGGGGCGATCGGCTTGGTCACGAATTCATCCATGCCCGCCTCCAGGCAGCGGGCGCGGTCTTCGCTGCCCGCGTTGGCCGTCATGGCGATCACCAGCAGGCCGGCCAGTTTCGGATCGGCGCGGATGCGGCGCGTCGCCTCGAAGCCGTCCATCTCCGGCATCTGCACGTCCATCAGCACGCAGTCGTAGCGCTGGCGGGCCAGCAATTCCAGCGCCTCGCGGCCATTGCAGGCGACGCAAACAGTGGCGCCCGCGTCTTCCAGCAGCTCGCAGCCCACCTGCTGGCTGAAGATGTTGTCTTCCACCAGCAGGATGGAGGCGCCGCGGATCACCCCCAGCACTTCCGGCTCCACTTCGGCGATGCGCTCGTCGGCCCCCTGCGCGCTCTTCTCCAGGCGCGCCGTGAACCAGAAGGTGCTGCCCAGGCCCGGCTGGCTGTACACGCCCACCTTGCCGCCCATGAGCTCCACCAGCTGCTTGCTGATCACCAGCCCCAGGCCGCTGCCGCCATACTTGCGCGTGGTCGACGGGTCGGCCTGGTGGAAGGAGCGGAACAGCTGCGCCACCTCTTCCTGGTTCATGCCGATGCCCCGGTCCTGCACCTCGAAGCGCAGCATGGCATGGCTGGCGCGCTCCTCGGACTGGCGCACGCGCACGAAGATGCTGCCATTGTCGGAAAACTTGATGGCGTTGCTGGTCAGGTTCAGCAAGACCTGCTCCAGGCGCAGCGGGTCGCCGCGCCAGCGCTGCGGCAGCTCGGACGCGATATCGAACTGCAGCGCCAGGCCCTTGACGGCGGCCGCGTCGCCCAGCTGGCTGGCGATGTTCGCCAGCAGGGTGTCGAGACGGAAGTCCAGCACTTCCAGTTCCAGCTTGCCCGCCTCGATCTTGGAAAAATCGAGGATGTCGTTGATCAGGCCCAGCAAATGCTGGCCCGAATGGAAGATTTTCTGCAGATAGTCGCGCTGGCGCGCATCGGCCACCGATTTCAGCGCCAGGTGCGCCATGCCGATAATGCTGTTCATCGGCGTGCGGATTTCATGGCTCATGTTCGACAGGAAGTCGCTCTTGGCCTGGCTGGCCGCGTCGGCCTGCTCTTTCAGGCGGTGCAGTTCCGTCACGTCGGTGGACAGGCCGATCAGGCCCGTGACGGGACCGGGCAAGCCCAGCGGCACCTTCACGCTCCACAGGTGATGCACCTGGCCCTGCGCATCGACGAAGCGCTCCTCGCCGACGAACTTGGCGCCGCTGTCGAAGACCTGGCGCTCCGTCAACTGCGCGGCGGCCGCCGCATCGCCGAGCATCAACTCGCCATCCTGGCGGCCGATCAGCTGCTCCGCGGGACGGCCGAGGATGGTTGCCGTGCGCGCATTCACATAGCGGTAGCGCAGGTCGGCATCCTTCATGTAGACGTAGGCGTCGACGCTGTCGAGCACCGTATCGAGCAGGGTGCGCTGCGCCACCGCGCTGCGGCGCGACCGGTACAAGGTAAAGATATAGCCGTAAATGAGCAGGGTGCCGGCCACGCCGACGCCCAGCGCCAGCCATGGAAAATAGCGGTCGAAGGGGCTGTACAGCTCTGCCTTGCGCACGCGGAAATGGGCTTTCCACAGGCCGCCCTGGTAAGCGACGGGCAGCACCTGGTCGAAATAGTCGGCATCGCTGCCCGGTTGCGGCGGCGGCGCCGCCAGGTCGCCGTCATCGTTGAACAGCAGGCGGTCCTGCGGCGTGATGGACAGGGGCCCGCTGGCCGTCAAAGGGTCGGCCGCGCTGTACAGGGTCAGGTGCAGCGGTTCCAGGGCGCTGCGTTCGAGCGCGCTGTGCACCAGCTGCGCCACGCCAAAGCCGATGCCGACGGAGCCCTGGTAGGCGGCGCGGCGCTCGGCCACGCTGCCCTGCGGCATGCCATTGCGGTACACGGGCAGGCGCATGCCCAGGCCGATATGCGCGGGCGGCCCCTTGATCATGATCACCTGCCCCGATGCGCTGACCTGGCCGCTGTCGCGGGCCTGCGCCAGCGACTGCGCCACCAGCGGGTTGGCGCCGATATCGACGCCCAGGCGTTCGGCCAGCAGGGAATCGGGCTCCAGGTAGGTGAGCACCGTGTATTCAGGCCGCTCGCCCGCAGGCCGGATGGTGAAAGCGGGATAGCCGCGCGGCGCCAGGCTGGTGTCACGGCGCACGGCCTCGATGAAGGCGGGGCGCTGCGCCGACGGGACGGCCGCCGCGTAGTTGACCGATTCGATGGCCGGGAACTGGCGCACGATATCGAGGCCGGCCACGTAATCGTGGAACTGGCGGCGCGTCAGGTGCTCGCTGGTGCGGAACAGGGCCTCGAGGCCGCGCAGCAGGTCGGAATAGCTTTTTACGCGCGTGATCAGGCTATGCTGGGCGCCATGCGTGAGATTGTCGAAACGCTGTTCGGCGTCGTCATTGACCGTGCGCGCCGCGCCCGCATACAGGGCACCGCCCACCGCCAGGGCCAGCAGCAGGCCGCCCGCCCATATCCTGAAGCCCGATACCGCCCCGCCCTTGCTCAAAGTGTGCATTGTCGATCGCTTATTCCGGTTTCCTCGAATGTGCGGCGCTCCGGCCGCCCAGCAAGTACGAGGATACTATCAAAGCTCATGCCCGACGCGCTTGCGCAAGAAAAAAAGCGCGCAGGATGGTTGCACTGGAAAACACCGGGTGCCTAGCCCCCCTGCAGCGCCCCGGCCAGGAAGTCGCAAAAGGCGCGCACCTTTTCCTGCACGTGGCGTCCGTCGGGCGTCAAGGCATACACGCCGCGCCTGGCCATGCCGTGCGACGACAGCACGCGCACCAGGGCGCCGCTGGCCAGCAGCGGCGCGGCGACGAACGACGGCAGCGCCCCCACACCGATGCCCGCCACCAGCATATCGGCCAGCAGCAGGCTGCTGTCGGCGGAAAAGCGCACGGGCAGCACGATGCTGCTCGGCCCCTCCGGGCCGGCCAGCTGCCAGACGCCGGGACTGTCGGCCAGGCGGTAAGCGAGGCAGTCGTGGCCGTGCAAGTCCTGCGCCTGGCGCGGCGTGCCGCGCCGCGCCAGGTAGGCCGGCGCTGCGCAAATCATCTGCTCGACGTCGCCCAGGCGGCGCGCCACCAGGGACGAATCGGCCAGCGCGGCGCGGATGCGCAGCGACACGTCATAGCCCTCGCCCACCACGTCGCGCAGGCGGTCATCCAGGGTCATCTCGATCTTGACGTCCGGATAACGGGCCATGAAGTCCGGCAGCAAGGGCGACAGCACCTTCAGGCCGAACGACAGCGGCGCATTCACGCGCAGCCGCCCCGCCACCTTGCCGGTACAGCCGCGCGTGGCCAGTTCCAGCGCATCGACCTCGTCGAGCAGGCGGCAGCATTCGAGATAGTAGGCACGCCCGCCGTCCGACAAGCTCATGCGCCGCGTCGTGCGCACCAGCAGCAGTGTGCCCAGGCGCGCTTCGAGCTGGCGCACCTGCTTGCTGATGGCCGCCGCCGACTGATTCAAATCCAGCGCCGCCTTGCTGAAGCTGTCGCGCTCGACCACCTTGCGAAACACGCGCATGTGCGCCAGGACATCCATCATTATTTCCCTACAGTTGAATATCTTATTATTTTATCGCTGATTATCATTGAAATGAAAAACAATATGATGGCGGCTTCTTTATTCATGTCACACAAGGAGTACCCCATGTTCAAACCATCCGCCACCCTGACTGCCCTGCTGCTGGCCCTGCTCGGAGGGACAGTGCAGGCCGCCCTGCCCGAAGTGGGCATCAGCCCCTGGGGCCCGAAAGACGAGATCGGCCGCCTGAACCTGATGACGCCGGCCTCGCGTGCCGCCATCCTGGCGCGCATCGACGGCGGCAAGAGCTATGATCTGGCCGTCGATTTCTATATCGGCATGCCCAGCTGGCAGGCGGCCGGCGACCCGCCCTACCAGATGTGGATGACGCACACGCCGAAAGGCAACGTGGTGGCCGATTCCATGCAGGTGGGCGAACAGATGAACCGCCACGTCAGCTACACGGGCTCGGCCGTGTCCATGTATGCGCACATGGGCACGCATATCGACGCCCTGAACCACTTCGGCCTGAACGGCAAGATCTGGAATGGCTTTACGGAGGAACAATACCTGGGCGACCGGGGCTGGACCGTGACGGGCGCGGAGAAATTGCCGCCGATCGTGGCGCGCGGCGTGCTGATCGACGTGGCCGTGGCCAAGGGTCTCAAACAACTGCCCGATAATTACCGGGTGACGCGGCAAGACTTGCGCGCGGCGCTGGCGCAACAGAAGGTCACGCTGGAAAAGGGCGACGTGGTGCTGATACGCACGGGCCGCATGCAGCATTATGAGCAGGCGCACACCTACATGGCCAATCCGCCGGGCCTGTCGCTCGATGCGGCGAAATTCCTCGTGGAAGATGGCGGCGCCATGGTGGTGGGCGCGGACAACCTCAGTTTCGAGGCGTTTCCGTCCGAAGTGGCGAACAATTACCTGCCCGTGCACACCTATCTGCTGGCGCAGCAGGGCACGCCCATCCTGGAACTGGTCGACCTGGAAGCGCTGTCGCGCGACAAGGTGTACCAGTTCGCCTTCATCGGCGCCTCGTTGAAATTCCGTGGCGGCGACGCGGCGCCCATCCGTCCCGTGGCCCTGCCGATCCGCTAGGCGCGGACAGGCTCAGACGCAGGCGGCGTGCAAGGCACCATGCTCATCCCAGGCATCGGCGCAGCGCACCACATCGCCCACGACGATGATGCTGGGGCTGCCCAGGCCGCTGGCCTGCAGGTCGTCGGGCAGCTCCTGCAAAGTGCTCAGCAACTGGCGCTGGGCCGGCAGGCTGGCCGATTGCACCACGGCCACGGGCGTGCCGGGCGCCATGCCGCCGGCCAGCAAGCCGGCCTGGATGGCCGTCACCCTGGCCACACCCATGTAGATGACGAGGGTGAGCTTGCTCTGCGCCAGGGCCGCCCAGTTCGGCTCCGAGGCGCTATCCTTGCCGTGGCCCGTGACGAAGATGGCGCCCTGGCTCCAGGCGCGATGCGTGAGCGGCACACCGATGCCGGACGGCGCGGCCAGGCCGCTGCTGATGCCGGGGATCACCTCGACGGCCACGCCGTGCCTGCGCAAATAAGCGCGCTCTTCGCCGCCGCGCCCGAACAGATAGGGGTCGCCCCCTTTCAGCCGCACCACGTGCAGGCCGGCGCGCGCTTCGGCCAGCATCAGCCGTTCGATGAACGCTTGCGGCGTGGAGGCGCAGCCGCCCCGCTTGCCCACCTCGACCACGCGCACGCCTTGTGCCGCATGGGCAAGGACGGCCGGATTGACGAGGTCGTCGATCAGCACCACGTCTGCCCGCGCGATGGCCTTTACTGCCTTGATCGTCAACAGGTCCGGGTCGCCGGGACCGGCGCCGACCAGTGTCACACTTCCACATTGCGCCATGATGCACTCTCCAGTCAGAAAAAATGGCCGATGGCAAACGATGCCGCGTACGCTTCCGGCGCGCTGCCGTCCCACACGACGCCGTCGCACAGGGTCGAGCTGCGCATGGGGGCTTTTGGTACGGTCGTGGCCGTCATCTCCGCCGCCTGGCGGTACAGGTCGATGCGGTTGACTTGCCTTGCCACCGCCAGATAATCGGGTTCATCGCGCAGCAAGCCCCAGCGCCGGTGCTGGGTCATGAACCACATGCCGTCGGACAGATACGGGAAATTGACGGCGCCATCGCCGTAGAACTTCAAACCGTGCGCCTCGTCCCAGGTCTTGCCCAGGCCATCCTGGTAATGGCCGAGAATGCGCGGCGCCAGCGTTTCCTGAGGCGTGTTCAGGTAAGCGGGCTCGGCCAGAGTGGCCGCCATGGCCAGCCGGTTGGTATCGCTGGCATCGATCCAGCGTCCCGCCTCGAGCACGGCGGCGATGAGGGCGCGGCAGCTGTTCGGATGCTGCTGCGCAAACGCGGCGCTGGTGCCCAGCACCTTGCCCGGATGGTCGGGCCAGATGGCGCCGCTGGCGGCTGCCGTCACGCCCACGCCATCGACGATGGCCTTGTAGCCCCACGGTTCGCCCGCGCAAAAGCCGTCCATCTGGCCGGCGCGCAAGGCGGCCACCATCTGCGACGGCGGCACCGTCATCACGCGCGCGTCGCGCAGCGGATCGATGCCATGCGCGGCCAGCCAGTATTGCAGCAGTATCGCGTGGTTACCGGTCGGAAAAGTATGCGCGAACGCAAACGGCCGCGCCGTGGCGCGCATATGCCGCGCCAGGGTGGGACCATCGTGGGCGCCCTCGCGCGCCAGCGCCGCCGACACGGTGACAGCCTGACCGCTGTGATTGAGATTCATCAGCACGGCCATGTCGCGCTGCTGCCCGCCGATGCCCATCTGCACGCCATATACGAGACCATACAACACGTGGGCCGCGTCGAGTTCTCCACTGTTCAGTTTGTCGCGCACGCCGGCCCACGACATCTCGCGGCTCAGTTCGATCTTGATGCCGTATTTCTCATCGAGACCCAGCTTCGACGCCATCACCAGCGAGGCGCAATCGGTCAGCGGCAGGTAGCCGATGCGTATCGTCTGTCTTTCCGGCTGCAGGGTCCGCATCACCTGGGCACTGTCTGCCATTTTCTCTGTCATACCATTCCTTGCCGATAAATACTGTTTTGCCGTGCCACCGTGGGCAAGGCTCTCACCTTCCAGCAGCAAGGAGCGTGCCCGTACCTGCCCGCTTCATGGCGGCTGGAAACGCACCGCAATGGTGCGCTGCACCAGCATGTGTCAGGAAATGGACGATTCATCCCAACAAGTCCTCCACGTCGAGGATGCGCTGGGCAATCTCTGCCAGCTTGAGTTTCTTGTTCATGGCCATGCTGCGCAAGCGCTGGTAAGCCTGGTCTTCCGTCAAGCCGTGATGCGTCATCAGCAGGCCCTTGGCCCGTTCGATCACCTTGCGCTCAAGCAGCTTGTGCCGCGTGTCGAGCAATTCGGCGCGCAATTTTTCTTCCTGGCGAAAGCGTGCGAGCGCCACGTTCAGCACGGGCAAGATGCGCTCGGCATGCAAGCCGGCCACGATGTAGGCGGAGACGCCGGCCGCCATGGCCGCGTCGATGCTGGCCGTGGCGCCGTCTTCCGTAAATAATACGATGGGGCGGCGCTCGTCGCGCGTGGCGATGACGATGTGCTCGAGCACGTCGCGCGCATCCGATTCCGCGTCAATGATGATGAGGTCAGGCTGCAGTTGGGCGATGCGTTCAGGAAGGTAGAGGTCGGCTGGCAGGGAGGCGACGATGTCGTAGCCCGATTCCAGCAAGCCGATGCGCAAGGCATTGCCGCGCTGCACTTGGGCAGCCAAGGCCGCATTCTCGTGCACGCCGTGCTCGACAATAGTGTTGACGACGACGATGCGCAAAGGCTGGGTACGGCTGGACGTCATGGGAGCGATCTGCAATGGCTAAACACAACCATTGCAGTAAGCAAGAAGCGAACCAGCCGGTTTTACAGCGGAATTACTTCAGGGTCGGCATGGCAAACTCCGCGCCGGCCGCCGTCGAGGCCGGCCAGCGCTGCGTCACCGCCTTCTGCTTCGTGTAGAAACGCACCGCTTCGGGGCCGTGCGCATGGTGGTCGCCGAACAGGCTGCGCTTCCAGCCGCCGAAGCTGTGGAAGGCCATCGGCACGGGGATCGGCACGTTGACTCCGACCATGCCGACCTGCACCCGGTGCGTGTATTCGCGCGCCGTGTTGCCGTCGCGCGTGTAGATGGCCGTGCCGTTGCCGTATTCATGCGCATTGACCAGGTCCAGCGCCGCCGTGAAATCGGGTACGCGCACGATGCAGAGGACGGGCCCGAAGATTTCCTCCTTGTAGATCGTCATCTCGGGCGTGACGTGGTCGAACAGGCTGCCGCCGAGGAAAAAGCCCTGCTCATGGCCTGGCAGGACAAAACCGCGCCCGTCGCAGATAAGCTTGGCGCCTTCCTTGACCCCCGTGGCGATATAGCCGGCGATCTTCTCCTTGTGCACCTGCGTGACGACCGGCCCCATTTCGGCCGACAGATCCATGCCTTGCGTGATCTTTAATGCCG
Source organism: Janthinobacterium agaricidamnosum (assembly GCF_003667705.1). Classification (NCBI taxonomy): domain Bacteria; kingdom Pseudomonadati; phylum Pseudomonadota; class Betaproteobacteria; order Burkholderiales; family Oxalobacteraceae; genus Janthinobacterium; species Janthinobacterium agaricidamnosum. The sequence continues at coordinate 2,137,776 of NZ_CP033019.1, read as the reverse complement.
CGATGCGCGGCACCAGGGCTTCCACCAACTGGTCCGCCACATTGCCGACCGCCACGACGACGGAAATGGCCATGCAGCGCTCGCCGGCCGAACCAAACGCGGCGCCCATCAGGGCATCGACCGTCTGGGGAATGTCCGCGTCGGGCATGACGACCATGTGGTTTTTCGCGCCACCGAGCGCCTGCACGCGCTTGCCCTGCGCGCAGCCCGTCGCATAGATATACTCGGCGATCGGCGTGGAACCGACGAAGCTGACGGCGCGCACGTCCGGGTGGTGCAGCAAGCCATCGACGGCTTCTTTATCGCCCTGCACGACGTTGAAGACGCCGTCGGGCAAGCCGGCGTCCGTCAGCAGCTGCGCCAGCAGCAGGCTGGCCGACGGGTCGCGTTCCGACGGTTTTAATACAAACGTGTTGCCGCAGGCAATGGCCATCGGGAACATCCACATCGGCACCATCACGGGAAAGTTGAACGGCGTGATGCCGACACAGACGCCGAGCGCCTGGCGGATCGACCAGGCGTCGATGCCGCCGGCCACCTGTTCCGAGTATTCTCCCTTCATCATCTGCGGGATGCCGCAGGCAAACTCCACCACTTCGATGCCGCGCGTCACTTCCCCTTTCGCATCCGTGAAGACCTTGCCGTGCTCGGCCGTGATCAGGGCCGCCAGCTGGTCGGAATGTTCTTCCAGCAACTCCTTGAACTTGAACATGACGCGGGCGCGGCGCAGCGGCGAGGTCTGCGACCAGGCGGGAAACGCCGCATGGGCGGCAGCCACGGCCGCGTTCAGTTCGGCAGGCGTGGCCAGCGCCACCTTGGCCGTCACGGCGCCGGTGGCGGGATTGAAGACGTCGCTCGTGCGCTCGGTGCGCGAAGCCATCGGGTTGCCACCAATAAAGTGGCCGATCATCGGGGTCGTCATTGTCTTGTCCTTGGTTATTTCGTCATCAGCCAGTCATGGGCCGGGTCGTTTTTAAAATGCCACACGCGTTTCGGGCCGGCCATCACGTTCAGGTAATAGCCATCGTAGCCATACGGCACGGTCACGGGGTGGTAGCCGCGCGGCACCATCACCACGTCGTGGTTTTCCACGGCCATGGCTTCATCGATGGAGCGGTCATCCGTGTAGACGCGCTGGTAGGCAAAGCCCTGCTCGGGATGGAGGCGGTGATAATACGTTTCTTCCAGCGAGCTTTCGGTTGGAATATTGTCGCTGTCGTGTTTATGGGGCGGATAGCTCGACGAATGGCCGGACGGCGTGACGACTTCCACCACCAGCAAGCCGTCCGCTGCTTCCGTCTGCGGCAGGATGTCGCACACATAGCGGGTATTCGCACCCTTGCCGCGCACGGAACGCGTCATGCTGGAAGGTTCGATCAGGCGCGCCGGGCGGTGCGTCGTGGCCGGGGCGCTGCACAAGGCCACCTCGGCGGCGCTCACGGCCGTGATACGCACCGTGGTTTCCAGCGGCACATACACGGCATAGGGCGAGACGTCCTCGAAGACGCTGGCGCGCTTGCCGATGGCTTCCCAGACGTGATCGCCCGCCCGCACCGTGACCGTGCCCGTCAGCACGACGAGGCACAGCTCGCGGCGGCCCGTCTCCAGGCTGATGTGTTCGCCGGCTTGCAACCTGTGCGCGGCAAAGCCCACGTGCGTCCAGCCGGCCGATGCGGGCGTGACCTCGACGATGGTCTGTCCCTGCCCCGCTTTCACCAGCAGCGGGCTCATGCCGCCTCCCGACCCAGGCGGGGGATGGCGTCGACCAGGCGTGCCAGGTAATCGTGGCCCATCTTCGCGTATGCGTAGCTGGGCGCGACGGCCGGGTCTTGCTCCGCCTCCACCACCAGCCAGCCCGCATAGCCGTGCAGATATAACCGCGTCAAAATGGCCGGGAAGTCGATGCAGCCGTCGCCCGGCACGCTGAAGGCGCCATTGATGACGGCCTGCAAAAAACTCCAGTGGCCATTGCGGGCCAGTTTCACCACGTTCGGGCGCACGTCCTTGCAATGCACGTGGCAAATCCTGTCGATATGTTTATTGAGTACCGCCAGCGCGTCGCCGCCGGCAAAGGTGATATGACCCGTATCAAACAACAAGCCCACTTCCGGCCCCGTCAGGGCCATCAATTGGTCCACGTCGGCCGGCGTTTCCACGTAGGCGCCCATGTGGTGGTGGTAGGCCAGGCGCACGCCGTGCGCCAGCAGGTGGGCGGCAAAGGCCGTGAGTTTATCGGCGTAGTCCTGCCATTGCTGGGCGGACTGGAAACGCGGGCGTTTATACAAGGGACGCGCTTCGCCCTGGATGGCGTCGGCCACTTCGCCGTAGACCATGACGGTGGCGCCGCTGTCGGCAAGTAAACGTAAATGCGGGCCAACAGAAGCGATCTCTTCTTCCACCGAGCGGTGCGCCAGGCGGCCCGAATACCAGCCGGAGACGCACGCCAGGCCATATTTGCCCAGCACGGCGTTCAGAGACGGGGCATCCTTGGGAAACTTGTTGCCCAGTTCAAAACCCACATAGCCGATCTCGGCGCCTTCCTTCAGCGCCGTTTCCAGCGGCGTTTCGCCGCCCAGGCTGGGTAAATCGTCGTTCATCCACGAGATCGGGTTGATGCCGATACGTACATTCCAGGTAGTCATTTCAATTCCTTTGTTTCAGGCGATCGTTTTCATAACGGGCACGCGCAGCTTGCACGCCGGCTTGCGTGGAGACCTCGGGCACGGCCACTTCCCACCAGCAACCACCCTCTTCTGTCGTGCGCGTGTCGTCCGTGTCGATGCAGATCAGATACGTGCGTGAAGCTGCCCGGGCGCGCAGCATGGCCTGTTCGAGTTCGGCAATCGAACCCACATGTTCGGACAGCGCGCCCAGGGATTGCGCATGCAGGGCGAAGTCGATGCGCGGTGCGCTGTCGGGCAACATATTGTTGAACGAGGCATTGCCGCAGGCCTGCTGCAATCGGTTGATGCAGCCGTAGCCCCGGTTGTCGAGCACGACGATGATGAGTTTTTTGTCCAGCATGACGGAGGTGGCGATTTCCGAATTCATCATCAGATAGCTGCCGTCGCCCACCATGACGATGACTTCGGCATCAGGCTTGGCCATCTTGACGCCGAGGCCGCCGGCGATCTCATAGCCCATGCACGAGTAGCCGTATTCCATGTGGTAGCCGCCCGGCGTGGACGTTCTCCACAGTTTATGCAGCTCGGCCGGCAAGGTACCGGCCGCGCAGACGACGATGTCGCGCACAGTAGAATCCGGTGCGGAACGCTGCACGGCGCCGATGACTTCGCCGTCGTACGGCAAGCCGGCGACCTCGCGTTTGCCGGTAATGGCCAGCACGGTGGCGCGCCAGGCATTCCCTGCCTGCTGCGCCCGGTCCAGCCACTGGCCCGCGCTATTCCAGTGCGCCAGCCTTTGCGACAAGCCCTGCAAACCCAGGGTCGCGTCCGCTTGTACACCCAGGCCGCGGCGTTTCAGCGCATCAAAGCTGTTGACGTTCAGGCTGAGCAGCTGCGCCTGCGCAAACAGGGAGTTCGACCCTGTCGTGAAATCCTGCAGGCGCGTGCCGACGGCCAGCACCACGTCCGCCTGCGCCGCCAGGCTGTTGGCGGCCGGCGAACCGGTGACGCCGATGGCGCCCAGCTGCAAAGGGTGGTCCCACGGCAAGCTGCTCTTGCCCGCCTGGGTCTCCGCCACGGGTATGCCATGGCGTTCGGCAAACGCCTGCAAGGCGGCGCCGGCCTGGCCGTACAGCACGCCGCCGCCGGCGATGATCAGCGGCTGCTTCGCATTTTTCAATAGCAACGCGGCCTCTTCCAGCTCCTGCTCGACGGGCGGCACGGCGCGGAAACGCACGACTCTCGGTTCAAAGAAATCCACGGGATAGTCATGCGCCATCGTCTGCACGTCTTGCGGCAGGGACAAGGTGACGGGGCCGCAGGCGGCCGCGTCCGTCAAGGCGGCGATCGCGCGCGGCAAGGCCGTGAGCAATTGTTCCGGATACACGATGCGGTCAAAGTAGCGCGACAGCGGTTTGAAGGCATCGTTGACCGACACGCTGCCATCCGTGCCGTCTTCCAGTTGCTGCAGCACCGGGTCGGGCGCGCGCGAAACGAAGACGTCGCCCGGCAGCAAGAGCACGGGCAGGCGGTTGACGTGCGCCAAGGCGGCGGCGGTGAGCAGATTCGTCGCACCCGGACCGATGGAGCTGGTCACCGCCATCATGCGCCGGCGCATGTGCGCTTTCGCATAGGCGATGGCCGCATGCGCCATCGCCTGTTCATTGTGGGCGCGGTAGGTGGGAAATTGCTCGCGGTACTGGTACAGCGCCTCGCCCAGGCCCGCCACGTTGCCGTGGCCAAAGATGGCGAAGGCGCCGCCGAACAAAGGCTGACCATCCTCGGTACGCAATACCGACAGATAGCGCACCAGCGCCTGCGCCATGGTCAATCTGATCGTGGCGCTCATGCCGCACGCTCCAGGCGGTTGCGCGTGCGTTGCCACAAGCTGATCAGCTGCTCGAAATTGGCGCGCACGGCGGCGATCAGGCCCGCATCGTCGAGTTCGCCGGCCAGCCAGCGGCGGCTCGGTTCCTGGAAGATGGTGCGGCCCACCATGAAGCCGCGGCAGGTGGTGCTGGCACTGGCCTGCTCAAAACTGTCGGCCAGGGCGGCGATGGGCGCGTTCAAGCCCAGCAAGACGACGCCACGGCAATACGGATCGCGCTCATGCACGAGGGCATCGATGGCTTGCCATTGCTGGGCGGACATGCTTTCCAGTTTCCACCATTCCGGGTAGATGCCGAGGTTGTACAGGCGCTTGACGGCGCGCAAGACGGTATCGTCACTGTGCGGCAAGGCTTCCGACGGTATGACTTCGAGCAACAGTTCGTGACCGCTCACTTGCGCCGCATCGTACAGGGCCTTGATCTGCGCTTCCTGTTCCAGGCGGTTTTCCACGGCGTCATCCGGATGCAGCTGCACCAGGCACTTGATCACGTGCTCTTTCGGCCAGCTGAGCAGGTGTGAACCGATGGAGCGGCCCCAGTCGAATTGCAGCGGGTTCGATCCCGGCAATTCCACGGGACGGCCTATCCACCAGCCGCGCCCCGTCGCATCGTTGAGCGCGTCGACGCCATAGCGGCCATCGATCAGCACGCCTGTCTTGCCGGCCAGTTGCAAGGCCGTTTCCGTTTGCGCCACGGCTTGCACCATCAATTGCTTCAAGGCCGCAATGGCTGCTTCGGGCGCGCCGGTTTGTTGCGCCAGCTCAAAAAATTGCGTGCGGTGGTCGAACGCAAACACGCACAGCTCGTTCCACTGCGGGCGCGCCACCGTCGTGCGGTGCAGGCGCGACAAGGTCGCATCCTGGTCCGGCTGCGTGAGCTTTGCCGCATTAGCCAGGAAATAGTCGAGCTCGACGGGCGACGGCATGGCCGGCGCGCAGCCGTGGCGCGACACGACGAGGGCGCCGCAGCCGTTCGCGTAGCGGCAGCATGCCTCGTAATCCTCGCCGCGCAGCCAGCCTTTCAGGAAACCGGAAAGAAAAGCGTCGCCCGCGCCGAGCACGTTCAAGACTTCGACGCGCACGCCGCGGTAGTTATACGCGTCATCGAGGCTGGCCGGCACCACATTGTCGATGACGGCGCTGCCCAGCGGCCCACGCTTGACGACGAGGGTGGCCAGGGTGGCGGCCCGCACGGCGCGCAGGGACGCCATGATGTCGGCACCGCCGCCGGCGATCATGAATTCCTCTTCCGTGCCGACGATCAGGTCGAACTGCGGCAGGATCGCCTGCAGATGTTTGGTGACGCCGTCGTTCGAGACGAACCGCGTTTCGCCATCGGCCTTGCCCGACAAACCCCACAGCACGGGCCGGTAATCGATGTCGAGCACGGTGCGCACGTTGTTCGCGCGGGCCAGTTTCAAGGCTTGCGTGCTGACGGCGTGCATGGCGCTAGTCGAGAAATGCGTGCCCGTGATTAATAAGGCTTTGCTCGACGCAATGAAGGCCGCATCCACCGACGATGCGTCGATGGCCATGTCGGCGCAATTTTCGCGATAAAAGATCAGCGGGAAGGTGTTCTTGTCCTTGATGCCCAGCATGACGAGGGCCGTGAGCCGGTCGCGGTCGATACCGACGTGGCTGACGTCGCAACCCTCCTGCGCCAAGGTATCGGTGAGGAAACGGCCCATGTGGTCGTCGCCCACCTTCGACAGCATGGCCGACTTCAAGCCCAGCCGGGCCGTGCCGAAGGCGATGTTCGCCGACGAGCCGCCCAGGTATTTGGCAAAGCTCGTCGCATCTTCCAGGGGGCTGCCGATCTGCTGCGCGTACAGGTCCACCGCCAGGCGGCCCAGGCAGATCACGTCGAGCGCGCGGCCCTGGGCAAATTGTGTGGAATTATTCATGGCTATCCTTAAATCGTGACACCGTCGAGTTCACTCATCAGCGTTTGCATTTCCGCACCGCCCGCCATCATGTCCAGCAAGGCATCCTTGCTTACCGTATCCTTGGTAAAGGTGCCCAGCGACTTGCCCCGGTTCAACAACGTGAACGAGTCGCCGACCGGATACGCATGGTGCACATTATGCGTAATAAAGATCACGGAAATGCCGCGCTCGCGCGCCTTGTAAATCAGTTTCAGCACATTGAACGATTGTTTCACGCCCAGGGCGGCCGTCGGTTCATCGAGGATCAGCACGCGGGCGCCGAAGTGGATGGCGCGGGCGATGGCCAGGCACTGCTTTTCGCCGCCCGACATGGTGCCGATGGCCTGGTGCGGGTCGCGCACCATGATGCCCATCTCGGCCAGCTTGTCGCGCGCCGTCTCGGCCGCATAGTCGATATCCATCACGGGCACCAGGCCCAGCAGCTTTTTCATCGGCTCGCGGCCCATGAAGAAATTGCGCGCCACGGACAACAGCGGCACCAGCGCCAGATCCTGGTAGACGGTGGCCACGCCCATGTCCAGCGCTTCGCTGGGCGAATTGAAGACGACGGGCTTGCCATCGACCAGGTATTGGCCATCGGTGGGCTTGTGCACGCCGGCCAGGGTCTTGATCAGGGTGGACTTGCCGGCGCCGTTGTCGCCCAGCAAACAATGAACCTCCCCCTCGCGCAACCGCATGGTGATGTTTTGCAAGGCCAGCACGGAGCCGAAGCGCTTGCTGACATTTTCCAGGGCAAGAATATATTCGCTCATGATTTATCTCGCTTCCGTGACGCGTGAGCGTACAAAGTTATTGAACAGCACCGCGATCAGCAGCATCACGCCGAGGAATACGCGGAACCAGTCCGAATTGATGTTGGTATAAGTGATGCCGATCTGCACTACGCCGAAGATCAGCGCGCCGAAGCAGGCGCCGACGACGGAACCGTAGCCGCCCGTCAGCAAGGCGCCGCCGATGACGGCCGCGATGATGGCTTCGAATTCCTTTTGCATGCCGCGGTCGGCGGCGGCCGAACCCACGTCGCAGACTTGCAAGGTGGCAAACAGGCAGGCGCAGAAGGCCGTGAAGACGAACAGGGAAATCTTGACCTTGCGCACCGGCACGCCCACATTCTTGGCTGCATTGGCGTCGCCGCCCACGGCAAACATCCAGTTGCCGAAACGGGTACGCGACAAGACGAATGCGGCGCCGGCGGCCAGCACCAGCCACCAGGCGATGACTTTCGGCACGCCTTTCACCAGCGGCGAGCCGTCGTCGAGCACGGCGATCCAGCCATGCGCGCCCATCCACTGGAACAGGCCGGTGGCGACGTTGCCGTGGAACAGCAGGCTGGCCAGCCAGTCTTGCGCCGCCAGGTCGCCCACGCCGCTGACGATGGTGCGGTTGGCGAACATGATCGACAGGGCCAGGGTCAGGCCGCGCAGGATGAACAGGAATGCCAGGGTCACGATGAACGATGGCAAGCGCGTCTTGATGACGATATAGCCGTTGAGCCAGCCCAGCGCCATGGAACCGGCGAAGGCGAACAGGATCGCGGCCCACAATGGCCAGTGGAAATAAATCGTCGGGATGGCGATCATCATGCCGGCAAAGCCGATCATGGAGCCGATCGACAGGTCGAATTCACCGGCGATCATCAACAGGCAGGCGCCGATGGCGATGATGCCCAGGTAGGACGCCACTTGCATCCAGTTGACGACGCCATCGAGGTTGAACATGCCGGAATCGCCGGCCGTGATGACGAAGAAGGCAAACACGAGCACCGCGCCGGAAATCGAGGCGAACTCGGGGCGGCCGAAAAACCGTTTGACCCAGCTGGTCGTGCCCACGCGCTCGTCGGCGGCGGCAACTGGCTTGCTGGAGGCGCCGGGAGGCGGAGGAGGATTCATGCCGGGGCTAGCCAGGCTGGATTTGAGCGCAGTCATACGAATTCCTTTCAGTGATACTTGTTACCAATTCCGATTACTTTCCTGCCAGCATCGCTGGCGCCAGGCGTGTTCCTCCCATGCGCCGCCCGCGGGAGGCGGTGCGGCGCTGGGCAACTCCTGGTGGCGACTGTGTGGATTAGCGGTATTGACCGGCGTATTTTTCGACCTTGGCGATGTTTTCCTTGGTCACGAAACCGGGGCCGGAGCTGATGTGGCGCGGGCCGTAGATGGGCGTCAGGCCGTATTCGGCCAGGCGCGCCTGGTATTTCGGATTGGCGATCAGGATTTCCTTGACCTTGGCCAGGTCAGTGATTTTTTGCTGTTTCATGATGGCCATCACGGCAACGGGAATGTAGCCTTGCAGGTAGGGCTGCTGGTCGATGGCGAACTGGATGCTGCCATCCTTGATGCCCTTGGCGATTTCTTCCGACAAATCGAAGCTGGCGAAGTACATCTTGCCTTTCAGACCCAGCTTTTCGACGGCGCGCATGGCGGCCGGCGCCGAATCCGGTCCCAGCGCCAGCACGGCCTGGGTCTTCGGATTGCTGCGCAGATAGGCGCTGACCTTGCTTTCGATCACGCCTGGGTCGACGCCATTGGTGTCGAGCGTGGACGATTTGAAATCGACGCCGAGCGCATCGGCAAAACCGCGGCAGCGTTCGAACGACGACGCATTCATCGCATAGTGATTCACGCACACGAACGATTTGATGCCCGCTTCCTTGGCGCGCTTGCCGGCGCCCAGGCCCGCGTCATACTCGGGCTGGCCCACGTGCATGATGGCTTTCAACTGTTCGCTTTGCGCCAGGGTGCCTGAATTGATGGTCACGAGCATGATTTTCTTCGCCACGACCGTGCCCAGCGGTTTTTGCAGCACGCTGAAGTCGGCGATGTCGGCGATCAAGCCATCATAGTTGCGCGCGGCCGACTGCTCGATCAGGCGCGCCATGTCGGCCAGGTCGCCATTCGGCGGATTGCGGTAGTCGACGGACACGTTGAAATCTTCACCGGCTTGCTTGATGGCGTTCTTGATGGTATTCCACCAGGAATCGGAGTCCGGCGCATGGCTGACCATGACGAATTTCTCGCCGGCAGCATGGCTGGCGCCCGTGCTCAAACCCAGGCTCAGGCCCAGGCTGGCGATGGCCAGGCACTTCATCAAACCCTTGCTTTTATTGCTATGCATGAATGTCTCCTAGACGGATTAATTTTTATAGTTGCGAGCTTTTATGAAGGGTGTCACCGGCCTGGCCTTGCGGCACGCGAACCGATGCACTGCGCACAGCTTAGGCCACAAAAAAGACAAATGCAATAAAATTTTCAAAATAAATTTAAATAGAAATTCGTTTCTATTTTTAAGATTCCCTCCTATAATTCTCGCCAGAACCAGCCGAACGGAATTGATACGTCATCGCGGCCCAGCAAGCACACCGAGGAAAAAAATCATGGCAGCCACCGCCCCCATCGAACAGCTGATGCAGCACATTGCCGCCGAGTACGACAACCTGTCGCGCCAGTTGAAAGTCATCGCGCAATACATTGAAAAGCACCGGGCCAGCCTGATGCTCGAGCGCATCAGCGACATCGCTGCCGCCTGCGATGTGCAGCCGTCGGCCATCGTGCGTTTCGCGCAGCGCTTCGGCTACACGGGCTTTTCCGAAATGCAAGATGTGTTCCGCCAGGCTTATACGGACCAGGCCGGCGCCACGCCCGACTACCAGCAGCGCATCCGCAAGCTCATTTCCACGCGCGACGCCGCCCTCAGCGCGGGCGACTTGACGCGCGAGTTCGTCGGCGCCAGCCGCGCCGGCCTCGACGACCTGGCAGCCGGACTCGACGACGCGCAACTGGAAGCGGCCGTCAACCTGCTGCTCAAGGCGGAAAACATCTATGTGATCGGCGTGCGCCGGTCCTTCCCGATCGCCTCCTACATCGCCTACGCGCTGGAACACACGGACAAGCGCGTGCACCTGATTAGCGGACTGGGCGGCATGCACCGCGAACAGATGCGCAGCGTGCGCGAACGCGATGTGGCGATCGCCATCAGTTTCTCGCCTTACGGCAAGGAAACCCAGCAGTGCATCAAGGCGGCGCAGGACAAGGGCGCCAAGGTTCTCGTGATTACCGACAGCAAACTGGCGCCGCTCGCGCGGGCCGCCGACGCGTTGTTGACCGTCACCGAGGGCAGCGCCTTCGCCTTCCGCTCGCTGACCAGCACCATCTGCCTGTGCCAGGCGCTGTTCATCGCGCTGGCCTACAAATTAGAGCTCGACATCGAAGAAATCCACACCCCAGGAGAACATGATGATTGAAGTAGCGTTGTTCGGCGCCGGACGCATCGGCAAAATCCACGCGGCCAACCTGGCTGCCCAGCCCGGCGTACAGTTCAAGTACGTGGTCGACGTCAACCAGGAAGCGGCGGCCGCGCTGGCCGGCCTGCATGGCGGCAGCAGCGCGACTGTCGAGGCGGCATTGGCCGACCCGGCCATCAAGGCCGTCGTCATCGCCTCGAGCACGGACACGCACGCGGACCTGATCCTGCGCTCGGCCGCTGCCGGCAAGGCCATCTTTTGCGAAAAGCCCGTCGATCTGACCATCGACCGGGCACGCGCCTGCGCCGCTGCCGTCAAGGAAGCCAAGGTGCTGTGCATGCTGGGCTTCCAGCGCCGGTACGACCCCACCTTCCATGCCGTCAAGACACGGATTGAAGCGGGAGAAATCGGCACGCCGGAATTGCTGGTCGTCACCAGCCGCGATCCCGGTCCGCCGCCCGTGAGCTACATCAAGGTGTCGGGCGGCATCTTCAAGGATATGCTGATCCACGATTTCGACATCTTCCGCTGGATACTCGACGATGAAGCCGTCAGCGTGCACGCCACGGGCAGCTGCCTCGTCGATCCTGCCATCGGCGAGGCGGGCGACCTCGATACGGCCGTCGTCACCATCCGCACGGCCAAGGGCCGCTTGTGCCAGATCAATGCCTCGCGCCGCGCCGCCTACGGCTACGACCAGCGCTTCGAAGTGCTGGGCAGCGCCGGCATGCTGCAGGCGGGCAACCACAAGCCGACGGAAGTGACGGCCTATGGCTCGGTGAACGTCAGCGTGGACAAGCCGGAAGATTTCTTCCTGGAACGCTACCGCGTGGCTTACGCGCAGGAAATGGCGCACTTCTTTGACGCCCTCACCCACGGCACGCCGCTGCGCACCACCGTCCACGATGGCTTGAAGGCACTGGAACTGGCCGAGGCGGCAACGCTGTCGTGGCGCGAACAGCGCGTCGTCACTGTATAAACAAATAATAAAGCTATCTGGAGACCACATGTCATCCCCAACATTAAAAGTCGGCATCGTCGGCCTGGGAAGGCTGGGCCAGCGCCACGCCATCAACCTGGCGCAGCGCGTGCCCAACGCCGAAGTCGTGGCCGCCTGCAGCCCCGTGCCGGCTGAACTGGACTGGGCCGCCAGCCAGCTCGGCATCACCACCGGCTATGCCGACTACGATGCGCTGCTGGCCCATCCCGGCCTGGACGCCGTCTTCCTCGTCACGCCCACCTCGCTGCATGCGGACCAGATCATCGCCGCCTTGCGCGCCGGCAAGCACGTGTTTTGCGAAAAACCGCTATCGCTGGACCTGGCCGACTGCCTGAAGGTGGAAGCGGAGGCGGCGCGCCACCCGCAACTGACCATCATGATCGGCTTCGTGCGGCGTTTCGACGCCAGCTATCATGACGCGCAGCAAAAGATCGCACTAGGACTCATCGGCAAGCCGTATCTCGTGCGTTCGCAAACCTGCGACCAGAACGACCCCAGCGGCGCCTTCATGCGCTTCGCCCCCACCAGCGGCGGCATCTTCCTCGATTGCAGCGTGCACGATATCGACCTGGCGCGCTGGCTGCTGGGCAATCCCGTGCCCAAACGCGTGTATGCGAGCGGCACCAACGCCATCCACACGGGCTTGCAGACGTTCGGCGACGTCGACAACGGCCTGGCGACGGTCGAGTTTAGCGACGGCAGCATGGCCAGCTTCATGGCTTCGCGCACCATGGCGCACGGCCATGAAACCCTGACGGAAGTGTTCGGCACGGGCGGCCGCCTGGCCGTGGGCAGCAATCCGCGCCTGAACAGGGTGGAAATTTCCGATACGCACGGCGTGCGCAACGAATGCACGCCGGACTTCTATGCCCGCTTCGCCGACGCCTTTTTGATCGAAGCGCAGGAGTTCACGGATGCGGCGCTGGGCCGGCGCACCTTGTCATTGACCTTGCACGACGCGACGGAAGCGACGCGCATCGGCCTGGCCATGACGCAAGCGATGCGCGAAGCGCGGCCCGTGGAGTTCTAAGCGCCCCGTGGACTCAGGCGGCCGGCGCGGGAAATGGACGTTCGGGCTGCCTGGGCTCCACGGCCAGCCGCAAGCCCATGGCATCGAGGATGGCGGTCAAGGTGCTCAGCGATGGATTGCCCTCGGGCGACAAAGTACGGTACAGCTGGGTAGGATTGAGCTTGGCCGCCTGCGCCACGGCGGGCACGCCGCCAAAGGCGCGCGTCAGCTGGCGCAGCACGGCCAGCAGTTCGCCATGGTCGCCATCGACGAGGATATTGTTGATCAGTTCAAGGGCGAGAGCGGGGTCGTCGCGGTACAGCTCGGCCATCGCTTCGTCATGCGAGCGGTCTCTCGGTGGTTTGCTTGGTTCCTCTTTCATGTCCTCTCTCCTTCCAGTCGTGCCAGCAGGCACAGGCGTACTCGATATCTTTCGGCTGCGTGCGCTTGTCGCCGCCGCACAGCAATAAAATGATCTGTTCGCCGGCGATGGCGTAATACACGCGGTAACCGGCCCCCACGTCGATGCGCAATTCCCACACACCATCGTGGCAGAACTTGTGGTCGCCAAAATTGCCGGGAATCATACGCAGCACGCGCCGGGCTATGGCCACCCTGGCCGTAGTATCGCGCTGGCGTTTCAGCCATTCCGTATATAAATCCCTGCCCGATGACGTCAGATAGTGCCGGATCTCGTACAGCATGTTCGTCCATAAACGAAGAAAGATCAAGGAGAAAATCCACGTGGTTGCATAAAAAAGAAGACCACGCCATCTTGCGGCGAAACCGCATGACGCAGGTGCCGAATGCCGGGATCACTGATGTATATCAAGATGCGCTTCCGCAGTTACTGTAGAGAAATGATGTGGCGCGTACACGCCTCACGCGCATCCGATTGCGCTATACAATAAGCGGCGCTGCCCAACCGCGAAAAACCCTGCCGCCATGACGAATAACGATAACAACTCCCCTCCCCTTGCCGACGTGGCCGAACGCTACGTCAAGCTGGTCCTGGCCATGGGCCAGCACGATGCGTCGTACGTGGACGCCTATTACGGCCCGCCCGCATGGCAACAGGAAGCGGTAGAACAGCAATTGAGTTTGAGCGACATCAAAGCCGCGACTGACAAGGCGCTGGCCCTGCTGGCCGACGAACCTTGCCTGCGCGCCCTTAACCTGCGCAAGCAGTTGCACGCCGTGCTGGCGCGCGCGGACATGCTGCAAGGCGCACGCCTCGATTTCGATACGGAAAGCGCGCGCCTGTACGACGCCGTCTCGCCCCATCACAGCCGTGCGTACTACGAAGACCTGGTGGCGCAGATCGACGCCCTGCTGCCCGGTCCCGGCACGGTCAGCGCGCGTGTCAACGCCTTGCGCGCGCAACTCGTCATTCCCGCCGACAAGCTGCGTGCCGTCATGGACGCGGCCATCCGCATGGGCCGCGAGCGCACCCTGCGCTACATCGCCCTGCCCGACGGCGAAGATTTTGTATTGGAATTTGTCACCGACAAGCCCTGGAGCGGCTACAACTGGTACAAGGGCAACTACCAGAGCGTGATCCAGATCAATACGGACTTGCCCGTGTACATCGATCGCGCCGTCGACCTCGGTTGCCACGAAGCGTATCCGGGCCACCACGTCTACAACGTGCTGCTGGAACGCGACCTGGTGCGCGGCAAGGGCTGGATGGAATACTGCATCTATCCGCTGTATTCGCCGCAATCATTGATCGCCGAAGGTACGGCCAATTACGGCATCGAACTGAGTTTTACGGATGCGGAAAGGCTGGACTTCGAACAGCAGGTGCTGTACCCGCTGGCCGGCCTGGACCCGGCGCTGGCGCCCCGCTATGCGCAACTCAATGCCTTGCTGGTCAAACTGAGCTACGCCGACAACGACATCGCGCGCCAGTACCTCGAAGGCAGCATCACGCGCGAAGAAGCGCTGGAATGGCTGGTCAACGTGCGCCTGTATCCAGCCGAGAAATCCGCGCAGCGCCTGCAGTTCTACGATGCCATGGGCGCGTACGTCATCAATTACAACCTGGGGCAGGACATGGCGAAAGCCTATGTCGAGCGCCAGGGCGCGACGCGTGCCGCGCATTGGGGCGCCTTCCGCGACCTGATGTCCTCGCCGCGCGTGCCCAGCGCGCTGCTGGCCTGACGCTGCCGCCGGCGCCTTACTGCGCCGGCAGGCGGATGGTCGCTTCCAGGCCGCCCTCGCGGTGGTTGGCCAGGCTCAGCTCGCCGCCGTGGGCCTGCACGATGCTGCGCGCAATACCGAGCCCCAGCCCCATGCCGTGCGCATTCTGCTCGCGGCCATGTTCCAGGCGCACATAGGGCTGGAACAGGCTGGCGAACGCCTCTTCGGCCACGCCGGGGCCGTCGTCGCGGATGCGGATGACGATGTGCTCGCCTTCGCGGCGCGCGGACAGGTGCGCCGTCTTGCCGTAAAACAAGGCATTGTCGAGCAAGTTGCCGATGGCGCGCTTGAGCGCCAGGGGCTTGGCCGTCACGCTCAGGCCCGTCTCCACGTAATGCACTTCGTGGCCGGCCAGTTGGGCGCCGCGCACCATGCGCTGCAGCAAGGCGTCGAGCCGCACCTCGGTGGCGTTTTCATGGATGTCGCTATCCTTCACGCATTGCAGCGCCCCCTTGACCATCATGTCCAGCTCGTCGAGGTCGTCGTGGAATTCATTGCGCTGCACATCGTCGTCGAGCAGTTCCGTGCGCAGTTTCAAACGCGTAATGGGCGTGCGCAGGTCGTGCGAAATCGACACGAACAGGCGTTCGCGGTCTTCCAGATAACGCTGGATGCGCTCGCGCATGGCGCCAAAGGCGCGCGCCGTCTGCACGAACTCGCGGCTGCCCGTCTGCGGCAGGGGCGGCGGCGTCTCGCCGCGGCCAAACGCTTCGGCCGCATCCGACAGGGCCGCCAGCGGCCGCGTGGTCCAGCGCACGACGAGGATGGACAGCAGCAGCACGGCCGCCAGCGACAGCGCCTGCAGCAGTACCCGGTCCAGGGTCCAAGGGTTGCTGCTTTGCAAGAAATATGGATTCGGCATCAGCGCCGCCAGGTACAGCCAGTTACCCGGTTCCAGTTCGGCCTGGATCACCAGCACGGGGGCCGGATTCGGTTTCAGCAGCAAGATATGCTGGACCCAGTTTTCCGGCAAGTCGCCGATGCGCGCGCCGCTGTCGGCCACCACCAGGTCAGCCGGCCAGGCGAAGCCCACGCGGTAGCCGGCCAGCTGCGGCAAGTCGCTCTTCAGCGCCGTGCCCACGGTCGCCACCACCGTGTCGGCCAGCGCGTGCGGCGCGATTTCGCGGATGGCCAGCGGGCCCTGGTTGACGTTGACAAAGAAGCGCGTGCCGCCCATCTCGCGGAATTGCTGGATCAGGATGGGCCGGTAATTGGCGGGCAGGCTGAGAAAGAAGCGGATGGTGCTGCTAGCGCTGCGGGCCAGGTGCTGCGAAGCCATGCGCGCTTCCACGGCCGAGTCGCGGCGCAGCTGCGCGGCCCAGATCAGGTTACCCACCAGTTGCGTGGCCAGCACGCCCGCCACCATCACGACGGACAGGCGGCCCAGCAGCGATGGCGGCAGCAGGCGCTCGAGCAGGCGGCGCGCGCCCCGCTCAGGCATGCGCACTGCTGACGTCGGCCGAGAACACATAGCCGGCGCCGCGCACCGTCTTGATCAGCACGGGTTGCTTGCCATCATCCTTCAGGCGCAGCCGCAGCCGGCTCACCTGCACGTCGAGCGAGCGGTCGAGCGGCCCCGCATCGCGCCCCCGCGTCTGTTCGCACAGCACGCTGCGGTCGAGGATATCGCCCGGATGCTCGACAAAATAGCGCAGCAGCTGGAAATCGAGGCCCGTCAGTTGCAGCGCCTCGCCGTCCGCGTCCGTGACCGTGCGTTCCAGCGTGTCGAGCGTAAAGCCCACGAAACGGTAGTAGCGGGGCGGCGCCGCCGCGTCGATGCCCGTGCGGCGGTGGATGGCCTTGATGCGCGCCAGCAATTCACGCGGACTGTAGGGCTTGGCGATGTAGTCGTCGGCGCCCAGCTCCAGGCCCACCACCCGGTCCGTCTCGTCGGAGCTGGCCGTCAGCATGATGATGGGCACGTTCGAGCGGGCGCGCACCACCTTGCACAGGGCAAAGCCGTCCGTGTCAGGCAGCATCACGTCGAGGATCACCAGCGACAGGCTGTCGACATGGCGGTGGAATTCGGCCAGGAAGGTGGCGCCATCGTGCGCCAGGCTGACCTCATATTGATTCTTTTCTAAATATGCCTTCAACAGCATGCGGGTCTTTTGATCGTCGTCAACGACCAGGATTTTGCGTGACATGGTCTCGTCCTTTTTTATTCAGCACCTGCAACATGCTGCCGATGCGGCGCTGGGCGTCGGCCGTGCTGATCGTCTCGTCCAGGAAATAGCGGTGCACCTCGGCGATGATGGCGTCCTTGCTGGTTTCATCGGTGGCCATGCGGTGCACGAGGCTGGGCGCCTGGAAGGCGGCGCCGCGCGCGAACGCCTGCGCCGAAGCGCGCCCACAGCTGTCCAGGCGCGACAGGTCGGTCTGGCGCAAGGCGGGAATCGAACCCTTTACCTGGCTGTACTCGAGCTGCACGGACGGCGAAGCGACCACCTGCGCCAGCTTTTCCTGCGCGCCCTGGTGCGTGTAGTCGGAAGCGAACATGGCCAGCGTATCGATGCTGTACAGGTGATATTCGCCCGTGTCGGGCGCGGCGGCGCAGCCGAAGACCTCGTCCGTGGCGCGGCCCCAGGCGTTCAGCTCGCCCTTCGCCCAGTCGCCCATGATGTACATGGCCGCCTCGCCATCACCGACCTGGCGCGCCATCTCGGGCCAGCTCTGTTCGCGCAGCGGCGCCGCCATCCATTGCTTGAGCGACCTCAAGCGCTGCAAGGCGTGCCGCAGGCGGGGGTCCGCATACGCCTCGGCTTTCTTGTCGACAAACAGGGCGCGGTAGTAGGCAGGCCCCGATTCGGCCAGCACCAGCGTCTCGAACAGGGTGGCCACTTGCCACGCCTCGCTGCTTTGCGCCAGCGGCGTGATGCCGGCCTGACGCAGCGTGGCGGCCACGCGCTCGAAGTCGCTCCAGCTGCGCGGCACGGCCAGGCCCAGGCGCTGGAAAATCTTGCGGTTGTAAAACAGCGTATTGATGCGGTGGATGCCGGCCGGCACGCCCATCGTATGGCCGCGGTTCTGCAGCAGGCCCCACACGGTCGGATACATGGTTGCGCGCCAGTTGTTGCTGGCGGCGACGCTGTCGAGCTGCAGCAGCAGGCCCAGGTCGCTCCACTCGCCCAGCGTGTAGCCGATCAGCTGCATGACTTCCGGCGAATTGCCGGCCAGCACGCGGCTCTTCAGCACCTTGCCCGCGCCGACGCCGGCGCCGCCCGCGATACCCGCGTCGCGCCACTCGACGCCTTCCTGCGCCAGGCGCGCCACCAGCACGTCGGCCGCGCGGCGCTCGCCGGTCGAGGTCCACCAGTGCAGCACTTGCAGCGGCTCGGCCCGCACGGGCACGCCGGTCCACATCAGTGAGAGCAGTGCCAGTGCCGCCACGCCGCGACGGCGGGCGGCCCCGGCATGGCGGTCGGCGGTGCTGCGCGGTGGCGTCTTCAATGCTGTCCCCTTGTTCTTGTCGCGACAAACTATAGCCCAACTACAAAACAGCAGGTTGGTAATTTAGTCACCTGATTTGTAAAGAAACGTGAGCTTTTGTTGCGCCATCTTGCACGGCGTCCAGGCGGCCCCGCCCGCCCGACGCCCCGCGCGGCGCGCCACGGCAGCGGCCAACGGTAAGGAAAGGTAAGCAAGCGCCCCTGCACATTTCAATATTATCCTTTGAAATCAACAAGATAAGAAATGATCGTCAGCGCAAAGCCGGGAGCTGGCGTCACATTTCCCCCGATGCTACTGTCCGCCAACTGCAGCGTATCAGGCAGCCAAACAAGACCAACACCAACAAGGAGACATCATGCGATTGCATGCACAAGGCGGCGTGGCCGCGCGCAACACATTGCTGGCCCTGCTGCTGGCCAGCGGCACGGCGCAAGCGGGCACGCTCACCATCGAAAGCTGGCGCGTGGACGACAAGACCCTGTGGGAAACGGTGCTCATCCCCGCCTTCCAGAAAAAGCATCCGGGCATCGAGATCAAGTTTTCGCCCACCGCCCCCACCGAATACGATTCCACGCTGAACGCGCGCCTGAGCGGCGGCACGGCCGGCGACTTGCTCGCTTGCCGCCCGTTCGACGTCTCGCTGGCCCTGTACAAGCGGGGCCAGCTGGAAAAGCTCGACGGCAAGGCCGGCATGGAGAATTTTCCCGCCTCGGCCAAGGTGGCGTGGCAGACGGACGATGGCAAGGACACCTTCTGCATGCCGATCGCCTCCGTCATGCATGGTTTCCTGTACAACAAGAAAATCTTCCGCGAACTGAAACTGCAGCCGCCCGCCACGGAAGAGGAATTCTTCAAGGTGCTCGAAACGGTCAAGAAGAGCGGCAAGTATGCGCCGCTGGCGCTGGGCACGGCCGACCAGTGGGAAGCGAACCAGGTGGTGTTTACCAGCATCGGCGCCAATTACTGGAAGGGCGAGGATGGCCGCAAGGCGCTGATCGCGGGCAAGGCCAGGTTTACCGATCCGCAATTCGTCGCCGCCTGGGAGTATGAAGCCCGGCTGGGCAGCTATCTGTCCAAGGGTGCCAGCGCGCAAACCTATGGCGACAGCCAGAACCAGTTCGCGCTGGGCAAGGCCGCCATCTACCCTTCCGGCTCCTGGGACATCGCCTACTTCAAGCAGGACCCGGAGCTGGAACTGGGCGCCTTCAACCCGCCCGTGCGCAAGGCCGGCGACAAGTGCTATATCTCCGACCACACGGACATCGGCATGAGCGTCAACAAGAAGTCGAAGAACAAGGAAGACGCCTACAAATTCCTCGCCTGGCTCGGTTCGCAGGAATTCGCCGACATCTACACCAACAAGGTGACGGGCTTCTTCTCGCTGTCGAACCATTTGATTTCCATCAAGGATCCGGTGGCCAAGCAGATGAACGGCTGGCGCGCCAGTTGCGCCTCGACCATCCGCCTGAACGCGCAAATCCTCAACCGGGGCGAACCGAGCATGGAAAACGAGCTGTGGAATGTCAACGCCCAGGTCCTGAACGGCAAGCTGGCGCCGAAAGACGCGGCGCGTCAGATCCAGGCCGGCTTTGCCAAGTGGTACAAGCCGCAGCAGTAATCCCCCCATCCTCCCCCCGCAACCGGCCTGAGCAATGCGATGCAGCGGCCCGGTGGCGCGGTTTTGCCGGCGGCCCCGCCGCCGGTGCTTTTATTCGTCTGGAGTTTCGCCGTGAAGAAAGCTTTCCCGTGGCACGTGGCCGTGTTCCTGGCGCCGGCGCTGCTCATCTACTCGCTGTTCAGCGCCCTGCCCCTGGCCGATACCCTGCGCCTGGGCCTGTACACGACCGATGAGGGCGGCCGCCATCATTTTGCCGGTCTGGCCAATTACGCCACCATCCTGTTCGACCCGCAATGGTCGCAAAGTTTCTGGAATGCGATGTGGAACAACTGCAAGTTTTTTCTCATCCACATGCTGCTGCAAAATCCCATCGGCCTGCTGCTGGCCACCCTCTTCAGCCTCAAGGGGCTGAAGGGCGAGCGCAGCTACCGCACCCTGATCTTCCTGCCCACCTTATTGTCCGTGGTGATCATCGGCTTCATCTGGCAGCTGATCCTGTCGCCGCTGTGGGGCGTGGGCCAGTCGCTGATGGACGGCGTGGGCATCGGCAGCTATTTCGCGCCATGGCTGGGCCAGGAATCGACGGCCCTGCTGACCATCGCGCTCATTTCTGTTTGGCAATACATCGGCATTCCCATGATGCTGATCTATGCGGCCCTGCTGGCCGTGCCCGAGGAAATCATCGAGGCGGCCCACGCGGAAGGCGCCAGCGCCATGCGCATCTTCTGGCAAATCAAGCTGCCGCTGATCTGGCCCACCCTGGGACTGGTGACCATCCTGACGTTTGTCGCCAACTTCAATGCCTTCGACCTCGTGTACTCCGTGAAAGGCGCGCTGGCGGGGCCGAACTACGCCACCGACATCCTCGGCACCTTCTTCTACCGCACCTTCTTCGGTTACCAGGCCCAGCTGGGCAGCCCCACCATGGGCGCGGCCGTGGCCACCATGATGTTCGTCGTCATCCTCGCGGGCGTGGGCGTGTATTTCTTTTTCGTGCAGCGCAAGCTGACACGCTACGAACTGTAAGGGCCGCCATGCGCAACGTTTCCACTCGCCCCCTGGGCCGCGCCGCCGTGCACGTGATCCTGGCCGGCTACACCCTGATCGCGCTGTTCCCCATCGTCTTGATCCTGATCAACTCGGTCAAGACGCGGGCCGCCATCTTCGACAATCCGCTGGCCCTGCCCACGCCCGCCACCTTTTCCCTCGTGGGCTTTCACAAGGTGCTGGCCAATTCGGACTTCCTGCTGTATTTCGGCAACAGCCTGTTCGTCACCCTGCTGTCGCTGCTGCTGATCGTCCTGTTCGGCGCCATGGCGGCCTGGGCACTGTCCGAATACACGTTCACGGGCAACCGCCTGCTGACCCTGTACCTGGCGCTGGGCATCATGATCCCCATCCGCCTGGGCACGGTGTCCATCCTGGAACTGGTGGTGCGGCTCGACCTGATCAATACCCTGACGGCGCTGGTGCTCGTGTACACGGCGCAGGGCTTGCCGCTGGCCGTGATGATCCTGTCCGAATTCGTGCGCCAGGTGCCGCGCGAACTGAAGGATGCGGCGCGCTGCGACGGCGTGGGCGAATTCGCCATCTTCTTCCAGGTAATCCTGCCCCTGATCCGCCCCGCCATCGCCACGGTGGCCGTATTCACCATGATTCCCGCCTGGAACGACCTGTGGTTCCCGCTGATCCTGGCGCCGTCGGACCGCACCAAGACCGTCACCCTGGGCGTACAGCAATTCATCGGGCAATACGTGACGGACTGGAACTCCGTGCTGGCGGCGCTGTCGCTGGCCGTCATTCCCGTGCTCGTCATGTACGTCATTTTCTCTCGTCAACTGATCCGCGGCCTGACATCCGGCGCGGTCAAATAATAGGTGCACCATGGCCCATGTAAGCCTGCAACAACTGAGCAAATCCTACGACGGCCGCACGAACGTGCTGGCCGGCATCGACCTCGACATCCGCGACGGTGAATTCGTCGTGCTGGTGGGCCCTTCAGGCTGCGGCAAATCGACCTTGCTGCGCATGCTGTGCGGTCTGGAAAGCATTTCGCACGGCACCCTCTCCATCGGCGGCAAGGTCGTCAACGACCTGCCGCCCGCCGAGCGGGGCATCGCCATGGTCTTCCAGAGCTATGCGCTGTATCCGCACATGAGCGTATTCCGCAACATGGCGTTCGGCCTGAAGATCGCCGGCGCCGGCAAGGATGACATCGCCCGGCGCGTGCGCCACGCGGCCGCCATCCTGAAGATCGACCATCTGCTCGAGCGCCTGCCGCGCGAACTGTCGGGCGGCCAGCGCCAGAGGGTGGCCATCGGCCGCGCCATCGTGCGCGAGCCGCAGCTGTTCCTGTTCGACGAGCCGCTGTCGAACCTCGACGCGGCCCTGCGCGTGCAGACGCGGCTGGAAATCGCCAAGCTGCACCGCCAGCTGAACGCCACCATCGTGTATGTGACGCACGACCAGGTCGAGGCGATGACCCTGGGCGACAAGATCGTCGTCATGCATGGCGGCCATATCCAGCAGGCGGGCACACCGCTGGAGCTATACCAGCAGCCGGCGAACCGCTTCGTGGCCGGCTTCATCGGCGCGCCCATGATGAATTTCTTCGAGGGCACAGTCATTGCGGCCGAGGAAGATGGCGTGCGCGTGGCCCTGGCCAGCGGCCAGGAAATCACGGCCCTCGTCGATCCGGCCGGCCTGCGGGCGGGCGACGCCGTCACGGCGGGCCTGCGGGCCGAACATATCCTGGAAAACGGCGGCGGCAGCGCCCGCTTCCAGGGCGTCGTCAGCCTGGTGGAACACCTGGGCGAGGCCAATTTCATCTACCTGAGCCTGGACAACGGCCAGGAACTGGTGATACGCGGCGACGGCAACAACCGCGTGCCGCTGGGCCAGCCATTCACGGTCTCGGCCGCCAGCAGCGCCTTCCATCTGTTCGACGCGCAGGGCGTGGCGCGCACGCGGCGCCAGCCCGGCAACCTGATTTCCTCGAAACAGAATCTGGCCGCCTGAGCCTTCCCGCCCAGGCGGCCGCCCCGACTGGATCGGCAGCGATCCGGTAGACGACGTGCCCAAGCACGCATTTTAATAACGACAAGGAGATTGTATGCAACACCCGATCAAGACCTCGCTGGCCCTCGCCTGCACCATGCTGCTGGCCTGCGGCGCCGCCCACGCCAGCGATGCCGAAGGCGAATACCACGGCTACTTCCGCGCCGGCCTCGGCTCGAGCACGGACAGCCGCGGCCCGCAAAGCTGCTACGGCCTGGGCGGCAACACCATGCGCTACCGGCTCGGCAACGAATGCGACACCTATGGCGAATTCGAATACCAGAAGGAAATGGCCAAGTCGCCCAACGGCGTCAGCTTCGTCGGCCATATCATGGTGGCAGCCTACACGCCCAGCTCCGCCGTCAGCGATTCGGACCTGAGCATGTCGAAGATGTACGTGGAAGCGAAAAACATACCCACGCTCAACGGCGGCACGGCCTGGATCGGCAAGCGCTACTACATGCGTCCCGACATCCACATGCTGGACTTGCAATACATCAATATGAACGGCACGGGCGGCGGCATCGACCAGTACAAGCTGGGACCGGGCCGCATCAGCTATGGCTTCTTCAAGGATAACGACAAGCCCGGCAACTCGGCCATCCGGCAAAACCTCGTCTACCAGGGCATCCCCGTCAACCAGGATGGCACGCTGGAAGTACTGACCACCCTCATCACGCCCGACAAGAAGGACAGCACCTCGCACAGCGGCTGGCAGGCCACCGTGCTGCACAAGCAGGATAAAGTGTGGGGCGGCGCCAACACCTTCGGCATCCAGTACGGCGTCGGGCCGGGCACGGGCGCCGGCGGCCAGTGCTGCGACCGCATGGGCACCACGGGCTCGATCCGCAACGGCAGCGACGTCACGCGCCTGCGCATCTTCAATTCGCTGTGGATACAGCCGACGCCCGAGTGGAGCGCGGAAATGGTGGCCATCGTGCAGCGCGACAAGTCCAACGTCTCGGGCGGCAGCTCGACCTGGACCACCGTGGGCGTGCGCCCCGTGTATGCCGTCAACGACAACTTCAAGCTGCAGTTCGAGCTGGGCACGGACCGCGTGACCTCGCCCACGGGCGGCGCCGCCCAGCGCCTGACCAAGCTGACCTTCGCGCCCACCCTGACGGCGGGCAAGGGTTACTGGTCGCGTCCCGAGTTGCGCGCCTTCGTCACCTACGGCAAATGGAACGACGCCGCCACGGCCGCCGTCAACAAGGCCAACGAGTCCGGTCCCGTATACGGCAACGCCACCAGCGGCACCTCATTCGGCCTGCAAGTGGAGACGTGGTTTTAAGAAACTGGCTTGATCTGGCGCAGTGCATGCGCCTGTCGGACTGTGCGAAATCGCGTGCCGCGCTATGCTGCACGCCATACCGCTCACTTCGGAGGTCGCATGCACGCCGCACTTCCCCGGGCCGCCGCCGCGCTGGCCCTGTCTTTCGCCAGCATGGCATGGTCCCGCGATGCCGTCGTCGCGCCCGCCCTCAGCGCGCGCCAGCAGGCGCTGATGTCCACCGTGGCGGGCAGCGCCGCCCATCCGCGCATCCTGCAGGTGCGCCTCGATGAACTGCATCCGACCCAACCGGCCATCGGCTACGACCAGGTGTACTACAAGCTGGGACGCTATGCGGCCGAAGAAAAACACATCGCGGACATCGCCAAGCCCAGGAAATTTGCCGACCTGTGCGAGGCCAATGGCCAGGGCGACGTCTTGCCCAACACGGCCAACGTGGCCGGCGCCACCCTGGCCGCGCCGCCGGCCGGCTACCGCTGCAAGGCGGCCGTGGGCAGCCGCCCGGACGACATGAAGACCGTCGTCATCGGCCCGCGCGGCCTCGTGTACCTGACCGATGGCCACCACACGTTTTCCGCCTTCCGGGAAGCCGATGGCGGACGCAATCAGCAATTGCAGGTCTGGGTCAAGGTCAGCGACAATTTCAGCGCGCTGGACGACGCGGCCTTCTGGACCCGCATGCGCGCGGAAAACAAGGTCTGGCTGAAGAACGGCCGCAACCAGGCCATCACGCCGCAGCAGCTGCCGCCCGCCATCGGTCTCGCATCGCTGGGCAACGACCCGTACCGCTCGCTCGTCTACTTTACGCGCGGGATCGGCTACGAGCCGCCGGAGCACGCCACGGAATTTCTCGAGTTTTACTGGGCCGACTGGCTGCGCCGCATGCCCGCGCTGGACCTGGCGCGTGTCGACCTGCGCGATCCGGTCGCGTATGCCAATGCGATCCTGCTGGCCGCGCAGGCAATGGCGGCGCTGCGGCCCGGCGACAGCGTCAGCGGCGGCAAGAGCGCGCGCGAACTGGGCGCCCTGCGGGAAGTCAACCGGGAAGCGTTCGATGAGCTGATCGGCGACAAGGGCAAGCTGCGCCACGCCATCGCCTATAAAAAATCGCTGGCGCAATAAGCGCGGCGGCGTAAACGACAACGGCCCGCCTGTCACCTGGACAAGCGGGCCGTTTTTCATGGCAGGTGGCGCTTACGCGATACGCTCGCCGTTGGCCGGGTCGAACAGGGCCGCTTTCGACAGGTTGAACGACAGCTGCATGGTCTGCCCCGGCAGCACCGCTTCGCGCGGGTGCGTGCGGCAAGTCACGGCGGCGCCGTTCAGGCGCGTCGTCAGCAAGGTATCGGGGCCGGTCGGCTCGACGAGGTCGATCAGGCAACCGAGTTCCTGGCCCACGTCGCCGTGCGCGCTGCTCATGTCCGTGATCTGCTCCGGACGCACGCCCAGGATCACGTCGCGGCCCGCATAGCTGCGCAGCTTGTCGGCGGCGAACGGCAAGGCCAGGCGCATGCTCTTGCCCGCATTCTCGATGGCGACAAACACGTCGTTGCCCTCGATGACAGGCTTGACGGTGATGAAGTTCATCGACGGCGAGCCGATGAAGCCGGCCACGAACAGATTCGCCGGATTGTCGTAGATTTCCTGCGGCGTGCCCAGTTGCTGCACCACCCCATCCTTCATGACGGCGATCAGATCGCCCATCGTCATCGCCTCGATCTGGTCATGCGTGACGTAGACGATGGTGGCCTTCAGGCGCTGGTGCAGCAGCTTGATCTCGGCGCGCATTTCCACGCGCAGCTTGGCGTCCAGGTTCGACAACGGTTCGTCGAACAGGAACAGCGAGGGCTTGCGCGAGATGGCGCGGCCCATGGCCACGCGTTGACGCTGGCCGCCCGACAGCTGCGCCGGGCGGCGGTCCAGCAAGTGCGTGATCTGCAGCGTTTCGGCCACGCGCGAGACGATTTCTTCCTGCTCCGCCTTCGGCACCTTTTTCACGTTCAAGCCGAACGCGATGTTTTCGCGCACCGTCATCGACGGGTACAGCGCGTAGGACTGGAACACCATGGCGATGTCGCGGTCCTTCGGCGGCAAGTCGTTGACCACCTTGCCGTCGATGAGGATTTCGCCCGAGGTGACGCTTTCCAGGCCGGCCACCATGTTGAGCAGGGTCGACTTGCCGGAGCCGGAGCCGCCGACGAGGATCAGGAACTGGCCATCCTTGATCTCGATGTCGATGCCTTTCAGGACTTCGACGCCATTCGTGTACACCTTGCGGATGCTGCGTATCGATAAACTGGACATATTCTTTCCTTAACCTTTGACTGCGCCTGCGGTCAGACCGCGCACAAAATAACGGCCTGCGACCAGATAGACCAGCAGGGTCGGCAGCGCGGCAATCACCGCGGCGGCCATGTTGACGTTGTATTCCTTCACGCCCGTGGACGTGTTGACCAGGTTGTTCAAGCCCACCGTGATCGGCTGCGAATCGCCGCTGGCGAAGACGATGCCGAACAGGAAGTCGTTCCAGATCTGCGTGAATTGCCAGATGATGCAGACGACGAAAATCGGACCCGAAATCGGCAGCACGATCTTGCGGAAGATCAGGAAGAAGCCGGCGCCGTCGATCCGCGCCGCCTTGATCAGTTCTTCCGGCACGCCGATGTAATAGTTGCGGAAGAACAGGGTCGTGAAGGCCGTGCCATACACCACGTGGACGAAGACGAGACCCGTGGTGGTATTGGCCAGGCCGAATTCACCCAGCAGACGCGCCATCGGCAGGATCACGACCTGGAACGGGATGAAGCAGCCCACCAGCAAGGCGGCGAACAGTATTTCCGAACCGCGGAAGCGCCAGTGCGCGAACACATAGCCGTTGAAGGCGCCCAGGAAGGTCGAGATCAGCACGGCGGGAATCACCATCTTGATCGAGTTCCAGAAGAACGGCTGCATGCCGTCGCAGGTGACGCCTGTGCAGGCCGACGACCAGGCCTTGGCCCAGGAATCGAACTGCCACACGTGCGGCAAGGCCAGCAGGTTGCCGCTGCGGATCTCGTCGAGCGACTTGAACGATGTCGACAGGGTCACGTACAGAGGCACGATGTAGTACACCGCGAACAAAATCAGCAGCAGGTATACCACCACCCGTCCGAGGGTGAGTCGATTATTGCGGGTAGGTGTCATCTCATCGCCTTTGCGCTGCGCGTTTCCAGGTACATCAGCGGCACGAGCACGGCCACGATGGTGGCCAGCATCATCATTGCCGATGCCGAGCCCAGGCCCAGCTGGCCGCGGGTGAAGGAAAACTGGTACATGAAGATGGCCGGCACGGACGACGAATTGCCAGGTCCGCCAGCCGTCAATGCGATGACCAGGTCGAAGCTCTTGATGGCGATATGCGCGAGGATCAGCAGCACGCTGAAGAACACGGGACGCATGGCGGGAATCACGATGCGCCAGTAGATCGTCGGCAGGGACGCGCCGTCGACTTGCGCCGCCTTGATGATTTCATCGTCGATGCCGCGCAGGCCGGCCAGGAACAGGGCCATGACAAAGCCCGACGACTGCCATACGCCGGCGATCACCACCGTGTAGATGGCCATGTCGGAGTTCACCAGCCAGTCGAAGGTGAACGAGGTCCAGCCCCAGTCGTGCATGACCTTTTCCAGGCCCAGGCTGGGATTGAGCATCCATTTCCAGGCCGTGCCGGTGACGATGAAGGACAGCGCCATCGGATACAGATAGATGGCGCGCAGCGCGCCTTCGGCGCGGATTTTCTGGTCCAGCAGGATGGCCAGGAACAGGCCGATGGCGATGCTGCAACCGATGAACAGGACACCGAAGATGCCGAGGTTCTTGAGCGAGGTCCACCAGCGCTCGTTGTCGAACAGCTCGTAATATTGCACCAGGCCGGCGAACTCGTAGTTCGGCATCAGCCGCGATTCGGTCAGCGACAGCCAACCGGTCAAAAAGATAAAACCATAGACGAATACCAAGCTGGCGATGAGCGTGGGGCCCAGCACCATCTGCGGTATCCATCGGTCGAATTGCTTGCGTATGGACATAGGACAGCCGTAGAAGTAGAACTGCGTGTGGCGCCGGCCTGGCCGAAGCCAGGGCGGACGCCTGCGATGCATGCGATGCAGCGGGCGCCGGCGAGAGTGCCGGCGCCGTCGTGATTACTTCACTTTTGCCGCTTTGGCCAGCGCTGCGACCGCGTCTTTCGAGCTCATGTTGGTGTTCATGAACTTGGCGATGACGTCGGTCACGGCGCCTTGCGTGGCCGATGGCAGCGCCATGCCGTGGGCGAACGATGGCACCAGGCCGCCGGTCTTGTTGGTGGCGTCCATGTCTTCCATCGATTTCAGGGCGCAAGCGTCAAACTTGTCCTTCGATACGCCGGAACGCACGGGGATGGAACCCTTGTTCAGGTTGAAAATCGACTGGAACTTCGGATTCATGATGGCATTGGCCAGGGCGATCTGCCCTTTCTTCGCATTCGCATCTTTTTGCGTGAACATGGCAAACGAATCGATGTTGAAGGTGTAGGCCTTGTCCGTGCCAGGCGCTGCCACGCACAGGTAGTCCTTGCCCGGCACCTTGCCGGCGGCCGTGAACTCGCCCTTGGCCCAGTCGCCCATGAACTGGAAGCCGGCCTTGTTGTTGATGACCATGGCGGTCGCCAGGTTCCAGTCGCGGCCAGCCGCATCCTTGTCGATGTAGGTCTTCACCTTGCCCAGGGTGTCGAACACCTTGAGCATGGTCGGACCGGTCAATTCCTTCTGATCCAGCTTGAGGATGGCTTTCTTGTAGAACTCCGTGCCGCCCACGCCCAGCGCGACGGATTCAAACACGGTGGCGTCCTGCCAAGGCTGGCCGCCGTGGGC
Organism: Janthinobacterium agaricidamnosum; assembly: GCF_003667705.1. Lineage (NCBI taxonomy): Bacteria > Pseudomonadati > Pseudomonadota > Betaproteobacteria > Burkholderiales > Oxalobacteraceae > Janthinobacterium > Janthinobacterium agaricidamnosum. The sequence goes on along the minus strand of NZ_CP033019.1, from coordinate 2,108,565 downwards.
GATCGCGATGCCGCCCGATTTCTTGATCTTCTCGGCCGCGTCGAAGAACGCATCCCAGGTGGTCGGGGTGGTGGCCACGCCGGCTTTTTTCAGCACTTCCGGATTGACCCACATCCAGTTGACACGGTGGACGTTGACGGGAGCGGCAACGTAGTGGCCCTTGTATTTCATGATATCGGCGACGACTTTCGGCAGCACGGCATCCCATTTGCCTGGAATGGCGGCATCATCGATATTGGCCAGCACGCCTTCGGCGCCCCACTCCTGGATCGATGGGCCCTTGATCTGCGCAGCCGTCGGCGGGTTGCCGGAAATGACGCGGGTTTTCAGCGCGGTCGCGGCGTTTTCGCCAGCGCCGCCAGCCACGGCGAAATCTTTCCAGCCGAAGCCGCTTTCCTTCACGATTTGCTGCAACTGGCCCACGGACTTCGCTTCGCCGCCGGAGGTCCAGTAGTGCAACACTTCCACGTCGGTCGCAAACGCGCTGCCGGCAAATGCCAGGGTGGTCAATGCGGCCAGTTGGGTAATCTTGAATTTCAGTTTCATCTCCACATTCCTTTTTTGATCAAGCTTTTAGGGGGCTTCGGCATACGGGGCCGAAAAAGGTGAAATCTGCGCCTGTACCGGCGCTCTTGTGCTCAGACCCGCTTGCAAACGGGCATCATCTTGGTGTAAAGACGGCGCCGTGATCCATGACATGACTACATTGCATTTATATCACGGGACGGCGCCAAAAACGCATCCGCGAAGGATGCGCCAGGTTGATCTGCATTACAAACGTCAACACTGAACAAAACCGTCGCGAGCGGCAGTGATTTGTGGCTAAGAAGCGCAGCCGGGCTAAAGCCCGGTGAGCATCGCAGGCCGCAAAGCGCGCCGCGCAGCAGGTTTGGTTCGGTGTTTAGAACCAGGTTTCCACCTGGAAACCGTAAGAGGTGCCGCTGGTATTGTTGTTGTAGATCGGGCCGCCGTTGTTCGACGCATTGACCGAGGCGGTGGCCGCATCGTTCCATTTGCCGTAGGTCACGAAAGCGCGCAGTTCAGGACGCGACCACAGGCCAGGGCCGGCCGAGATCGTCGGGGCGATGGTCAGCTTGGTCAGGCGCTTGGCCGGCAGGCCGCCCGCTTGCGTCACGCGGTCCGTGCCCAGTTCGCCCACCAGCTTGAAGTTGTTGGTGAACGCGTACACGGGACGCACGCCGACCGAGGTCCAGGTCGACGAACCGTTGGCGTTCGATTCGTCTTTTTGCCACAGGGCGACGAATTCCATGCCGAAGTTGGCCATCGGCTGGATCGCCATGTCATTGAAGATGCGCGTGCGTTTCACGTCCGAACCGAAATTGGTGTCGCCCGACGCGCCGAACTGCGCACCCTTGCCGGTGCCAGGACCGACGCCGTACTGCACGCCGAAGGTATTGCCGCCGCCGAACACTTTCGCCTGGCGGTGGAAGGCCGACAATTGCCAGCCATTGTGCTTCTGGCCGTAAGCGTCGTTGTCCTTGCCTTCGCCGATGATGTAGGTCGCGGCCAGGTCCAGGGTGCCGTTTTCATTGACGGGAATCTCGCCGTAGATGAAGTTCTGGCGCACGGCCGATTTGGTGCTGACGACGCCGGTCTTCGACACGGTGTTGATGTCGTTGTCCTTGAAGAAGGCGTACGAGAATTTACCGGGGCCCGCAGGAATGCGGTCCAGGCCGGCGCCCGTGCCGTTCATGTTGATGTACTGCAAGTCCAGCATGTGGATGTCAGGACGGTAGTAGAAGCGCTTGCCGATCCAGGCCGTGCCGCCGTTCAGGAAATCGAGTCCCTGTGCTTCGACATAGGCCTTGACGATGCCCAGTTTGTTGTCGCCGAAATCCGAGTTGGGCGCGTAAGCGTTGACCCAGATGGTGGCCAGGTAGTTCACGCCGCCGGACTGGGCGACGGACTTGGTGTAGCCGAATTCCGTGTAGGCGTCGCACTCATTGCCCAGACGATATTTCATGGTATTGCCGCCCAGACCGAAGCAGCCTTGCGAACCGCCGCCGCCCGAGGTATTGCTGCCGGCGCCGGCGCGCAGGTAGCCATGGAAGCCTTCGGAATCGGATGGGTACATAGGGTCGGCGGCAGCGGAACCGCTGGCGATGGCCAAGACGATGGCAGCTGGCAGTGTCTTCAACACGGCCTTCAACATGTTGCGATGCAGCATGATAAGTCTCCTCAGTAGTTATTTTTTATCTAGTCATTCGTGGCCGAATGTACTGGCCAGAATTCTTTCCAGCAGGGACATAGTAACTATACTACGAACAAATATCAACATATTATGTTGTAATCCTACGACTACTCTGCGACACTTTATTTGCGTACCGACAGGCGAGTTGACTGCCCTGTTTTTCCCGCTGGCGCCACCGCATCTGGCACCTTGGACAGGCATTTGCGCAGGCATCCCGCATTTTTCGGCACGCGGCACGTATACGAATTAAAATCCTTGGTTTTTGCCCATAACGACAGTGCGCGGCCACGACCACGCACGCAGACGAGACAAAGCACCGCCATGAAAATTGATGAAAAAATGGAAGTAGCAGGCAGCGATCCAGCGGAGCGTTTCAGTGAAGGCCCGCGCCTGCTGGCAGACATCGGCGGCACCAATGCCCGCTTCGTGCTGGAAACGCGCCAGGGCCACCTGGAAGCGGTCGCCGTGCTGCCCTGCGACGACTACGCGTCGCTGCTCGACGCCATCACCGCATATATGGATAGCAGCGAGGCGCGCGCCGCCGGTTCGGCACGCGTGCGCCATGCGGCCATCGCCATCGCCAATCCCATCGACGACGACAATATCCGCATGATGAACCATCACTGGTTCTTCTCGATCGAGGCGATGCGCGCCGCACTGGGCCTCGACACCTTGCTGGTGGTGAACGACTTCACGGCGCTGGCCATGGCCCTGCCCTATCTGCGGCCCGACCAGCGCCAGCAGATCGGCGGCGGCATGGCGCGCGCCGACAGCGTCATCGGTTTGCTCGGTTCGGGCACGGGCCTGGGCGTGTCGGGCATGATCCCCGCGGAAGACCGCTGGATCGCGCTGGGCAGCGAAGGCGGCCACGTCAGCTTCGCCCCCTGCGACCAGCGCGAGATGGACGTGCTGTCCTTCGCCTGGCGCGAACTGTCGCACGTCTCGGCCGAGCGCCTCGCCTCCGGGCGCGGGCTGGAACTGATCTACCGCGCCCTGTCCGACCGGGCTGGCCGGCATGACGTCCCGCCGCTGCTGGCGGCCGACATCACCAGCCGCGCCCTGAACAATGAATGCGACGTGTGCCTGGAAGCGGTCGACTGCTTCTGCGCCATCCTCGGCTCCATCGCCGGCAACGTGGCCATGACCCTGGGCGCCCTGGGCGGCATCTATATAGGCGGGGGCATCGTGCCGCGCCTGGGGCCTTTGTTCGAACGGTCGCAGTTCCGCGCCCGCTTCGAGCAAAAGGGCCGCCTGAACGAATACCTGGCGCAGATCCCCACGTTTCTGATCACGGCCGAACTGCCTACTTTTCTGGGCATCGCCGCCATCCTGGCGCAAAAGCTCAAGCGCGCCCATACCGGCGCGCCCGTGCTCGAATCCGTGCGCCAGGCGCGCGGGCGCATGAGTCCATCGGAATGCAAGGTGGCCGACTGGGTATTGAAAGAGCCGAACGCCATGCTGACCCTGCCGATCGCCGAAATCGCCCAGCGGGTCGGCGTGAGCCAGCCGACCGTGATGCGCTTTTGCCGCTCGATCGGCGTGCAGGGCCTGGCCGATTTCAAATTAAAACTCGCTTCCGGCCTGACGGGCGGCGCCATCACGGTGGCGCACTGCCACGTGGAGATTTCGGACTCCGACGCGGAACTGGCGCGCAAGGTGCTGGGCAATAACGCTTCGGCCGCGCTGGCCCTGCGCGACATGCTCGACGTGAAGGCGCTGACGGCGGCCATCGAACTGCTGCGCGGCGCGCAGCGCGTGGAATTGCTGGCCGTGGGCAGCGCCCGCGTGGTGGCCGACGACATGCAGCACAAGCTGCTCAATCTGGGCATCGTCAGCAGCTTCTTTGCCGATCCGCAGGCGCAGGAAATGAGCGCCGCCATGCTCAAGCCGGGCGACGTGGCGCTGGTCATTTCCCGTTCGGGCGCCCTGCCCGACCTGCTGCGTACCGTCAAGGTGGCGCAGGGCTGCGGCGCGCGCGTGCTGGCGATCACGGCCAGCGGTTCGCCGCTGGCCAAGCTGGCCGACGTGCTGCTGACCCTGAACCACCCGGAAGGCAACCTCAATTTCGTGCCCATGATCGTGCGCCTGCTGCAGCTGATGATGCTCGATATCCTGTCGGTGGGACTGGCGCGGCGCGACACGGCGCAGCGCACCAGCGCCGCCCAGCTGGAAGAGGGTCAATTGCACGGCATGCGCATCAGCGGCAAGCTGAAATTCGGTGGCCACCTCGAATAAGGCGGCGCATGCCGCCCACGCCGCCGCCGACACGGCCAGCGGCGCCACCGTGCACGACGTGGCGCGCCTGGCCGGCGTCTCGGCCATGACGGTATCGCGCGTCATCAACGGGCGCGCCAGCGTCAGGGCGGCCACGCGCGACAAGGTCGAGGCGGCCATCGCCAGCCTGCGCTACCAGCCCAACCTGGCGGCCCGTGCCGCCCGCACGGGCACCCTGCGCATCGGCTTGTTATACAGCAACCCCAGCGCGGCCTTCCTCAGTGAATTTCTCGTCGGCGCCATGGACCAGTGCCGCCAGGGCGGTGGCCAGCTGCTGCTCGAACGCTGCGAAGACCTCGATAGCCAGCGCGCCGGCATCGATTGCCTGGTGGCGGCCGGCGTGGACGGCATCCTCGTGCCGCCGCCCCTGTGCGATTCACCGGAAGTGCTGGCGCAGCTCAATACCATGGGTATCCCCGCCATCGCCGTGGCCACGGCGCGCCCCTCGCCCGGCGTCTCGGCCGTGCGCATCGACGACTACGAGGGCGCGCTGGCCATGACGCGCCATTTGATCTCACTGGGCCACCGCGACATCGGCTTCATCGAGGGCGACCCGGCGCACACGCCCGCCCTGCTGCGCCGCCAGGCCTTCGAGGACGCCATGCGGGAAGCGGGCTTGCCAGTGCCGCCGCACAGGGTGGCGCAAGGCTATTTTACCTACCGTTCGGGGCTCGACGCGGCGCGCCGGCTGCTGGCGCACGAACCGTACCCCAGCGCCATCTTCGCCAGCAATGACGACATGGCCGCCGCCACCCTGGCCGTGGCGCACGGCATGGGCTTGCAGGTGCCGGCGCAATTGAGCGTGTGCGGCTTCGACGACACGCCCGTCGCCAGCACCGTCTGGCCCGAGCTGACCACCATCCACCAGCCCATCGCCGACATGGCGCGCGCCGCCGTCAAGCTCGTCATCGACGAGATACGCCAGCGCCGCGCCGGGGAAACGGCGCCCGCCACGCATCACTTGATGGAATTTACCCTGGTAGAGCGCGCATCGTCGGGCAGCTATGCGCCGCCGACGGCACAGGGCCAGCGCAGGCCTTGACGCTGCCGGAACAGGCGATGCCACCACCCGCCATTCCGGCGCACCCGGCCCTACAGCGCCTCGGTCAAGGCGGGGCTGCCGATGGAAGTGACGGCATAACCGTTGCGGCCAGCGCTTTTTGCCTTGTAGAGCGCCGTATCGGCCGCCGTCAAGAATGCCCCCGCCGTCGTATCGCCGCGGGTGCAGAACGCCAAGCCGACACTGGTGGTGACATGCAGACCGATACCGCCGCAATCAAAGTGCACGGCCATCCCTTGCACGATTTTCTTGCCCAGTACCGCGAGCTCGGACTGCTCCGTCAGTTGTTCAAAAATAATGACAAACTCGTCGCCGGCAAGGCGCGCCACCGTGTCGGAGGCCCGGACGCAAGCTTTGAGCCGTTTGGCAAATTCAATCAATACCAGATCGCCGATACCATGACCATATGTGTCATTTATTTTTTTGAAATAGTCGATATCCAGATACGCCAGCGCCAGGCCCGTGCCAGCGCGCCGCGCACGCGTCAATGCCGCGGCCAGCGCCTCGTCAAACATGCGCCTGTTGTGCAGGCCCGTCAGCATGTCAGTACGCGCCAGAGCGGCGAGGTTGTTTTCCGCCGCTTCCCTCTGCAGCGACAGCGCATAGAATGCACGGCTCAGCTTTCCAAACTCGTCTTTACGGGCGATATCAAACACCGCAATATCGGCATTGCCTGAGCGTATGCTCGCCACATGCCGGCCCAGATCGCCCAAAGGACGCAAGAGCAGCATTACCGCGATCCAGCCGGCACAACTGGCCAGAAAGGCCACGCCTGACGAAGCAATGATGACTTTGGCATACATATCGGTGACCGGCGTGAATGCCTCGCTTTCAGGATAGACGGCGCCGATGATCCAATCTGCCGCGCGCAAATGCTTGTACGTCATAATTGCCTGCACGCCCAGCTTGGTTTTACCTTGCGTCCAACCGTCGAATCCCCGCAATGCGGCCAAGGTGGAAGGGGTTGCGCCGCCCGTTTCATCATGCACCCGCTTCAGGACGCGCGCCGGGTCCGGATGGTGGAGTATCGTGCCGTCGTCGGTCAACATGAACAGATAACCGCTCTTGCCCGGCTTGAGCTGCTCCCACTGGCCAAAAAATGTCGGGCTTTGCAAATTCAGACCGCCAGCGATTACATACAACAATTTTCCGGCTTTGTCATAGATCGGTTCGGTTACCAGCACAACGGGCTTGCCCGACAGCTGGCTCTTGAATGGACGCGATATCACGCCTTCCCTGAGCTTCACGGTATCGATAAAATATTCGCGCGCAGCGAAATTGAGCTTGCCGGCCACGCGCCGGTCATTCATGCTGGCAATCAGTTTCCCGGTAGCATCAAAGGCGACGAGATTGAAAAATTCCTCGCGCAGAGTTGGATGATTTTCTATAAATGCCTGCATCCGCTGCGGATGTTCATACACATCCGCAGGCAGCCCTTCCGCCAGCACCTTGAGCAGCGCTTTCTTGGCATTCAAGTCTTCGTCGATATATGCCGCGGCACTGGTCAGCAAGGCATATTGCTGATTGCCGATAACGGATACCATCTGCCCTTGCGCGACAGACAGCGATGTGAGCGCAACAGAACCCGTTGCGCACAGCACCAGTACGCCCACGAGCACAGTCATCTTGAATTTGAAGCTCCGGGGATTGAAAAACTTCCAGATCTTATGCATGCGGACTTCCTTCTCAGCGCCCGTGCTCTGTAAAGCGCACGGACCCGGCCAAGTGGCGCCATGCATGGCAATGGGAAGCACGGCATATCGGTCAGCGCATGACTTCGAACCTATCCCCGGATGAATACACTCCCAGAACAGGCTCTTGACATGGCAAGAGAGCAAATCTTACGCCTATTCTCGCAAAAAGGGCGCCCTGGCGCCGCTGAATAGACACGCCATCCCCACATCATCGCCATATCGTACGCTCCAGCAACGATTCCACCACTTGCACCGCTGGCGGCGAACCGCCTGCCGCCAGCAGGCGCCCTCCACGCATCCTCTGATGGCGCTTACCTTGATGTAACGGGCGTCGACAGGGCCAGCGCGCTAGTCAGACGCGGCCAGGCAGGCTCAGGGCTGCATCCCGGGCACTTGCATTTCCGCCTTGCGCGCCGCGATCTGGCCGCCCATGGCCAGCAGATCGAGTTGCGCCTCACGCGCGCGCGGAAAAATCTCGCCCTCCTCTTCCTGTACGTGCTGCTCGATCTGCCTGGACAAGACCTTGACCTTGGCGTCGTACAAGTCTTCGCCGGGCGCCATGGCGACGATTTGCGCGATCAATTCCTTGGCCGAGGCATGTTCGACGATGGCTTCATCGATCAGGTCTTCATTCAGGCGGCTGGCCTCGCGCACGGCCGGATAAAAGATTTCCTCTTCCGCCATCGCATGCTTGCTCAATTCCTCGCAGATTTTCAGCGCCAGCTTGCGTTTGCTGGCGAGCGACCTGTCGCTGAGCCCCTCGTACTGTTCGAACAAGTCCTTCACCGTCTGATGATCTTGCGTCAGCAATTCGATCGCATCCATGTCTTGCATACCGGCATTTTGCTGGGAAACGGACGCTGCCTGATGGGATTGGGTGGCCATGATGTGTTCTCCAGGTGTGCAATGAAGTCCCCATTCTAGACAGGGCCATGCGGCGTGCATGTAGGAGGATTGCCAACGTCAAGGTAGGCCTGGCGGGAAGGTCAACGCGTTTCGATGCAGATCAAGCTGACCATGATAAATTTTTGCATTGCGTAAAAAATATGCGTGGTGCGCCTGCCTGCCGGCGCACCGCGCCATACGACTTAACGCAGCTGCGTGCGCTGCGCCAGCGATTCCACCAGGTCCACCGAAGGCGGCGAGCCGCCGGCCGCCAGGCAGGCGCCCGCTCCGGCCGCGACGGCAAAGCGCAAGTGCTGGCCGCCGTCCGCATCGGGCCGGTACATCAGGCTGTACAGCAAGCCGCCGATGCTGGCGTCGCCCGCGCCCACCGAGTCGACCACCTCGATGGCGGGCGGGGCCGCCTGCCATGTCTGCTCGCCCAGGTACAGCGCCGCACCTTGCGCGCCGCGCGTATACAAATACGTGGCGTGCGGATTCCAGCCGCGCAGCATGGCAAACGCGCCATCGATGTCGTCGTGGCGGAACAGGCCTGCCAGATCTTCATCGGACACCTTGATCACGTCGGCCAGCTCCGTCATGCGGCGCAGGGTGGCGTCGTAGCGCGCATCCATCATGATGCGGAAATTCGGGTCGTAGCTGATTTTCACGCCAGCCGCCTTGAGCTCCTGCGCCAGCGCCACCAGCTTGCCCGCCAGCGGTTCGCGCGCCAGGCTGATGCCGCCGAAATGCACCCATTGCGCGCCCTGCATCCAGCCGGCCGGCAGCTGCGCCGCGTCGAAATGCAGGTCGGCGCTGTCGTCGCCGATGAAGTAATACGTGGGCGGATGCAGTTCATGCACGATGGCCAGCAGCGGCGACTTCGCGCGGCGCTGCAAGAAGCGCATGTCCAGGCCTGCCGCGTCGGTCGCTTGCGCCAGCGCGTCGCCGAAGACGTCGAGGCTGACGGCGCCCGCAAAGGCGCTGGGCACGCCCAGGCGCGCCATCACGCGCGCCACGTTCCAGGTCGAGCCGCCCACCTGGCTGCTCCAGGCGTCCGCGCCCGTGCGCAGCATGTCCGTCAGCGCTTCGCCGGCCGACACGAATTGTGGAAATTCACGCGGGAAGGCGGCGCTCATGCGGCACCTTTGAGCACGTTCAGCACTTCATAGCAGGCGCCCATGGTGTGGTAATCGGTCTTGCCGGCCGGGCTTTTCTCGTTGCTGATTTTCTGGTTCTCGGGCGTCAGGATGCGGTACCAGGCGCCGTGTTCATGGTCGACGAAATGCTTCCAGCTGTAGTCCCATATCTTGTCGTAGCTTTGCCAGTAGGCGTCGTCGCCTGTGCGCGCGGCCAGCACGGCGGCGGCGGCGAAGCTTTCCGCCTGCACCCAGAAATATTTGTCGCCGTCGCAGATTTCATCGTGCGGGCCAAAACCGTAGTGGATGCCGCCATGCGCGCCATCCCAGGCCTTGGCCAGCGCCGTGTCGTACAGTTCGCGCGCGCGCGGCAGCAGCCACTCCGATGGTCCGGCCATGAACCTGGCGTGGCGCTCCATGATCAACAGCAGCTTGGCCCATTCCGTGAAGTGGCCGGGCTGGTAGCCCCAGGGACGGAAGATATTGCTCTTGTCGTGCAGGTTGTAATCCCAGTCGATAGCCCAGTCGCTCTTGTAGTGTTCCCAGATCATGCCGTTGGCGAGACCCGCCTGGCGCACCGTGATGTTGTGCGCCAGCGTCTCGGCGCGGTGCAAATATCTCGCTTCGCCCGTCGCCTCGAACGCGGCCAGCATGGCTTCGCACGCATGCATGTTCGCGTTCTGGCCACGGTAGCCATCGAGCGTGACCCAGTCGGCGCTGGCCACGTCCGCATACAGGCCGTGCTCGGGCAGCCAGAAGCGCTGCTCCATCAGTTCGAAGGTCTCGTCCAGGTAGGCGCGCGCTTCCGTCACGCCGGCTTGCAAGGCATGCGCATACGCGAGCAGCACGAAGGCCAGGCCATAGCAGTGATTGGCGCCGTCTTCCACAGTCTTGACGCCGTCTTTCCACGACAGTTGCCAGGCGTAGCCGCCCGTGTCCGGGTCGCGGTGCACGTCGCGCAAAAATGCCACGCCATGGCGCAGCGCCGCCTGGTAATCGTCGCCGCCGAAATGGCGGTAAGCCATGGCGTAATTGAAGATGAAGCGCGTGCTGCTGACCAGGTGGCGCGTGGCAGCGTCGTACACGGTGCCGTCGTCGAGGAAGAAGTGATAAAAGCCGCCGCTCGGGTCAAACGCGCGCGGGTGGTAGAAATGCATCGTGTGCAGGATGTGCTTTTCAAGCATAGCCCTGGAGCGAAAATCGGGATTCATGGGTCTCTCATGATATTGTTATCGATAACAATGATGATAGCATGCCGTTTCCGCCCCGTCTCGTCCACTTAAGGGGGCGTGGCTGACTTGCGCTTTTCACGCCACAGCGCCGCCTTGGCCGGGTCGGCCGCCTGCCCCAACTCGCCCTTATCGTACACCTTGACCAGCCGCTCGATGGCTTCCGCGTCGCCCTGCTTCGCCGCCAGCAGGTACAACTCGAAGGGCTGGGGTGCCGGCCCTTGACGCGTGGGACCGCCGCGACCCTGCTCCAGCAGGCGCGCAAAACCCGTCTGGCCCGGCGGGCTTTTCGCGATGGCCGCCATTTCGTACCAGCCCAGCGCCGCCTCGTCGCTCTGCGGCACGCCCTGCCCCACTTCATACGAGTAGGCGACATTGTTCAAGCCCGGCGGATCGAGCGCCTTGGCCGCCTGCATGTACCAGCCGAACGCTTCCCTGCGCTGCGCGTCATCGTGCGCCGTCATCATCAGCCGGTAGCCGATTTCATTGTAGGCGGGAATGAAGCCGTTTTCGGCATAGAACTTCAGCCAGTGCAGCGCGTGCGCCTGTTCTTCCGGGCTGCTGTGGATGTTTTCGAAATGCTGGGCCACCATGAAGTTGGCCAGTTCCACGCCTTGCGCGGCGCCCTTGCGCGACCAGTATTCGCCCAGCTTGCGGTCCACCGCCATGCCCTGCCCCAGCGTATAGGCGACGCCCAGGAATGCCTGCGCCGGGCCATAGCCGCCCTCGGCCGATTTCCGCATCCACGCCAGGCCGGCGTCAACGTCGCGCGGCGTGCCCTCGCCTTCGTGCAGCATCTGCGCCAGCTCCAGCTGGGCGGCCGCATCGCCCTTTTGCGCGGCGCGGCGCGTCTTTTCGTAGGCGGCGATTTTTTCCGGCGACAGGTCGGCCGGGCGGTTGACCACGGCCTGCACCTTCGCGCGCATGTCGTCGAGGCCGGACATATCGAATTCGGCCAGCGCCGGATGCTGGCGCGGTTCTTTGGAGGGCGCAGGCTGCGCCAGCACGGGCTGCGCCAGCGCCAGGGTCAATAACAATACGATGGTCTTCATTTCTTCTCGCTTTCCGCCAGCCTGGCGCGCCATTCGGCGGCGTCTTCGGCATTCGCCGCCTGTCCCAGTTCACCCTTCACGTACACCTCGAGCATGCGCCGCATGGCGGGCAGGTCGCCGCTCCATCCCGCCCGCTCGTACCAGACCAGGGCCAGCTTGTCCGACTGCGCCACGCCCAGACCCAGCTCGTGCGAGCGGGCCAGGTTGCGCATGCCGGCCGGCTCCTTTTCACGCGCCGATCTGTCATACCAGCGGAAGGCCTCGCCGCGCTCCTGCTCATCGGCGGCTGCGCGCATCAGGTGTTCACCGAGCGCGTTATAGGCAGGAATAAAGTGTTCTTCGAGCGCGGCCTTCTTCAGCCATGCGATGGCCAGCGCTTGTTCTTCGGCAGGGCTGCTGCCATCGATGAATTCCAGCGCCAGGATGGTTTGCGCCAGCGCGTCGCCCTGCGCCACGCCCTTGCGCAGCCAGTACTCTCCCTGCACGCGGTCGATCGGCACCTTGCCGCCCACGGTGTAGGCCAGGCCCAAGGCCGATTGCGCCGGCGCGTAGCCGCCTTCGGCCGACTTGCGTATCCAGGCCATCGAGTGCGCCGTGTCTTGCGGCGTGCCGACGCCCAGCTGCAGCATGCGCGCCAGCTCCAGCTGCGCCTCCACGTCGCCCGTTTCAGCCATACGCCGGGTCTCGGCAAACTCGGCGATGCTTTCCGGGCTATGGCTGGCCGCATCGGCCCGTGCCTTGATGGCGATCAGCTGCAGATCGAGCAAGGTGGGCGAGGTCTGGGCAAGGACGGGCAGCGGCAATAGCAAAGGGATCAGCAATAGTAATTTCGTGGGCATGCGGCGGTGTCGAAAAGAAGAAAATACGCATGGTAGCCGATGCCATGCGGGACAGGCGCGCACGGTAGGCGAAGTTTGACAGGGCACGCCGGCAGGCTTACATTGCACGGGCCCACCACTGACACAGGAATGCCATGAACCTTCTATCGAAAACCGCCTTGACCCTGCTGTTCGCCGCCGCCTCCATGGGCGCCAGCGCCGCAGACACCCAGCTGGCCGGCTGCGCCGCCAAGCGAGAAAGCATCCGCAGCGAATTGCAGCAGGCGCAGGAACAGGGCCTGTCCGACAAGGTCGCGGGCCTGACGCGCGCGCTCGACGAGGTCAACGCCCACTGCCGCGACAGTACCCTGATCGAACGCCACAACAAGAAAATCGTCAAGGCGCAGGCCAAGGTGAACCAGACGGAGCGCTCGCTGCGCCTGGCCCAGGAAGCGAATAAAGAGCCGAAGAAGATCGCCAAGCTGGAAGGCAAGCTGGAAAAAGCCAGGGCGGAACTGGCCGCCCTGCAGGCGCAGCAGCCTTAGGCTTTCTCTCCCAGCAGCTGATAAATGCTGGAAAAATCCATCGCGCCCGCCCCCGCCTTGCTGTGCAAGCTATATAAATTGCGCGACAGGGCGCCCAGCGGCACGCTCGCCCCGCTGGCCAGCGCGCTTTCCACGGCCAGGCCCAGGTCTTTCAGCATCAGGTCGACGCCAAAGCCGCCCGTGTAGCCGCGCGACGCGGGCACGTTCTCGGCCACGCCGGGACACGGGTTGTACACCTCCAGGGTCCAGTTGCGGCCCGAGCTTTTCGCCATCACGTCCGACACCACTTTCGGATCGAGGCCATTGGCCACGCCCAGGCGTATCGCCTCGCTGGTGCCGATCATCAAAATCCCCAGCAGCATGTTGTTGCATATCTTGACCGTCTGGCCGCAGCCGGAGCCGCCCGCGTGGAAGATCGCCTTGCCCATGACGTCGAGGTAGGGGCGCGCCGCCGCCAGCGCGGATTCTTCGCCGCCCACCATGAACGTCAAGGTGCCGTTGGTGGCGCCCGCCGTGCCGCCCGACACGGGCGCGTCCAGCATGGGCATGCCCTTTTCCTCGGCCGCGCGCCCCACCTGGCGCGCCGCCTCGGTGGAAATCGTCGAACAGTCGATCAGCAGGGTGCCGGGCCGCGCCTGCGCCAGGATGCCCGCGTCGCCCAAAGGGTTACCCAAATAAGCGCCCAGCACGTGGCGGCTGGCCGGCAGCATGGTGATGACGATGTCGGCCTGGCCTATCGCCGCCGCCCGGTCATCGGACACCAGGCCGCCGCCGTCGGCAAACTGCTGCACGCTGGCCGGCAGCAAGTCGAAACCCGTCACCGCATGGCCGGCCCGCACGAGGTTTTGCGCCATGGGTAAGCCCATGTTGCCCAGGCCGATGAAAACGATATTGGTGCTCATCGCCGCCTCCTTATTTCATCGCAATGGTGGTATTGACGCCGCTGCCGCCATCGTCCGGGGCGAACCAGCGCGCCGTGACGGTCTTGGTCTGCGTCCAGAAATACAGCGCCTGCTTGCCGTTCGGGCCCAGGTCGCCCAGTTTCGACGCGCGCGAGCCCGTGAAGCTGAAATAGGCCACGGGCACGGGGATGGCCACGTTGATGCCCACCTGCCCCACGTCGATCTCGTTCTGGAACTTGCGCCCCGCCCAGCCGGACGAGGTGAAGATCGAGGTGCCGTTGCCGTTCGGGTTGGCGTTGATGAAGGCGATCGCTTCGTCGAGCGTCTCCGTCTCGACCACGCACATGGCGGGGCCGAAGATTTCCTGCGTGTAGACGGCGTTCGACGCAGCCACCTTCGAGAAAATCGTCGGGCCCATGAAGTTGCCGCCCTCGTAGCCGGCCACCTTGTGGCCGCGGCCGTCGAGCAGCAGCTGCGCGCCTTCATCCACGCCCGCCTGGATCAGTTTTTCCGCGCGCTGCATGGCCGCCTTGGACACCATCGGACCCAGGTCGGCCGTGCGGTCGCTGCCAGGTCCCACTTTCAGCGCTTGCGAGCGGGCAACGATTTCCGGCAGCCAGGAGCGGGCCTCACCCACCAGCACGACGACGGAATTGGCCATGCAGCGCTGGCCGGCCGCGCCGAACGCGGCGCCGATCAGGTTATTGATCGCCTGTTCCTTGTTGGCGTCGGCCAGCACCACGCAATGGTTTTTCGCGCCCATCATCGATTGTGCGCGCTTGCCCGATTCGCTGGCGCGGCGGTAGACATGCGTGCCCACATGGGTGGAGCCGATGAAGGACACGGCCTTGATGTCGGGATGGTCGCACAGCAAGTTGACGACGTCGGCGCCGCCATGCACGACGTTCAGCACGCCGGCCGGCAAGCCCGCCTGGTACATCAGTTCGACCAGGTACATGGTCGATGACGGGTCCTGCTCCGACGGTTTCAGGACAAAAGTATTGCCGCAGGCGATAGCGATGGGGAACATGAAGCATGGCAGCATGACGGGGAAATTGAAGGCCGTGATGCCGGCGCCCACGCCCAGCGGCTGGTAGATATTGTAGACATCGACGCCCGTGGCCGCGTTTTCCGCGATTTCGCCCAACTGCAGGGTGGCGATCGAGCACGCATGCTCCACCACTTCCAGGCCCCGCATCACTTCCCCTTCCGCGTCGGGCAGGGTCTTGCCATGTTCGCGGGTGATCAGTTCGGCCAGGGCACCGATGTTTTCGCGGATCAGCTGCTGGTACTTGAGCATGATGCGCATGCGCGCCGCCAGCGGGGTATTACGCCAGGTTTTAAACGCTTCCTTGGCCGTGGCGACGGCCAGATTGACTTCGTCGGGCGTGGAAAACGGCACCCTGGCGACGATGTCCTGCGTGGCCGGGTTGACGACGTCGCGCCATTCCGTGCTGGCCGAGGCGTGATGCTTGCCGGCGATGTGCAGGGGGATGGCGGGGACAGAGGTGAGGGCTTGGTTCATGATTGAGGCTCCGGGTGTGCGATGTTTGTTCAGCTAAACCCAACGGCGTAAAGCTGGGGTCAGACCCGACGGGTCTGACCCCGGAATTATTTTTTAACGAGATTGCATGCCGCCCCATCCATCGGCTTGAACGCCTGGTCGGCGGGGATGGTGGACAGCACTTTCAGGTAATCCCACGCGCCTTTCGATTCGGCCGGGGTTTTGACCTGCACCAGGTACATGTCGTGGATGACGCGGCCGTCCGGGCGGATCGAGGCGTTGTTCATGACGGCATCCTTGATGGGCAGCTCGCGCATTTTCTGGGCGACGATCTTCGAGTCGTCGCTCTTCGCGGCCGCCACCGATTTCAGGTAGTGGTAGACGCTCGAATACACGCCCGCCTGCACCATGGTCGGCTTGGCACCCTTGTTGAGCGCCTCGAAACGCTTGGCGAAGGCGCGGCTGCGGTCATCGTAATCCCAGTAAAAACCGTCCGCATAGACGAGGCCCTGGGCCGTTTCCAGCCCCAGCGCGTGCACGTCGGACAGGAACACCAGCAAGGCGGCCAGGCGCTGCTCCTTGCCGCTGCCGATGCGAAATTCGCGCGCCTGCTTGATGGCCGAGACGGTGTCCGCGCCGCCGTTGGCCAGGCCGATCACCTGTGCTTTCGACCCTTGCGCCTGCACCAGGAAGGACGAGAAATCCGACGCGTTCAGCGGATGGCGCACGGCGCCCAGCACCGTGCCGCCATTGCGCTTGACGACTTCGCTGGCATCCTTTTCCAGCGAATGGCCGAACGCATAATCAACGGTGACGAAATACCAGGATTTCTGTCCCAGCTTGGTCAGCGCCGCCGCCGTGCCGGCCGCCTGCGAATACGTGTCGAACATCCAGTGGAAGCCGTTCGGCGAGCAATCCTCGTTCGTCAGGCGTCCCGTGGCCGGGCCGCTGAACATGGCGATGCCGCCCTTCTCCTTCATCAGTTTTTGCACGGACAGGGCCACCGAGGAATTGGTCAGATCGGCGATGGCGTCGACCTTGTCGCGGTCGATCCATTCGCGCGCCTTGGAGGCGGCGATGTCGGCCTTGTTCAGGTGATCGGCCGAGAGGATTTCGATCTTCATGCCCTTGCATTCGGCTTTCAGACAATCCTCGACGGCCATCTGGCTGGCGACGACGGAGCCGCGCCCGCCCATGGCCGAGTACGGGCCGGACATGTCGGTCAGGATACCGACCTTGACGACGCCATCGGAAATCTGCGCGTGCGCGCCGGTGAAAGACAGGGAAAGCGCCAGCGCGCCCATGGCCAGAACGGTTTTTTTCATGCGTGTCTCCAGGTGAACGGGTTTTCTTATATGTTTAGATGCATTCTGCATGTGTAAAAATATGCGTTCAAGTGGAATTAATGCATAATTCCTTTGCAAAAATGCACAAGGAGAACAAAGTGCTCGATTGGGACAATGTACGGGTCTTCCTGGAACTGACGCGCAGCGCGGGACTCGTCGACGCAGCGAAAAAGCTGGGCATCGACCATTCCACCGTGTCGCGCCGCATGCGCAAGTTCGAGGAGCAGGTGGGCACGCAATTGTTCGACCGCAATTACGTGGGCTACCAGCTGACGCCCGAGGGCCACCGCCTGATGGAATACGCGGAAACGATGGAAAGCACGGTGTTTGCCGCCACCGAGGAATTGGGCGAACACAACCGCCTGCTGTCGGGCCAGGTGCGCCTGGGCGCCACAGAGGGCTTCGGCGCCATCGTGCTGGCGCCCCATTTGGCGCAGTTTTGCGGACGATACCCGCACATCAGCGTGGACCTGATCGCCGTGCCCCGTTTCGTCAGCCTGTCAAAGCGCGAGGCGGACGTGGCCATTTCCATCGAACGGCCCCTGTCCGGCCCGTATGTCGTGACGAAGTTGTCCGATTACCGGCTGAAACTGTACGCCACGCCGGCCTACCTGGCGCGCCACGCAGCGATCACCAGCGTGGCGCAGCTGGCGCAGCACCCGATCATCGGCTATGTGGACGACCTGGTCTTCAGTTCGGAGCTGCGCTACATGGACAACGTGGCACCCGATTCCCTGCGCGCGTTTCGCAGCACCAGCGTCATCGCCCAGTACCACGCGGCGCGCGCGGGCCAGGCACTGGCGATCCTGCCCTGCTTCGTGGCGCAGCAGTCGAACGAACTGGTGCCCGTGCTCGACGGCGAGATCGACCTGCTGCGCGCCTTCTGGATGATTTCGCCCAGCGAGCGGCGCAACATCGCCCGGGTCAGCGCCCTGTGGAACTACCTGCGCAGCGCCATCGATTTGAATCACGCCTATCTGATGGGCGAGACGGCCACGCCCAGCTGGCCAACTTGAGCACACTGCGGCGCGCTACACTGTCGCCACATATTAATTACTAACAACGCCTGATAAAACCGTAGCGAGCGGAAGGGAGTTGTGGTCGAGACGCGCAACTGTACGAAGGTACAGTGAGCATCGCAGGCCGCGACTACCGACGCGCAGTAGGTTTTGGCAGGTGTTTCAGGAGATCGCCATGCTGATAGATGCAAACCAGGCCGTACTGGTCATTGTCGACCTGCAAGGCCGTTTGATGCCGGCCATCCACGACGCCGGCCTGGTGCTGGCGCAAAACCTGCGCCTGGCCAGAATCGCCCACCTGCTCGACGTGCCCGTGCTGGGCACGGAACAGAACCGCCAGGGACTGGGACCGAACGTGGAAGAGGTCGCCGCCCTGTGCGAACGGACCTTGCACAAGACGCATTTCGGCGCCTGTGCCGACGGCTTGCAGGCGATCTTGCCGCCCGGACGCAAACAGATCGTCGTCACCGGTTGCGAAGCCCATGTGTGCATGCTGCAGACGGCCATCGGCCTGCTCGAGCTCGGGTATGACGTCATCATCGCCATCGACGCCGTCGGTTCGCGCCAGGCCGCCAGCCGCGACGCGGCGCTGGCGCGCCTGGGCAAGCTGGGCGCGCAGCTGGTGACGGTGGAAATGCTGGCCTTTGAATGGCTACGCGACTGCAAGCACCCGCGTTTCCGCGAGGTATTGGCGCTGATCAAATAGGCACTCCTTTACGCAGGATCAAACCCATCGGCCGCCCGTTTGCTAGCTTGGTAACAGCGCCGCCATCTTGAACGGCGCAACTGTCCAACCGAGCTGGAGAACCATCATGGCCTATATCCTGCGGGGCAAGCTGTGCGGCTTGATCTGTGCCGAATGTCCGGAACCGTTGTCGCACGTCATCGTGCGCCTGTACCGGCCGCGCGACACGCAAAACGTCACGGCCCTGGCCGTGGCCAGCGCAAAGGAAACCTTCGCCATCCTCACCGACGAGGAAGTGCAGGCGAAAGCCCCCTTCCTGCTGGCCGAAGCGCGCACCGATGACGACGGCAACTACAGTTTCACCCTGGCAGGCGATTACCAGGGCGAGGCTGTGGAGGTCGATATCCTGTGCCCCACCGTGCCCCATTTGAAACCGGGACCGAAAGACCCCGTGCCGCTGCAATTTTCCATCACCACCATCCAGCCCCGCTGGCGCCAGGTCGACAACGATTTCGTCGCCATCTGGGATTACTGCCTGCCGCAGCGCTTCTGGTGCCTGGTGCGCGCCCGTTTCAGCGCCTGGACCATCTGCGGCCGCCTGCGCACCTGCGATGCGCCGCACACGCCGATCGCGGGCGCCACCGTGCGCGCGTTCGACGCGGACTGGCTGCAGGACGATGCGCTGGGCGTTGCAGTGACGGACACCAACGGGCGCTTCCGCATCGACTACCTGACGTCGGACTTCACGCTCACGCCATTCTCGCCGTTCATCAACGTGGAATTTGCCAGCGGACCCGACGTGTACTTCACGGCGCAGCTGGGCAGCGTGACCATCCTGTCGGAAACGCAGGCCAACGGCCGCCAGCCGGGACGCGAAAACGTGGGCCACTGTTTCTGCGTCGAATTGTGCTCGAAAGAAGTGCTACCTCCCGATGTGGAAGGCGTGCCCCACTGGCAGCAGGTGGAAGTGTTCGACATCCACCCCTTCCCTTCGCTGGCGGGCTTTTCCGCGCAAGGCTATGCGGGCGGCCCCGGCGCCTCGTACGTGTTCGCTGGCGGCGTCACATTGAAAGGCAATTGCCCGCTGCGCAACAGCGCCATTCCCGCCAATCCGCTCGAATACCGTTTCCTCATCGGCGAATGGTCCTGGCCGGGCGGCACGGACGACCCGACAGCCTTGCCGACGGTGGCGCCCGCCAGCCTGGCGCCGCTCACGCAAGTGCTCGGCACGCTCGTCGGCTATGTGTTTTATACGAACGGACTGGGCCTGGCCGACTCGGCGCAGGTGATCGTCGATGCGGGCGACTTGAAACCGGGCGGCTGGATACGCGTGGACGGCAAGCCGGTCACCGTGGACATGCGCGACGGCACGACGGCCGTCGTCAACGTGGCGCCCAACATCTTCCTGCGCACCTTCGACTTGCTTACCGTGAATACGCCCGCCATCACCAGCCTGCATCCGGCCAAGCTGCCTGGCGGCTTGCCCATCCTCGACGCGGGCCGCAGCCTGACGGCGGCCGAAAGCGAACCGATACGCCGCTACCGCCTGGGTTTCGAAGTGCGTGACGGAAATACCCTGGCGCTCGTGGCCACGGACGGGCTCGACTCCATCGTCTTCGACAACTCGCCCGTCATCGTGGCGCTGGACCTGGAAGAATTGCGCAGCAATGCCTGCAATCCCATCGCGGGCGGCCTCGTGCATATCCTGTACACGATAGACCATCCGCATTTGCGCTTTTTCAATATCACGATTTCCAACAACAACGGCATCCAGCATCCGCCGCCACCGCTGCCGGCCGCCAGTTTCACGCCGCCTCCACCGCCCAGCAATTATCTGTTCCGCGGCGGCGCAGGCGGGCCTCACCTGTCAGGCAACAATGGCGGCTTCCCCGTCAACGTGGCGCTGGATCCGCCGTGCGCCTACAGAGTGGCCATCGGTTGGCAAACGCGGCATTACCTGGCGTCCAGCCACAGCATTGACAGGCTGTACTGCAAATAGAATAGGCTTGACTCAGAAGTAACGCACCCACGCCTGCTGCGACGTGCGCTTGTAATTGGCAAACGCGCGGCAGGGGAAGTACAGCACGGGCATCAGCAGCAAGGCCAGCAGCCAGACTTGCCAGATATGTTCGACGCCGTAGCGGGTGCCGTGATTGGCGCCCAGCACGGCCGTCAAGGTCAGGCCGATGGCCAGCAGCAGATACAGATGCAGCAAGTAGTAAAACATGGGCGCGCCGCCAAAGGTGGCGCAAGCCCGCGTGAACCCGTTATCGACGCTTTCCAGCCAGGCCAGGCCCAGCAGGCCCAGGCCCAGGGTGAACAGCAAAAAGCCCAGCGACGGCGGATATTTCGTGAAGTTCAGCACGCTCATGGCCGTGCGCAAGGCCGTGTCGCCCGCCACCCACGGCAGGGTTTCACCATACAGATTGAAGCCGCGCAGCAGGCCCAGCAGCAGCAAGCTGCCCGCGCCCAGCGCCAGAAGCAGGCGGCGCCGTCCTTCCGGTGAGCGGCTGCGCGCATACAGGGGGCCGGCAGCATAGCCGAGCACGATCACGCCTATCCACGGCAGCAGCGGATAGCTGACCTTGATCTTCATCGCACCGTCGGCCACCAGATAACCGCGTTGCAGCAGCAGCGTCAGAGCGTAATAGCCAAGGCTGTCCTGTTCCGCGCGCAAGCCGGTCATCAAATGCTGGCCCGCGATCATCGCCACACCGAGCACGAGCAGCACTTTCAAGGGCAGCTTGTGCAGCACGGCCAGCGCCATCATGGCCAGGCCGATGACCCAGATCACCTGCAGGTACAGCACGGCGGGCGGAAACGCCCCGCTCCACGCGAAATTGACGAACACCAGTTCCAGCACGACCAGCAGCAAGCCCCGCTTGAACAGGAAACCGCTAGCACTGCGAGGACCGGCGGCCGGATGCGCGTACAACCAGGCGGACAGTCCCGTCAGGAAAACGAACATGGGCGCGCAGACGTGGGCGGCCAGGCGCGTGAAGAACAGGGCCGGATCGACGTGGGCCGCATCCATGGGGTCGCTGACCTGGTGATGTAAAAAGACGGTCTCGCGCACATGGTCGAACAGCATGATCAGCATGACGAGGCCGCGCAGCACGTCGATGACGGCGATGCGGGTGCGCAGGGTGGCGGAGGAAGTCAGTGGAACAGTCATTGGTTGATTTATAAAAACTTTAGTGAGTCGGCAGTGTTATTTCACCCCACCAGCAAAATCTGGGGTCAGACCCGCCGGGTCTGACCCCGGCTCTATGCTGCTGGGTTCGAACAATGATGTGGCATGTACAGAGCCCCACAGTTAAAACCGGTAATGGGCATTCAAGTTCACCGTGCGCTCCGCCCCCGGCGCCACCCACAGTTGGCTGTAGGAACTCGCATAGTAGCTGCGGTTGAACAGGTTTTCCACGCTCAAAGCCAATCGCAGTCTGGCGTTGGGCGCATACGACGCCAGCAATCTGGCCGTCGTATAGGCCGGCAGGGTAAATTGGCTGCTGACGGCCACGTCGCCCAGGCGCTCGCCCACATACTGAAAACCGCCGCCCACGCTGGCCGTGCCCGTGCCCAGCGCGAACTGCTGCGTGGCCAGCAGGTTGGCGCTGTGGCGCGGCACGTTGGCGAAGCGGCTGCCCGTCACGATCGTATTGTCGCCGCGCGTGACGGTGGCGTTGGTGTAGGCATAGGCGCCCGAGACGCGCAAGCCGCGCGCCAGTTCGCCCGACACATCGAGCTCCAGGCCCCGGCTGCCCACCTCGCCCGCCGCGATGGCGAAGTCCGTGTTGGCGGGATTGGTCGTCAGCACATTGCTCTTGCGGATGTCATACACGGCCACCGTCCCCGTCAGCTTGCCCGTTTCCAGCTTCGCGCCCAGTTCATACGAACGGCTGCGCTCGGCCGGGAAAGCCTGGTTATCGAGGCTGATGCCGCTGTTGGGCCGGAAACCCTTCGCCGCGCTCGCGTACAGCGACCACATTGTCGACGGCTGGTAGACGAGGCCCGCGCGCGGGCTGGTGGCCGACAGCGACTGGCGGTTGCTCACGTTCAGGCGATGGTTCGCCACATCCTGCGTGTAGCTGTCGCGGCGCACGCCAACGAGCGCCTTCCATTGCGCCCCCAGGTCGATCTGGTCCTGCGCGTACAGGCCGCGCGCCCGTTGCCCTTCCTGCGTGTCGATGGACAGGGCCAGCGGCGCGGCCTTGCCGCCATACACGGGATTGAAAATGTCGATGGCATAGGCATTCGCGGCACTGGGATTGCGCCGCAGCTGTACCCGGTGGTCGTCGAAATGATAGGCATCGACGCCGGCCAGCACCTCGTGCGCCAGCGCGCCCGTTTTGAACTCGCCCAGCAACTCGACGCGGGCGGAGACGTCGGTGGCCGAGAAATCGCGGTGGCGGCGCTGCCGGTTCAGGGTGCGGCCATCGGCCAGCAGCTTGTTCGCCTCGGTCGAATAACCGCGCAATTCGCTGTCGCGGTAGGAAGCGCCCGCCTGCAGCGTCCAGTCGTCGGACAGCGCATGGTGGATAAACAGCTGCTGCCCCAGCGACTTGACCGTCATGGGGCCGTCGCCCGGTTCGCCCAGGAAACGCGACACGGGCACGGCCCCCAGCTTGCCGTTCACGGCCACCACGCCCCGGTCGAACGGCGCGCGCTGGCGCACCGCTTCGATTTCATACGCCACGGTCGTGTGCTCGCCCGCCAGCCAGATAAACGAGGGAGAAAACAGGCTGCGCTCGACTTTCACCGTATCGCGGAAGCTGTGCCCTTCCTCATGCGCGGCGTTCAGGCGATAGGCGATGGTCTCGCTCAACGGTCCCGTCAAGTCCAGCGCGGCGCGGCGCGTCTGGAAGCTGCCCAGCGCAACATCGGCGCTGTATTCCGGTGCGAACTTCGGCTTTTTCGTCGTGATGTTCACCGTGCCGCCCGGCTCGCCCCGGCCGTACAGGGCCGACGCGGGGCCTTTGAGCACTTCCACATTCTGCGTATTGCCGCCGTCGCGCATGCCGTTGTAGCCGCGGCTGGAACTGAAGCCGTTGACCATGTAGTCGGAACCGAAATTCGGGTCGCCCGTGAAACCGCGCATGGCATAGCTGTCCCACAGGCCGCCCAGCGGACTTTGTTTTGAAATACCGCTGGCCAGGTCCAGCGCGCCCGCCAAAGTCGTCACGCCGGCGTCGCGCAGCAGGTCGCCGGTCAGCACGCGCACGCTTTGCGGCAAGTCCATCAATAAAGCGTCCGTCTTGGTGGCGCCCGTGGCGGACATACTGCGGTAATGCTGGCGCTCGGCCTTGACGGTAACGACATCGCCGGCCTGCACATCATCGATTGCCAGTGACCAGGGGCTGGCGGCGGCAAGTAACAGCGCCACGGGGCGGCGTAAAAACACGGGCATGGAATTCCTGACGAAGGCGCAAATCAATGCAATAGGCTTGCATTATAATTGATAATCAATTCTCATTAAAGCCTTCATGAACAATCTGCGCCAAAAACTCCACGAACACCTGCACCTTGGCGGCGCGCAGCTGACGCGGGTGGAACAGCGCCCACAAATCCGGTCCCCGCGTGCGGAACGGCTGTAGCACGGGCACCAGGGTCCCCTCGCGCAAAGGCTGCAAGACGGAAACGGATAGCGCCTGGACGATGCCGCAACCGGCCTGGGCAGCGGCGATCATCGATTCGATATGGTCGAAAGACAAGGCCGCGGCCGGCGTGTGGGCGTACGGCTCGCCTGCTTCCCCATCCTGGAACAGCCAGGGCCGCACCTGGCGCGCTTTCGGATACAGGAAATGCAGGCAGGCAAACTGATCCAGTTCCTGCGGCGTGCGCGGCACGCCATGCCGGGCGATGAAGGCGGGGGAAGCGCAGCACAGATAATCCATGGTCAGCACGCTGCGCGCCACCAGCGACGAATCCTGCGGTTCGCCGATGCGCAGCATCACGTCGATGCCCTCTTCCACCATGTCGACCAGGCGGTCGCTGACCGTCAGGCGCAGGGAAATGTCGGGATAGGCGGCGGTAAAGCGGGGCAAGGCGGGCGCCATCAGATTGCGGCTGATGCTGCTGGGCATATCCACGCGCAGGCTGCCCGAGGGTTTCCCTGCCGCCTGTTCCAGACTGGATTCCAGCGCCGCCATGCCGGCCAGCACCTGGCGCGCCTGCGCGTGGCACTGCTGGCCTTCGGCCGTGAGCGACATGCTGCGCGTCGTGCGCTGCAACAGGCGCACGCCGAAATGCTTTTCCAGCGCCGCCACCTGGTTCGTCACCGACGAGGTGGAAATGCCCAGGCGCTGCGCCGCCTTGCTGAAGCCGCCCGCCTCGACCACGGCGCAAAATACCTTCATCGCTTCCAGCCTGTCCATGCTTTTCCTTGCTGTTTTTCAGAGGATTATCCACGATTCCGCAATAGTGCATCGGGCCGCGCCCCGTTTTTCTTTATTCCCTTCCCGCCTAGACTGGGGGCATCAACCACAGGAGAACCCCATGCAAGCCCTCGTCCTCACCAGCTTCGCCACCCGCATGACCATCGAGCAGCTGCCCGTGCCGCAGCCCGGCCCCGGGCAAGTCCTCGTGCGCATCGCCGCCAGCGGCGTCAATCCGCTGGACACGAAGATCGCCGCCGGCGCCGCGCCGCACGCCCGGCCCAGCCTGCCCGCCATCCTCGGTATCGACGTGTCCGGCACGGTGGCGGCCGTGGGCGAAGGCGTGACGACTTTGCACGTTGGCGCAACAGTGTATGGCATGGCGGGCGGCATCGCCGGCATCCAGGGTTCGCTGGCCGAGTACGGCATCTTCGACGCCGCCCTGCTGGCGCCCGTGCCGCCCGCGCTGAGCATGCGCGAAGCGGCCGCCCTGCCCCTCGTCTTCATCACGGCCTGGGAAGGGCTGGTAGACCGCGCCCACGTGAAGGCGGGCGACAGCGTGCTCGTGCATGGCGGCGCGGGCGGCGTGGGCCACATGGCCGTGCAGCTCGCCGTCGCCCTGGGCGCGAAGGTCTCTGCCACGGGCAGCGCCGCCAGCCGCGCCGCCATCGAAGCGCTGGGCGCGCGCTTCATCGATTACCACACCAGCATGGTCGATGACTACGTGGCCGAGCATACCGGCGGCGCCGGCTTCGACATCGTCTACGACACGGTGGGCGGCGCCACCCTGGATGCCAGTTTCAAGGCGGCACGCATGTATGGCGGCCACGTCGTCAGCTGCCTCGGCTGGGGCACGTTCGCCCTGAGCCCGCTGACGGCGCGCGCGGCGACTTACTCGGGCGTATTCACCCTGCTGCCCCTGTTGAGCGGCGAGCATCACGCGCGCCATGGCGCGATTCTGCGCGAAGCCAACAAGTTAATAGAGGCGGGCAAGCTGCGGGTGCGGCTCGATCCACGCCGCTTTAGCTTGCGCACGGCACACGAGGCGCATGTGGCGCAGATGGACGGCAGCGCGCGCGGCAAGCTGGTGGTGGATGTGGCAGATTGAAGGCAGGCTTGTTTCTCAAGCGCGCAAGCGCTAATATGCAAGAATTAACTTGCATATTGAGGTAAGGCGAAAATGCTGCGTGAACAACTGGAAAAACTGCTGGCGCAGGGCCGCGACAGCGCGCTGCTGCGCTTTGGCCTGGGCGACGCCTGCCTGAAAGACAATGACGCCGAGCAAACCGTCATCCACCTGGCGCAGGCGACGCAACAGCAAACAAGCTATTCTGCCGCCTGGAAACTGCTGGGCAAGGCCCTGCTCCAGCTGGGCAGGCTGGATGAAGCGCAGGCTGCCTGGACCACGGGCGTCACAGTCGCCCAGCAGCAAGGCGACCTGCAAGCCGTCAAGGAAATGACGGTATTCCTGAAACGCCTGCAAAAACAGCGGCAGGCGGCACAGTAAAAACGGCTTAGTGCGCGTGCGCCGCGGCCTTGGCATCAAGAGGCACTGCCTCGCCCCGTTCCTTCGCCAGGCGCTTGGCCAGCAAGCCGCCCGCTTCGGCCGCATAGGCGCGGCAGGCGCTGGCGTCGATCAGGGGATTGCTTGTGGCGCTGCGCCTGGCCGCCTTGCCCAGCACGTCCGTCGTGCCCGGATGCACGGGGATGATGATGTCGCATGGCAAGGCCGCCACCTTGGCGATGCTCGCTTCGAACGAGGCAGAAATATCGGGCGTGCCGCCTTTGCCTGTATAACTGAAATCGCCGCTGGCATAAGGATTCAGGCTGTCCGCATACACCACATTCAGGCAGCGTGCATCTTCGCATGAGGTCCAGGTCCACGTCGTGCCGCCGGGCGTGTGGCCCGGCGTCATGTGGGCCGTCAAGCTCAACGGTCCAACCTTGACGGTATCGCCCTCGCCCACGAGGCTAACCTTGCTTACCTTGGCCACATGCACGACGGGATTGGCCTGGTATTGCGGATCATCCTTGCCATTGGTGCCACTTTGCAGCACCGGGGCGCCCGCTGCGCTGGCCATCACGGTGGCGCCGCTGGCCCGCTGCAGCGCGGCAATGCCGCCCGCATGGTCCCAATGCGCGTGCGAATTGAGGATATATTTCACATCCTCGATGCGAAAGCCCAGCGCCTTGATATTGTCGATGATCAAAGGCGCCGATTGCGGCAGCGCGCCGTCGAGCAGGATGTGGCCTTGCGGGCTCGTCACCAGCACGGCGGACAGGCCTGCCGTGCCCACATACCAGCTATTGCCATAGATATTGAACGGCTTGACGGGCGCATTCCATTCCTTGCAATTGTCGCAATTAACCGGTTTATCCTGCACCGGCGCGGGCGTCTTTGCCTGCACCGTGCCTGCCGCCATGGTCGCAACCGTAGCCAGCATCAACTTCGCCAATAGTGTCATTGTCATCTCCAGAGTGTAAAAAGAAAGGCGGCCGCACGCGCGGCGCGCCCGGGGGGGTATCAATGCATGCGGCCTGGGCTCCCGGCCAGGGTGTCGCGGATGTGTCCGGCGTCGAGCGAGCGCCGCTGCGCGCCGTCGGCATCGAGCAGCACCACGGTGACGTGCTTGCCGCCGCTGCGCATGCGCATGGTCAGGCAGCTGCCCGCCGCGTGGCTGCTGCCCGTCTTGGACAATAAAATGTCCCAGCCCTTGCCGCCCACCAGCGGGTTGGTGTTGTGCAAGGTGCGGACCTTGCCATTGACGGCCACGCTGGCCTGCGGGTGGCTGGTGATGCGGGCGATGTCCGGATAGCGCGCGGCCGCCGCGACGATCTTCGCCACCTCGCTGGCCGTCGACGTATTCGCGGGCGAACTGCCGACGGGGTCCGTCAGCGATGTGCGCGTCAAGCCCAGGTGGCGGATCTTCGCTTGCAAGGCCTGTTGAAACGCCGCGCTGCCGCCCGGATAAGTGCGCGCCAGCGCGGCGGCGGCGCGGTTTTCGGAGGGCAGCAGCGCCAGTTGCAACAGCGCGCCGCGCGACACGGCCACGCCCTCGGCCAGCAGGCTGTGGCGCTGCAAGGACGCATCGCCATCGGCGCGCACGATGCGCAACTGTTCGTCGGGGGCCAGGCCCGCATCGAGCACCACCATGGCCGTCATCAGCTTGGTGATCGAGGCGATGGGCACGACGGCGTCCGCATCTTTCGCCATCAGCACCTTGCCCGTGCTGTCGTCAAATACCAGCATGTGTTTCGCGCTGACGGGCAAGTCCAGCATGGCGACGGCGGCATCGGCCAGGATCGTCCCGTTGACGGCAGGCTTGCCCTGCACCTGCAGCAGCAGGGTGGCGCAGGCCAGCAGCAAGGCGGGCACGGCCAGTTTCCAGCCGGCCGTGTCAAGCCCGGGCGTCATCAGCCGTTCGATGCGCGTCAGCAGCGCCCCGCCCCGGGCCGACATCAGCAAGCCGGCATGTTGCGGCGCGGCAGCGTGCAGGGACAAGGCATGCAGCGCCGTGGCCAGCTGCTGCGGATCTTGCAGCGCTTGCGCGGCCAGCGCGTCGGCCACCTGTTCCCGTTCGGCCCGCATGCGCGCCGACAGCCACCAGACGACGGGGTGAAAGAACAGCAGCGCCTCGGCCACGCTTTGCAGCAGGTTGACCAGGTAATCCCAGCGCCGCACGTGCGCCAGTTCATGCGCCAGCAGCGCTTCGAGCAAGGCGACGGGCATGCCGCTCAGCAAGGCGGCCGGCAGCAGGATGACGGGGCGCCAGAATCCCACCGTGACGGGGCTAGCCAGTCCTCTATGCAGCTTCAGCGGCACTTTCCGACTGCCGTGCAAGCCCATGCGCAGCGCCAGCGCATCGAGGCGCGCCTGCCAGATGGCCGGGGCAGCGACCGCCTGGCGGCGCAGCTTGCCGACCCAGGCCAGGCCCAGGCACAGGCGCAAACTCATCAGGGCGACACCGGCGCTCCAGGCCAGCACCAGGGCCGGCATCCACGCTTGCAGCGCGGCGCGCCAGGCGGGCGGAGCGTCCACCGTCAGCCGGGCCGGCGATGCGCCCGACAGCAGGGACAGCAGGTGCACAAAAGGAATACAAACGCACAGCAGCAGCGCCAGCGCGCAGACGGCATAGCGCCAGCGCGCGCTGGCCTGACGCAGCAGCCAGAGCAGGACGGCGGACACGGCACCGACGATCAAGCCCTGCCAGACGAAATACAGCAAGACCCAGCCCAGCGCAGGGACCAGCTTGCCCAACTCGATGCCCAAGCGCATGTCCACATTCATGGCTGTTTGCCATCCTTGCTGCGCAGAATTTTTTCAATTTCCAGGCGTTCCGCGTCGCTCACGTGCTCGCGCAGCGCCGTCAGCACCAGCGCCTTGCCGGAGCCGGAAAACACCTTGCCGATCAAGTCCTTGAGCAGACTCGTCTGCAGCTTTTCCTGCGCATCGACGGCCGCATACAGCTGCGGTCGCTGGCTTTCGTCGCGGCTCAGCAAGCCCTTGCCATGCATCAGCTGCAACTGGCGCAGCACGGTGGCGTAACTGGCGTCGGCACGCTCTTCGGCCAGGGCGTCGTACACGGCGCGCGCGTCGGACGGACCGCGCCGCCACAGGATGCGCAGCAGATCCAGTTCGGCGGCCGTGGGATGGGGAGTGGAGGTATTTTTTAACATGACGCTAGAATACCCATTCTAGAACTCTATGTCTAGAACTTTTTTTCTAGCGCATGTCTGACTAAAAATCGCGCAAGCGGTCAAACAAGGCATACAGCGCCGCCACATCCGGCAGCGGCACTTGCGCCAGCACCTGCTCCAGCGCCACATAGATTTCATCGCGCTCCACCGTTTCGATGACGCTGGAACGCCGCTCGATCTGGTTGAACACGCCGACATAGGCGGTGACCATCTCCTGCGCCACGGCTTGCGCCGTCCCGGCATCGTTCGCGCCGTCGAGCGTGCGCGCCGTGGCCAGCAGCTTTTTATACGCCTGCGCGGCTTTTTTGGCATACGCCGCCGCAATGTGCGCGCGGCCATCCCAGTCGCGGAACGGATTGTCCAGGTTTTCCGCCAGCCATTCCGGCTTGCGCGGCCGCGTCACCGACAGGTCCAGACCCAGCACCGCCGCCTTTTTATAACTGGCCTTGATGGCCTTGGCGGCGTCGGCCGGCAGGCTGGTCAGGCACAGGCTGGACAAGGCCGGCAACTGCGCCGGCGCGGGGAAGTCGTCGGCACCGTAGCCGAACAGTTCATACGCGGTGAAGGAGCGCAAACGGTCCAGTCTGGCGATGCTGGCCACGTTTGACGCCAGCCCCGGCTTGCCCCACACGGTCAGGTCCGTCAGCAAGGGGAAACGCTGCGCCACCATGTCGAAATCCACGGCCGGCATGGCGCTCAGCGACAGGCGCGCCAGCTGGTCGAGGCCGTGGAATGGCGTCAGGGCGCCGGAACACTGCAGGCGCAGGAAGCGCCCTGCATGCGGGTCGTCGATGCGCAGCGCGGACGACGGCGCGCCATTCAGTATCAGGGTGCTCAAACCCTCGTTCAGGCGCAGCGAGCGCAAGCCTGCGCCATGCACGACGAGACGGCTGACATTGCTGTTGCGCAAGTCGAGTTCGCTCTCCGTCGAGGATTGCCAGTGCACTTCGTTGATGATGGGGTTGCCGTTGATGTAGGCGGCCAGCGCCGCGCTGCCGTGGCGCGTCTCGATGGTCGTCAGGCAAGGCAGCTGGTCCAGTTCGGACAGGTCGCCGAGCGCCTGCAGGATATCGTCGCCGATGCGGCTCGTCTTCTGGCGCACGGCCTGGCCGCCGACCATCACTTCCTCGCTCGATGCCGCCTTGAAGCGCTGGCGCCGGGCCGGGTCGACCTGCTCCCAGCGGCGCTGGCGGTACACGCTGTCGCCCACGTGCCAGCCGCCGCTGTAGCTTTTCACTGCCGTCTCGACCAGCGGCGCGACATTGGCCACCAGGCTGTAGTGGCGCGGCACCGTCGCGCTGGCAAAGCTGTGGTCGTGGCGCTTGTTCCAGAAATAGTAATCGCACACCAGGGGGCGCATCGCCTGCACGGCGTGCGCATCGGGCAAGGTGTCGCCCGTCCAGTCCAGCTGCAAAATGGCGGCCAGCGGGGCGCTGCCGGACGCGGCATCGTCGATGGCCGTGACCTGGCAAGCCACATACTGCTGCAGCCTGTGCGAAAACACACTGTAGATATCTCCAACCTTGGCAAGCACGCTGATTTCCTTGTAGCAAACAATGAGGCCAGCACGATAGCAAAGATTGGCGGCGCGCGGCGTACGCACCGCCTGAGTGCCTGCCCTGGTCAGTCCGCGTGCAGCTTGTGATGCATGCGGCGCAAGCCCAGCCAGACGGCGGCCGCCACGAACGGTACCAGGGCGCCGACGAGGATTTCCGGATTCACGGGCAGCCCCAGCACCTTGGCCGCCTTGCCCGTGTAGCTGAACAGGCCGATCACATAATACGAAATGGCGGCCACGGACAAGCCTTCCACCGCTTGCTGCAAGCGCAGCTGCTGCGCCGCGCGGGCGTTCATCGATTGCAGGATTTGCCGGTTTTGCAACTCCTGCACGATGCCCACGCGCGTGCGCAGCAAATCGTTCGTGTTGGCAATGCGCTGCGCCATCGCTTCCTGGCGGCTGGACATCGCTTCACACGTATTCATGGCGGGCGTCAAACGGCGGTCCATGAATTCCTCGACCGTGGGGATGCCCTCGATGCGCACTTCGCGCAGCTCGTCGATGCGCGCCTTGACGAGGCCCATATAGGCTTTCGAGGCGGAAAAACGGTAGCTATTGTCGAGCGACAGCTTTTCTATGCGGGCCGCCAGGCGCGTGATGCGGTCGAGCAAGGCTTGCTCGGAGACGCCCTCATCGCCGGCTCCTGGGGCGTCGTCCGTATCGACCATGGCGGCGGCCAGGGTCGCCAGTTCGTTCTCGATGGCATTCAACGATGGCGCCGCCTGCATGGCGTAGGGCAAGCCCAACAAGGCCATCATGCGGTAGGTTTCGATTTCCAGCACGCGCTGCACCAGGCGGCCCGACTGCTGCGAGCGCATGCCCGCGTCGCGGATGACGAAACGGCTGAAGCCGTCAGACTGGATGGTGAAATCCGTCCACAATTCGCCGCCCTGCAGCACCTTGCTGCCGGCCAGGGTATTGCCCTCGAACACGCGCGACAAGCCTTGCATGAAGATTTCGGCCGGCTCCGTTGCCTGCTCGAGCACCACGTGGGCGGCCACCATCAGCTTGCCCTTCAAGCCCACCAGCCATTGCTGTGGCAACTGTTCCAGGGGCATGCGTTCGAACGCCTGCTCCAGTGGCAAGGCGGCGCCCGGATGTTCGGCGAAGGTAAACGTGGCAAATTCCGTGTGGCATTCCCATTTCAGGCGGAAGCGGCCAAAGTCGTAATAGAAATACTTGGCTTCGGCAGCGGGCGGCGTGACGCCGAAATGCGTGCACAGGGCCGCCAGCGTGGCATGTTGCGCCGCCATATTCGACGCACCGGGCGCCGCGCTGTCATCCTTGTAGACGGCCAGGTGGGTGATCAGCTCGGGGGCATCGAGCTGCAAAAACGGCCGCGAGTGGATTTCCGCAGCCAGCGGCACGCGCAAGGCGTGGTTCAAACTGGAGTTAATCAAGTGCATGATAGCCAAAGGTAAAGTTGCAAAACTGCTTAGACCCGCGCGCGTGCTGTGCTGCCCGCAGCGAGGGTCTGATTGTCACAGTGTAACAAAGCAGAATGCATGCCATCCTTTTCCAGGGCTCGTCATATTGTTTTGACAACCCCTACCACGCCCTTCCCCGCCCCTTGCCGGCTGCCCAGCCACCAGAATGCGGCGGCCAGTACGACGGCCGAAGCCTGTCCCAGCGCCAGTTTGAATGCGCTGTCGAACAGCAACGGTGCGACAAAACCGGACACCAGCGCAAACACCAGCATTTGCACGAAGTTTTGCAGGGACGCGGCCAGACCCCGCATCTGCGGGAAGATATCGAGCGTCGACATGGTCATGCCCGGCAAGGCCAGCGACATGCCGAACGCGTACAGCATCACGGGCACGACGGCGAACGGGATGCTGGCCGAAAACCAGTGGTTATAAGCAATATTGACCGCCCCCGTGGCCGCCATGACCAGCAAGCCCCAGCGCACCAGCACGGTGCTTTTCACCACATGGGCCAGCTTGCCCGACAGCGCCGAGCCCAGCACCAGTCCCGCCACCATGGGGATGAACATCCAGCCGAACGCCGTTTCCGGCAGGTGCAGCAGTTCCAGGATGAAATGCGGGGCCGAGGCGATGTACAGCGCAAAGCCGCCAAAGGCGAAGGCCACGGCCAGCGAACGCAGCAGGAATGCCCGGTGACGCAAGGCCAGCCAGTAATTGCGCGCGATGTTGCCTGGATGGAAAGGCTGGCGTTGCTCGACGGCTAAACTTTCCGGCAAACCTTTCAGGCAGGCCAGCGCCAGCAGCACGGTGACGGAAAAAGTAAACACGAACGTCGATTGCCAACCGTAGGCTACGTGCAGCCAGCCGCCGATGATGGGCGCGATGGCGGGCGCGATGCCGAACACCATCATGATATTGGCCAGCATCTTTTGCGCGGCCGCGCCGGCTAGACTGTCGCGCACGATGGCTTGGCCGATCACCCTGCCCGCACCGGCCGAAGCGCCCTGCATGCCGCGGAAGAACAGCAGCCAGCCAAAGCTGGGGGCGAAGGCGGCGCCGATGGAGCCGACGGCAAAGATCAGCAACGAAGCGAGAATCACGGGACGGCGGCCGAACGAGTCGGACAAGGTGCCGTAGAACAGGGTCATGAAGGCATACGCGGCCAGGTAGACGCTCAGGGTCTGCTGCACCAGCACGCTGCTGACGTCGAAATGCGTGCCGATCGCGGGAAACGACGGCAGGAAGGTATCGGTGGCGAACGGGCCCAGCATGGCCAGCCCGGCCAGCACCAGGGTCAGGTTGCGCGCCTTCATGCGCCCGCCTGCACAGCATATTGGCGGCGCAAGCCGTCGAGGGCCGCCAGCGAGAACGCGGCGACATGCTGCGCAATGCTGGCGGTGCCAGTCTCGTCATAGGTAATTTCCGGCGCCACCAGTTCATGCACGATGCGCGAACGGGAATAGAACACCACCTGGCCAATCACGCTGAACACGCATTTCTGCACCACGTCATCCGGCATGACAGGTCCCACCACGCCACGGATCAAGCCCGTAAACAGGGCGTGCTGCGGGCGCACATTGCGCTCGGCCAGCTTGTGGATGGCGGCAGTCGGCTCGATCAGCTCGCGCGCCACCAGCCGGCTGAACAAGGACGCCGGCCCCGCGCGCAACATGTCGGAGACGAGCGCTTCGATTGCCAGGCGCAACTGTTCCACGGACGGTAACTGCGCCTGCGCGCTGGCGGCGGCCACGTCAGCAGCCGAGGCGCGCGCCAGTTCGCGTGCATGGTCGAAGGCGGCCAGATACAGCTCTTCCTTGCCATGAAAATAATAATTGACCATCGCCACGTTGACGTGGGCCGCCTCGCAGATTCTGCGCACGGACGCGAGCTTGTAGCCTTCGTCGGCAAACAGCTGGAGCGCCGCCTGCAGGATGCGCGCGCGCGCCGGTTCGTTTTCTTTCTCTTCCGCCATGCCATTCCCATCATTTAAACAGCCGTTTAATATTGTGCAGAATTATATCAAACAACCGTTTAACTTTCAGATGGACGCAAAAAAGCCCGGCGTACCGGGCTTTTCAAGGGACAGCGGAAGGCTTAGTGCTTCATCGCCGGCATCGCAGTTGACGTCGAGCTGGCGCCCAGCGGACGGGCCACGGCATTGACTTCGATGGTTTCGCGGCGCTTGTCCTCGCCTTCGACGACCAGGGTCAGCGGGATCTTGTCGCCCGCCTTCACCTGCCCTTTCAGGTCCAGCAGCATCACGTGGTAGCCGCCCGGCTTCAGTTCGACGGCTTTACCGGCTGGCAAGGCGATTTCCTTGACCTGGCGCATGCGCATCATATTGTCCGTCATGCTCATTTCATGGATTTCCGCCACGCCCGCCACGGGCGAGCGCACTTCCAGCAGCCGCATGGCTTTCGGCGCCGTGATCTGCATGAAGGCGCCCGTGGCTTTTTGCTGCGGCACGGTGGCGCGCACCCACGGGTCGCTAATCTGCACGGACGTCTGTGCAGCGGCGGAGAAGGACAGCACGGTCAGGGCCGTGGCCAGCAGGGTTTTCAGATGGGTCATGATTATTCCTTTCGTGATAGTTACAAGGTGTATTTCGATTTCATCAGGGTCTTGATGTCCTGCACGCACTCATCGCCCGTCAACTGGTGCTTCAGGCCCAGGCGCATGCGCCCCTCGGTGTCGAGCACGTAGCTGATGGCCGTGTGGTCCATCGTGTACGAACTGCCGCTCGGCACGCGGCGGTAGAAGACCTTGTAGTTGAAGGCCGTCTGCGCCGTGTCCTTCGGGTCCGTGCGCAAGCCCAGGAAACTGGGGTCGAAGGCGCGCATGTATTCGCCCAGCAGCTCGGGCGTGTCGCGCTCGGGGTCGATGCTGATGAAGAGCACTTGCAGCTTGTCGGCATCGGCGCCCAGTTTCTGGCGGATTTCCAGCGCGCGCGACAGGGCTGTCGGGCACACGTCCGGGCATTGCGTGAAGCCAAAGAAGACCATCACATACTTGCCCTTGAAGTCGGCCAGGGTGTAGACCTTGCCGTCGGGGCCGCTCAACTTGAAGTCGGGCTTGTAATCGCCTCCCGTCAGGTCGAGGCCGTTGTAATGGGGTTTCGGCGCTTGTTCGCAAGCGGCAAGCGTGAGCAATCCCGCCGTGCCGGCGAGAAGGAAAAGACGACGTTTCATGGCATTCTGGCCCGATGGGCGTAGTGGAGACGGTTAAGACGTGGAAGGTATGACTGCTGCGTTCAGGCAGCCGAAGGCGGACCGCGCGGACTGGCGGCCAGCCACGCGAACGGCGCTTTGGGCGCCTGGTAAAACAATGGCGGATAGTGATCGTGGCCCGTGATGACGGCCAGCGGCGAGGATGAGGACGGCGGCAAGCCCACGCTGCCCGCATGGCTCATGCAGAACGGGCAATGTTCGATGTGGTGCAGCACGGAATCGGTGGTGGATCTGGCGGCTGGCGCCAGGTCCGCCTGCGTATAGACGGCGCCGCTGGCCGAACAGATTTCGACGGCGGCATTGTTCGCGTTCGCGTGCAACGAGGCAAACGCATACGACAGGGACGGCGACAGCGCATTGAGCAGTAGCGCCAGG
The DNA here is from genome assembly GCF_003667705.1 of Janthinobacterium agaricidamnosum. NCBI lineage: Bacteria > Pseudomonadati > Pseudomonadota > Betaproteobacteria > Burkholderiales > Oxalobacteraceae > Janthinobacterium > Janthinobacterium agaricidamnosum. The sequence goes on along the minus strand of NZ_CP033019.1, from coordinate 2,072,548 downwards.
CAGGCGAACCACATATGCCACTGTTTGCGTTTCAATAAAGATCCCATGGCCCCGATTATAACGGAGTCTGGCTATCCGGGCGCCTGTCCCCGCAGGAACAGGCTGGGACGCACGCCCGCCACGTCCACGCAGGCATCGCAAAATGCGGGGATCGAGGCAAAGCCGGAGCCGGCCGCCACTTGCGCCAGGTCGCGCTCGCCGTCTTCCCCATCGGCGTCCGCTTGCGCCGCCGTGTGCAGCGCGTGCGCCAGACGCTGTTCGCGTACCAGGCTGAGCAATGCCTCGCCCTCGGCAAACAGGCGCGCGCGCGCCTTGTGCGGCGTCACTTGCCACAGGGCCGCCAGGCGCGCCGCCGTCCATTTGCCTTGCGGCGTATCAAAGATGTGCTGCGCCAGCGCCTGGCTCCAGCGCTTGCCGCCGCCGTGGCCGCCATCGGCTTCATCGCCTTCCAGCGCCAAGGTGAACACGGCCGGCTTGCCCCGCCCCGGCATCACGTCGCAGGCAAAGCGCAAGAAGGCAGGCACGACGAAGCTGTCGCCGCTGGCCAGTTTCTTGGTGGCGATTTCATTATGCAAGGTGACAAAACCCTGGCGCACGGTGACGCGCAGCCGGAGCGGAAAGCGCAAGCCCAGCAAGTGCAGAGGATGATCGGAAACGAGTGCCATGCGTCAATTCAATGTCATAAGCCAGCCGCCAGCATGCCACACATCGCGCAAGCAGTCTGTCATCACAGCGACGCTACGCCATAACGGCGCAAGCCATCGAGGTCGACGACGCGGATCGATTGATAGGCGATGCTGATCAGCTTGAGTTCGGCCAGATGGCCCAGCGCCTGGTTCACGCGCTGGCGCGAAATGCCGGTCAGCAAGCCGATTTCTTCCTGCGACAGCTCAAGCACGCGGGAAGTGCGCGGATATAACATGGGGTGGAACAGCTGCGCGATCGCTTGCGCCACCTGCGCGTCGACGGCCAGCAGGCGCTGGTTCTGGATGGTGGCGATGAATTGCCCCATGCGCTCGTTCAGCTGGCGGATGACGAAGGCATTGAAGGAAAGGCTCTCGGCCAGCAGCAGATGAAACAGGTCCACAGGCACGAGGATGATGCTCGATGCGCGCACGGCCACCACGTCGTAGCGGCGCAATTCGCGCTTGAGCACGCTGCCCTCGCCGCTCCAGCCGCCGGCCGGCACGCCGGAGAACGTGGCGCCGCGCCCATCGGCGTTGTAGACGGCCAGCTTGATCAAGCCCGTGTGCACGCCGATCCAGTGCGCCGACGGTTCGCCGCGCCGCGTGATGAAGGCGCCCGCCTCGAAATGCCGAAGCACGCTGCCTGCGCGCAACAGAGTCTGATGCCGCGCATCGAGGGCCGCGAACCAGTCGTGGCTGTCGAGTTCCAGCATTGCAAGGTCTACACTATCGTTGCTATCCATTCCATCCTTCAGACCTGTCACTAAGATGACAGTGATTTTCCAGCGCCGGTGCTATGCTAACCGGTATCAATCCCGAAACAGGGAGCTACAGAATTTTATTTAACAGGAGACAAGCATGACTGCTGATTTCAACACCGGCCTCGGCAAAAACAGCGCCAACTACGCCGCCCTCACCCCGCTCGACTATATCGCCAGGGCAGCCGCAGTATATGGCAATCGCCTGGCAATTGCACATGGCAGCCTGCGCCAGACGTGGCGCGAGACCTATGCGCGCACGCGCCGCCTGGCCTCCGGCTTGATCAAGCTGGGCGTGGGCACGGGCGATACGGTGGCCGTGATGCTGCCGAACACGCCCGCCATGGTGGAAGCGAGCTTTGGCGTTCCCATGGCCGGCGCCGTCCTCAATGCGCTCAATATCCGCCTCGACCTGGCCTCCTTGACCTTCATGCTGCGCCACGGCCAGGCGAAAGTCTTGCTGGCCGATACGGAATTTGCCGAACTGGCGCGCCAGATGGCGGCGCAGATTCCCGGCTTGCGCGTGATCCAGGTCAACGACGTGCTGGGACCGGAAGTGGATGCGTTTTCCGACCTCGACTACGAAGCCTTGCTGGCCAGCGGCAACCCCGATTACGACTGGCAGCCGCCGGCGGACGAGTGGGACGCCATCGCATTGAACTACACGTCCGGCACCACGGGCGACCCGAAAGGCGTCGTCTACCACCACCGCGGCGCGGCCTTGAATGCCCTGTCGAACATATTAGAGTGGGACATGCCCAAGCATGCCGTGTATTTATGGACCTTGCCGATGTTCCACTGCAACGGCTGGTGCTTCCCGTGGACCGTGGCCGCCCGCGCGGGCGTCAACGTGTGCCTGCGCAAGTTCGAACCGAAGCTCGTGTTCGACCTGATGCGCGAATTGCGCATCACCCACTATTGCGCGGCGCCCATCGTGCATGCGGCGCTGGCCAACGCGCCCGCCAACTGGCGCGAGGGAATCGACTGGACCGTGCGCGGCATGGTGGCCGGCGCGCCGCCGCCGGCGGCCATGGTGGCGAAGATCGAAGCCATGGGTTTTGATTTGATCCACTCGTATGGCTTGACGGAAGTCTACGGCCCCGCCGCCATCTGCGCCGAGCAGGACGAGTGGGCGGCCTTGAGCCAGGAAGAGCGGGCCGTATTGAAATCGCGCCAGGGCGTGCGCTACCACTTGCAAAGCGCCGTGGCCGTGCTGGACCCGGAAACCATGGAACCGGTGGCGGCCGATGGCGAACAGATCGGCGAGATCATGTTCCGTGGCAACATCTGCATGAAGGGTTATTTAAAGAATGAAAAGGCGACGCAGGAAGCGTTCGCGGGCGGCTGGTTCCACACGGGCGACCTCGGCGTGATGTATCCGGACGGCTACATCAAGCTGAAGGACCGCAGCAAGGACATCATCATCTCGGGCGGCGAAAACATTTCCAGCGTGGAAGTGGAAGATGCGCTGTACCATCACCCGCAAGTGCTGGCCGCCGCCGTCATCGCCCAGCCCGACGAGAAATGGGGCGAAACGCCGTGCGCCTTCGTCGAACTGCGCGAAGGGGCGACGGTGACGGAAGCGGAATTGATCGCCTTCTGCAAGAACAACCTGGCGGGCTTCAAGGTGCCGAAAGCCATTTATTTCGGCCCCCTGCCCCGTACGTCGACGGGCAAGATCCAGAAGTTCGAATTGCGCAAGCGCATGCATTCGGACAAGGCCATCGACGTCTAGACGCTTAATTGTCCTTGCCAGCCAGCCACGCCGGCTGCGCCACCACCAGGCGCGAAAAGCTGGCGATGCTGGCCACGGCGGCGAACCCTGCCGCCAGGCACAGCGCGTACGTCGTGCCCCGGCTGGCGGAAACAGTAAAACAATACGCAACCAGCGCCGCGCCCGTCGCTTGCCCGATCAGGCGCGAGGTGGCCACCACGCCGCTGGCGCCGCCGGCCCGCTCGGGCGGCGCGCTGCCCATGATGGCTTTCAGATTGGGCGCCTGGAAAAAGCCGAAACCGATGCCGCACAAGGCCATGCGCCAGCCGATGTCGAACGCACTCGGATGCGCCGGTATCCACACCAGTGTCAGCAAGCCGCCCGCCAGCGCCGCCAGGCCGATGCCGCCCAGCACCCCCGGCGAATAGCGGTCGCTCAGGCGCCCGGCCAAAGGCGCCATCACGGCCACCAGCACGGCCCACGGCGTCATCAAAAATCCCGTTTCCACGGGAGAGCGGCCCAGGGTGACTTCAAAATAGAATGGCAGCGAGACGAACGCCAGCCCCTGCGCGGCAAACGTGCAGATGGCCGTCAGCGACGACAGCAAGAACAGGGGGCGGCGGAACAGGTCGATCGGCAGCATCGGTGCCGCATGCCCGGCCTGGCGGCGCAGCAGCAACATAAAAAAGACCACCACGGCCACCAGTTCCGGCAGCAAGGTCGACAGGTCCGCGTGATGGGCCGCGTCGCCGAACAGCAAGATGAGCAAGCCGAAGGCGCCCACGTTGTACAGCGCCGTGCGCGCATCGAGCGTGTGGCCAGACAGTTTTGTCGCCGGCAACATGCGGCTGGCCAGGAAAAAACCGGCCACGCCCAGCGGCACGTTGATGGCGAACAGCCATGGCCACGACGCCGTCGCCAGGATCAGCGAAGCGGCCGTGGGCCCGATGGCGAACGCGACGGCCACCACCAGCGCATTGTTGCCGAACGCGCGGCCCAGCAAATGCTTGGGGTACAGGGCGCGCAGCAGCGCCGTGTTGACGCTCATCATGGCGCTGGCGCCGACGCCCTGGAACAGGCGCGCCACCACCAGCGACGGCAAGGACCAGGCCAGCGCGCAGGCGAGCGACGCCAAGGTAAACAGGAACATGCCGGAGATAAACACGCGGCGGTAGCCAGCGATTTCGCCGAGGGCGGAAAACGGCAGCAAGGTCGCCACCATGGCCAGCTGGTACACATTCACGATCCAGACGGAGGCGGCCGGTGTCGTGTGCAGCTCGCTGGCGATGGCCGGCAAGGCCGTGTTGGCGATCGCCGTGTCGAGCGAGGCCATGCCCACGCCGATGGCCAGCGCCAGCATGGCCCATAAACGGGCGCCGGGCGGCAAGCCGTCCTCGCCCACGAGGAAAGGCTGCGCCTTGTTTTTCTGCTTCATCATGTTGCCTGTTCGTCTAGCCCGTCCGGGGCGGCATACGGTGCCGCAGGCAAGACACTAGCATGGATGGACGGACTCTGCCGGGCAGGCCCGCCGATTTCACCCAACATCACTTCTGGCAGTCGATCACTTTAAAATCTTTCGAATAACAGATGCGCAACTCGCCCGAGTGCTTTTCATAGCCGAGCCAGCGGCCTTTCAACTGCGGGTTGTGCTGCTTCATCCACTGGAACAGCGCGTTTTTCGGCATGGTGGAATCCGGCAACTTCAAGGCCTGGAACAGTTCGCGTTCCTTCTCGAAATACTGCTTGGCCGTATCGAAATCGCAGGCGCCATGCTTTTCCCATTCACCCTGCAGCAAGGCTTCGCCGGGCTGCATGCACATGTACGGCAGGATGTCCGACGGCGCCAGCTTCGGCAAATTGCCCTTGCAATAACGCGGATGCATCTCCGTCTTGCGCGGCGGCGTCACGGAAATGTCTTCGCACGTGCCCGGGTTATTCGACTGTGCCCACAAGCCATGCACGATCCAGCCGAAGTGGTTGCTCTCGGCGCACTGGAAGGCGGCCTTCTTCGACACTTCGCCGCGGCGGCGCTGGCTGTCGCAGAAGCCTGGCGACCACGACAGCGCCAGCATGAAGTAATCGGTGGGCACGTTCGTGCTTTGCTTGTAGCAGGTGTTTTTCTCGTCCGACGGCTTGACGTCGTAGTCGTAATAACTGACGTTGCGGGGAATGGCGCACGTGGCGTCGGCTGAGTACGCGGCACCGGCGGACAGGCTGAGGAAAACGGCGGCCAAGGCAGGCAGGATAGAGCGAATTTTCATCGTATTTCCTTCAAGATATAAAAACGCCGGCAACTGGGTGCCGGCGCAGTAGTGAAATTACACCATCAACTTAGCAGACGGTATGCATCCAGCCGTGCGTATCCGGTGCCGTGCCATGCTGCAAGCCCAGCAGCGCTTCGCGCAGGGCCAGGGTGACGGCGCCGTTTTCATTGTTGTTGATGGTCATTTCAAAGCCATTGGCCTTGGCCACGCCCACGGGCGTGATGACGGCGGCCGTGCCGCAGGCGAACACTTCGGTCATGCGGCCCGAGGCGATGTCGTCGCGCCATTGCTGGACGGACAATTTACGCTCTTCCGTCGCATAGCCGAGGTCTTTCGCCATTTCCAGCAGGCTGCGGCGGGTGATGCCTGGCAACAAGGTGCCCGTCAATTCCGGCGTCACGACGGTGACTTTCTCGCCATCCTTGTAGACGAAGAACAGATTCATGCCGCCCATTTCCTCGATGAACTCGCGGTGCACGGCGTCGAGCCACACGACCTGGTCGCAGCCCTTTTCTTGCGCTTGCGACTGGGCCATCAGGCTGGCCGCGTAATTGCCCGCGCACTTGGCTTCGCCCGTGCCGCCCGGCGCGGCGCGCACGAAGTCTTCGCTGATCCACACGGTGACGGGTTTCACGCCTTTCGGGAAGTAGGCGCCGGCCGGCGAGGCGAACAGCACGAACAGGTATTCTTCCGATGGACGCACGCCCAGGTAGGGGTCGGTGGCGATCATCAGCGGACGCATGTACAGGCTCTCGCCCGTGTTCTTCGGCACCCAGTTACGGTCTTGCGCGATCAGCGCATCGCCCGCTTCCAGGAACAGCTCGACGGGAATGGCCGGCATGGCCAGGCGCGCGGCGCTGCGGTTGAAGCGCTCGGCATTTTGTTCCGGGCGGAAAGTCTTGATGCTGCCATCGGGCTGGGCAAACGCTTTATAACCTTCGAAGATGGCCTGGCCGTAGTGCAGCGACGAGGCGGACGGGTCCAGCGTCAAAGGGCCGTAGGCCTTCAGTTCGCCCTGCTGCCACTTGCCGTCGCGGTAAGGAATCACCACCATGTGGTCCGTGAAGATGCGGCCAAACGCCGGGTTGACCATGCGCGCGGCGCGCTCGGCGTCGGACAGGGGGTGGGCGGACGGGGTGACGACGAGATTCGGTGTGGAAGTGGTCATGGCAGCAATGGGAACTAGTGAACAGTATCCCTATTGTAGCGCCTCCAGCGCCCGATCAGGCAAACGAGAATGGCCACCACCCCGCGAAAACAGGGAGTCATCATTTGCGAATGATTCTCGTTTGCGTTACTATGTCAATCCTCCTTCTTCCCCGCCATGCCTGATGCCCCGCATGGCGGCGCTATCGAAAGCCGCTTCATGACGACCTACTCCCTTCCACACCCCCTGCCGCGCGCCGGCGCCGATGAGGCGACGCAGACTCGTCAGCTTGCCGTCCCGCAACAACGGCGCTGGCACTGGAACTGGAAGCAGGTGTGGTTTCAATTGCACTGGTTCATCGGCATCACGGCCGGCACGGTGCTGGTGATCATCGGACTGAGCGGCGCCACCCTGGCCTTCAAGGATGAATTGCTCGACGTTATTAACCCCGGCGTGCGCCATGTCCCCGTGGAAACGCGCGCCCCGCTGACGCCGGCCCAGCTGAGCAGCATTGCCGCAGCCGAACACGGCCAGCGCGTGGCCTCGGTCACCATGTATGCGCAGGCGGGCGCGGCGCCCCGCCTGTTTTTCGCGCCGAAGCATGGCCAGCGGCGCGGCGAGTCCGTTTATCTGCACCCGTACACGGGCGCGACCCAGCCGGCGCTGGCGGGCGCCGCATTTTTCGAATGGACGGAATCGCTGCACCGCTGGCTGCTGCTGCCGCGCGACCCGGGCCGGCAAGTGGCGGGCGCGCTGGCCCTGTGCCTGCTGGGCCTGGCACTGTCCGGCCTGTACCTGCGCTGGCCCCGCCGTCCGCTGGACTGGCGCACCTGGCTGACCTTCGATCCGGCATTAAAAGGCCGCTCCTTTTTGTGGAATCTGCACGCCGTGGCCGGCACCTGGTGCCTGGTCGTCTATGTGGCGCTGACCCTGACGGGCATCTACTGGAGCTATGACGTGGTGCGCGACAATATCGACGCCTGGGCCGGCAAGCCGCCCCGGACGGCGCAGGCGCCCGGCAAGAAAGGGGCGCGGCAGGAGCCATCGCCTGTCGCCGACATCGGCCTGGCCTGGAGCGTTTTCCAGCAGCACGCCCCCGGCTGGACCCTGGCTACGGTGCGTCTGCCCGTGCGCCCCGGCGAAGCCGTGCAATTCACGTGGCTGGCCGGCGATGCGCCGCACGAACGGGCGCGCAGCCGCATGAGCATTGCGCCGGCCGACGGCACGCTCACGGAAAACGAACCGTACAGCCAGCAGGCGCTGGGGCAGCGCCTCGTCAACATCATTTATCCGCTGCACATGGGCACGTATTTTGGCTTGCCCGGCCGCATCATCGTCACCCTGGCCAGCCTGGGCCTGCCCCTGTTCGCCATCACGGGCTGGATGCTGTACCTGGGCCGCCGCAAGGCCAAGCGGGCTGTGCAAGCGCAGCGCGCTCTGCTGGGCGCCGGCGCACCGGGCAAGACGGACACAGGTTTACCGACCCTGGTGGCCTACGCCAGCCAGTCGGGACAGGCCGAGCGCCTGGCCCTGGAAAGCGCGCGCGCCCTGCAGCAAGCGGGCGTGGCCGTCGACGTGCAGTCGCTGGACCGTTTCGATCCCGCGCAATTGCGCCAGTACGAACGGGCCCTGATCGTCGCCAGCACCTTTGGCGAAGGCGAGGCGCCGGACGGCACGCGCCGCTTCGCGCGCCTGCTGCAACAAACGGCGGGCACGCCGCTGGCCGGCCTGGAATTCGGCATGCTGGCCCTGGGAGACCGCCATTACGGCGCCTTCTGCGGCTTTGGCCATGCGCTGGCGCAACAATTGCAAGCACTGGGCGCCACGCCCATGTTCCCGCTGATCGAAGTGGACAAGCATGACCCCGCCGCCCTGGCCGCCTGGTCGCAAGCGCTGGCCCGCTGCAGCGGCAGCGCCATCGACGCCATCGGCGTACAGGAAGAAGCGTCGTACGCCGAATGGCGCCTGACGCGCCGCGTGCTGCTGAACCCGGGCAGCCTGGGCGGCGAACTGCATGAAATCACCTTGACGGGCCCCGCCGATGCTGCCTGGGAAGCGGGCGCGCTGGCGGAAATCATCGCCTGCAACGCGGATGGCAGCGAGGGCGACGCGCAAAGTGCCCAGCATGCGCCGCGCAGCTATTCGCTCGCTTCGCTGCCATCCGATGGCGAACTGCAATTGCTGGTGCGCCAGGAGCGCCACGCGGGCGGCACAAACGACGGGTACGGTCTCTGTTCCGGCTGGCTCACGCGCTTCGCCCCGCTGGGCGCCGGCATCCGTTTGCGCCTGCAAGCCAATCCCGCCTTCGCGCCCGCCCTGGTCGACGTGCCCTGCATTTATATCGGCAATGGTTCCGGCCTGGCCGGCCTGCGGGCACACCTGCGCGCGCGCCAGCGGGCGGGGCTGGCCCGCAACTGGCTGCTGTTCGGCGAGCGCCAGCAAGCTGTTGACAGCGTCTGCGGCGCAGAGTTGCAAGGCTGGCTGGACGCTGGCCACCTGGCGCGCCTGGACCGTGTCTTTTCGCGCGACGGCAACGAAGGCGGCAAACGCGAATACGTGCAGGACCGCCTGCGCGCCAACGTCGGCGAGCTGCGCGATTGGCTGGCGCAAGGCGCCATCGTCTACGTGTGCGGCAGCCTGCAAGGCATGGCGGCGGGAATCGATGCTGTACTGCAAGAAGTGCTGGGACAGGACGGTCTCGACGCCCTGCTGGCGGCCGGGCGCTACCGCCGCGACGTGTATTGATCTGCCTCAGCACATTGCCAGCGCCGCCCGGCTATGTGGGCCGCCGCACGGTCAGCGCCGGCCATCGGACTACAGTAGCGGCATGGCGGCATATCCGCGCCGCCCCCACCCACTGTTTGCGAGGCTAGCCATGAAGAACCCCTGGATGAGCATGTACCTGAGCGCCGCCAACCGCATCGCCAACACGGCGCGCGGCCACGCCACGGCCGCCGTCAAGCGCGAAGCGGCGAAAAATACGCGGCAATTGACGCAAGTGTGGTTCGACTCTTTCCTGCCCGCCGCAGGCAAGCCGCGGCGCAGCCGCAAGGCCAAATAAGAGGCGTCACTGGTGCAGTGCATCACAGCAACTAGTTGAAGTTTCAATCAGATGAACTAAACTGCAAGCATGGTAGTACATAGGACGTGACCGGCAGGCGCCGCATCCCCGCGCCGCCGCCGGGACACCGGGAGACGACCATGTTGACGCTCAAAGTGCTGCTCTGCCTTGCCTTGTCGGCCCTGATGCTCGTGCCCCTCGTGCTGAGGGATGCGATGCAGACGTCGGCCGGACAGCAGTTGCAGGTGCCGAATGTCGATGCGCAAGCTCTGTGGGCCCGCTGGCCTCGGCAATAAGACGCGCGGCTGAGAAAACGTCGCTGGCTGCGTTGCTTTGACTTGCCGTACTAGCGTACTGTCTGCGTCAAAGACGCCTTGCCAGCGGCGTTTTTCAGCGGCGCTCGGTAACACGGCGCATCGTTAAGACCGCTTTATTGCGAGTGGGGAATTGTTCCCTTCGTCCATTTGTCTTTGTCTTGCTTTCCTCTTCCCCTCTTCACCATACTTTTGATCCAGATCATGGATTTCGCCCTTCGCTGCGTCCACACTGGAACAGTCCGCTTCGCGCCGCGACGGACTTCACCGGGGGCATCGGCATGGGTAAATCGCATTGGAAAGATGAGATGGCGCTGGGCGTTCCCGCCATCGACGAGGCGCATGAGGCGCTGTTTCAGGAGCTGGCACGGCTGGGGCATTTAAGCGACCAGCATTTCAGCGTGGCGTTTCGCGAGCTGATTGCGGCCGTCGAACGCGATTTCCGCGAGGAAGAAGATTTGATGGAGCAAATCGGCTTTCCCTCGCTGGCCAACCACCGCGAACAGCATGCCCGCGTGCTCAGCGGCTTGCACCATGCCTGGGCCGCCGTCGATGAAGGCGACCTGGAACAGGGCCGCCATGCGCTGTCGCTGTTGCCGCAGTGGCTGATCTTCCACCAGGCCACCATGGACCTGGCCCTGGCGGCGGCGCTGGAACTGGTGCAGCGCCAGCCTAACTAGCAGTTCATTACAGCAACAGCACCGTCGCCTGCTCGGGCATGACCACGCGGTAGTGTCCCGGGTATTTGTCTTCGCCGTCGAAAATCTTGCAAAACACGGGCTGGTTGATGTCGTTGACGGCCGCCTCGTTCATGGGCAGCGTTGCGATCAGCTGTTCTCCATCCATCAATTGCAAGGCGCTGCCCCGCTCGGCCGCGCAAAAGGCCAGCGATTGCACGTCGCTGGCGAACGGCCGCTTGTACCACGGCGTGATGGCCCGCACGGCGCGCCGGGCGTCGCGCAAGACCTGCCCCACGCGCGTGACGTTCCACGCATCGCGCGCCACGGACGGCTGCAGCACGATATTGGCCGTCAGCTCGCCCCTGCCCTTGTTCACCAAAAACGTGCCGTCCTGCGCGGCAATATCATCGTTGAGCGGCACGACAAACACGCCGCCGGCCGACACCTTGATCGGCATGGGGGCGCCATTGCCTTGCAAGGCCACGCGCACATCGTCGATGGTGGCGCTCAGCTTGGCAGGAATCAGGCGCAGGGCCATGACCACGCTGCCGCTCGACACTTGCCACACTTTCCTGGCCGTCAGATAACTTTCACGGTATGCCGTGAACCGCACGTGCGGCGCCTTGGCATCGCTGGTGGCCGTGATCGTCACCGTTTGCGGTGGCAAGGCTTCCTCTGCTGGCGCCGTTGCCTTGGGTGCTGATGCCGCGGATGTGGCCGGCGCAAGCGGTGGCGCAACGGCATCGGCGGCGGGCGGCACGCTGGCGCTCTGCAGCGGCGCGGGAGCAGCCGGCGGCGGCGCGTGTTCCTGGGCCTGACCCAGCGAAACGACACACAACCATCCGGCACAAGCGATCCATGTACGCATGCATTTCTTTCATTAAGGAAAATATTTGTCAGCGCCTGCATTATCGCAGAAGGCAAGCCGATGCGCCGCCCCGGGTCTGCCTGCACTCCCGCCTGCACTCCTTTGGTGCACACGCTTGATTATTTGGCAAATATCACCTATATTGATAATGATTCTTATTCACAAAAGTGACAGAAATCGCGCGCCTTTCTTTTCCACTGCCCGTCCGCGCCGGGCCTTGCGGTGGAACTGCTATCCAAGCCAGACCACGGGCCAGCGTTACGCCATCCCCCAGCTACTGCGCAGCTCGCCAGACGAGATAGGAACACTCACGACTAAAAATATCCAGGAAAATAATGCAATCAACGACAGCCTTCTCATCTTCGCGCCAGCCCGCCTTGCGCGCCCTCCCCCGTTTATTACACATCAGCCTGCTCAGTCTTGCCGCCGGCGTGGCCCTGCCGGCACAGGCCGCCGACGCCGCCGCAGCCGACGTGACCATGCCCGCCGTCACCGTGCTGGGCCAGTCGACCGCGACGACGGAAGGCACGCAGTCGTACACGGCCGGCGAAGCGCGCAGCGCCACGCGCATGGACCTGTCGCTGCGCGAGACGCCGCAATCGGTCAGCGTCATCACGCGCCAGCTGCTCGACGACCTGGGCGCCGTGCGGCTGGACCAGGCGCTGGCGCAGACGACAGGCATCCAGGTGGGCCAGAACGACACGGAGCGCACGACATTTTATGCGCGCGGCTTCGGCATCAACAATCTCCAGATCGACGGCATGGCGCGCGGCGGCAATGCGCCGCTGCAAGACACCATCCTGTACGACCGCATCGAAGTCGTGCGCGGCGCCACGGGCCTGATGGGCGGCAAGGGCGACCCGTCCGCCACCATCAACATGATACGCAAGCGTCCGGCGAAGGACTTCCAGGCCAGCGCCGGTCTCATCATGGGCCGCTGGGATGACCAGCGCTTCGAAGCCGACCTGTCCACGCCCCTGAACGCGGAGGGCAGCGTGCGCGCACGCACGGCCCTGGCCTGGCAAAAACGCGATTCCTACCTGGACATGTATCACGAGCGCAAAACGGTGGGCATGGCCATCCTTGAGGCGGACGTGCGTCCCGGCACCCTGCTGACGGCGGGCGTCGACTTCCAGGACAACAAGCCGACAGGCGCCACCTGGGGTGCCGTGCCGTACTGGAATGCGGATGGCAGCCTGGCCAGGTTGCCGCGCAACACCAGCCTCACGACGCCCTGGAGCACCTGGGCCAACAAGCAGCACACCATCTTCACGTCGCTGGACCAGCGCCTGCCCGGCAACTGGAACATGCACCTTGGCTATGCGCGCACGGAAAGCACGAACCGCACCACCGTCGCCTATGCGGGCGGCGGCAAGCCCGATCCGGCCACGGGCGAAGGCATGCTCCTGTGGACGGGCGCCTATGGCCCGGGCAAGACCACGGGCGATAATTTCGACGTGTACGCCAGCGGCCCGTTTACCTTGCTGGGGCGCAAGCATACGGCCATCGTCGGCTGGAACGGCGGCAACCAGCGCGCCCGCTCGCTGGGCGGCGAGGCGGAAATCAACTACCCGAACGTCGTCCCCGATTACCGTAGCTGGACGGGCAACATCCCCCGCCCCGTGTTCCACCCGGACGGCTCGCACACGGAAACCGTCACGCGCCTGGCAGGCGGCTACGTGGCCACACGTTTGAGCCTGGCCGACCCGCTGCACCTGATCATCGGCGCGCGCAGCAGCACTTACCGCACCGATACGCGCAGCTACGATACGCGTGGCGCGTACACGGGCAGCGGCGACTTCGTGGAAACGCGCAATGAAGTCACGCCGTATGTGGGCGCCGTGTTCGATATCAACAAGCAGTATTCGGCCTACGCCAGCTTCACGCAGCTGTTCAACCCGCAATCGAGCAAGGACCGCAACAACAAGTTCCTGGCGCCGGAAACGGGAGACAATGCGGAACTGGGTATCAAGGGCGAATTTTATGAAGGCAAGCTGAACGCGTCGGCCGCCCTGTTCCATACGAAGAAAAAGAACATGGCGGAACTCGACCGCACGGTGCCGCCCGGCTTCTTGCTGCCCGACGGCGGCCAGGCCATGGCGGCCAATGGCACCGGCGTGACGGCCAAGGGCGTCGAGTTCGACGTCTCCGGCCAGTTATCGCCCGCCTGGGAAGCGAGCGGCGGCTATACCTATCTGCACGCGGCCGAGGCCGATGGCCGCCGCGCCGCCACCACGCAGCCGCGCCACCTGCTGCGCCTGGCCACCAGCTACCGCTTCGACGGCCGCCTGGCCGGTTTGAGGGCGGGCGCCAGCATGACGGCGCAAAGCGCCACCTACAGCGAATCGTGGTACGGCCGCCCGCCATCGGGAACCATCACCGACATTCCGCAAGCGGGCTATGCGCTGGTCAACGCCATGGCCAGCTATGCGCTCAACCGCCACGCCAGCGTGCAGCTGAACGTGAATAACCTGCTCGATAAAAAGTACTACCGCAACGTGGGCTTCTTCGACGGCGTCTTCTGGGGCGAACCGCGCAACATCAGCCTGAGCTTGCGCACGATGTTTTAAGCGCGCCAGTGCGCGGGCGCCGGCAGGGTAAAGCCGTCGAGCAAGGGACCGCCCACGGGCGCCAGCACGGCGGCGGCGACTTGCCCGAACGCGCGCTGGCCGGCCGGCAAGTCGGCGGCGGCCAGGCGCAGCGCGCCGTCGAGCTGCCCGGCGATGACGGCGTCGAAGGCCTGCAGGCGGCGGAACAGGTGCTTGCCGCCGCCGCTCCACTGCCCCGCCGCGCGCAAGTGCAGGTCGGCCAGCGCTTCGTACAGCTGGCAAGCGACGGCCAGCGCCTCGCCCGGGTGCGTGCTGTCGACCAGGTCTTCCAGCGCGGTGGTGATGGCGTAGCGCCGGCGCTGCAGGTTTTCCGCGTCGAGCACGGGCGGCCCGGCCGTGACGAAGGCGTGCGCCAGCGCGTGCAGCTGCGCATAGGCGTCGCCGGCGGCGACGATGTTTTCCCCTTCCGCCACCATCATCGCCAGCGGCACCGTGCCGCCGGGCGCATCCATTTCCTTGCAGAAATACGTGAACGTGGCCACGTCGTGCGCGAACAATTCCACTGTGCGCCCCTCGGCCACGATGGTGTCGCGCCAGGCGCAATCGACGTGGTCGAACAGCAGCAGCAAGTCGATATCGGAAGTAGGCGTTTGCCGGCCCGTGGCGAACGAGCCGCCGATGATGGCCGCCACGGCCGTGGGATAGCGCTCGTGCACCAGCCTCTGGGCAATCGCGCGAATGGTCTCATAGGTGGGGATCGTCGTCAAAGCCGGTGCTCCATGTCGATAAAACACTATCCTACACGCAATACGCAGGCTGCCGCCAGCCTGCTACACTGGCGCCATCTGATCAAGGAACCAACATGGAATACGACTGCATCGTGGTGCCCTCGCCCGTGGGCGAGCTGACCCTGGTGGCGCGCGGGGAAGCCCTGGCCGCCATCCTCTGGGAAAACGACAAGCCGAACCGCGTGCGCCTGGGCGCGATGCGCGTCGATGACGGTTGCGCCGTGCTGCAGGAAACGGCGCGGCAGCTGGATGAATATTTTGCCGGCACGCGCCAGCATTTTGAGGTGCCGCTCGATTTTGCCGGCACGCCATTCCAGCAGGAAGTCTGGCGCGCGCTGCTGACGATACCGTACGGCCAGACGCGCAGCTATGGCGAGATCGCGCGCCAGATCGGCCGCCCCGCCGCCGTGCGCGCCGTGGGCGCCGCCAACGGCAAGAATCCCATTTCCATCATCGCCCCCTGCCACCGCGTCGTCGGTGCCACGGGCGAGCTGACGGGCTTTGCGGGCGGTCTGCATGCCAAGGAAACCTTGTTGGCGCTGGAAGGCATTTCCCTGTCCAGCGACCGCGAAGCGCTGAAAACGGGCCACGCCCGCCGCCGCGCCGTGCATGTCGATACGGCGCAAGGCTGTTTATTTTAGGCGGCGCCATCGCTCCCCATGTGGGATACTCACGCCCTCCGTTCAAGCCAACACATCCTATGCCTTACCTTGTCATCGCGTTCTTTGTCGTACTGTACTTACTCGCCACCTTCTTTTTCCACATCCCCGCCCTGGTTGCCCTCGTGTATGGCGTGCTGAGCCTGGGATGCTTCGTTGCCTATGCGATCGACAAGTCCGCCGCCAAGGAGGGCCGCTGGCGCACCCCGGAGCGCACCTTGCTGCTGCTGGGACTGCTGTGCGGCTGGCCGGGCGCCGTGCTGGCCCAGCAATGGCTGCGCCACAAGTCCAGCAAGCGCTCGTTCCGCATCGTGTTCTGGATCACGGTCGCCCTCAATATCGGCGCTTTCGTGTATTTCAGCATGCATTACGCGGCGCCCGATATCGGCACGGACGTCGCCCCCATCGAGTTATAAGGTCACTCTCCCAGCAGGCGCAGCGATTCCAGCCAGTCCGCCTTCCAGTCGCGCAGCAACGTTTGCGTGGCGAACGCCTTTTTCAAATGCGCCATCGGCACGCGGTGCACATCGTGCAAGCCGAACGCCAGGGTCACCGGATGCCACAAATGGCTGTTCTTGCCGCCACGCGAATTCTTGCGCACGCGCGCGCCATCGTCGCCAAAGATGCCCACGCCGCTGGCCATGCCTTGGTCCAGGTCGACCTTGCCCACGCCGGCAAAAGCAGTCAGGATCTGTTCGCGCCCCAGGCCTTTCAAGGCGCTGGGCAAGACCACGGGCGCCTTGTCCGCTGCCGTGTCGACCGGCTGCGGATGCTGCAGTTCCTTGAGCAAACGCAACAGGTCGCGCTCCTGGAAGTGCAAGCCGTCCAGCGGCACGCGCAAGCCCTGCCCCTTGAGTTCAATGGGGAGATTGCCCGAGTCGCGCGTAAAACGCAGCCAGACATCACCGGCGCCCGCGGCCAGGTGCTGCTTGTCCTCGATGAACACGACGGGCGCCGCATAGCGCGTCACGCCATCATGGAACAGCTCGGCCCAGGCTACGCTGTAGTCGAGCCAGATAAACGGCAAGCCGCCCTGCTCGAGCAGGCGCGCCAGGGTCCACGGGGTGCCCGTCTGTTGCGCCAGCCAGGCGCAGGCTTCGGTTGCGGTGGCGCGGTATGGCAGGGATGGGGAAGTCATGGCAATTCCGTCGGTCAAAGTGGAGCGCAGTGTAGCAGACGCCGCCCTGCTCTCTTGCGGCAAGCGCGGCGGGCGCGCTTTTTTCGCGCGATGTGCTAGGCTGGTAGCATCAGCCCGCGCCATCGCCTCCCGGCTACCTGGCGCACCACCGCGAGGGAATCACCATGCATTCGAGCACCAACGCCGCCACCACGCCCGCCCCGCCACCAGAGCGCGATTCGCCCACGCCGGCGGGCGAAAGCCACGCCGAGGAAGCGCTCGATGAAGCGCTGAAGGAGAGCTTTCCGGCCAGCGACCCGATCGCCATTGCCACCCCAAAACCGGTCAGCAAGTCGCCGGCCTGAGTCCCCTGCCTTTCCTGGCCGGCCAGGAAAGGCCCCGGTTGCACAAGGCCGGTCACCAAGGTCACGCCAGCAATTTGAACACGCGCATGTCCTGCATCATGCTGTCCGCCTGCTCCTGCATGCTGGCCGCTGCCGCCGCCGACTGCTCGACCAGGGCGGCATTCTGCTGGGTCACTGCATCCATCTGACTGATGGCCTGATTCACCTGTTTGATGCCATCGTTTTGTTCCTGGCTGGCGACGGCGATTTCCCCCATGATGCCGGCGACTTGCTGGACAGAGGAGACGATTTGCTTCATCGTGCCGCCCGCTTCATCGGCCAGATTGCTGCCAAGCTCGACTTTTTCGACCGACTCGGCAATCAGCTGCTTGATCTCTTTGGCGGCCGTGGCGGAACGTTGCGCCAGGGCGCGCACCTCCGATGCGACGACAGCAAAACCGCGCCCCAGCTCACCGGCGCGCGCCGCTTCGACAGCCGCGTTCAGGGCCAGAATATTCGTTTGAAACGCGATGCCGTCGATCACGGAAATAATCTCGACGATACGGTTCGAGCTGTCCTTGATGGATACCATGGTCGCGACGACACGTTCGACCACCTGCCCGCCCTGCACCGCTACCGCTGAAGCCGACAAGACCAGTTGATTGGCTTGCTGAGCGCTTTCGGCATTCTGCTGCACATTGCTGGTTAACTGCTGCATCGCCGACGATGTTTGCTCCAGTGCACCGGCCTGAGCCTCGGTTCTGGCCGAGAGGTCCAAATTGCCAGCAGCAATTTCCTGCGAGGCAGTCGAGATGGTTTCAGTACCACCACGCACACGGCCCACCGTATGACGCAGGCTCTCCGTCATGCTTTTCAGAGCACGCATCAATTCGCCCGGCTCGTCGCGATAGTCGGTCGCGATATGGCTGCGCAGGTCACCGGAAGCGACAATGCGGGCAACGTGCACGGCGTCCTGCAGTGGCTTGGTAATACTCTTGCTAATGAGCACAGCCACCCCAATCGCCGTGCCCAGCGAGACCAGCAGTATCGCCAACAGCAAGCTGCCCGCCACCGTGATGCGCGCGCTCGAATCCGCCTCTATCGCCGACGCGCGTTGGCTGGTCATCTCGACCAGTTGCTTGATGGCCTGCAGATGCTGGGCGTAGCTGATCGTCATTTTTTTCATCGCAACGGTGGCGCCGGCCTTGTCCTGTGCCTCTATTGCGGGGATGAACTGTTGCAGTGCAACCGTGTAGAAGGCCAGCGCCGGCGCATGCGCCTTGTTCAGCAGCAGCCCGGCGATATCGGCATCCAGTGTCGCGCCCTTCCAGAATGCATGGCGCTCATCGTAATCACGTTTGAGCGTGTTAAATCGTGCGATTAACTGCGCCTGTTCGGCACGATCCTCGGTCGCCAGCAGCTGAAAACTGACCAGATAGGATTCCAGTATGTACTCCGGCGGTGGCAACACGTCCGCAATCAGATCCTTGCTTTGCACTATTTTCTGATAAACAGGGCCGTTCACTTTCCATTCTTGCAGAGTCTTGAACGACCACAGGCCATAGAGGATGAAACCGACCGAAAAGATCACAATCAGTACAGCCAGACGGTGCGTTAGCTTGAGTCCCCTTATCATGCTCATAATATTTTCCTTGAATTAACTATGCTTGCCTCTGGTTCAGCTACCGAGATGACATTGCTCTCGCATGAGTGAGAGGCGATCATTCGAAGTCAAGTTCCTTGCCAAATCGTCACTCTATATTTATAGGAAGCAACTTATTTTACAGCTTAATTTTGGCGATTTAAAGTAAATTTAATAAAAATAAATGAAAACAACAAAAACAAAACAAAAATCACAAATTTATTATCAAATGATGTGAAGTGTGCAAGGGCAAGTGTTAGCGAATTTCCGCCTGTGCAGACCGGCTCGATCCGCGGACGTACGTCGCGTCGATGACAATGCAGGGAGCGGGCAATGAAAAGCCGTGCGTTCGGCACGGCTCAGTGAAGTTCTGCCGGTACGGCGGCGAATACCGTGTTGGCCGTACAACAAATCTTTCCTCTTTCACGGCATGGCGGGATTTGCTTGACTGAAATCCGCGAAAAACCATAAAAATGCCCCGCCGGGCGGCAATGGCAAAACCATTGCACCGGGCGGGGCAGATCAAATTCAGGCGCGACTAGTTCGGCGTGTCGCGGTACTGCTCGGGCGTCGTGTCGCCATCGGCGACTTCATACCACATCGCATTGAGCACGGCGAACGTCGCCGCCAGCGGAAGACCCAGTATCCAGGCGAAGTACCACATAATTATTTCCTTTCTTCAATTCCAGCTTGATCGTTTTTACTATCAAACTAACGACACCTAACAAAACCGTAGTGAGCGGCAGCGATTTGTGGTCGAGAAGCGCAACCGTACTCCAGTACGGTGAGCATCGCCGGCCGCAAAGGGCGACGCGCAGTAGGTTTAGTCAGGTGTTCTCAATAAGCGTGACCGCTGTCGTCTTCGATGGCTTTGCCGTCAACCTTACCCCACAGCACTTTATACACCCACGTCGTATACGCCACGATGAGGGGGATGAAGACGGCCGTGACGACCAGCATGATGAACAGGGTCATGTGGCTGGACGAGGAATCCCACACCGTCAGGCTGGCGCGCGGGTCGATCGACGATGGCAGGATGAACGGGAACATGGCCGCGCCCACGCTGAGGATGATGCCGGCGATGCTGGCCGCGCTGGCCAGCAAGGCGGGCACTTCGCGGCGCGCGCGCAGCAAGGCGAACGCCAGCAAGGGACCCAGCAAACCGGCCGCAGGGGCGATCCAGGTCCACGGATGGGCGGCAAAGTTGAGGAACCAGGCACCCACGTGCACTTGCGCCGTTTTCAGCATCGGGTTCGACGGGCCATCGACGACGACGGCGCTGGTGACGCGGTAGCCATCGACCCACAGCCACAGGGCCACGCCGGCTGCCGCATACAGCACGACCGTGGCGATTGCCGCCACGCTGCCGTAGCGGCGCGAACGTTCCGCCACGGCACCGTCCGTTTTCACTTGCAGCCAGGTGGCGCCATGCATCACCAGCATGGCCACCGAGACGAGGCCGCACAGCAAGGCGAACGGGTTGAGCAGCGCAAAGAAGCTGCCGTCATAGAAGATATGCATGTCCGGCGAAAAACGGAACGGCACGCCTTGCAGCACGTTGCCGATGGCCACGCCGCAGATCAGGGCCGGCACGAAGCCGCCCACGAACAGGGCCGCGTCCCAGCGGGCGCGCCAGCGCGGGTCTTCGCGCTTGCTGCGGAATTTGAAGGCCACGGGACGCACGATCAGCGCCACCAGGATGACGAACATGGCCAGGTAAAAGCCCGAGAACGAGACGGCGTACAGCTGCGGCCAGGCGGCAAAGATGGCGCCGCCGCCGAGGATCAGCCATACCTGGTTGCCTTCCCATACGGGGCCGATGCTGTTGATGATGACGCGGCGCTCGAGGTCCGTCTTGCCGGCGAACGGCAGCAGGATGCCCGTGCCCAAGTCGAAGCCGTCCGTGATGGCAAAGCCCACCAGCAATATGCCGATCAGCAGCCACCAGATCAGGCGCAGGGTTTCATACGAAATCATTTCATGCAAAATCATGGTCTGGTCCTCCTCAGGCGCGTTGAGTATGAATGGCTGCGGCCGCTGGCACGGGAGCCCGCGGCGTCTCTTCCGGCCCCTTGCGGATGGCCTTGAGCATGAGCTTCATCTCGATAATCAACAGCACGGTGTAGATGGCGGCAAAGCCGGCGATGGTAATCAGGAGCGTCGACGCCCCCAGGTTGGAGACGGCCACGGCCGTCGGCAGCACGCCTTCGATGACCCACGGCTGGCGGCCCACTTCGGCCACGATCCAGCCCGCCTCGATGGCCACCCACGGCAACGGGATGGCGAACACGGCCAGCTTCAGCAGCCAGCGGTGCTTGTCCAGGGTGCGGCGCGTCGACAGAATGAAGAAGGTGCCGGTCAACAGGATAAAGAACATGCCCAGGCCCACCATCACGCGGAAGGACCAGAACAAGGGCCCCACGGGCGGCACGGTGTCGAGCGCGGCCTGGCGGATCTGCTCGGGCGTGGCCTGGCGCGGATCGTCGACATAGCGTTTTAATAACAAGGCATAGCCCATGGACTGGCCTTTCGACTCGAACACGTCCTTCGCCTCTTGCGGCACGGGGCTGCCCGGCGCCACGCTGCGGATGGTTTGCAGCGCGTCATACGCCTTGATGCCATCCTGGATCAGCAGCTCGCCGCGGTCGACCAATTGCTCGATGCCGGGGATTTCCGTCGTCAGCGAACGCGTGCCGATCAAGCCCATCACCATCGGGATATGCACGGCGTAATGCGTCTCGCGCGCTTTCGCGTCGGGAAAGCCGATGGCCGTGAAGGCGGCGGGCGCCGGCTCCGTGGTCCACATGGCTTCGATCGCGGCCAGCTTCATTTTCTGGTGTTCGGACGACAGGTAGCCGCTTTCATCACCGAGCACCACGACCGACAAGGTGGCGGCCAGGCCGAACGAGGCGGCCACCGTCATCGAGCGCTTGGCCAGCTGTACATGGCGGCCCTTCAGCAGATACCAGGCGGAAATACCCAGCACGAAGATGGCCGCCGCCGTATAGCCGGCCGACACCGTGTGCACGAATTTCGCCTGTGCCACGGGGTTCGTCAGCACGGCGCCGAAATCCGTCACTTCCATGCGCATGGTCTGCGGATTGAAGGCCGCGCCGACGGGATTTTGCATCCAGCCGTTGGCGATCAAAATCCACAGGGCCGAGAAGTTCGAGCCGATGGCCACCAGCCAGGTGGTGACCAGGTGGCCCCGCTTCGACAGCTTGTCCCAGCCGAAGAAGAACAGGCCGACGAAGGTCGCTTCCAGGAAGAAAGCCATCAAGCCCTCGATGGCCAGCGGCGCGCCGAAAATGTCGCCCACATAATGGCTGTAATAGCTCCAGTTCATGCCGAACTGGAATTCCATGACGACGCCCGTCGCCACGCCCATGGCGAAGTTGATGCCGAACAAGACACCCCAGAACTTGGTCATGTCGCGCCAGATGGGACGGTTCGTCATCACATAGACCGTCTCCATGATGGCGAGGATCACTGACAGCCCTATCGTCAGCGGAACGAATATAAAGTGGTACAGAGCTGTCAGCGCGAACTGCAGTCTGGATAAAGCGACAATATCGAAGTCCATATGATTTCCTTGGTATTTCCCTACTGTGTGTAAACTTGGTATCTATCTGATGCGATTCGATTGGTCCGCCGCCCTCACGCTGGCATACGGACCGCCTGTGTCTCCAGTCTTCCCTTCACTCCTTAATCTGCGCGCAGGCCCGCCAGCGCCGCCTCGAAGGCTGGCGTGCCACGGCGCGCGTCGCCGACGATACGGCCATCGCGCAGGCTGATCAGCCGGTCCGCCAGCGCCGCTTCGCGCCGCAAGTGGGTGGCGATCAGCAAGCTGCGCCCTTCGCAGCGCGCGCCCAGGCGCTGCAGGACATCGATCGCCGTCTGCGCATTGAGCGCTTCCGTCGCCTCGTCCAGCAGCCACAAGGTCGATGCGTGCAGGAACAGCCGCGCCAGCGCCAAGCGGCGCGCCTGGCCGCCCGACAAGCCCAGGCCGCCCTCGCCCAGCATGGTGTCCAGGCCGCCCGCGAAGGCGCGCACTTCGTCCTCCAGGCCGGCCGCCTGCAGCGCCGCCCACAGCTGCGCATCGCTGGCGGACGGGTCGGCCAGGCGCAGGTTGTCGCGCAAGCTGTCCTGGAACAGTTCCGTCTTCTGGGTGAATAAACAGGCGCGGCCCGCGTGCACCGTGCCCGACAACGGCGCCAGCTCGCGCGCGGCGATGGCCAGCAAGGTCGACTTGCCCGCGCCGCTGGGGCCGATCAAGGCCACGCGTTCGCCCTCGCCGATGTGCAGGGAAACATCATGCAAGATGGCGACATGGCTGCCCGCATGTGCGCCGCTGACATGTTCCAGGCGCAAGCCCGGTGCGCCGTCAGCCGGCGGCACTGCGATCTCCTGAGCATCGAGGCGCGGCGCCAGGCGGTGCATGGCCAGCAGCATGCGCCCCGCTTCCAGCGCGCCGCGGCGCAGTCCCGCAAACGGTTCCACGGCCGTCAGGGCGATCAGCAGGGCCAGGGCCGCCAGCGGCACGTTCAGCGCCTGCTGCTGCACCAGCGCGGCCACGGCCAGCAGCACCCCTGCCAGGGTCGCGCTGCCCGCCACGCCATACGCGGCGCCCGCCGCCGTCTCCAGGCGCAGCAGGGCAAGATCGGCTTGCGCCAGCGAGCGGTCGATCTGTCCCAGCGCGGCGCACTGGGCGCCGATGCGGCCCGCCATCACCAGGTCCGTCTGGCCCGCCACCAGGTCGATGGTGGCGGAACGCAGTTTTTCGATGGCGCGTGTACGCACGATGGCGGGACGGCGGGCGCCGCGCGCCAGAAGCCAGCTGATGCCGCCGCCGGCGGCCAGCAGCCACGCGGCCAGGCCCAGGCCCAGCTGCCACTGCATCACGCCCAACGCCACGCCGGCCAGCAGGGCCACGCACAGTGCCGTGAAGGCGGGCACCAGCAGGCGCAGATACAGCGATTCGAGCGCGTCGATATCGGCCGTCAGGCGGAACAGCAGCCTGGCGGGCTGGCGCAGCAGGCGGCCGGCCGCTTCCGGACGCGACCAGCCGCGAAACAGCTGCACGCGGATGGCCGCCAGGGCGGCGAACGTGGCGTCGTGCGTGACGAGGCGCTCCGCATAGCGCGAGCCAGTGCGGCCGATAGCCAGCAGGCGGATGCCGGCCGACGGGCCGAACACGTCGAAGACGATGGCGGTGGACGCGTGCAAGCCGGCGATCGACGTGGCGGTAATAAACCAGCCGGACAAGCCCAGCAAGGCCATGCCGGCCACGTCCGTCAGGGCCGCCAGCATGGCGCCCCCGATCAGCTTGCGGGGCTGGGCCAGCAGCAATTGCCGCAGCACGGGGTGCGATATCAGCGATGTTTTCATGCGCGCGCCTCTGCCTTCTGCGTCTGCGCATGCGCCTGGGCATCAACTTGCACCGTGCGCTGCAACCGGCCAGCCAGCACGGGGTCGTGCGTGGCGACAAGCATGGTCTTGCCTTTTGCCAGGGCCAGCAAGGCGTCCGTGACGCGCGCCGCCGTTTCGCTGTCCAGGTGGGCCGTCGGTTCATCGACCAGCAGCAAGTCCGCATGCGGATGCAGGGCCACGCGGGCCAGGGCCAGGCGCACGGCTTCGCCGCCGGACAAGCCCTGGCCGCCATCGCTGAGCATGACGGCCGGCTGCGCCTGCGCCACGCTGGCCAGGTCGGCCAAGTGCAGCGCCTGCGTCACGTGCGCGGCGTTCGCACCTGCCCGGCCCAGTGTCACGTTCTGGCTGACGGACGCGGCAAACACGTGCGGACGCTGGCCCATCCAGGCCATGCGCTGGCGCACGGTATTGACGGTACCGTCATTCAGGCGCACGCCGCCGATGCGGATGTCGCCGCCGCCGGCGGGCAGCAAGCCGGCCAGCAGGGACAGCAAGGTGGTCTTGCCGGCGCCGCTGGCGCCCAGCAGGGCCACGTGTTCGCCGGCGCGCACGCTCAAGTCCAAGCCGTCGAACACGGGCGCTTCGCCGGGATGGGCAAAGCGCAGTTGATGGATGTCAATGGCAGGCGGCGGCGCCACCGCCATGGCGGCGGCGGAGACGGCGGCAACTTCCGCACCAAAGCCCGGCAAAGGCACGCCCTCGGCGGCCAGATCGTGCAGTCCGGCCAGGCCCGCCTCGCCGGCCGCCTTGTCGTGCCAGACGGCGGCCAGCTCGCGCAGCGGCTCGAAGAACGCGGGCGCCAGCAGCAGGATGAACAAGCCCTGCCCCAGGCTCAGTTCGCGGCCCCAGGTGCCGAAATCGAGGCTGCCCAGCAGCGAGAAGCCGATGAAGGCGGCCACCATGGCCACGCCCAGCGCGGAAAACAGTTCCAGCACGGCGGACGACAAAAAGGCGATGCGCAGCACCACCATCGTGCGCCGGCGCACGGATTGCGACGAGGCGTCCAGCCGCGCGACCGTGGCATCGACGGCATCGAGCGCGCGCAAGGTGGCCAGGCCGCGCAGGCGGTCCAGCAGAAAGGCGTTCATGCTGCCCATTTCCACCATCTGCGCGCGGCTGGCCGCCTGCGCGCCCATGCCCACGAGGGCCATGAAGACGGGAATCAGGGGCGCGGCGATGAGCAGGATCAAGGCGGCGATCCACGACAGCGGCGTCACCACGGCGAGGATCACGAGCGGCACGAGCATGACTTTCCAGCGCGCCGGCTTGTAGCGCACCAGATACGGCACGATGGCTTCGGCCTGCTCGGCGATGACGCTGGCCGCCTGGCCTGACTGGGCGCGCTGGCGGTCCAGCGGCGAACGGCGCGCCAGCGCCTGCGCCACTTGCCCGCGCAAGGTGGACAGGTGCGCGCGCGCGGCCGCATACATGCGCCGCGCGCCCCACGCTTCGCAGCCGGCGCGCAGCATGCCCAGCAGCAGCACGCCGGCGGCCGGCAACAGGGCCGCGCGCCACGGCGCGCCATCGAGCATGGCTTGGACGGCCCAGGCCAGCAAGGCCGCTTGCGGCAGCCACAGCAAGGCGGCGCCGCCTTGCGCCAGACTGGCGGCACGGGGAAGAATAAAGCGGGGCAAGGACAGTGGCGAGGTCGTCATCTTATATTTTTTGAGTTTTCAGAATTTTCTGTAAATTCGATTTTTTGTATAATACTGCGAAACATGACATATATCAATTGACCCTGGCGGTTTGGCGTGAAAAAATTCAGATAATTATGAAAACTCAAAATATCCAAATGACGCCGCTGATCCTG
Source organism: Janthinobacterium agaricidamnosum (assembly GCF_003667705.1). Lineage (NCBI taxonomy): Bacteria > Pseudomonadati > Pseudomonadota > Betaproteobacteria > Burkholderiales > Oxalobacteraceae > Janthinobacterium > Janthinobacterium agaricidamnosum. The sequence goes on along the minus strand of NZ_CP033019.1, from coordinate 2,046,717 downwards.
ACCTTCGTCAGCCATTTCGGCGAGATGGGCAGCCGCTGGGGCTTTAACCGCACGGTGGGGCAAGTGTACGCCTTGTTGTTTGTCGCGGAGCATCCTTTGCACGCGGATGAAATCGCGGAGCACCTGAGTTTTTCGCGCTCGAACGTGAGCATCGGCCTGAAGGAATTGCAGGGCTGGGGCTTGATCCGCCAGTCGCGCATCCCCGGCGACCGGCGCGAATATTTTTCCTCGCTGGGCGACGTGTGGCAAATCTTCCGCGTGGTGGCCGCCGAGCGCCGCCGCCGCGAGGTGGCCCCTACCCTGACGGTGCTGCGCGAAGCGCTGCTGGCGCCGGCCACGGAACCCGTGGATCAATATGCCCAGGAGCGCATGCGCGAAATGTATGAACTGGTCGACCTGGCCAACACCTGGTTCGACGACTTGCAGCGCCTGTCGCCCGAATCGATGGCGCAACTGATGAAAATGGGCGCCAAGGTACAAAAGCTGCTCAACGCCAAGGATCGCCTGTTTGGCGTCAGCAACAACAGCGACTGAAGCACGCGCCTCCCCTTTTCCCAAGTCCTAACGCCGCTAGCACAAGCTGGCGCGCCTTGTCACGCTATTTCCTAACGTCATGTTGGCCATCGCTAGCACATCCATACATAGCCGCATGCGATGTTGTCAAGCAAACCAATAGAATTATTAAAATTGTATTAATTTACATCAAGAGTAAGCTTGCATTTGCGTACCCAGTACGCGCAGGAAATAGCAGCTAAAAACGGGCAATGGGATGACTTCCCCGGCAGGCAGGGGCGTATCCCTACACGATGTAGCAACTGTCTCAAGCACAAGGGGATTTTCATGAAAAGCATAAAAAGCATTGCCGTCAAGGCATCCATGCTGGCCGCAATGACCGTACTGGCAAGTGCAGCGCAAGCGGCCACCTGGGTCGATGTGGGGCCGGCCAGCGGTTTCGTCATTGCCGGCAGCACCGTCACCTATTCGCCATCACCGGCATTGGAGGTGAAATATTATGACGATAATCTGGTGCCGCAGAGCCCCTCGGACATCCAGGGCTACATCAATGGCGTGTTCGGCAGCAGCCTGGGCGCCGCCGTTTCGTATTGCGACAGCGCCACTTCGGGCTGCACTGCCGGCACCACGGCAGGCCTGAGCGGCGGGGTCAATTCCTATACGAGCGCGGCCGCCTATGACTATCTGGCCATCCACTTCGGCCAGGGCGAACTGGTGTTCCACTGGGCCGCGCCAGTGGCTGCCGGCACCACGTTCACGGTGGCGGGCCTGCCCAAGGACCTGAGCAACTACAGGGCCTTCATTTCCGCCGTGCCGGAACCTGAAACCTATGCCATGCTGCTCGCCGGCCTGGGCCTGCTGGGCTTCCTGGCACGCCGCCGCCAGGGAAAGTAAGCATCACCAGCGGCAGCGGCGCAACATCGCCCGCTGCCGCCTCCATGCCAGCCGCATCTTTACACCGCGCTTGCGGCGCCAGGCACGCTTTTTACACCATTTTTAGATCCCCCTCGCTATGCTCGACGGCATCCACTGCTGATCGACGAGGGAGATCTCATGCACGAACAACCGTTTCAGCCACGCGCGCGCAGCGTGATCCGCCAGCACTTGCCCGCGCGGGAACGGCTGCGCCTGGCCCGGCTGGCCAGCAAGAAAATGGGGTCGCTACTATCCGCGCTGCTGTGCGCGGCGCCGCTGTTATATTTGCTGAGCGTGGTACTGTTTGCGCAGCCGTGACACGGCAGGCAGGCAAAAGATGAAGAGTGATGGCAATGCGACAGGCTGTCGCGTGCATGACCAGCATGAACTGGTCCGCCCAGAGGGAATCGAACCCCCATTCACGGTTTAGAAGACCGTTGTCCTATCCGTTGAACGATGGGCGGAAAGGTGCAGCATTTTAGTCTATGCGCGCCAGCAATGCCAAGGCGTCGCACAATAGAAAACGGGCTGTCATTTCTGACAGCCCGCTTATGACTTTGGTCGGAGTACAAGGATTCGAACCTTGGACCCCCTGGTCCCAAACCAGGTGCGCTACCGGGCTGCGCCACACTCCGAAGACAAGATAATAACGCCCCTGCCCAATTTCGTCAATTGCCCCAGGCGAATTAGATGGAAATAACTATCGCGCCTGCTTGAAGAGGCTTGCTGAAAACGTTCAGGGCAAGGCAGTGCAACGCCGCCTTGGGCGTTTTCAGCTGCCGACCTTGTCGGCGATGCGGCGCGCCATCGACTCGGCCTTCTCCTTGTCCTTCGCCTCCACCATCACGCGGATCAGCGGTTCGGTGCCCGAAGCGCGGATCAGCACGCGGCCCGTGTCGCCCAGTTCGGCCTCGACCAGTTCCTTCTCGGCCACCATGGCAGCATTCTTCTGCCAGTCGAAACCGGGCGCCACGCGCAGATTGATCAGGGTTTGCGGGAACAGCACCAGTTCGGCCAGGCATTGCTGCAGGCTTTGGCCGCTGCGCTTGAGCGCGGACAATACTTGCAGCGCAGAGACGATGCCGTCGCCCGTCGTGTGGCGGTCCAGGCACAGCAAATGGCCCGAGCCCTCGCCGCCCAGTATCCAGCCCTTTTCCTTCATGACTTCCAGCACGTAGCGGTCGCCCACCTTGGCGCGCGCAAAGCCGATGCCCTGCTGCTTGAACAGCACTTCCAGCGCCATATTCGTCATCAACGTGCCGACGGCGCCGGCCACGGGACCCGTCGCCAGGCGGTCCTTGACCATGACGTACAACAATTCGTCGCCGTTGTACAAGCGGCCCGTGGCGTCGCACATGATCAGGCGGTCGGCATCGCCGTCGAGGGCGATGCCCAGGTCCGCGCCGTGCTCGACGACGGCTTCGGCCATGGCCTTGGTTGCCGTGGCGCCAAAGCCCGCGTTGATGTTGAAGCCATCGGGCTTGTTGCCGATGGCGATGACTTCCGCGCCCAGTTCATGGAAGACGTGCGGCGCGATATGGTAGGCGGCGCCATGCGCGCAATCGACGACGATCTTCAGGCCGCGCAAGTCCAGCTCGTTCGGGAAGGTACTCTTGCAAAATTCGATGTAGCGGCCCTGGGCATCGTCGAGGCGCTTGGCGCGGCCCAGCTTGTCCGACGCCACGCAAGCCATGGGCTCGTCGAGCGCCGCTTCGATTTCCAGTTCCACGCTGTCGGGCAGCTTGGTGCCCTGGCCGGAAAAGAACTTGATGCCATTGTCGTGATACGGATTGTGCGAGGCGGAAATGACCACACCAGCCGACAGGCGCAGCGCCCGCGTCAGGTAAGCGATCGCCGGCGTCGGCATGGGGCCGGCCAGCATCACATCCACGCCGGCGGCCGACAGGCCCGCTTCCAGCGCCGCTTCCAGCATGTAGCCGGAAATGCGCGTGTCCTTGCCGATCAGTACCGTCGGACGCGCCTTGCCGCCCTCCGACTTGGCCAGCACCTTGCCGGCCGCATAACCGAGGCGCATGACGAAATCGGGGGTGATCGGAGCGGTGCCCACCAGGCCGCGGATGCCATCGGTGCCAAAATATTTACGCGTCATAAATTTCTCTTTTGTTGTTTATAATGAATCTTACAGCTTCAGTGCGCCATGCGCCAGACCTTCAGGGCATCGACGGTTTCTGCTACATCATGCACACGAATAATTTCCGCGCCTTGCGCTACCGCCGCAAGCGCACCGGCAACACTGCCGGCCAGGCGCTGCTCGACGGGACGTCCCGTCACGGCGCCGATCATCGACTTGCGCGACAGGCCCGCCAGCACAGGCAGGTCCAGCTCGCTGCGCAGCTGGCGCGTGGCGCGCAATAAAGCGTAGTTCTGCTCCACCGTTTTGCCAAAGCCGAAGCCGGGATCTACGCACAGGCGTTCGCGGGCGATGCCGGCCGCCGTCATGGTGTCGATGCGTTCGCGCAGGAAGTCGATGACTTCGCGCACCACGTCGTCGTACTGCGGCTGGGCTTGCATGGTTTCTGGCACGTTTTGCATGTGCATGATGCACAGCGCGCAATCGCTGTCCCGCACGGCCTCGATGGCGCCTGGCGCGCGAAAACCGTTGATGTCGTTGATCATGTCGGCGCCCGCCAGGATGGCTTCGCGCATGACTTCCGGCTTGTACGTGTCGACGGACAAGGGCTTGCCGCAGTCGCGCAAGGCGTACAGCACCGGCATGACGCGCGCAAGCTCGTCCTGCAGCGGCAGCGGCGGCGCGCCGGGGCGGCTCGATTCGCCGCCGATATCGATGATGTCGGCGCCATCAAGCATCATCTGCTCGGCGCGCGACAGGGCAAATTCCAGGTGCTGATACTGGCCCGCATCGGAAAACGAGTCGGGCGTGATGTTCAGGATGCCCATCACCAGCGCCTGCGCGCCGGACAGGTTGAAGCCGAAACGGCCGAATTGCAAATAGTGTCGCATGTGAATCTTTGTAGTCGTCAGGAAAAAACTGCTGCGGCAACGAAAAAGGGCAAGGATTGCTCCTTACCCTCGTTCTTGCCATCCCCTTGCGTGCCGCCCGTCAGGGCCGCACTAATCAGGCTGGTGCCGTCACGTTTGGCGAGATGCCGCCCGTGCCGCTGTCGCCCGCATTGCGGCGTGGCGGAATGACTTTCGGTGGACGCGGCTCCAGGCCGGCCATGATGTCATTGATTTGCTCTGCATCAATGGTTTCCCATTCCAGCAAGGCTTTCGTCATCATTTCGACCTTGTCGCGGTTGCCTTCCAGCAAGGTGCGCGCCAAAGCATATTGCTTGTCGAGAATGTTGCGGATTTCAGCATCGACCTTTTGCTGGGTCGCTTCCGAGATCGTCTTGGTGGCGCCACCGAAGAAACCTTCGTTTTCGCTGTCTTCGTAGACCATCACGCCCATGCTGTCGGACATGCCGAAGCGGGTCACCATGGAACGGGCCAGCTTGGTGGCGCGCGAGAAGTCGTTCGACGCGCCGGTGGACATCTGCCCCACGAAAATCTCTTCGGCAATACGGCCGCCGAACAGGATGGAAATTTCTTCCAGCATCTTGTCCTTGTAGGCGGACAAGTTGTCGTGCTCCGGCAGCTGCCAGGTCAGGCCCAGGGCCCAGCCGCGCGGCATGATCGTCACTTTATGCACGGGATCGGCCTTCGGCAGCAGTTTGGCGACGACGGCGTGACCGGACTCATGGTAAGCCGTGTTGCGACGCTCTTCCTCGCGGATGATCATCGATTTACGCTCGGGACCCATGTAGATCTTGTCTTTCGCATCTTCAAAGTCAGCCATTTCCACCAGGCGCTTGCTGCGGCGGGCGGCGAACAAGGCTGCCTCGTTGACCAGATTGGCCAGGTCGGCACCCGAGAAACCAGGCGTACCGCGGGCCAGGATATCGGCTTTCACATCGGTACCGATAGGCACTTTGCGCATGTGCACGTTCAAGATCTGTTCGCGGCCGCGGATATCGGGCAAGCCGACGGACACCTGGCGGTCGAAGCGGCCCGGACGCAGCAAGGCTTTGTCGAGCACGTCGGCGCGGTTGGTGGCGGCCACGACGATGACGCCGGAGTTCGCTTCAAAACCGTCCATCTCGACCAGCAACTGGTTCAGGGTCTGTTCGCGCTCGTCATTGCCGCCGCCCATGCCGGCACCGCGGTGACGACCGACAGCGTCGATCTCATCGATGAAGATGATGCATGGCGAATGCTTTTTCGCGTTTTCGAACATGTCGCGCACGCGGCTGGCACCCACGCCGACGAACATTTCCACGAAGTCAGAACCGGAAATCGAGAAGAACGGCACCTTGGCTTCGCCGGCGATGGCGCGCGCCAGCAGGGTTTTACCCGTGCCAGGAGGACCGACCATCAGCACGCCGCGGGGAATACGGCCGCCCAGTTTCTGGAATTTGCTCGGATCCTTGAGGAAGTCGACCACTTCGTTGACTTCTTCTTTCGCTTCGTCGCAACCGGCGACATCGGCGAAGGTGACGGTGTTGCTGGCTTCATCCATCATGCGCGCCTTCGACTTGCCGAACGAGAATGCCCCGCCCTTGCCGCCGCCTTGCATCTGACGCATGAAGAAGACCCAGACGCCGATCAACAGCAGCATGGGGAACCAGGAAACAAAAATAGTTTGCAGGAAAGACGCTTCCTCGGGCGGACGCACATCGAAATGCACGCCATTGTCGCGCAAGTCGCCGATCAGGCCCTTGTCGAGGCTGGTGGCAGTGGTACGCACCTTGGTGTCGTCCATCAGCTTGGCGGTGATCGACGAACCTTCGATCACGACATCTTTGACGCGCTTGGCTTTGACTTCATCCAGCAAATCGGAATAAGCGATGGCCTTGCTGCCGCCTGTGGCGCCATGACTGTCGAATTGCTTGAACAGCATGAACAACAGCAGCAATACGACTACCCAGATGGCAGATTTGGAAAACATGTTATTCACGAAGACTCCTTGGATGCAGTGCGCATCTCTTTACCTATAGCTAGAAACACGATTTTACTCGCAATAAGCGGGCCGTGCCAAAGCCCGCCGATCCGTGCGCGCGAAAAAACCGCGTTCACGCAAAAAAATGCAGTATAAACAATTTAGGCTTTTATGCCATCAGACGCTACTGCACTTCTCGTTCCCATGTGCGGATTCCCGCTCAAATATCAAGGGCGGGATCATCTTCTTCTACGGCATTTTTCAGCGGATTCTTGATTCCACGGCCCATCAGGAAGATTTCCGACGATTTATCGCGGCTGGCCTTCGGCTTTTTCTGTACCACGACCTTGAATTCAGCACGGAATTTCTCCACGATCTGGCTGAAACCCATGTCTTTAAAGCATTTCACCAGCAATACGCCAGACGGCTTCAGGTGCAATTGCGAAAATTCGATGGCCAGGTCGATCAGATGTTCCATGCGCGCGGCATCCGCCGTGGCAATGCCCGACAGGTTGGGCGCCATGTCCGACAGGACCAGATCGACCTTGCGGCCTTGCAACACCACTTCCAGCTGGCGCAATACGCGCGCTTCGCGGAAGTCGCCCTGGATGAAGTGGAAATCGGCGATCGGCTCCATTTCCAGCATGTCCAGGCCAATCAGGGTACCATTGACCCCGCCGCCATCCTTGCCGGCCAGCTTGCGCCGCGTGTACTGGGCCCAGCTGCCGGGAGTACAACCAAGGTCGACAATCACCTGGCCAGGTTTGATCAGTTTCTCGTCTTCATCGATTTCTTTGAGCTTGTATGCTGCCCGGGCGCGGTAGCCCTCTTTTTGCGCCAACTTCACATAAGGATCATTTATGTGGTCGTGCAACCAGTTTTTGTTTAATTTCTTCTTTGCCATTCGCGTAGAATACTGCTTTTAAGGGAATTACTAAATATTATTATGCTAAAACTTACACCCGTAGAGCGCAGCGCACTGCGCGCCGAAGCACACGCGCTGAAGCCTATCGTCATCATTGGCGAAGCGGGCTTGACACCTGCTGTCCTCAAAGAGATCGACCTTGGCCTGGATTCGCACGGCCTGATTAAAGTCCGCGTGTTCGGCGACGACCGCGAAGCCCGCGTCGGAATGTACGATACGATTTGCGGCAATCTCGGCGCCGCCCCGGTACAACATATTGGCAAACTGCTGGTAATCTACCGTCCGAAAAAAGAAGTGGTTAAGGAGAAGGTCAGCGCCGGCAAAGGCATGCGCGAAGTGACCATCGTCAAGGCCAGCGCCAGCGGCACCAAGCGCCCGAGCGTGACGAAAGTCATGATCAAGGGCAATGAGCGCGTTACCGAAGGCGGTTCCATCAAGCGTGCCAAGCCACGTCAGAAAAGCGCCAAGAAAAGCGCACTGGGCAGCAAGTAAGCCTGTTCACCCGGCCACCGCGAGGCGGCCGGGCTTGAAACAAGAAGCGGAGCACGGGATATCCCCTGCTCCGCTTTTTTATTGCAATTGCGCTTGTCGGATTACACGGCGCCAAGGCGCCGCTAATCCGACCTACGATATCGACCATCAGTCATGTAGGTCGGATTAGCGCGCAGCGCGTAATCCGACAACACCACAGCCGATTACTGCTGTTTCCAGATCAATACGCCCGCCAGCAGGCTCTGCACGGCAAAGATCAGGGTCGACACGCCATGCAGCATACCGAAGCGGCTGCGCATGGCCTCGTCCATGATGCCCGACGGCGCTTGCGCCTTGAGTTCGGCCATCAGCGGCGTGATGCCGAAATGGCTGAGCAGCGCGCACACCAGCATGGACAGCACCAGCGCACCCAGCAGGCGGCGGCGCTTGAGCTCCAGCGCACCGGGCGCCCATTGCAGCAAGGCCAGCAGTACCAGCGCACAGACGATGGACAGCCACGCCTCGGCGCGGAACATGCTGCCGGCGATGTTTCCTGCCAGCACGCGGTCGCTCAGGGTGCCGAACAGGGTGGGCGCCACGACGAAGCCGATGGTCCACAGGCTGCCCGCCCACAGGGTGGCAACGAGGAAGCGCACGCGGCCCAGCATCAGATGTACAGTACTTCCAGGATCTCGTATTCGCGCGGGCCGGACGGCGCCTGCACTTCCACCACGTCGCCGGCGTACTTGCCGATCAGCGCGCGGGCGATCGGGGACGTCACGGACACCTTGTTCATTTTCAGGTCGGCTTCATCGAGGCCCACGATCTGGTACGTGACTTTCTGGCCCGATTCCAGGTCTTCCAGGTTCACGGTCGAGGCAAACACCACGCGGCCTTCCGCGTCGAGCGCGGTCGGGTCGATGATTTGCGCTGCGCCCAGCTTGCCTTCGAGCTCGGCGATGCGGCCTTCGACGAAGGCCTGGCGTTCCTTGGCGGCATCGTACTCGGCGTTTTCCGACAAATCTCCGTGCGAACGCGCTTCGGCGATCGCATCGATGACGATGCGGCGTTCCTTGGTCTTCAAATGATGCAGCTCTTCCTTCAGGAGTTCTGCGCCGTATTTGGTCAATGGGACTGAGGTCATGTTATCTCTACTATCTGCTAGTTATCGGCGCCGTTGTCCGTGTTTTGCCACGGTTAACGGACTTACCAAGTGAAAACCACAGAGGCCGCGCGCTGCTCTGCACGGAACTCTGTGGTTGATAAGCATGCAGTGTACCGCCTAACGGCGGTCACTGCAAACGCACTTAGTTCAAGGTCTTGTGCAGACCTTGCAAATCATACACACGCAACTCATCCAGATGGCGGATGCCTTCGACGGCCGCTTCCGCGCCCGCGATGGTCGTGTAGGTCGTCACGCGCGAGGCCAGGGCCGACGTGCGGATGGCCCGCGAATCGACGATGGCGCTGCGCTTTTCTTCCACGGTGTTGATTACCAGCACGATTTCATGGTTCTTGATCATGTCGACCACGTGCGGACGGCCTTCGATCACCTTGTTCACTGGCGTGACGGCGATGCCGGCAGCAGCAATCACGGCGGCGGTGCCCTTGGTGGCGACCACGGTGAAACCGGACTCGACCAGGTCGCGCGCCACTTGCACGGCGCGCGGCTTGTCCGACGCTTTCACGCTGATGAAAACCTTGCCCGATTTTGGCAGGTTGACGCCGGCGCCCAGTTGCGATTTCACAAACGCTTCGCCGAAGGTCAGGCCCACGCCCATGACTTCGCCCGTCGATTTCATTTCAGGGCCGAGGATGGTGTCCACGCCCGGGAACTTGACGAACGGGAACACGGCTTCCTTGACGCTGAAATATGGCGGCACGACTTCCTGCGTGATGCCTTGCGACGCCAGCGACTGGCCGACCATGCAGCGCGCGGCGATCTTCGCCAGTTGCAGACCCGTGGCTTTCGAGACGAAAGGCACGGTGCGCGACGCGCGTGGATTGACTTCCAGCACGAAGACGACATCTTTCATTGCGCCATCGATCTCTTGCTTCTGGATCGCGAACTGCACGTTCATCAGGCCGACCACGTTCAAACCCTTGGCCATCAGCGCCGTCTGGCGTTTCAGTTCTTCAATGGTTTCCGGTGCCAGCGAATACGGCGGCAAGGAGCAAGCCGAGTCGCCCGAGTGGACGCCAGCCTGTTCGATGTGTTCCATTACGCCGCCAATGAACGTCGTTTCGCCGTCGGAGATGCAATCGACGTCGCACTCGATGGCGTCGTTCAGGAAGCGGTCCAGCAGCACCGGCGAATCGTGCGAGACCTTGACGGCTTCGCGCATGTAGCGCTCGAGGTCGCGTTGCTCGTGGACGATTTCCATGGCGCGACCGCCCAGCACGTACGATGGACGCACGACCAGCGGGTAGCCGATTTCCTGCGCCAGCGCCAGGGCGTCGGCTTCCGTGCGCGCGGTGCGGTTAGGCGGCTGGCGCAGTTCCAGCTTGTGCAGCATCTGCTGGAAACGCTCGCGGTCTTCGGCCGCGTCGATCATGTCGGGCGAGGTGCCGATGATCGGTACGCCATTCGCTTCCAGGTCCAGCGCCAGTTTCAATGGCGTCTGACCGCCGTACTGCACGATCACGCCCACCGGTTTTTCGATGGCGACGATTTCCAGCACGTCTTCCAGCGTCAGCGATTCAAAGTACAGGCGGTCCGAGGTATCGTAGTCGGTCGAAACCGTTTCTGGGTTGCAATTGACCATGATGGTTTCGTAGCCGTCTTCGCGCATGGCGAGGGCCGCGTGGACGCAGCAATAGTCAAACTCGATACCCTGGCCGATACGGTTCGGGCCACCGCCCAGCACCATGATCTTTTTCTTGTCGGTCGGATTCGATTCGCACTCTTCGTCGTACGTGGAATACATGTACGCCGTGTCGGTCGAGAATTCCGCCGCGCACGTGTCGACGCGCTTGTAGACGGGACGGATGTTCAGCGCATGGCGCTGCTGGCGCACGGCCGTGTCGGTCGTCTGCAACAGGAAACCCAGGCGGCGGTCCGAGAAGCCCTTCTGTTTCAACTTGTACAGGGTGTTCTTGTCCAGGTTTTCCAGCTTCTGCGTATCGAGCCACAGTTCCAGGTCGACGATTTCCTTGATCTGGATCAGGAACCATGGGTCGATCTTGGTCAGCTGGTGCACTTCTTCCAAAGTAAAACCTTGGGCAAACGCGTCGCCCACGTACCAGATGCGCTCAGGACCAGGCTCGCCCAGTTCTTCTTCGATCTTTTCACGGTCCTTGGTCTTTTCGTTCATGCCGTCCACGCCCACTTCCAGGCCGCGCAAGGCTTTCTGGAACGATTCCTGGAAGGTACGGCCGATGGCCATCACTTCGCCGACGGATTTCATCTGCGTCGTCAGGTGGTGGTCGGCGGTCGGGAATTTCTCGAACGTGAAACGGGGAATCTTCGTGACGACGTAATCGATCGACGGTTCGAACGATGCCGGCGTGGCGCCGCCCGTGATTTCATTGCGCAGCTCGTCCAGGGTGAAACCGACGGCCAGCTTGGCGGCGATCTTGGCGATCGGAAAACCCGTCGCTTTCGATGCCAGCGCCGACGAACGCGATACGCGCGGGTTCATCTCGATGACGATCATGCGGCCATCGACAGGGTTGATCGAGAATTGCACGTTCGAGCCGCCGGTGTCGACGCCGATCTCGCGCAGCACTGCCAGACTGGCATTGCGCATGATCTGGTATTCCTTGTCCGTCAGGGTTTGCGCTGGCGCAACCGTGATGGAGTCGCCCGTGTGCACGCCCATCGGGTCGAGGTTTTCGATCGAGCAGATGATGATGCAGTTGTCCGCCTTGTCGCGCACCACTTCCATCTCGTACTCTTTCCAGCCCAGCAACGATTCTTCGATCAGCAGCTCTTTCGTCGGCGATGCTTCCAGGCCGCGCTTGCAGATGGTTTCGAATTCTTCTTCGTTGTAGGCGATGCCGCCGCCGGAACCGCCCATGGTGAACGATGGACGGATGATGGTCGGGAAGCCCAGGGTGCGCTGCACGGCCCACGATTCTTCCATCGAGTGCGCCACGCCCGAGCGTGCCGAACCGAGGCCGATCTTCGTCATCGCGTCCTTGAACTTGGAACGGTCTTCGGCCTTGTCGATGGCTTCCGGCGATGCGCCGATCAGCTCGACGTTGTATTTCGCCAGCACGCCATTGTTGAACAGGTCCAGCGCGCAGTTCAGCGCCGTCTGGCCGCCCATCGTCGGCAGGATGGCGTCAGGACGCTCCTTGGCGATGATGCGCTCGACAACCGACCAGGTGATCGGTTCGATGTAGGTCACGTCGGCCATTTCCGGGTCCGTCATGATGGTCGCAGGATTGCTGTTGACCAGGATGACTTTATAGCCCTCTTCGCGCAGGGCCTTGCACGCTTGCGCGCCGGAATAATCGAATTCGCAGGCCTGGCCGATCACGATCGGGCCAGCGCCAATAATCAGAATACTTTTGATATCTAAACGTTTAGGCATTTTTCTTTTTCTCCTCCGCAGCCATCAAGTTGATGAAGCGGTCAAACAGGTAAGCAACATCCATCGGGCCCGGCGACGCTTCAGGGTGGCCCTGGAAGCAGAAGGCCGGCTTGTCCGTGCGGGCAAAGCCTTGCAGGGAGCCGTCGAACAGCGATTCATGGGTCACGCGGCAATTCGCGGGCAGAGTTGCCGCGTCGACTGCGAAACCGTGGTTTTGCGAGGTAATCAAGACCTGTTTCGTTTCCAGGTCTTGCACCGGGTGGTTGGCGCCGTGGTGGCCGAACTTCATCTTCAAGGTCTTCGCGCCGGAAGCGAGCGCCATGATCTGGTGGCCGAGGCAGATGCCGAAGGTCGGGATACCCTTCTCGATCAACTCGCGGGTCGCCGCGATGGCGTAGTCGCACGGTTCCGGGTCGCCGGGGCCGTTCGACAGGAAGATGCCGTCCGGATTCAGCGCCAGGGCGTCGGCCGCCGTCGCTTGCGCGGGCAGCACGGTGACTTTGCAGCCGCGCGCCGTCAGCATGCGCAGGATGTTGCGCTTGACGCCGTAGTCGAAGGCGACCACGTGGTATTTCGCGTCCGCGTCAGCCAGCTGGCCGTAGCCTTCGCCCAGGGTCCATTCCGTTTCGCGGTATTCATACGGCGCCTTGGCCGAGACGACCTTGGCCAGGTCCATGCCGGCCAGGCCGGGGAAGGAGCGGGCCAGCTCCAGCGCTTGGGCGCTAGATGGCTCGTTGCCTTGCGTACCGACGAGGATGGCACCGCCCTGCGCACCTTTTTCACGCAGGATGCGCGTGAGCTTGCGTGTATCGATGCCGGCGATGGCGACGATATTTTCAGCTTTCAGGTAATCGGACAGGGAGAGCGTGGAACGGAAATTGGATGCCAGCAATGGCAGATCGCGGATGATGAGGCCAGCGGCGTGTACCTTGGAAGACTCGACGTCTTCGGGATTGACGCCCGTATTGCCGATATGCGGATAGGTCAGGGTGACCATCTGGCGGCAATAGCTTGGGTCGGTAAGGATTTCCTGATACCCGGTCATCGAGGTGTTGAAAACAACCTCGCCCGTGGTATGACCGGCGGCACCGATCGAAAAACCTTTAAAGATCGTTCCATCAGCAAGCGCTAATATGGCTGGAACGGCAGGGCCAGAAAAAAATGGCGGCAAGGGCAACTCCTGATAAAGTTACCGTAGCTGCGCCACGTCAGACCGACCGCCTAGATACCCGAGCCAGATGCACTCAGGGTGTTTCAACGGTCATTTTGAATGAGGGGATGGGTAGTCGCTACGGTATATGTGTGATTGGCTAAACCTTTGAATTATAACCAAAAGGAAGCTTTTCCACAAGGAAGAAAATTCAGAAAGCCCGGCATTTTTTGCGCAGCAACATAAATCCTGCGCCCCATGAAAAAAGCCGCCCGGCTTGCGCGGAGCGGCTTGCAAAGCAATATCGGTTACTACTTAGGCCGTCAAAGCGGCGATGCCCGCTTTGGCAATTTGCGCGTCCTCGGCTGACTTGACACCCGAGACGCCGACGGCGCCCACGTAGTGGCCGTCGAACACGATGGGCACGCCGCCTTCGAGCAAGCCGTCGATTTCCGGGGCGCTCAGGAACGACACGCGGCCGCCGTTGATCATCTCTTCATAGATGCGCGATTCGCGGCGGCCCAGCGCGGCCGTCTTGGCTTTCGATGGGGCGATGTGCGACGAGATCGGCGCCACGCCATCCATGCGCTGCAGCCATACCAGATGGCCGCCGTCGTCGACGATGGCGATCGTGACCGCCCAGTTATTCTTGACCGCTTCCGCTTCGGCGGCGGCAGCGATTTTCTTTACGTCGTCCAGGGTCAAAATCGGTTTCGATTGCATGAGACATCCTTGTTATGTTAAAGCAAAATTGTATACGAAATGCGCAGCGGCGCGATCGCGTCATGATCGCCTACTGCTCGCGTTTGGCTTTCAGCTTTTGCTTGAGTTGCGCCATGACGGCAAACGTCGCCTGCTCGCCCGCCAGGATGGCCTGGTTGCGGCTGTTGAAATCGTTCCCTTTCATGGTGCCCAGGCTGGGCTGGATCACCACGTCCGCATCTTTCAATTCGAACTGGTTGATGCGCTGCCCCATGATGGCGAAGGTCTGCATGATGACTTCCATCGAACTGATGGCCTTTTGCGTATCCGTTTGCGACGAAATATTCACGGCGATGATGAAGTCGGCACCCATGTCGCGCGCAAAGCGCACGGGCACGGGAGCGACGAGGCCGCCATCGACATAGGTATGGCCGGCGATCGTCACGGGCTGGAACACGCCCGGCACGGCCGACGAGGCGCGCACGGCCATGCCGGTGTTACCGCGCTGGAACAGGATCGGCTGGCCATTTTTGAGGTCGGTCGCCACCACGCCAAACGGAATCTTCAGCTTTTCCAGCGACACGCCGCCGACCGCCTTGTTGACATAGCTTTGCAGCGCTTCGCCTTTCAGCACGCCGGACGACTTGCCGAACAGGGGCAAGGCCCAGTCGGAAATGGCCGCCTCGTCCATGTCGAAGGCCATCTTTTGCAAGGTGAAGCCCGAGTTGCCTGCCGCATACAGGGCGCCCACCACGCTGCCGGCGCTGGTGCCGGTGACGATGTCGGCATGTATACCCTGCGATTCGAGCGCCTTGATCACGCCGATGTGCGCAAAACCGCGCGCCGCGCCGCCGCCCAGCGCCAGGCCGATCTTGATCTTGCGGGGAGCGACGACGGGTTCGGGCGGCGTCAATACTTGTACAGGTTTCGGGGCGGTGGTATCGCAGCCGGCCAGCACGAAGGCGGCCAGGGCAAGCAGGGTCAGGCGTTTAGGGAACATGGTGGCAGAAGAGAACCGCGCGCGGCAGTGGCAATAAAGGAGAGCCGATTGTAGCGCAAGCGGAGCCGGCCGCACTGAAGGCGGTCTTAAATGTTTATAGTGACAAGATTGCGAACCGTGCGCGCCATGCCGGCTGCTAGACTGGCGCCTGGTTCCCCACCTCACCACCTCCTGGCTTATGAAAACAGACCTGTTCCGCTTCATCGCGCACCCATGCTTGCTCGTTGCCACCCTGCTCGGTGCAGCCTGCGCCAACGCCACCCCCGCCGCGGCGCAGCGCCCAGATAGCATCGCGGAAAGGATGGCGGGCTTTACCTGCACGGGTAACATACAGATTCCCAATGATCAGGGGGAGCACACGATTGAACTCAGCTTCGACGTCCCCGACCGGCACGGCGCGCAAGGCACCCACATCATTGACGGGCGCGGCAAAGCGAGTAATTTCTACGATTGCCGGCAAAGCGGCGACAGCTTGTCTTGCACATATGACGCAGGGCCAAGCAGCGGCCCGCTGACCATGCGCTTTAGCGGCAACTTGACGCAAGTAAAGGGCGAATTCAATTCCCCGTTTGAAAACAGCACCGCCTTGCCATTTTCCGCTCGCTGCCAAAAATCGGAGCAATAGCAGCGTCCGGGCCATGGGCCAAGCGAAGAGCACCCGCTGGGTAGCTGGCTCGCATGCAGAATCGTCCCAACCGCCTATCACTCGCCGAATCAGTCAACATGTCCAACGAATATCAATTTTCCGACAGCCGCGCCCTGAGCGCCCCATTTGCGCAACAGTTATCGCAGCTGCCGCCCGACGGCGCCCTCGCCTGGCTGATCACCGTACTCGCCACGCAGGCGCCCGCGCTGCGCTCGTCGAACGCCATCCTGCTGGCCTACACGGGCAACCCGGCCGCAATCGCCTGGCTAGAGAACAATATCGGCTCGCCCGTGGCGGGGCAATGGGGCGTGGCGGCGGCCCTGCTGGGCACGCCGTGGCCGCAAATCGTTGACTGGCTGCAACGGGGCGGCGCGCACCGGCTGATGGCGCTCGATGCCTTGCTCGCGTGCCGCAAGCCCGCCGTCAACATGTCGCCGCTGGAACAGATCGCCGCCCCCGTGCTGCCGCAAGCGCCAGCGCGCGCCGAACTCGACGCCGCGCTGGCCGCCTGCCTGGCGGCATCTCCCACGCCGCGCATCCAGGCGGCCATCGACTCGATCAACAAGCACGTGGACGAGATCCTGCGCGGCGGCCCCCGCGGCGTGGCCGTGGCCGACTTGCCGCGCCTGTACCTGGACCCGGCACCATTCAAGGATGCGCCCGCCATCTTGGTGCAGCACGCGTCTGTGGTGGGCGGCATGCGGCAAAACCTGCAGAACTTGCTCAAAGGCATATTGTGAATCGACCTGCCCTGGTGACGATCGACTTGAGCGAGATCAACACCACGCGCCAGCTGCACGCGGCGCTGGCGGCCGCGCTGGATTTCCCTTCCTTCTACGGCATGAACTGGGATGCCTTCTGGGATGCCGTCACGGGCCTGGTGGACATGCCGCAACAACTGGAGCTGCGCGGCTGGCAGGGACTGGCGGCGCGCCTGCCCCGCGAGGCGGCCCTGTTGCGGCGCTGCCTGGAACGCGCGCGGCAGGAAATGCCGGACTCGGCATCACACGTGCACTACATGTAAGACGGAAACGCTTGACAGCCCCGCCCGACATCCCTTACATTGAGTGCATGTCCTCCTTCAAACATTCCTCCCCTTCCCTGCTGTCGCTATCGCGACTACTACTAGCACGCGCATAAGTTTGCCGCATTGCTTCGCCTGGCCACACGCCGGCGTGTTTCAAAAACCCTGGAAGGTTTGATGATGTTTGCACCATCCCCATACGTACACGTAATCCCCGCTGCGACCGCCCCTGCCGGCATCGCGGCCGCACTGCTACCGCTACCGATCGCTTGCCTGGCCTAGTGTTGCGTGGCCGCCCGGCAAGCTTGCGCCACAACCATTGATTTCCCCCTATCTTCAGGAGTACCCGATCATGATGTTGCAAAACCCAGCTTCCAAATACCGCGCCTTTCCTCCAGTTAAATTGACCGACCGTCAATGGCCGAACCAGATCATCAGCAAACCGCCGATCTGGATGAGCACCGACTTGCGCGACGGCAATCAGTCCCTGATCGAGCCGATGAGTGCGGAAAAGAAGCTGCGGTTCTTCGAGATGCTGATCGCCATCGGCCTGAAGGAAATCGAAGTGGGTTTCCCATCGGCATCGCAGACGGATTTCGATTTCGTGCGCAAGCTTGTCGATGAAGGCCGCATTCCGGACGACGTCACCATCATCGTGCTGACCCAGTCGCGCGAAGAATTGATCCGCCGCACGGTGGAATCGGTCGTCGGCGCCAAGCGCGCCATCGTCCACCTGTACAACTCCGTGGCGCCCGTGTTCCGCAAGGTCGTGTTCGGCATGTCGCGCGAAGAAATCACGAATATCGCCACCACCGGCACCACTTTGGTAAAACAGCTGGTGGCCCAGCATCCGGAAACGGAATGGGGCTTCGAATACACGCCGGAATCGTTCTCCACCACGGAACTCGATTTCTCCAAGCACATCTGCGACGCCGTCAGCGCCATCTGGAAGCCGACGCCGGCCAACAAGATGATCATCAACCTGCCGTCGACCGTGGAATGCAGCACGCCCAACGTGTATGCGGACCAGATCGAATGGATGTCGCGCAAGCTGGCGCGCCGCGATTCCATCATCATCAGCGTGCACCCGCATAACGACCGCGGCACGGCCGTTGCGTCGGCCGAGCTGGCCGTGATGGCGGGCGCCGACCGCGTCGAAGGTTGCTTGTTCGGCAATGGCGAGCGCACGGGCAACGTCGACCTCGTCACTTTGGCGATGAACTTGTACACGCAGGGCGTGCACCCGGGCCTGGATTTCTCCGACATCGACACCGTGCGCAAGTGCGTGGAAGAGTGCAACCAGCTGCCCGTCCACCCGCGCCACCCGTATGCGGGCGACCTGGTGTTCACGGCATTCTCCGGCTCGCACCAAGATGCCATCAAGAAAGGTTTCGCCAAGCAACAACCGGACAGCATCTGGGAAGTGCCGTACCTGCCCATCGATCCGGCCGACCTGGGCCGCAGCTATGACGCCGTGATCCGCGTCAACAGCCAGTCCGGCAAGGGCGGCATGGCGTATTTGCTGGAACAGGAATACGGCCTGGTCTTGCCGCGCCGCCTGCAGATCGAATTCTCGCGCGCCGTGCAAGCCGTGGCCGACGCCACGGGCCGCGAAATCGCCGCGCAGGATATCCACGAAATCTTCCAGAAGGAATACCTGGAGCAGACGGCGCCGTACGCCTACGCTGCGCACCGCATGGTGGAAGACACCAGCAGCGACGAATCCGTGCAGATCGACATCAGCCTGTCGCACCGCCAGACGCCGCTGGCCCTGCAAGGCGGCGGCAACGGCCCCATCGACGCCTTCGTCAATGCGCTCGGTCTCGACATCAAGCTGATGGATTACCATGAGCACTCGATCGGTTCCGGCGCCAACGCGCAAGCGGCGTGCTATGTGGAATTGCGCCTCGACAACGGCCCGACCCTGTTCGGCGCCGCCATCGACAGCAATATCGTCACCGCCTCGTTCAAGGCCGTGCTGTCGGCCGTGAACCGCCGCATCAAGCAGACGGACGCCGAAAAAACAACAGCGGCCGACGTGGCTGCCAGCGCCGCCTAAGTTCCTTTCGGCACGCTCCATAGGGAGAAAAAGCGGTATGGCTTGATCGCCGTGCCGCTTTTTCATTTCTGCAAGGCAATTAGTAGTGCAAATCAGGTATCGCCGACCGTATAATCGTTTCATAATAAGACCACCGGAGACAGATCATTAGCTACCGAGGGAATCAGTATGAAATTGACGGACATGAAGATAGGCGCGCGCCTGGGCGCGGGTTTTGGCGTGGTGCTGCTGCTGATGGCAGTGCTGGTGGGCACGGGCCTGTTGCGCCTGGACAAGATCGGCACGCTCAGCGAAGCCATCATCGAGAAAGACTGGGCCAAGGCGGACGCCATCGCCACCATCCGCAGCACCACGCGCTCGAACGCGGCACTCGTGCTGGAACTGTTCATCCATGAAGATCCGGCCCGCGCCAGCGCCATCCACGGCGAAATCGATGCCAACAAGGCCACCATCACCGATGCGCTGGCCATCCTCGACCGCCTGATCGTGCTGCCTGAAGGCAAGGAACTGCTGGCTACGCTGAAACAGCAGCGCAAGGCCTATGTCGTCTCGTTCAGCCAGGCAGACAAGCTGCTGGTGGCGGGACAGCGCGCGGAAGCGGCCAAGCACGTGCGCGACGATACCCTGCCCGCCCTGAATCAGTTGCAAAAGACGGTGAACCGCCTGAATGAAATCCAGCGCGGCGTGGTCGTGCATGGCGGCCAGCAAATCCAGCAGAATATTTCCGCAGCGAATGTGCTGATGGCCAGCCTGGGCACGGCCGCCTTGCTGCTGGGCGTGCTCTTTGCCTGGCGGGTCACGCGCTCGATCACCGCGCCCGTCGCCTATGCGCTTGGCGTGGCGCAAGCCGTGGCGGCAGGCGACTTGAGCAGCAAGATCGTGGCCGAGGGCAACGATGAAATGGCCCAGCTGCTGCGCGCGCTGCACGACATGAACCGCAACCTGGCGACCCTCGTAGGCCAGGTGCGCGGCGGCACGGGCACGATCGCCGTGGCGTCGAGCCAGATCGCCAGCGGCAATGCCGACCTGTCGGCCCGCACGGAAGCGCAGGCCAGCGCGCTGGAAGAAACGGCCTCGTCGATGATCGAACTGACGGGCACCGTGCGCAGCAACAGCGACAATGCGCGCCAGGCCGACAGCCTGGCCCGCTCGGCCTCCGCCATCGCCCAGCGCGGCGGCACGGCCATGGCGGAAGTGATCGGCACCATGGACGCCATCAATGCCTCGTCGCGCAAGATCGTCGACATCATCGCCGTCATCGACGGCATCGCTTTCCAGACGAATATCCTGGCACTGAATGCGGCCGTGGAAGCGGCGCGTGCCGGCGAGCAAGGCCGCGGCTTTGCCGTCGTGGCGTCGGAAGTGCGCAACCTGGCGCAACGCTCGGCGGCGGCGGCAAAAGAGATCAAGGAACTCATTGCCGACTCCGTCACGCGGGTCGGCCAGGGCGCGCAGCTGGTCAGCCAGGCGGGCGCCACGATGGATGAAGTGGTGGCCAGCGTGGGCCGGGTCAGCGCCATCGTCGGTGAAATCAGCGTCGCCAACCACGAGCAGAGCGAAGGCATCGAGCAGATCAATGCGGCCATCATGCAGATGGACCAGACGACGCAACAGAACGCGGCCCTGGTCGAGGAAGCGGCCGCGGCGGCGGCGGCCATGCATGAACAGGCGGGCGACCTGGAAACCCTCGTCAGCCAGTTCAAGCTCGAGCAGAACGCCAGCGCCAAGGCACCGCCCCGCCCTGACGCGCCCGCCGTCCCGCGCCTGCACTAAGTTGATTATTCCACCTTTGCTTATTCCACCTTTGCTTATTCCACCTTTGCTTATTCCACCTTTGCTTATTCCACCTGGCGCGCCAGGCGGATGCCCGTAAATTGCCAGCGCGCGCCGGCCGGGAAGAAATTGCGGTAGCTGGCGCGCGCATGGCCGGCCGGCGTGGCGCACGACGAGCCGCGCAGCACATACTGGTTCAGCATGAACTTGCCGTTGTATTCGCCCAGCGCCCCGGGCGCCGTGCGGTAGCCCGGGTACGGCGCATAGCTGCTGCTGGTCCACTGCCAGCAATGACCGAACATCTGCCGCAATCCCGTTCCCGGCGCGCCGGCCGCCGGATGCAGCTGGCCCACCTGCATGTCGACGCCCTGCGCCGCCACTTCCCACTCCGCTTCCGTCGGCAGGCGCGCGCCGGCCCAGTGCGCATACGCATCGGCCTCGAACAGCGACAAGTGCGTGGCCGGCGCCTGCGGGTCCAGCGGGCGCAAGCCGGATAAAGTGAATTCCTGCCAGCGGCCCGCCTCGTCGCACTGCCAGTACAACGGGCAGGACAGCTGTTGCGTGCGGACCCAGTCCCAGCCTTCGGCCAGCCACCAATGCGCCGTGCGGTAGCCGCCCGCCTCGATAAAGGCGAGAAATTCCCCATTCGTCACCAGCGCGCTGGCCAGTTCGAACGGCGCCACGTATTGCGGGTGGCGCGGCAATTCATTGTCAAAACAAAAGCCGTCGCCCGCATGGCCGATCTGCGCCAGGCCGCCGTCGAAGGCGAGCCAGGCCGTGGGCTGCGCGGCTTGCCGCGCCGGCGCCACCGCGCCGTCTAGATAGGCAGGAAACAGGGCGCTCTGCGCCAGCAGGTGTTTGACGTCCGTCAACAGCAATTCCTGGTGCTGCTGCTCGTGTTCCAGGCCCAGCGCCAGCAGCATGGTCAGCCGTTCGCGTTCGTCGCGCGCCAGTTCGCCCGCCAGCAGGCGCGCGACGCGCGCATCGACGTCGGCCCGGTAAGCGCGCACCTGCGCCATGCCGGGGCGCGTCAGCAAGCCCCGCTGGGCGCGCGGGTGCTTCTCGCCCACGCCGTTGTAATACGAGTTGAACAGCACGCGGAAAGCCGGGTGGAATGGCGCGAACGCCGTTTCCATGCTTTCCAGGATAAACGTTTCGAAAAACCAGGTCGTATGCGCGAGGTGCCATTTGACGGGACTGGCGTCCGGCATCGACTGGGCGCCGCAATCCTCGTCGGACAGGGGTTCGGCCAGCCGCAGCGAGTGCTGGCGCACTGTATTGTAATGATCGATCAGCATCTTTTTCTTAGTCCCTGATGATGCGCGCATAAATGACGGCAAACCACTGCTGCGGGTCCGTCCAGACTTGCACGGTGGAAAACCCCGCCTGCTCCAGCAAGCCGACGAAGGCCGGGCGCGTATATTTATAGCTGTCCTCTGTATGGATGCGTTCGCCTTTCGCGAAACGGCGCTGGCCACCTTTCCAATGGACAACTTGTTCGCTGCGCGCTTCCAGGTGCATTTCGACGCGGTGCTCGTCGGCGTTGAAAAAGCCGTGGTGCCGCCACGCGCGCACGTCGAAGTCGGCGCCGATCAGGCCGTTCACGTGGCGCAGCATGTTCAGATTAAAAGCGGCCGTGACGCCCAGCGCGTCGTCATAGGCGGCGTCGAGGATGGCGTCTTCCTTGATCAGGTCGACGCCGATCAGCAGGCCGCCATCGCCGTCCGCGTTCGCGCGCAGGCGGCGCAAAAAAGCGGTCGCTTGCTCAGGCGCAAAATTGCCGATCGACGAGCCGGGATAGAAGAACAATCGCCGCGCCTCGCGCACGCTGTCGGGCAAGTCCAGGCGGCTGGAGAAATCCAGGCCCAGACCCGTCATCTCGATATGCGGAAAGCGCTGCTGCAGCCGGCTCAGCGATTCACTGAGAAAATCGTAGGAAATATCCACGGCCACATATTGCGCCGGATGCAGCAGCGGAAACAGGCTGGCGGCCTTGGCGCAATTGCCCGCGCCCAGGTCGATCAGGGTGCTGCCCGGCCCCACGGCGTGCGCGATCTCGGCGCCGTGGCGCGCGAAGATGGCCGCCTCGGTACGCGTCGGATAGTACTCGGGCAAGGCGCAGATGGCTTCGAACAGTTTCGAGCCGAGCGCGTCGTACAGGTACTTGGGCGACGTCCAGGCATCGCGCGCCAACAGGCCTGCGCTGATCTCGGCTATCGTGACAGGAGTGGCGCTGGCCGCGCTGGCGTTGCTGGCGGGATACAAATCGGACTGCTGTTGCGCGAGTGGCATGGTCATGGGCTGGCGTCGTCAATATGAGGTTCACGAAGGGCTTGCACGGTCAGCCACCGGGCGCGCCGCCCCTGCCGCAGCGGTGTGCGGGCGCCTTGCCGATGACTTTTTTCCATCATAGCGGAATCCGCGCAAGCCAGCCGTGCGGCAGGTAACTTAAGGTCGAACAGCCGGCATGCACATAAAATTGGTATTACCCAGCAAAAATGATAAGGCTGTCGTATACTACACATTGCCGGCCAAACAATCCGCGCCCCTTGCAGTTCCCAGGCCCCCCTCTCCCCCGCGTGCCTCCCTTTACGATAGCCGTTATTAATCAAGATCACCATGCTCGAATTGCGCCATCTGTCGAAGTCCTATGCCAATGCCCGTCCCGTGCTGGCCAACATTTCCTGCCGCTTCAAGGCGGGGGAATTCATCGCCATCATGGGCGATTCGGGCGTGGGCAAGTCGACCTTGCTGAACCTGATCGCCGGCCTCGATACGCCCGATGCGGGTGCCGAAGCGCACCCTATCCTGGTGGACGGCATTGCCATGTCCAGCCTCGATGACGCCGCCGCCACCCGACTGCGTCGCGCCCGCATGGGCTTTATTTTCCAGGCTTTCCACGTCTTGCCGCACCTGACCCTGCTGCAAAACGTGGCCCTGCCGCTGCTGCTCAACGGACTGCCCCAGGAGCGTGCCGCCAGCATGCTCGAGGCCGTCGGCCTGGGCGGACGCGGCGGCGACTTTCCGCAGCAATTGTCGGGCGGCGAAATGCAGCGCGTGGCCATCGCCCGCGCACTCGTGCACAAGCCGGCGCTGGTGCTGGCCGATGAACCCACCGGCAACCTCGACCCGGACACGGCGCACAGCATCCTGCAATTGCTGCGCGCCGAAATCAAGGCCAACGGCAGTTGCGCGATCATGGTCACGCACTCGCTGGCCGCCGCCGAAATGGCGGACCGGACCATGATTCTGACGAAAAGCGGCTTACAAAATACAACAACCGTCAACCAAATTGATCAAACAATCAGTTAATTTAACTGACCATCTGTCACAAGTTTTGTTATCGTAGTATTATTGAAAACACTTGCCTGGTTATCAATGTTGTAACGCAAATGTTGTCACGTCACCCAGACAGCCGTACTGCGATGACGAACCATAGCCGGGACCATATAAAAAGTGGTCTCGTCCCTTGCATAACCTGAAGGAGGAGTAAATGAACGTTCGACAAAAGAAGCTGGAAATGATTGAAGCGATGAACCGGGCGCGTGCGCTCGAACCATCGAGTTTTGTGCCCAACAAGCTGCTCGATACCCTGATCGAGAAGCTGAACTTGAAAAATGATGCGGAACTGTGCCGCGTCCTGGAAGTTCAGCCTCCCATCATCAGCAAGATTCGGCACGGCAAACTGTCGGTCGGTGCAACGATTTTATTGCGCATGCATGAAAAATCGGACATCACCATCCGCGAACTGAAGGAACTGTCCGCCACACCAGTCCATTGAACCACCCGCTGTTGTAATGCCATGCCAGGCACCCAGGTCCCCGGCGCCATGAACTTTTGCCATACAATTCGCGTAGTTCGCTCACCGCACAACATCCGAGCACGATAGCGAAGAGACCCAGCCCAAACCATGCTGACCGTTTCTCTGCCCTGCCGCGCCAGCCCTCCCAGCTTCTCCCCCTGCATTTCCACACATACTTGATCTGACACAACACGCATAGTCCGCGCAGGCATCAAGGTCAGCTTTTAACCAGTGATCTCAACCGCATGTCCAGCAATCCCCTTGCGCCGCCCGTGCTGCGCCTGACGCTCGCGCGCGATCCGCTCGCCAGCGCCGGCGATTGCCCCGCCGCGCCCGGCTGGCACAGCGAAACCCACGTGCTGTCGAGCGCGCGCGGCATCGGCAGCTGCCGCATCGCCCTCGATATCGGCCCGGCCGACGTGGTGCAGCTGCTGCTGTGCGACGGCAGTTCGCTGCTGGCAGGCAGCCTGGACCTGCCACGCTACCTGGGGCCGGCCACGCTGGCGCGCGACGGCGCGCCCGCCAGCATCGAAGTGGGGCTGGCCCTGCGCCCGCAGGCGGCGCGCCCGCCGCCCGGCGCCAGCCGCGACGGCCTGGGCGCCTGGATGCTGCGGGCCGTGCGCGTGTACCGCTGCGGCGCCGCCGCCATGACGGCGCTGGCGGCGGCCGGCGCCTTCCAGGACCGCCAGCTGGAACAACGGCTGGGCCTGTACCGCTGCGGCATCGAGGCGGGCGGCATGACGGCCGTCGCCAGCCTGCCCGCCGGGCCGGAACCGGTGCTGCTGCTGTTGCACGGCACGGCCTCGTCGACCCAGCGCAGCTTTGCCGGCCTGTGGCGCAACGGCCTGGCGCCGCAACTGGCGGCGCAGTACGGCAACCGCATCTACGGCTATGAGCACCGCAGCCTCAGCGACAGTCCCATCGAGAACGCGCTGGCCCTCGTGCGCCAGTTGCCGCACGGCGCCGTGCTGCACCTGCTGACCCATTCGCGCGGCGGCCTGGTGGGCGAATTGCTGGCCCGGGCGCAGCGCATCGACAGCCGCGGCGCCGTCGACCTGGCCGGCGACGGCCTGGAGCGGTTGAGCGAAAACACGGTGGGCGGCGAAGCGTTCAACAGCCACGATATCGAGCATTTCACGGCGCAGGCGCGGCTGGGCGGACGCGGCGGCTACGACGCGGATGCGGTGCGCCTGCGCGAATTGAGCGTGGAACTCAAAACACGTGCCATCCGCATCGCCCGTTTCGTGCGCGTGGCTTGCCCGTCGCGCGGCACCACCCTGATGTCGGGCCGCCTGGACCGCTGGGCCAGCGTGATGTTCAACCTGCTGCTGCACGGCGGCGTTCCCGACGGCGCCATGGCTTTCCTGCTGGCCGTGGTGCAGCAGCGCTGCGACGCGCGCATCCTGCCGGGACTGGAAGCGATGATGCCCGACTCGCCCCTGGTGGCGCTGCTCAACGCGCCCGACGTGCGCGTGGCCAGTCCGCTGCACGTGCTGGCCGGCGCGTGCAGCGGCGACGGCCTGCTGGGCTGGCTGGGCGACTGCCTCGACGACCAGCTGTACGGCGGGCAGAACGACCTGGTGGTCAATTGCGCCTCGATGGCCGGCGGCGCCACGCGCAGCACGCCCGTGCGGCAACTGCTGCTGCGCGGGCCGCACACGCACCACCTGAACTACTTCGAGCGCGCGCCATCGAGCCAGGCCGCCGTGCAGGCGCTCGCCGGCGACGAGACCGCCTACCAGCCGCTGCCGGGCATCGAGCACGGCCCGCTGGCGCGCGGCGGCGAAGTGCCGAAACGGCGCGCGCACGCGCCCATCGTGCTGCTGCTGCCCGACATCATGGGCAGCCACCTGCAAGTGGGCAGCAACCGCATCTGGTTCGACCCCGTCAATCTGGTCGAAGGGCGCATCGAACGCCTGGCCGTGGGCCAGCCGCACATCGTCAGCGCCGGCTGGCTCGAGTCCTGCTATGAACCGTTCGCCCGCTTTCTCGCGCAAAGCCAGGAAGTGCGGCCCTTTACCTATGACTGGCGCTTGTCGCTGCAGGAGTCGTGCCGCGCCTTCCTGCCCGTGCTCGACGACGCCATGCGCGACGCCGAACAGCGCGGCCAACCGTTGCGCATCGTCGCCCATGGCATGGGTGGACTGGTGGCGCGCCTGGCCCTGAAGGACCGCTGGCAGCGCTTCGGCGCCCTGCCCGGCAGCCGATTGCTGCAGGTGGGCACGGCCAACCGTGGCACGCAGGCGATGGTGCAAGTGCTGCTGGGGCGCGACCGGCTGGTGCAGATGCTGGCCTGCTGGATCGGCTGGAAGCACACGCGGCGCCAGTTTCTCGGCTTCGTGCGCGCCTTTCCCGGCGTGCTCGACATGCTGCCGTGGCCACAGGCGGGCGGCATCGATTATTTCGACGCCGGCGCCTGGGCGCAGCTGGCCGCCGGCGACGCGCAAGCGGGCCTGCCCGGCGGCTGGCAGGCGCCCGAGGCGCCGGCGCTGGCCGCCGCGCGCGCCACCGTGACCCTGCTGGAAGCGGCCCCGCTCGACGCGCGCCATTGCAGCTACCTGGCCGGCTGCGCCGCCACGCCGGTGGCGCTGCGCCTGCGCGACGGCGCCATCGAGACGGCCTGGTCGCCGGACGGCGATGGCCGCACGGCCTGGCTAGGCGCGGTGCCGGACGGCGTGGCGGCCTGCTACCTGCCGGTGGCGCATGGCGACCTGCTGCTGCAAAAGGAATACTACCCGGCCATCGCGCAGCTGCTCGACGGCGGCCAGGGCGCCGCCCTGCCCCGGCACCCGCCGCACGCGCCCGGCGGCGCCCCGCCCCGCTTCCATCCCTACGTGCCCGACGCCACGCCGCTGTACCCGCAGCCGCAGGAATTGCTCGACGCGGCCATCGGCGCCGCCGGCCCCGCCAGCGCGCCAGAAAGCCGCGCGCCGCAGCTGAGCTTATCCGTCATCCACGGCAGCATGGCCTCGGCCGATGCGCCCGTCATGAGCGGCTGCTACGCGTCCGAATCGCTGCGCGGCAGCATGAGTTTTCTCGACCGCCTGCTGGCGGGCAAGCTGCAGGAAATCCACGCGCTCGGGCGCTTCCCGCAGCGTCCCGACTCCGCCCTCGTGGTGCTGCAGCCCGATGCGGCGCGCCGGCCCGGCGGCGCCATCGTCATCGGCCTGGGCGCGCTGGGCGAGCTGACGCCGGGCGAACTGGCGCGCGCCTTTGCCGGCGGCCTGCTCGAATACGCGTGCGTCTGCCTGCAGGTGCGCGCCGCCGGCCATGTGGCCACGCCGCCGATGGGCGAGCACGGCTTGCGCGTGGCCAGCCTGCTGTCCGGTTCCGGCTACGGCGGCTTGAGCATCGCCCTGTGCGCGCGGGCCCTGATCGACGGCGCGCGCAGCGCCAACCGGCGCCTCGAAGACGCGGGCATGACCTGCCGCATCGGCCATATCGCCATCTACGAACAGTCCGAGGCGCGCGCCATCGCCGCCGCCGTGGCCATCGAACAGATCATGGCCGAAGCGCGCTACCAGGGCAGCTTCACGTTCGAGCGGCGTATCCGCCACAGCCCCGGCGGCTACCGGCGCATCCTGCCCAGCCTGAGCGGCGACAACGGCTGGCGCCGCGTGCAGATCGTCGCCGCCGATCTGTCGGGCGCCCTGCGCTTCACCGTGCTGACGGACCGCGCCCACAACAGCGTCGACGAGGAGCCGAACCAGCGGCAAGCCGTCGATGGCCTGATCATGGATGCCACCGACAACACCACCGACCAGCCGGGCCTGTCGCGCGCGCTGTACGAACTGATGCTGCCCAATGGCCTGAAGGCGGCCATCCCCGAGATGCGCGGCCTGATCCTGGCCGTCGACCAGAGCGCCGCCATCTACCCGTGGGAACTGATGCGCGACGAGGCGGGCAGCGAGGAAAGCCCCCTGTCGACGCGCATCGGCATGGTGCGCCAGCTGGCCAGCCTGCGCGAGCAGCCGCCGGCCGTCAGCCCGCCCAGCAACAGCGTGCTGGTGATCGGCGACACCGATTCCGGCCTGCCCGAGCTGCCCGCCGCGCAGGCCGAAGCGCAGGACGTGGCGCGCATGTTCGGCGCGTACGGCTACCAGGTACGCGAGCTGCTGCGCCCGCAGGCGCAGCGCGTGCTGGTGCACCTGTTCGACGAGCGCTATTTCGCCATCCACCTGGCCGGCCATGGCGAAGTGGCCGGCCCCGGCATCGCCCATACGGGCCTGGTGCTGGGACCGAAGACGCGGCTGACGGCGGCGCAGGTGGGGAAATTGAAGCGCGTGCCGCAATTCGTCTTCATCAATTGCTGCCACCTGGGCGACATGCGCCCGGACGCCATCGCGCCGTGGTCGAAACTGGCCGCCAGCCTGGCCACGGCCTTCATTGAAATGGGCTCGCAGGCGGTGATCGCGGCCGGCTGGCGCATCGACGACCAGGCAGCCAGCATCTTCGCGCACAGCTTTTATCACGCCATGCTGAGCGGCGAATACTTCGGCGACGCCGTGCGCCTGGGGCGCGAGGCGGCGTATCTGCAATTTCCCGCCTCGAACACCTGGGGCGCCTACCAGGCGTA
Organism: Janthinobacterium agaricidamnosum; assembly: GCF_003667705.1. Classification (NCBI taxonomy): domain Bacteria; kingdom Pseudomonadati; phylum Pseudomonadota; class Betaproteobacteria; order Burkholderiales; family Oxalobacteraceae; genus Janthinobacterium; species Janthinobacterium agaricidamnosum. The sequence continues at coordinate 2,017,663 of NZ_CP033019.1, read as the reverse complement.
CGGCGACGACCGCTACCGCTTTCCGAACACGCAGAGCCGGCCCTGGCAAGCGCCCGATTACCACTACCACGGCCATTTGCTGGCCGACCTGGAAACCCTGCACGCGCGCCTGGCGGGCGCCGATCCTGCGCGCCGCGCGGCCATCGAGGAAAAGCTGGGCAGCATCGAGGAAGCCGTGCGCGCGCGCTTCTTCGGCTGCGCCGACATCCGCGAAAACATGGCCGCCACGCGCGCCGGTCTCGGTGGACTGGAGAACACCCTGCGCGCCATCGAACACTACCGGGCGGCGCACAGCGCGGCCGACGGCAAGGTGGGATTGCGCGCGCTCGCGCACTGGGCGGAACTGGAGATACGACAGGGCGCGGCCCTGTGCGGCCTCGATGCGGGTGCCGGCATCGAAGTGCCCGCCGTGCCCGACCCGGCCCAGGGACGCCAGCTGCTGCAGGATGGAAAACAGCATATCGACCTGCTGGTGGCGCTGGCGCCCACGGCGCAGCGCCTGGCCCTGCTGGGACGCTACTGGGCCTTGCAGGCGCGCCTGGCCTGCCGCGAAGGAAACTCCGGCGCATCGGCCCTGCGCGCCATGACGGACGCCTGCCTGGCCGCGCTGGAAGAAGCGCGGCGGCGCAGCGGCGCGGCCGACTGCGACCTGATTTTCCAGGCGCTGGCGGGCGCCCTGCTGCTGAAAGCCCATGGCGACGGCGGCGCCTGGCGCGCGCTCGATCCGCAGCTGGGCGACTTGCTGCACGACGCCATCGCCTATGCGCGCCAGCGCCACGCGGATGAACACCGCGCCATCGACGCCGGCGCCCCCGTGCGCGCCGCCCTGCTGGCGGCCCTGTGGCAGGCGCCGGACGGCCAGTCCTTCGACTCTTCCGCGCGCGCCGCCTTCCTGGCCCTGTACCACGACGCCGTGCGGCGCCACGGCAGCATCGGCGAACCCGAAACGATCACGGCGCCGCTGCGCTTCCTGCTCGAACTGCTGCCGCCCGACAGCCCGGAGACCGGCTTGCGCAGCGCCGTGCAGGCGCTGGCCAGCCAGCTGCAGGCCTCACTGCCCGGCGCGAGCCCTGGCAGCCTTAGCCAGGCACCACCCCGTAATGACGCGCATAGCGCTCGTCCAGATTCGCCAACGGCATCATCATGAACATGTCGGCGCTTTCGAAATCAGGATCCCAGGCCGGCTCGCCGCAAATCCAGGCGCCCGAACGCAGATAGCCCTTGATCAGCGGCGGCACTTGCGGCTTGTGCGCCGCTTCCACCTGGTGGATGGGGAAAGGCAGGTGCGGCGTGACGCGGTACTCGCTTGGGGCCATGTGCTTTTCCGCCAGCGCCTGGTACACGGCGACGGCGTTGTGGCCGCCATCGGCCAGGCTGATGCTGGCGCAGCCGACCAGGTAGTCGCAGCGCTCGCGGCGCATGTACTCGGCCAGGCCCGACCACAGCAGCATGATCACGCTGCCGCCCCGGTATTTCGGGTGGATGCAGGCGCGGCCCGCTTCGACCATGCGACCGCGCAGGTTCTTCAGGCGGCTCAGGTCGAACTCGTTTTCCGCATACAGGCGGCCGATCTTGGCCGCCTTGGCCGCGCTCAGCACGCGGTAGGTGCCCACCACTTTCAGGGTGTCGGCGTCGCGCACGATCAGGTGATCGCAGTGCGCGTCGAATTCATCGCTGTCGAGGCCATCGGCGTTGGCCAGCGACGTCAATCCCATCGTCTCGATAAACACCTTGTAACGCAAACGCTGGACTTCGCGCAATTCCGCCGCCGTGGAGGCCTGGCTCAGCACCAGCTGGACCGGCCGGGCCTTGGCTTCGTTTGATGCGATTATGTTTTGCATGGTTTCATCCCCCTGTGATCAAGACGACTCCAGCGTACTTGCCTAATATGTCAGGAAAATGACAGCCGAATGTCATTTCCATGACGCAAGGCAATGCCATGCGGGGATCGTGCATAATTACCACACTCGCCCGGCCGAAAGAGCCCATGACAGACACCGACGCCGTCCACATCACGCCCTACACCAAGCCTGCCGCCGGCTGGGACGCCTTGAAAAACGCGGCCATCAGCCTGCGCCAGGAGCGCGTCGCGCCCGGGAATCTGAAGGCGCTGCTGGCGCAAAACCAGCCGGACGGTTTCGATTGCCCCGGCTGCGCCTGGCCCGACCGCCACCACGCGTCCACGTTCGCCATTTGCGAAAACGGCGCCAAGGCCGTCGCCGCCAAGGCGGCCGATATCGCCATGCTGTGTTTTAAGGATGGCGACATGATCGATTTGATAGGCGCCTGGGACGATGGCGTGGCACGCCGGGCCGATGGTTTCCGGCTGGTCGCCTATGACATCCCGCGCGGCTGCCTGGGCGCCTACTACCCGGAGACGAATGCGCTGGTGCCGCTGGCCAGCACGGCCGACGGCGCCGGCACGCCGACGTCGAAGTCCGTGCCGGTGCTGTTTAGATGCTGATGCCTGGCGTGTAGTCCACGTACGCGTCCTGACGGCAGAAACCCACCAGCTTCATGCCGGCCTGCGTGGCGATGGAAATGGCCAGCGAACTGGGGGCGGAAATCGTCGCCAGCAAGGGTATCTGCATGCGCGCCGCCTTGCGCGCCAGCTCGTAGCTGCCACGGCTGGACAGGAAGACGAAGCCGCGCCGCATGTCGATATCGTGCAGCGCCAGGTAGCCAATCAGCTTGTCGAGACCATTGTGCCGGCCGACATCCTCGAACACGTGCACGATGTCGCCGTCGGGCGTGCACCACGCGGCCGCGTGCACGCCGCCCGTTTCCCGCATCAGCGCCTGGTGCTCGCGCAAGCCGGCCGATGCGCGCGCCAGCGCGGCGGGCAAGTCGACGCGGATCAGGGACGGCGGCAGCGCCGCGGGCCGCAAATCGAGCATGTCGATGCTGTCGATGCCGCACACGCCGCAGCCCGTGCGGCCCGTCAGCTGGCGGCGCCGGTCCTTCAGGCGCACGAAATCCTCCTGCGCGATGCTCAAGGACACTTCGGCGGAATCGGGACGCAGCAACACTTCGCAATCGAAGATGGCGGCAGCCGATGCCACCACGCCTTCCGTCAGCGCGAAACCGTAGGCAAACGCTTCCAGGTCGCGCGGGGTGGCCATCATGACGACGTGGGAAATGCCATTGAAGACCAGCGCGACGGGGATTTCCTCGGCGACGTGGTCGATGGCATCGGTGAACTGGCCCGCGCGATGGCGGACGATGGCGCGCTCGACGAAGCCGGCGCGTTCGATCTCTGTATCTTCTGACATGGCAACCATGGGGGAACTATCACAGGCCCCATGGTAAACCAGAACAGCCAGGCAGGGGGCGGCCCCTGCCCGCGCCATCAATCCTTCTTCGGACGACCCGTTTTCAGCTGCGGCAAACCGGCCAGCACGTTTTGCAGCGTGGCCAGGTCGATCTGGCTGATCAGCGCCACGCCGATGCGCAGCAATTCGCTTTTCTTGATCTCGAATCCGGCCTTCAGGCAGGCTTTCTTGACTTGGCCCAGGACTTCGTATTCCGCTTCGGGCATGGTGAAGCTGTCACGCACCAGTTTCGGCTTGCGGGCTTTTTCCTTGACGGCGGCGACCTTGGCGACCGGTGCTTTTTTCGCTGGCGCAGGCTTGGCGGCGGCCTTGGCAGCCGGTTTGACGGCGGTTTTCGCTGCCGGCTTGGCGGCGGGCTTTGCAGCAACCTTGGCCGCTGGCTTGGCAACGGTTTTTACTGCCGTCTTGGCGGCAGGCTTGACAGCGGCCTTGGCGACAGGTTTGGCAACGGGCTTGGCCACGACGGCCTTGGCCGCCGGCTTGGCGGCGGCGAGCTTGGCGGCAGCCGGTTTCGCTGCCGCCGGCTTCGCAGCGGCCGGTTTGGCGGCCACTGGCTTGACGGCGGCCTTGGCCACCGGCTTGGCTGCCGGCTTCGCGGCGGGCTTCACTGCAGGCTTGGCGGCCGGTGCGGCCTTGGCCGCTGCCGCGTTGATCGATGCGCTGGTCGGGAACATCGATACGGGCGCGCTGTCGGCCTTTTTCGCTGGGGTGGTTTTGGTCATGGATTCTCCAATCTAGTAAATAATATAAACAATATATACTGTTTTTTGAAATCTTGCTTGCTGCACATCAAGTCATGCGCATGCCATGACCTTCTAGGCGCTGGCGCGGATGGTGAAATCGACCCCGACCTCATCCCAGAATTCCTGCTCCTTCTCGATCCAGAACGACACGGTGGGATGGTGCGCCACCCAGCCGCGCTTGATGTCGAGTTCGATGCGGCTCTTCATGCGCAGGCGCAGTTCGCTGAAATCGGCCTCGATGCGCGCATGCATGAGCAGAATCGACAGGCGCAGCGCCAGCACGGCCTTGGCGAAATCGGGGTCGGACAGCACTTCGCCGATCTTGCGCAAGTTGCCCTTCTGCGCCAGGATCAGCCGGCTCATGGTCTTCTGTTCGCGCGTGGTAAAACCGGGCAAGTCCGCATTTTCCACGATATAGGATGCATGCTTGTGATAACCCGTCTGCGACACGGCCAGACCCACCTCGTGCAGCAGGCTGCTCCAGCGCAGGCATTTCACGAGGGCATCGGACGTGGGCTTGAGCTGCGCGTACATGGCCAGCGCCTGCTCGGCCACCCGGCCGGCGCGCTGCTGGTCGATATGGAATTTCTCCATGCAGCCCTGCACCGACTGTTCGCGGCGGTCGCGCTTGGTCGAACGCAGGTACAGGTCCCACATCACGCCCATGCGCAAACCCGCCTCGATCGGCGTCATGGCGGGAATGGCCAATTCGCGGAACAAGCCGATCAGGATGGCCAGGCCGCCGACGATGGTGCTGGCGCGGTCGGGGCGCAAGCCCGGCATGTCGATGCGGCTGGTGTGACCGAGTTCGATGAAGCGGCGCGCCAGCGCATCGAGGCTGACGCTGGTGAGCAAGCCGTCACCGAGCTTGTTGCGGGCGATGATGTCGGCGATGGTGCGGATGGTGCCGGAAGAGCCGTAAGCCGTCTTCCAGTGCTGCGGATGGTACGGCGGCGCGGCATCCTCGAAATGGCTGCGCGCCGAGAGGATGGCCGCCTCGAACGACGGCGCATCGATGCGTCCGCCGATGAAGAACGACAGGCTTTGCTTGACCGTGCCCAGGCTGAAGGATTCGACGCGTTCGATATCGTTGCCGCGCCCCAGTATCAGTTCGGTCGAACCGCCGCCGATATCCATCACCAGCCGGCGTTCACCGGGAATGGCCAGCGCATTGGCCACGCCCATGTAGATCAATCGCCCCTCTTCCTCGCCCGAGATGATTTCGATCGGGTAGCCGATGGCTTGCTCGGCCAGCGGCAGGAAGACGGCGCCGTTGCGCGCCACGCGCATGGCCGACGTGGCCACCACGCGCACGGCATCGAGTTCGAAGCCGGCGAGAATGGCGCGAAAGCGCTGCAGGCAGGCCAGTGCGCCCTGCATGGCCGCTTCGGTCAGGTCGCCATTGGCGTCCAGGCCGGCGGCCAGGCGTATCGGATCGCGCACGCTCTTGACCACGCGGATGGTGTCGCCATCATGCTTGCCGACGTGTAAACGAAAACTGTTGGACCCCAGGTCCACCGCTGCATACATACTGGCCTCTTGTCTTGTCATGACTGTGCCAACTGAAAAAGTTGGCAAATTCAGTTGCTAAACTATATAAATCATTTAAACGATTTAAAAATCCTACCACACTACCCTCATCGTATGACAGCGGCGTGACAGGATTGTGACAAAACGGCAGCCGTGCGGCAGCTTATGGGACGATGGTGGTAAACAGGTACACGGCGAAAATCACCAGGTGCACCGTGCCCTGCATGACCGTGGTGCGGCCCGTGCCCAGCGACAGGGTAGCGACCATCAGCGACAGCAGCAACAGCACCGTCGACTTGATATCGAGGCCCAGCGTAATGGTCAGGCCCGTGGCCAGCGACACCACCACCACGGCCGGTATCGTCAGGCCGATGCTGGCCAGCGCGGAGCCGAGCGCCAGGTTCAAGCTCGTTTGCAGGCGGTTCGCGCGCGCGGCGCGCACGGCAGCCAGGCCTTCGGGCAGCAGCACGATGGCGGCGATGACGATGCCGACCAGGGTTTTCGGCGCGCCCATGGCGGCAATGGCCGTCTCCAGCGCGGGCGCCAGCGACTTGGCCAGCAGCACCACGGCGCCCAGACACACCAGCAGCGCACCGGCACTGACCCAGGCGACGGTGGGCGTGGGCGGCGCCGCATGCACCTCTTCATCGCCGACGGCTTCCTTGGGCAGGAAGTAATCGCGGTGGCGCACCGTCTGCACCAGCACGAAAGTGCCGTACAGGACCAGCGAGATGACGGCGATGAAAATGAGCTGGCTGGAGTTGTAGTACGGGCCGGCGGCGCTCGACGTGTAGTTCGGCAGCACCAGCGTCAAAATGGCGATGGCCGCCAGGGTGGCCAGCGGCGCGCTCACGCCCAGCAGGCCGAAGGTCTGCTCGCGGTGGCGCCCGGCGCCCAGCAGCAGGCAGATGCCGACGATGCCGTTCAAAATGATCATGATGGCGGCAAACACGGTGTCGCGCGCCAGCCCCGTCGTTTCCGGTCCGCCAGCCAGCATCAGCGAGACGATCAGCGCCACCTCGATCAGCGTCACGGCCAGCGCCAGCACGAGGGTGCCATACGGTTCGCCGATGCGGTGCGCGACCACTTCCGCGTGGTACACGGCGGCCAGCACGCTGCCGATCAGGCCAGCCACCAGCAGGATCTGATAGGCGCCGCCGAGATTGAGGGTGGAACCGAACAGGAACAGCCAGCCGGCAAGCGGGGCGGCAAGCGGCCATACAGGCAGGGATTTGAGCATTTTCATTATGGGCCTGGCAAGAGTAAAAAAAGAGGGGCGCGGTGCGGACGGCAAAGGACAGCCTGGCGTGCATGCCACAGCATAACTTGCCTAGCTTAAATGCAAGTTAGGGAATACACATCTCGAGTGACGGCGACCCGCGCCTGACCCGCCTTTCAATCACCTTGCAACAGTGCACCTGCTTGCTACCAGTAACTATAGTCCCTTTGGTAACATGCCGTTGCAATTTTCTTGTCTTTTTGCTTGCTGCCGCCGTCATAATGCAGGGTCCGCCTTCCGGGCACCGACCAAGGACAAACCATGATTTCCATAAACAGCACAGCCATGCGCGCGTTCTTCTTCGCGGGCAGCCTGCTGTGCGCCGCCGCGCACGCGGACACACCGCCGGCGCAGGCAGCGCAGGTTGACGCCAACTGGGCCACCGCGCCCGCGCCTGCCCCGGAGGCACGCTGGCAAGACAGCCTGCCGCCCGCGCCGCCCGTGGCGCCACGCGAAGAAAAGATACTGCCCAAGAGCGAATGGCTCAGCGTCGAGCCGATGAAGGCGCCTGACCGGCGCTGCGATCCGGGCCTCGATGCGCTGTTCTTGCCCAAAGAATGCGGCAAGGAACCCAGCTGGCTGGGCTCGCGCAAAAAATAATCCGGTTTAGATATGGCTATGTCACCGTCAAATGTGGGAACTCGCCCAGTGTTGCCTTCAATAATGTTTCTGGGGAGCGGATGCGCCCGGCGTCGAGTATCCAGCGCCAGCCCAGGTAATTCGGCAGGTAGCGCGTCGCCACGCCGTGAAAGGGGCCTAGCCATGCCCGCAGGCGGCTGTGATACGCGTTGACGTTCTGCACGTGGGCGGCGCCCTGCACGCGGATGCCGGCGCGCACATTGACGGCCTGGTGGCTGATTCCCGCTTCCTTGGCAAAGGCGCGATAGGCGGCATGGCCATCGGTGAGCAACAGGATATCCTTGTCGATCATGGGCAACAAATAATGGCGCACTTGCGCCTTCGTCAGTGCTCCTTTTCCGGTGACGAAATCGAGGGTCTGCCCCGTGCGGTCGCGCGCCACCAGGATGCAGACCTGCTCACTGGAAATGCCGCGCTTGTGGGCATGGCCGCCACGGCGGCGCGCCGGACGCGTCAGATGCCGCGCGCCCTTTTCTGACTCCAGCACATACAGCTCGTCCGCTTCGGCGATGCCATGCAGGCAATGGGGCCGGTCCGTCTTGGCCAGGCTTAAAAACCGGTGGCGCCAGCGAAAGGCGGTGTTGCGGTGCACGCCCAGCTGGCCTGCCGCCTTGCGCACGGAAGCCGATTCGAGCAGGCAGTCGGCGTAGTCGAGCCACAAGGTCTTGTGGCGCAAGCGCGCCAGCGGCGTGCCGGTGAGCGCATTGAAGGTGCGCCCGCACGGCACGCAACGGTAGCGCTGCAGTCCGTGCGCATGACCGTGCCGATGCGCATGGCTGCTGTTGCAGGCGGGACAGTGTAACCGCTGCCGGGCCACGCTTTCGATCAGTGCCACGGCGGCGTTCTGCGATCCTGCCCCGCGCAGCAGAGCAGTGCTCGCCAAACGCTGGCGACGGCTCAGTGCGGCGAACTGGGCGATGAAGGTTTTCCATTCGGCTGACTGCATGAAAGGCTCCCGTTTGTCTGATATGTACAGTCAGACAGCCGGGGCTGGGGAAGATTCCTGAACTTCCCCTACTTAGCGGGAACAGAGCCTTAGATATCGAGGGTGCTGGCGCCCTGCGCTTCCACCACCCTGTTGCGGCCCGCCTGCTTGGCCGCCTGCAGCGCCTCATCGGCCCGCTTGAACAGGCTGACGGTGCTGTCTTCGGCGCGGATGGTGGTCACGCCCAGGCTGGCCGTCAGCTGCAGCACGGCACGCTCCGTCTTGACGGGCAGCGCTTCGACGGCGGCGCGGATGCGTTCGGCCACCATCAGCGCATCGGCCAGAGTCGTGCGCGGCAGCTGGATGGCGAATTCGGCGCCGCCCAGGCGGCCCATCAGGTCGCTGTCGCGCAGCTGCTGGCGGCAGGTGTCGACGATGGTTTTGAGCACCGCGTCGCCGACCGGATGGCCGTAGCTGTCGTTGACTCTTTTAAAATGGTCGATATTGAGCACCACCAGCGCCGTCGGCAAGCCGGGCCGGCGCGCCAGCGCCATCCACGGCGCCAGCGCCTGGTAAAAGCCGCGCCGGTTCGGCACGCCCGTGGCCGCGTCGAGCACTTCCAGGCGCGCCAGCTCGCCGCCCAGTTTTTCACGCGACAGCAGCAGATAGCCGAAGGCGTTCGTCAGCATCATCAGGTACAGGGCGCCGAAGCCGGCCAGCTGCATCAGCTCCGCATCGAAACCGGGAACGGTGGCGGCAAGCACGCCGCGCGCGGCGATCAGCAAGGACAGCACGCCCATGCTGACGACGAGGAAGCGGCGCAGCATGCTCGCCTCGCGCCATTTCAGGCACAGGGCGGCCACGCCGGCGAGGAAAAAGCCGGCCACGATGAGCGAGCCGCCGGCGCTGCGCAGCAGCGGCGCCACGTCGAACAGGTAGCAGGCGGCAAACAGGGCCACCGACAGGCCCAGCGCCGGCAAGACATAACGTCGCCAGCCGCCGCGCCCGGCCGCCTGCCACAGCGCGCCCGCATCGAGCGCCATGCCGGCAAACAGCAGGCTGTTGCCGAGCAGGATGGAGAGGAAATCGGGCAGCACGCCGCGGAAATACAGCAGGCACCAGGCGATGGCCTGGCATTGCTTGGCCACCGCCCAGGTGGACATGCTGAGCGACTTTTTGCGCTCGTATTCGAAGAAAAACAGGGCCGCGCACAGGCTCAGGTTGCCGAGCGCCAGGGCCAGTACCAGGGTCTTGATATCCATGGGCTACGCCATCGCCGCGAATCCGCGGCACGCTGTGTCAGATTTCGTGTTCGACATTGGTGCTGCCGTCGCCGATCTTGCTGGCCCACGCCTGCACGAAATACTGCTTTTCCACGTCGCTGGGCGCTTCGTGCCAGAACACGATGAGGGTGCCCTTGTGGTCGTGGATCTGCGCCACTTTTTCAATGAAGCCGACATTGCCGGCCTGGTCCGCCAGCGCCGCCGCGTAGCCGTACACGCGCGTCAGCCGCTCGATGCGGTCAGGCTCCGTAAAACTGTTCGTCGCCGTAATGATGGGGTGATCCAAAAACATGCTTGTCTCCATGGTGCCCGACTGCGCGGCCGTGCCGCCGCGCGCCGTATATCTGCATATACGCATGCTCGGCGCGGATTAATCGGGTATGCTCACGGGAGCTTATCAGATTTCTCTGAATGCAACAAAGCATCTTCCCCAGTCCACTCAGCGAAGTCGTCCCATGCCGGAACACAGAAGCACCACCCCACTTGCCCCGCAGGTGCATACCTGTGGCGACCGGCGCCGCCTGGAATTCCAGCCCGGCATGATCCAGAGCGAAATGCTGCTGTCGCGCCCCGACCATCTGCTGCTGCGCTATGCGCGCGCCATGATGTGCTTTACCCTGTTCGTGCCGCGCCCGCGGCACATCCTGATGGTGGGCCTGGGCGGCGGTTCGCTGCTGAAATTCTGCCACCGCCACCTGCCCGACACGCGCATCACGGTACTGGAATTGCGCGCCGACGTGATCGCCCTGCGCGAGCAGTTCATGCTGCCGCCCGACGACGCGCGCCTGCGCATCATCGAGACGGATGCCGTCAGCTATATCCGCCAGCATCCGGGCTGCGCCGATGTGCTGCTGCTCGACGGCTACGACGAAACGGGCTTGCCGCCCGCCCTCGGCAGCGCGCGCTTCTATGCGGACTGCCTGCGCGCCCTGTTGCCCGGCGGCGTGCTGGCGGCCAACCTGTTCAGTTACGACGAGCACTATCCCGCCATGCTGGCGCGCCTGATGCTCACCTTCCGCGGCGCCGTCTGTCACTTCGACGGCATCGCCGGCAACAACCGCATCATCTTCGCCGCCAAGCCTGAGCAAGGCCAAGGCGCCGACGGCCGCGCCGTGCGCGTCGTGCGCCTGGTGCGCTGGCGCCGCGTATGCGGCCTGGCTTTCCTGAACCGGCTGCTGCCGGCATGGCAACTGTGGCGTTTGCGCCGGCAATCAGGCGCACGCGACAACTGATAGTCGTCCGCCATGGCCATCTATATTGTTGCTTATTAGCAGCGATCTGGTACAAAATTCGCATGATGGATGTGGTTTATGACAAACTACGGCCTGCGCGGGCCGGCAGGTGCTGCCGAGCAATTGTGTCCATGAAGTGAGATAGGAAAAACCATGCTGCGTGGCCGCCTGCCATTGTCGATTTCCGCCGCGGCCGCGCTGACCTTCGCCTGCGGCGTCAGCGTGACGGCCGTGCTGTTCGCCGCCATCAGCCAGCTCGAATACGACAAGATGAGCCTGAGCCTGCAGCAACGCGCCGGCGCCAGGGTGGCCGCCATCGAGCAGGGACTCGACGACGCGGTCGAGGTGCTGACCACGACGAACCAGCTGTTTGCCGCCGTCGTGCCCGTCACGCGCGAACAGTTCCACGACTTCACCACGCCGCTGCTGCAGCGCCACCCGTTCATCCAGGCCTTCAATTTCCACCGCATCGTGCCGCATGCGCAGCGCGCGGCATTCGAAGCCGAGCTGCGGCGCATCGTGCCCGACTACGCCATGATGGAAATGCGCGACGGCGTCATCGTGCCCGCGACGACGCGGGCCAGCTACATGGTGGTCGACTATCTCGAACCCTTGCAGGGCAACCGCCCCGCCTTCGGCCTGAACGTCAGCCCGAGCGGCATGCTGGCGCGCGCGCTGGAACAATCGATCATCAGCGGCCAGACCACCGCCACAGGCCTGCTGACCCTGGCGCAGGGACCGCAGCAGGGCTTCGTCATCGTACGGCCCGTGTACCGCCACGGCGTGCCCCTGCAAACGGTGCAGCAGCGGCGCGCGGCGCTGATCGGCGATACGGCGGCCATCGTGCGCGCTGGCGAACTGGTGCAGAAAATCCTCGCCGGCGCCGACCTGCTGGGCGACCCGCAGCTCGAACTGAGCGTCTATGCCGACGCCGGCGCCGACCCGCGCCAGTTGATCTTCCGGCACGGCCAGGCGCCTGCCGACGAAGCGGGCGTCACCTGGGAGGTGCTGCCGCGCTGGCTGCACTTTGCCTACCACAGCCATTATGACCGTGCCTTTTTTTCCGCCGGCCGGCCCTGGCACGTGCGCGTGGTGGCCCATCCGCGGCCCTTCCTGGCCGACCACTTGGGCTCGCTGTTCACCGTGATCATGGGCTTGCTGTTCAGCTTGCTGACGGCCGCCTTCGTGCAATCGCTGACGCAGCGCTCGCGCCGCGTGCAGCTGCTGGTGGAGCAGCGCACTGCCGACCTCAAGCGCAGCAACGAGCTGCTCAGCGCCGACGTGCGCGCGCGCCAGCGCACGGAGCGCGCCCTGCAGGAAAGCGAAAAGCGCTTCCGCCGCCTGCTGGCCTTGTCCTCGGACTGGTACTGGGAGCAGGACGCCAACTTCTGCTTCACCCACATCACCAGCGGCTTCACGGACAAGTCGAACATGCCGCTGGAACGCTTCATCGGCATGACGCGCTGGGACAACAACCCGGAGATGCGCAATTCGCGCTGGGGCAAGCAGCATATCGCCAATCTGGAAGCCCACCTGCCCTTTTCCAACCTCGAATATGCGATGCACGACCGCAATGGCCAGCTGCGCTGGTTCAGCGTCAATGGCGAACCGCTGTTCAACGAGTTCGGCGAATTTCGCGGCTACCGGGGCACGGGTTCCGAAATTACGGAACGCAAGCTGGCCGAGCAGCAAATCCAGCACATCGCCCACCACGACGTGCTGACGGGCTTGCCCAACCGCGCCCTGCTGCGCGACCGCCTGGCGCAAGCGATGGCCCTGTCGCGCCGCAAGAACCGCGCGCTGTGGGTGCTGTTGATCGACCTCGACCGCTTCAAGTTCGTCAACGACAGCCTCGGCCACAAGGCCGGCGACCTGCTGCTGAAAACCATCGCCACGCGCCTGCAGGCCAGCCTGCGCGAAACCGATACGGTGGCGCGCCTGTCGGGCGACGAATTCGTCGCCATCCTGTGCGAACAGGCCGACGAAGCGCTCAGCGCCGCCATCGTGCAGCGCGTGATGGATGCCGTGGCCCAGCCGGTATTGCTGGATGGCAAGGAATTCTTCGTCACCTGCAGCATCGGCGTAGCCGTCTACGACATGTCGCGCCACGACGCTCCCGGCGACGTGACCCTGAATGGCGAGACGCAGAACCTGATCGAGCAGGCCGACATCGCCATGTACTGCGCCAAGAAACAGGGCCGCAACAACATCAAGTTCTACACGACGGCCATGAACCAGGCCACCCTGGAGCGCCTGCGCATCGAGACGGCGCTGCGCAACGCCCTGGAGCGCGAACAGTTCGTGCTGCATTACCAGCCGCAGCTGGACCTGGCCAGCGGGCGCATCGTCGGCGTGGAAGCGCTGCTGCGCTGGCAGCATCCGGACCTGGGCATGGTGGCGCCGCAGCGCTTCATCGCGCTGGCGGAAGATACGGGCCTGATCGTGCCGATCGGCGCCTGGGTCATGCGCGAGGCGTGCGCGCAGGTGAAACGCTGGCATGCGGCGGGGCTGGACCCGCTGCGCCTGGCCGTGAACCTGTCGGCGCGCCAGTTCAACGAGCCGAACCTGGTCGCCTCGATCGCCGAAGTGCTGCTGGAAACGGGCCTGCCGCCCGCCTGCCTGGAACTGGAACTGACGGAAAGCCTGTTCATGCACGACGTGGCGCTGGCCGTCAGCCAGCTGCACGACATGAAGGCGCTGGGAGTGCAGCTGTCGATCGACGACTTCGGCACCGGCTATTCCAGCTTCGCCTACCTGCGCACCTTCCCCATCGACGTGCTGAAGATCGACCGCAGTTTCGTCGGCGACGTGGCGCGCGACGCGGACGACGCAGCCATCGTCGTCTCCATCATCGCCCTGGCGCACAATCTGAAACTGCGCGTGGTGGCCGAAGGCGTGGAAACGGCCGAGCAGCTGGACTACCTGCGTCAGCACGGCTGCGACGAGGCGCAAGGCTATTACTTCAGTCACCCGCTGCCTGCGCACGAGGTGGAACTGCTGCTGCGGGCCGAAACGAAGGAAGCGAACGCCGCGGCCTGACGCGCGTGCGCGCAGGCTAGCCGGCCGGCAGCCTGGCGAGCAGCGCCAGTTCCTCCCAGTCGTCAGCAAGACCGGCTGCCGCCAGAAACTCCGCCACGCCCTCGCTGGCGTCGATGTCGGGCGCGCTGCCCGGCTCGGCCCACAGGTTGTCGCATTCGGTGCAAACGACCACCTCCTGCCCCGTCTTTCTGACTTTCGCAAGGATCAGGTCGCCGTATTCGCCGCAGGTGGGACACTGCATGCCCGTATCCTTCATGCCCGGCCTACAGCTTGTGCTGCAGGAATTCGAGAAAGCAGCTGATGCGCTGCGCCAGCTGCGTGTTGCGGTAGTAGACGGCATGGATCTGCTGGCGGTAGCCCGTGTAGAACGGCTGCAGCACTTTCACCAGGCGGCCGGCGGCGATATCGTCCTTCGTCATGAAGTCGGACAGGCAGACGATGCCCTGGTCGTGCAGGGCCAGCTGGCGCAGGGTTTCGCCGCTGGAGGCGGCCAGCGCGGGCACGATCTGCAGGCTGTTGCCCGCTGCGTGGCGCAGCGGCCAGTTATTCCCCAGGTCGTACTGGGCAAAGCCCAGCAGCGCATGGCCGGCCAGCGCTTCCGGCGTGGCCGGTTCGCCGTGGCGCGCCAGATAGGCGGGCGTGGCCAGCACGTGCAGCGGACTGGCAGTCAGGGCGCGCGCATGCAGGGTCGAGTCGACCAGGGCGCCGATGCGGATGGCGATATCGGTGCGGTGCTCGAGCAGGTCGGCGATCTGGTCGTTGCTGGTCAGCTCCAGGCGGATCTCCGGATACATGGCGCGAAATTCGGCCACGTGGGGCACCACGCAGTGGAGCATGAAGGGCGAGGCGGCATCGACGGACAGCCGGCCGGCCGGCTTCTGGCGGCGGATGCGGATCGACTCTTCCACGTCTTCCATCGAGGCGAGGATGGCGCGCGCCTTGTCGAGGAACAGCTGTCCCTCTTCCGTCAGCTCCATGCGCCGCGTGGTGCGCGTCAGCAGCGAGGTGGCCAGCTTGTCTTCGAGCCGCGACAGCGCGCGGCTGACGCCGGAGGTGGTTTGTCCCAGGTGCACGGCGGCCGCGCTCAGGGTGCCGCTGTCGATGACGGTGACGAAGATTTTCAGGTCGTCCGAGTTGATGTCCATTCTTGCCCTTGTTTCACAGATCAGGGCATTATAATGGATTGCAGGCAATAGTCAGCGAGGGTGGCCCGGCTGCGCGCTACGTCAGGCAACGTAGAACAAAATGGCGATAAAGTGGCAACTGCTGCCAGCCAGCACGAACAGGTGCCAGATGCCGTGGCCATGGCGCAGCTTGTGATCGGTGGCATAGAAAGCGATACCGCCCGTGTAGCACAGCCCGCCCGCCACCAGCCACAGGAAACCGTTCCACTCGAGCGCCGCCAGCAGCGGCTTGATGCCGATGACGATCAGCCAGCCCATGGCCACGTAAATCACCAGCGACAGGATGCGCGCGCCTTTCGCATACACATATTCCTGCACGATGCCAAACAGCGCCAAGCCCCAGACGACACCGAACAGCGACCAGCCCCAGGGACCGCGCAGGGTCACCAGCATGAAGGGCGTGTAGGTGCCCGCGATGAGCAGGTAGATGGCGCAATGGTCGAGCCGCTGCAGCACGGCCTTGGCCTTGCCGCGCACGCTGTGGTACAGGGTGGAAGTGAGGTACAGGGTCAGCAGCATGGCCGCATACACGCTGCAGCTGACGATTTTCCAGGGGTCGCCCGTGCGGGCCGCCGCGACGATCAGGATGACGCCGCCGATGGCCGCCAGCGCGGCGCCCACCGTATGGGAAATGCTGTTGAACCGTTCACCGTGGTACATGCTTAACACCGCTTTGCTAAGACGCAACAGACACCCGGGGTCAGACCCGTCGGGACTCGGCGTCCCCGTCTGACCCCAGCCTTCCGCTGCGAGCGGTCAATCAAGCCGCTTCCGCCTTCTTGCGCGCGGGACGGCGCGCCGGGGTCTTGCGCGGCGCCTTGGCCGGCTTGTCTTCCGCCACGACAGCCACGTCCACCGGCGCCAGCTCAATCACCGGCGCCGCTTCCGCCACGGCTTCAGCCGCCTTTTTGGCCGGCTTCTTCGCCGCTGCCGTCTTGCGCGCCGGCGTGCGCGGCTTGGCCTTCGGCTTCGCTTCGGCGGCCGCTTCCACGATCGCTTCGGCTACCGGTTCAGGCACGGGCGCAGGCATGGCTTCCGCCACCACCACCTCGACCACCTCGACGCGCGCTTCACGGCCGCCATCGCCGTTCTTGCGGCCGCCACGGCCATTGCGGCGCGAACCGCGCTTGGCGTTGCCCTCTTCCGCTACGACCTCGACTGCGGCTTCGGCCACTTCATGCACGATCTCCGGCTGCGGCGCGGGCGCATACTGCTCGACGGCCGTTTCCACGTCGGCCACCGGCACAAAAGCCTGTGGCGCGGACTCGCCGCGGCGCTGCTCGTTCTGCTTGCGGCCGCCACGGCCATTGCGGCGCGAATCGCGGCGGCTGCCGCCATCGCGGTGATTGCCCTCTTCCGCCGTCGCGCCGGCTTCGCCGCTGGCGATGACGTCACTGGCGACTTCCCCGTTCACGGGCGCAGCGACAGGCACCAGGCCGCTGCTGCGGTAGACATAGGCGCCCGATTTCTCGTCGCGGCCGAATTCCAGCAAGCCGCGCGTCTGCGCTTCTTCCAGCAGGTTGCCGAAGGTGCGGAAACCGTAATACGATTCGCTGAAGTCCGGCTTGCGGCGCTTGATCGCTTCCTTCAGCATCGAGGCCCAGATCTTGCCGCTGTCGCCGCGCTCCGAGACCAGCGCGTCGAAGGTGGCGACGGCCATTTCGATCGCTTCCGTCTTGCGCGACTCGTATTTTTCCTTGCGGCGCACTTCCTCGTCGGGCGAGCGCTTGGCCGCCGGAGTTTCGCGCGCGTCGCGCTTGGCGGCCGTGCGGCGGCTCTCGCGCACCAGGTCATCGTAGAAAATGAATTCGTCGCAGTTGGCCACCAGCAGGTCCGACGTCGACTGCTTGACGCCCACGCCGATCACCTGCTTGGCGTTTTCGCGCAGTTTCGACACCAGCGGCGAAAAATCGGAATCGCCGCTGATGATGACGAAGGTGTTCACGTGGGCCTTGGTGTAGCACAGGTCCAGTGCATCGACGACGAGGCGGATGTCGGCCGAATTCTTGCCGGACTGGCGCACGTGGGGAATTTCGATCAGTTCGAAGTTCGCCTCATGCATGGTGCCCTTGAAACTTTTATAACGGTCCCAGTCGCAATATGCCTTCTTGACAACGATGCTGCCCTTGAGCAGCAAGCGTTCGAGGATGGGCTTGATATCGAATTTTTCGTAATTTGCATCTCGCACGCCGAGCGCGACGTTCTCGAAGTCGCAAAACACGGCCATGCTGAGGTTTTCTGGGGATGACGCCATAAGGGTGAATTCTCGCTGATGATAAGGGCGGACGGGAAGCGCAACGCCTCCCTTTTCGACTAGTATATTCGCCCATCCCCCGTTTCGGCGACAACTATCGTGCGCGGCGGCCTATTGCGCGCCGCCGGCGGCGCTCGCGCTGGCGCCAGCGACGGGCCAAACAACGCTTTCATCGACCGAATACAGCTGGCATGGCAGGCTGCTGCGGCGCTGGCACGAAGCGAGCGCGCGCACATCGGGGCTTTCGCCCTCCTCGGCCCAGCCCCAGGCGCCGCTGGCCGACAAGGCAAAGGCGCGTGGCGCGGTTTTTTCCAGGAAGACGCGGTAGGCGGCGCGGCCCTGCTCTTCCAGGTAGGGCACGGCGGCGATATCGTCCTGCGGCGCGAAATGCGTGGCGGGCGGCGACGGCGCATCGGCCACGCGGTAGACCTGGCGCACCGGCATGCCGATTTTCTGCAAGAAGCGCTCGGTGGCGGGCAGCCACACGGCCACCCCGTCGCGGCTGCCCAGGGTCAGGTGGGCGTCGCGCTTGAACGGGCCATAGGCCAGCAGCTGCGCCCGGCCGCCTGAACCGGTAAAGGAATTGAACAGCCGCTGCGCCAGCGCCGGCGAAAAGTACGCGTCATTCGCGCCATACAGCCACAGGCTGGGAATGTGGTTGTAGGCGCCCAGGGTGGCGAAGGTCTTGGTCAGCGCCCCTTGCCAGTCGCAGCCGGGCATGTCGACGCGCAAGCCGCCCGCAAAATTGAGCACGCCGCGCACGCCGGGCACCATCCGTGTGGCCAGCGCCAGCGCCGCCATGCCGCCGTACGACTGCCCCGCGACGACGATGCGCTGCGGGTCGACCCAGCTCTGGCGGCGCGCATACGCGAGTGCGGCGAGCATGTCGCGCGCCTGGCCCTGGGCGTTGCCCAGCATGTCGCAGCCGAAATCGCGGTAGGCGCCCGTGGAGCGCGCAAAGCCGGCGCGCATCGGCAGCATCACGGCATAGCCGCGGCGCACGAACTCGGTCGCCATATAGATGAAGCGCTCGCGCTGCTGCAGCCGGGCCGGGCCGGCCTGCTTGCCGTGGTTCATCAGCAGCAAGGGAAACGGGCCGGAGCCGGGGGGACGGAACACCGTCGTCTCCAGCGTCTCGCGCAAGCCGTCGCCGGCCGGCACCATGATGACTTGCTCGTTCAGGCGCGCATCGAGCGGTAGCTGGGAGGGAACAAGCTGGGCTTTCAGGGGCAGGCAAGGCAGGCTGAGCAGCAAACCCAGAAAAATGGGGCGTAACAGATGGAAAATGACGGACTCCGTGGATGACTTCCCTGCCAGTCTAGGCAGTGAAATGCCACAGAACAATATAAAAAAATTACGTGACGCACATATTTTTTGCGGCAAGCAACTGCGGGAAAAATTGTTGCCTTGCGCCACCACACTTTTTCCGCTGACGGGAGTAAACTGGGCGTATTCTGAAGGAGTCGCCATGTCCATATCCGCCCTCACCACCGGTACCTCGGGGCTGACCGCCAACCAGCGCGCGCTGGATGTGGCCGCCAACAATATCGCCAATGCGAATACGCCGGGCTTCCAGCCGCAGCAAGCCGAATTCCAGGAAGCCAGCCCGGCCGGCACGGGCGTCACCCTCTCCGTCGAGGGGCGCAAGCTGGCCGCCAGCGAAAGCGTCAGCGGCGCCAATGCCAATGCGGCCAAGGCGTCCGAAAGCCGGCCGAACGGCGTGGGCCTCGCTTCCGAACTGACCGATAACCTCGTCTACAAGGCCGGTTTCAACCTGTCGGCGAACGTCGTCAAGGCGGCCGACCAGGCCCTGGGCAGCCTGATCGACGTCAAGACTTAAGCACAGTCACTAGCGCTTAGAAAGCTTGCTTTTGCATTTCCAGCGCCAATGGCGCCATCGCCGGCGCAATCAGCGCCAGCAGCCGTTCGGCCGGAATGCCGTCGCGCGCCTGCACCGACAAGCCATGCAGCAAGGCCGCATAGTAGTCGCCCAGCGCCTGCACGTCCGCCTCCGCCTTTAATTCCCCCGCCAGCTGCGCCGCGCGCAGGCGCTCGATGACGGCTTGCGTGCGCGCGCGGCGGTGCTGCGCCAGCCAGTCGGCGATGCCCGCGTTTTCCGCGCTCGTGTTGGTGGCGGCCGTGACCACCATGCAGCCTTGCGGCTGGCCGCTGCGCGTATACAGCAGCACGGCTTCTTCCAGCATGCGCGCCACCGCATCGCGCACGTTCAGGCTGGCCGCCAGCGCGTGCACGGCAAACGCGCCCTCTCCCGTTTCATACAGCTCCACGGCTTCGCGGAACAGCTGCTCCTTCGAGCCGAACGCCGCATAGATGCGCGCCGAAGCGATGCCCAGCGCCGCCACCAGGTCGGCCATCGACACCCCCTCGTAGCCGCGCGTCCAGAACGCGTCGCGCGCTTTTGCCAGCGCCAGCGCGCGGTCGAATTCCCTCGGTCTTCCTGCCATCTTGATCCTCTGCTTGCGAAGTGGCGGCCAGTATAACGCCTGGCGCCCGCGCCGCGTTCGCCATTTATTTTGCATCACGGGCTTGACCGCGCCAACAATTTCGCCTATTCTTTGTCGATCGACAAACAATAGGAGCCGATATGAAAACCATCCAAGGACCAAGCCTGCACCTGGCACAATTCGCCGCCGACACGGCGCCCTTCAACACCCTGCCTGCCATCGCCGAGTGGGCGGCCGGCATGGGCTTCAAGGCCCTGCAGATTCCCGCCTGGGATGCGCGCCTGTTCGACGTGGCGCAAGCAGCGCACAGCCAGCAATACTGCGACGACCTCGTTGCCATGCTGGCCAGCCATGGCCTCGTCATCAGCGAACTGACGACGCACATCCTCGGCCAGCTGGTGGCCGTGCACCCGGCCTATGACGCGCTGTGCGACAGCTTCGCCCCGGCACACCTGCACGGCCAGCCGGCGGCGCGCACCGAGTGGGCCATCGAGCAAGTGAAACTGGCGGCCATGGCGTCGAAACGCCTGGGCCTGACCGACATGGGCACGTTTTCCGGCTCGTTCGCCTGGCCCTACCTGTTCCCTTTCCCGCAGCGCCCGCCCGGCCTGATCGAGGCGGCCTTCGACGAACTGGCACGCCGCTGGCTGCCCATCCTCGACGTGTGCGAGGAACAGGGCGTCAACCTGTGCTACGAAATCCACCCGAGCGAAGACCTGCATGACGGCATCAGCTTCGAGATGTTTTACGAGCGCGTAGGCCGCCACCCGCGCTGCAAGATGCTGTTCGACCCCAGTCACTTCGTGCTGCAGCAGCTGAACTACCTGGAATTCATCGATATCTACAAGGACCATATCCGCATGTTCCATGTGAAGGATGCGGAATTCAATCCGACGGGGCGGCAAGGCATTTACGGCGGCTACCAGTCGTGGGAAAACCGCGCCGGGCGCTTCCGCTCGCTGGGCGACGGCCAGGTCGACTTCAAGGCGATCTTCTCGAAGATGGCGCAGAACGATTACGCGGGCTGGGCGACGCTGGAATGGGAATGCTGTCTGAAGGACCAGGAAGTGGGCGCGCGCGAAGGCGTGGCCTTCATCAATGCCCACATCATTCCCGTCACAGACAAGATCTTCGACGACTTCGCCGGCGCACCCGTCAGCGCACAACAGATCAATACCCTGCTCGGCATCGAGCATCACTAATCAAGGAAACATATGAACGACTACATTCACGACTACGTCCGCATCGACGGCCAGCGCCTGCATTGCGTCATCGCCGGTCCCGGCACCGGCAAACCCGTGCTGCTGATCCCCGGCTGGCCGCAAACCTGGTATGCCTGGCGCCACGTGATGGCGGCGCTGGCCGCCAGCGGCTACCAGGCCATCGCCATCGATCCACCGGGCAGCGGCCATTCGGAACGTCCGGCCGGCGGCTATGACACGGGCGCCGTTGCCGCCACCCTGCACCGCGCCATGCTGGCCCTGGGCCACGCGCAATACGACGTGGTCGGTCACGACATCGGCATGTGGGTCGGCTATGCGCTGGCCAGCGATTTCCCGCAGGCCGTGACGAAACTGGCGCTGACGGAAGCCGTGATTCCCGGTCTGGCGCCCGCGCCGCCGATTTTCGTCGCCCCGTCCGACAACATCTTCCTGTGGCACTTCATGTTCAACCAGGTGCTCGATTTGCCGGAGATGCTCACGGCGGGCAAGGAACGCGAATACATCCGCTTCATCCTGGACCGCTGGTCCTACCGCCGCGACAAGGTCGCCGTCGACGTGTATGCGGATGCCTATGCCACGCCGGGCGCCCTGCGCGCCGGTTTTGCCTACTACCGCGCCATACCCGAAACCATCCGTCAAAATCTGGAACGGGCAAAACGCAGCCTGACCATGCCGGTGCTGGCCATCGGCGCCGACCATGCGACCAACGACGCGCCGCTGCTGACCATGCAGGGCAAGGCGGACAATTTGAAAGGCGCCATCGTTGCCGAATGCGGCCACTTCATCATGGAAGAACAGCCGGAAGCGTTCATCGCCCACCTGCTGCCCTTCCTGGCCGGAGAAAAATCAGCATGAGCCTCGATCCGCTGATTGCCGCCTGGCTGGAAGAGATAAAAGATGCGCCGCCGCCCGCCTCGCTGGCGGACCTGCGCGCGGCCACGGAAACGGGGTTGCGCCAGCTGCATGGCCCCCTGGAAGACGTCGCATCCATCACCGATTACGTGCTGCCGGGCGAGCATGCGCTGACCGTGCGCGCCTACGTGCCCGCCGGCGCGGACACAAGCAAGCCCCTGCCGGCCATCGTCTTTGCGCATGGCGGAGGATGGTGTCTGTGCTCGCTGGACCTGTACGACAATCCCTGCCGCGCGCTGGCCAACGCCACCGGCTGCGTGATCGTTTCCGTCGACTACCGGCTGGCGCCCGAGCACAAGTTTCCCGTGCCGCTGAACGATTTTTACCGGGCCCTGTGCTGGGTCGCCGACCAGGCGGAGATGCTGGGCATCGATGCGAAACGGCTGGCCGTGGGCGGCGACAGCGCGGGCGGCAACCTGGCGGCGGCCGCCGCCCTGATGGCGCGCGACCAGGCCGGTCCCGCGCTGGCGCATCAGCTGCTGCTGTACCCGGCGCTCGATTTTGCCTTCGACACGCCGTCCTACCAGCGCTATGCGGAGGGCCACTCGCTGACGCAGGAAGCGATGCGCTTTTGCTGGTCCGCCTACCTGAACGAGCCGGCCGACGGCGCAAACGCCTACGCGGCGCCCCTGCGGGCAACGTCGCTCAAGGACTTGCCGCCGGCGACGGTGCTGGTATGCGAGTACGACCCGCTGCATGACGAGGGCGAAGCCTATGCGCGGTATTTGCGCGACGACGGCGTGGCGGCGCAATGCGTGCAGCTCGACGGCATGATCCATGCATCGATACACATGCCGGGCTTGGCACCAAAGGCGCGGGGATTGTTCGACGTGGCGGGCCAAGCAATGAAAAGTGCCATGTTTGCGTAAATAGTCCACTAGAAAAATGCTGGGGTCTGACCCGGCGGGTCAGACCCCAGCATGCCTCTATTCCACCAATTTGCGCACCTCGATGGCGTTCAGCCACTTCACATGGCGCGGGCCCGTGCGGATATCCTTCGCCGAGATGAGGGCGATCTCGCCATCGCTGTCGTCAAGCGCCTTGCCGTTCTTTTCGTAGTAGACGATCACGCCCTCGCCGGCCGGCGAGTTATACAGCTCGCCCCAGGAAAACACCACCGCATAGCCATCGGTGGCAGTGGCGATGATCGCGAGCTTCTTGACGTCGTTGTGGCCGGGCGCATCGAGCGCCGCCTTGTCGAGGATGTCGCGCAGGCGCACGCCCTTGTAACTGGTGATGGTTTCGGCCTTGTCGCCGTTGTGGCGCGTGACGGCGATGTCTCCGCCATTGGCTTGCGGCAGCCGGCGCAGGTCGGCTACCGTCAGGGTCAACGGCGTTGCCACCTTGCCCGTGACGGCGAGCGCGCGGCTCATGTTCTCGCGCGCCGGCGCCGGGTCGGCCCATGCGGGGGCCGCCGCCAGCAGTGCGGCCGAAGCCAAACCAAGGAATATTTTCTTCAACATGCTGTGTCCTTTCATGACAGTAAAAACTCAGAACTGGTATTGCGCATTGGCCAGCCAGGTGCGGCCCGCGCTGGGAAAACCGTCGGCCAGCGCATAGTTGCGGTCAGCCAGGTTGTTCACGCCCGCATCCAGGGTCAAGGCCGGCAAGGGGCGGTACACGGCCTTCAGGTTCACGCTGGCAAAGCCGCCCAGGGCCAAAGTGTTCGAGACCCAGCGGCCGCTGTTCGCTTCCGCGATGGCCACCACGTCGACCTGGCGCGCCGCGTGCAGCACGGCGTGCGCCGTCAGCTTGTGGCGCGGCACGTCCGTCAGGCGGATGGCACGGTCGCTGACGTTCTTCATGTCCGTGTACGTGTAGTTGCCGCCGAAATCGAGCCATGCGCCGGCGCGGCCGCGCACGCCCAGTTCCACGCCGCTGATGTGCTCCCTGCCCGCGTTGCGCATCTGCGCACGCACGCCCGCCACATTCGCCACGCTCTGGATCTTGTCCTTCACGTCGCTGTAGAACAGGGCGGCATCGAGCGCCAGCCCGCGCACGGTTGCCTGGTAGCCCAGCTCATAATTCATTGCCTCTTCCGCGCGCAAGGCCGGGTTTTCAATATATGTGCCCAGGCGCTGCGAGTAGCGGTCCTTCAGGGTCGGCAGGCGCGACTTGCGCGCCACGGTGGCGTACACGCGCGATGCAAGACCGGTCTTGTGGAACAGGCCCGCCTGCAGGTCGGTGGCCGATTGATTCTCGGGCAAGGTATACGCATTGCCGGCGCTGTAGACGGTGTCCGGGCGCAGTGCATTGCGCGACACGCCCAGCGACAGTTCCGTCGCCGCATTGAGGGCGATGCTGTCTTCCGCGCCCAGAGTCCACAGGGCATCCTTGTACCAGGTGGTGCGCACGCCCCTGGCGCCCAGTTCCTGGTGCTCGTCGGCCTTGTAGCTGGCCACAAAACGCAGGCTGTGCGCGGCCAGGCGGAACGATTCGAGTTCCACCGCGCCGCCGTTCGTGCGGTCGTTATAGATGCTGCGCCCGCCGCTGACACTGCCCTGGCCGCTGGTCTTCAGGGTCGCGTAGCTGCCGTTTGTATAGGAGGTGATTTCATTGTCGTAGCTGTCGTGGTACAGGCGCAGTTTCAGGCGTTCCTGCTGGCCCAGACGCGTCTGCGAGACGAGATACACGCTTTCCTTGTTCCAGTACGGCCACTGCCAGTAGCGCGCGCCGACGGGGTTCGTCGATGGCGGCTGGCCCTTTTCGCCATGCTGCTTGTAGTAGCTGAGCGCATATTCATCGCCCGCGTGCGCGCCATCGGGCGTCAGACCCACCTTGAACGACACCTTATGGTCCTTGCGATAGGCGTTATTGCGCATGCCGCCGTCTTCCGTGGCCGTGGGGCGGAAATCGGACGACAGGGGAAAGCCGTCGCTGTCGATGTAGGACACGCCCGCCTGCAGATACCACAGGCCCTGGTTCGTGCCCACGTTGGCCGACACCTGGCGCTCGCTGCCCGAACCGAATCCCACTGACGCATCGCCTTCCATCAAAGCCGTCGGTTTGCGCGACACCAGGTTGATGGCGCCGCCCAGGGTATTGGCGCCGTAGGCCACGGAACTGAAGCCCTTGGCCACCTGGATCGCGGCCAGGTCGCTGGTCGTGAAGCGGTTGAAATCGACGTAGCCGTCATACGGCACGTAGACGGGAATGCCGTCGATGTACAGCGGCACCTGGCGCGCATCGAAGCCGCGGATGGCGACGGTTTTCTCGTTGCGCGCATTGGTCGACAGCGACACGCCGGACAGCAAATTGAGGGCGTCGCCCACGTTGTCGCGGTTAAAGCGGCGCATCCCGGCACGGCTCACTTGCGTGCCCACTTGCTGTTCCACCTGGCCGGCCTGCTCGCGCGGGCCGATCACCGTCACCGTGCCCAGCACGAACGGCGCAGCCTCATCTTTGCCTGCTGTCTGCTGCGCCTGCACCGTCTGCGCCAGCGCCAGCGCCAGCGCCAGCATCACGGCGCCTGCCATTACCTGTTTCACCATCGTCATCTTGTTCTCTTCCGTTATATATCGTTTTATATAGCGATATGCAAAAAAGCGGCCACTCGTGCGGCGGCCGTCATCCAACAGCGCAATATACAGACGTATATAGCGATGCTCAAGCGGGGAGAGGCAAAACGGGCGCGCAAGTCAATTTCCCGGCGATTTTTCATGCACCGCACCATTTCGCTGTGCGAACGAATGTTTCACAAAACGGTTGACATGCGGGAGCCGGCTAGGCAAACTGATTTCCAGGGAGCCAGCAAATGAATGCAAATATGACAAATATTCAGGCCGCAGCAGATCCGGAAATCATCGTCTTCAGCGATGACGAGGAAGGCAAGGACCGCCAGTTCGTCAACGCGCTGGCGCGCGGCCTCGAAGTGCTGCGGTGCTTTCGCCCCGGCGAAGTGTTCCTGTCGAATGCGGACATGGCCAAGCGCACGGGCATCCCCAAGCCCACCATTTCGCGCCTCACCTACACCCTCACCAAACTCGGCTACCTCAATTACTCGGACAACCTGGGCAAGTACCAGCTGGGCGCCGGCGTGCTGGCCCTCGGCTACCGCATGCTGTCGAACCTGGACGTGCGCAAGATGGCGCGCCCGCTGATGGAGGAACTGGCCGAACATGCGCAGGCGTCCGTGTCGCTGGGCACGCGCGACCGCCTCAGCATGGTGTACGTGGAAACCTGCCGCAGCAGCGCCAACGTCACGCTGCGCCTCGACGTCGGCTCGCGCATTCCCCTGATGACGACGGCCATGGGCAAGGCCCTGCTGTGCATCCTGCCGCAGGCCGAGCGCGACTATCTGATGGACCATGCGCGCGTGCACGAAACGGAACGCTGGCCGCGCATCAAGGCCGGCATCGAGCAAGGCTTCAAGGATTACCAGGACCGGGGCTTTTGCATCTCGGCCGGCGAATGGCAGAACGACGTGCATGCCGTGGGCGTGCCCATGCTGGGCGCCGATGGCGAACAGGTGATGGCCTTCAATTGCGGCGGCCCCGCCTTTTTGCTGTCGCGCGAAAAACTCGAATCGGACCTGGGTCCGCGTCTGGTGGCCCTGGTCAAGACAGTGGAAAAAAACCTGGGCCGCGGTTAGACTGCGCGCCCCCTCTCAACAACAGATCAAATCATAGCGCCGAGGAACCCGATGATACGCGACGAAGAAACCCTGAACATTCTGCTCGACAGCATCGCCCGTTTCGTCCGCGAAGTGCTGGTGCCGAACGAGGCGCTGGTGGCTGAAACGGACACGATCCCGCCCGCCATCGTGGCGCAGATGCGCGAACTGGGCCTGTTCGGCCTGTCCATTCCGGAAGCCTACGGCGGCCTGGAACTGAGCATGGAAGAGGAAGTGCGCGTCGCGTTTGAAATCGCCCGCACCTCGCCCGCCTTCCGCTCGCTGATCGGCACGAACAACGGCATCGGTTCGCAAGGCATCGTGATTGACGGCACGGAAGCGCAAAAACAATACTATCTGCCCAAGCTGGCGGCCGGCGAGATCATCGGCTCCTTCGCGCTGACGGAAGCGGGATCGGGCTCCGATGCGGCCTCGCTGCGCACCTCGGCCGTGCGCGACGGCGACTTCTATATCCTCAACGGCAGCAAGCGCTACATCACCAACGCGCCCGAAGCGAGCATCTTTACCGTCATGGCCCGCACGGACCCCGTCAAGCGGGGCGCCTCGGCCATTTCCGCCTTCATCGTGGAAAAGGATACGCCGGGCCTCTCGCTGGGCAAAATAGATAAGAAAATGGGCCAGCAAGGCGCGCATACCTGCGACGTCATCTTTGAAAATTGCCGCGTGCCGGCCGCGAACGTCATCGGCGGCAAGGAAGGCGTGGGTTTCAAGACAGCCATGAAGGTGCTCGACAAGGGCCGGCTGCACATCGCCGCCGTCTGCGTGGGCGCGGCCGAACGCATGCTGGCCGACGCCCTCGCCTACGCGATGGAACGCCAGCAGTTCGGCCAGCCCATCGCGGAATTCCAGCTGATCCAGGCCATGCTGGCCGACAGCAAGGCGGAAATCTATGCGGCGCGCAGCATGGTGCTCGACGCCGCGCGGCGGCGCGACAACAAGGAAGACATCTCGACAGAAGCGTCGTGCTGCAAGCTGTTCGCTTCCGAAATGTGCGGCAGAGTCGCTGACCGCTCCGTGCAGATCCACGGCGGCGCCGGCTACATCAGCGAATACGCGGCCGAGCGCTTCTACCGCGACGTGCGCCTGTTCCGCATCTACGAAGGCACGACGCAGATCCAGCAGATCGTCATCGCCCGCAACATGATCAAGGCAGCACAAAAGTGAAGGAGGCCGCGATGGACATTCCCGCCCTGCTGGCCCACTTGCCGGCGCGCCTGTCGGCCATCTCCATCTATTGGGCGACGCGCGCGCCCGACGCGCCCGCGCTGCATGAAGGTGGGCGCAGCTGGACCTACGCCCAGCTGCAGCACGGTGTGGACAGCGCCGCGCAGCTGCTGCGCCAGCTGGACGTGCGCGCCGGCGACCGCCTGATGGTGGTGGGCGAGAACTGCGCGCTGCAGGTGGCGCTGATTTTTGCTGCCGCCAGCATCGACGCCTGGATCGTCAACGTCAATGCGCGTCTGTCGGCGCGCGAGATCGACACCATCGCCGCGCACAGTTCGGCGCGGAGGATGCTGTTCCTGGCCGGCGCCTCGCCGGAAGCGGCCGCGCATGCGGCACGTCTGGGCGCGGCCAGCGCCACGGTCGACGGCATGGGCGAGCTGCTGGCGGGCGACTTGAACGAGGCGGCCATCGCGGAAGACACGGTGCCCGGCAACGAACAGGTTGCCGCGCTGATCTACACGACGGGCACCACCGGGCAGTCGAAGGGCGTGATGCTCACGCACCGCAACCTGCTGTTCATCGCCGCCGTCTCCAGCACCCTGCGCGGCCTGACCAGCACCGACCGCGCCTATGGCGTGCTGCCGATTTCGCACGTGTACGGCCTGGCCTCGGTGGCCCTGGGCACCCTGTATGCGGGCGCCGCACTGTACCTGGTGCCGCGCTTTTCCGTCGACGGCCTGCTCTCGGCACTGAAGGACGACGGTCTGACCATCGTGCAGGGCGTGCCCGCTATGTACGCCAAGCTGCTGCAAACCCTGGGCGGCGCCGATACGCCGCTGCCCACGCGGCTGCGCTTTGCGTATGCGGGCGGCTCGCCGCTGGCGCCCTCGCTCAAGCACGAGGTGGAAAAGCTGCTGGGTACCGCGCTGCACAATGGCTACGGCATGACGGAAAGCGCCCCCACCATCAGCCAGACGCGCCTGGAAACGCCGCGCCGCGACGATTCCGTGGGCACGCCGATTCCCGGCGTGGAAGTGCGCGTGGTCGACGTGACCGGCCGGGACGTGACGCCGGGCCAGCCGGGGGAACTGTGGATACGCGGGCCGAACATCATGGCCGGCTATTACCGCGAACCGGCCATGACGGCGGCCACCATGCGCGACGGCGGCTGGCTCAATACGGGCGACATGGCGCGCCAGGACACGGACGGCGCCCTGTTCATCGTGGGCCGCACCAAGGAATTGATCATCCGCTCCGGCTTCAATGTGTATCCGCTGGAAGTGGAAACGGCCCTGAACGCCCACGCTTCCGTGGTGCAGTCGGCCGTGGTCGGGCGCACCCTGGCCGATGGCAACGAGGACGTCATCGCCTACGTGGAGCTGGACCCGCGCCAGCCCGCCAGCGTGGCAGAATTGCAGGCCTGGCTGGCGCAGACCCTGTCGCCGTACAAGTGCCCGTCCGCCATCATCGTCATGGAAGCGCTGCCGGCAGCGGCCACAGGCAAGATTTTAAAGGGGCAGCTGCGGCAAATGGCGCAGAATGCACGATAAGTTGACCATGTAGTAGCAGACCCGACAATAAAACCAAGCCACATCACCGGAGGAGACACGATGAAACGCACCTACACACGCATCGCCATGGCAGCGCTGGTTGCCAGCGCCTGGATTGCACAGGCCAGCGCCGACGAATTCCTGGTCGGCGCGGAAATCCCGCTGACGGGCAACCTGGCGCGGGTCGGCGCCGGCATGCAGGAAGGGATCATGGTCGCGGCCGAGGTATTCAACAAGACCAACGGCAAGCACACCATCAAGATCATCACCGTCGACGACGAATCGGCGCCCGCCAAGGCCATCGCCGCCGTGGAAAAGCTGGCCAGCCAGGGCGTGGTGGCCATCACGGGCGGCTATGGCTCGAACAATATCTCGCCCGCCTCGGACACGGCCAATAAACTGGGCCTGGTCTACATCACCTCGGGCGGCGTGGACGACAGCCTGGTGGCCAGCGGACGCAAGAATTTTTTCCGCATCAATAACACGGCCGGCTACGAAAAAGCCATGCTGGGACTGCTGCAGGATGTGGGCGCCAAGTCCGTCTCCATCGTGTATTCGACCAAGGATGCCACCACGGGCCTGGCCAAGGACGTGGAAAAGGCCCTGGCGGCCAAGGGCGTGAAGGTGACGACGCACTCGTTCGACCCGGCCATTACCGACTTCAAGCCCATCATCAACAAGATCAAGCTGCAGGACAAATCGGAAGTGGTGGCCATGGTCGGCTACGAAAACGACTACGTGGGCATCATCCGCGCCGCCCGCGTGCTGAAACCGAAGATCAAGGCCATGGTGGGCGTGTGGTCGCTGGCCACGCCGAAGATGGCGGCCGACTTCCCCGACCTGATGCCGAACGTCTTCGGCACGGCCCTTCTGCCCTTCCCGACGGAATTCAAGACGGCCGACGGCAAGGCCTTCAGCGACGCCTACAAGCAGCTGTACAAGAAGGAGCCGGACTACCTGGGCCAGTTCGGCTATGTGCAGTCGATGCTGCTGTTCGAAGCGATCGCGCGCGCGGCCGACAAGGGCACGCTCAAGAAAGGCGGCGTGGCCGACGAGATGCGCAAGACGGACCGCGAAACCCTGATCGGCCGCGTGCAGTTCGCCGCCAACGGCGACAACCAGAACTTCGTGCACCGCATGGCGCAGCACCAGGACAAGAAAGTGGTGATCGTCTGGCCGAAGGAACACGCGACGGGCAAGCTGAACTATCCTGCCCTGCCCTGGTAAGCAGCCTCCCGCTGCACACGCGCGCGCCCGCCGGGCGTGCACCGATGAACGGCGGTCCTGGTGCCTCTTCGCGATGCGCCTGGGCCGCCTGACGGGATGACGATATGACAGAATTAATCTTGCAAGCCCTGTATTCGGGCTTGCTGCAGGGCGGCTCCTACGCCCTGATCGCACTGGGACTGGCGCTGGTCTTCGGCACCATGAAAGTGATCAACCTGGCGCACGGCGAACTGGTGCTGCTGGCCGCCTACATCGCCTACAGCGTGGAATCGGGCCTGGGCCTGGGGCCGATGTTCGCCATTCCCATCGCGCTGGTGATCGTCAGCCTGACGTCCGTGGGCGTCTACCTGATCGTCAGCCGCATCAAGAAAGACCGCGAAATCAATTCGCTGATCCTCACCTACGGCATCGGCGTGATCCTCACCAATTTCATTTTGCTGGTATGGAAGGCCGACATCCGCTCGACCTCGTCAAGCTGGCTGCAGGAAGGCTTCGAGATCGGCCCGTTTTTCAGCATGCGCAGTGAAGTGATTTTCTTCGGCGTCAGCCTGGTGCTGATGGCGGCCCTGTGGCGCTGGCTGTCGACCAGCTGGTATGGCCGCGCCGTGCGCGCCGTGTCCAGCAACCGCGACGCGGCCAAGCTGATGGGCATCGATCCGGGCCGCACGGAACTGGTGTCGTTTCTGGTCGCCGGCATCCTGGCCGCCTTCGCCGGCGTCGCCTTGTTCAGCTATGGCGTGATCCAGCCCGCCTACGGCGGCGCGCTGACGGTGAAAGCCTTCATCATCACGGTACTGGCCGGCATCGGCTCGATACCGGGCGTGCTGCTGGCCGCCGTGCTGCTGGGCGTGGCCGAAGCCTTGACCGTCACCCTGGCCAGCTCCGCGCTGCAGGAATTGTCGGGCATGGTGCTGTTCCTGCTGGTGCTGTTCATCATGCCGAACGGCCTGTTCGGCGCACAACGGAGGCGCGGATGAAGCGCTCCACTTTGATTTCCACGGCAATCCTGCTGCTGGCCGCGTATGTCGCCGTGCCGCTGGCCCTGGGCGCCAACCAGTATGTGATGAGCATGGTGGTGGCGGCCCTGATCATCGGCGGCGTGGCCATGTCCTGGGCCCTGCTGGGCAATTTGGGCGGCATGGTCAGCTTCGGCCATGCCGCGTTCTTCGGCGTGGGGGCGTATGTCTCCGCGCTGGCCACCGTGAAACTGGGCTTGCCCGTGTTTGCCGCCATGCTGCTGGGCGGCGCGGGCGCGGCCATCGCCGCCGTCATCATGCTGCCCGTGCTGCGGCTGCGCGGGCCGTATTTTGCGCTGGCCATCCTCGCCTACGCCCACATCTTCCGCATCCTGGCCACGGAATGGAGTGCCGTGACGGGCGGCGCCGGCGGCATCAACAATATCCCGGCTTTACCCACCGTCTTCGGTTTTGATCTGGCCAGCAAGACGGGCGCCTACCTGGTGGTGCTGACCCTGGTGGTGGCGTGCGCCTTTGCCTACAGCCACATCCGCGCCAGCCACTACGGCATCGCCCTGCGCGCCATGCACGACAGCGAGGACGCCACGCGCGTCGTCGGCGTCAACAGCACCTTGCTGAAAGGCGCGATGCTGCTCGTGTCGGCCTTCATGGCGGGCCTGTTCGGCGCCTTCAACGCCCACTACATCAACTTCCTCGAGCCCGACTACGCCTTCAACAGCCTGTGGGTGACCTTGCCGATCGTGGCGGCCATCTTCGGCGGCTACCGCACGATACTCGGCCCCGTGCTGGGCGCCGTCGTGGTCTACCTGGTCGACCAGCTCATTTTCAAGTCGCTGATCCCCACGGGCCACCAGCTGGTGCTGGGCGTGCTGCTGGTGGCGATGATCGTCTTCAGCCCGAACGGCTTGCTGCCGCTGCTGCAAAAATGGCTGAAAAACACCTTCAAAACGAAGGAGAAACAACATGCTTGAACTCGATAATGTGTCCGTGCGCTTCGGCGGCCTGACGGCCGTCGATTCTGTCACGTTAAAAGTGGGCAGCCACGACGTGATCGGCCTTGTGGGCGCGAACGGCGCCGGCAAGACCACCCTGTTCAACGCCATTTCCGGCCTGGTGCGCCCCACCGGCGGCAGCATCCGCTTCGAGGGACGCGACATCATGGCCACGCCCATGTACCAGCGCGCCCGCCTGGGGCTGGGCCGCACCTTCCAGATCCCGCAACCGATGCATGAATTGACGGTGCGCGAAAACCTCGTCGTGGCGCAGCGCTTCGGCACGGGCAAGGTGGACATGCGCAAGATCGATGAAATCCTCGATTTCACGAGCCTGGCGGACAAGGCGCAACGCGACGCGGCCAGCGAACTGGCGCTGACGGAATTGAAAGCGCTGGAAGTGGCCAAGGCGCTGGCCACCAATCCGAAACTGCTGCTGTTAGACGAAGTGCTGGCGGGCCTGGAAACGAACGGCAAGCGCCGCTTCATGGGCATGCTCAAGGACTTGCACGCCGCCTTTGGCGTGGGCATCGTCATGATCGAGCACGACATCGAGACCATCAGCAATCTGTGCCAGCGCGTGGCCGTGCTCAATTTTGGCCAGCTGATCGCCGACGGCACGCCCGATTGCGTCTTCCGCGATCCGGCCGTCATCGAAAGCTATACGGGAGCCGCTCATGCCTGAAACGATGCTTGAAACGATGCTTGAAATTAGTAATCTGCGCGCCGGCTATGGCGCCATCAATGTGCTGTGGGACGTGTCGCTCTCGATCCAGAAGGGCAAGCTGACCACCATCATCGGCCCGAACGGGGCCGGCAAGACGACCCTGCTGCGCGCCATCATGGGTTTGCTGCCTGTGGGCGCGGGCAGCATCGCGCTCGACGGCACACCCATCAACGGCACGCCCACCTGGAAGATGAGCGATGCGAGGGTCACGATGATCCCCGAGGGGCGCATGACGTTCCGCGACATGAGCGTGGAAGAAAACCTGATCATGGGCGCGTTTCCGAAGGAGCACCGCAGCCACATGCCGGCGCGCCTGGCCGAAGCCTACGCCATGTTCCCGCGCCTGCACGAGAGGCGCCGCCAGCTGGCCGGCTCGCTCTCCGGCGGCGAGGCGCAGATGCTGGCGATGGCGCGGGGATTGATGTCGGATCCGTCGTTATTGATCATCGACGAGCCGTCGCTGGGCCTGGCGCCGCTGGTGGTCAACGAGCTGTTCGAGATCCTCGCGCGCCTGAACGACGGCAAGCGCACCATCATTTTAGTGGAGCAGAACACGGCGCGCGCCGTCGGCGTGGCCGATCACGTCTACCTGATGCAAAGCGGTAAGGTGGCGCTGTCGCAGGCGGCGGTTGATGTCGACCTCGAACATCTGCATGCGCTGTATTTTGCGCGCTGAGCGGCATGGCCGCCGCCGAGGTTGAGCGGCCTGCGGCCATCACTCCTCATCGTCGTCCTCGTCGTCGTCGTCGGCCAGCTTGTCAAACACCTGCAGCTCGGCCTTGCTCAGTCCCGTCATCACGAAGGGATCATCGGCAGGAAAGCGGCCGGTATCGAGCAGCATGCGCAGCTTGCTCAAGCGCTCGCCCAGCGCCAGCGCCTGCGCCTGCGGATCGGCATCGGCTTGCCCCACCTGAGCGATCGCGCGGGTGACGGACACGGGAAACTCCCATAATTCCGCGATCCGTACCGACAAGATGCGCGCTTGCGCAAACACCTGGGCAATGAAGGCGTCCGATTGCGGAAAGGCATCGGGCGCATGCATCTGGTCGATCAGCCGGAAGGCCACCACCAGGCCGACATTGGCCATCAGTCCCGCCAGATACGCGTCGAAGGCGTTGGCCTGCATGGCCGGCGCGACCAGGTTGGCCGCCAGTGCACATTTCTCGGACTGGCGCCAGATCAGCGGCGCCGTGCGTATGGTCAGGCCGCCGCTTTGCATGCTGACGATGGGACGGAAGGCGACGCGGGCGAGCAGCATGCGCATGCCGTTTTGCCCGAGCAGCATGATGGCGCCTTCCATGTTGTTGATCGACGGGCTGGCGTTGTAGCGCGAATGGTAGCGGGGCCGGTTCGCTTCGCGGTAGACCTCGGCGACCAGCAGTACGTCCTGGGCCAGCTGGGCCGACAGCTTGGCCGCGCTCATGTTTTCATCTTGCAAGGTACGCATCAACTGGGGAATGATGGCCGGAATGCGCGGTATCAGCGCAGCGCCAGCGACCGGTTCACGGACCAGGCGCGCCAATTCGTCCAGAATCTGCTGTTCCGCCTCCGCCGGCGCCTGCGCCGAACCGGCGGCCGCCAGCCAGCGGTAGTAAATGGCATCGATTTCGGTGATGGTGGCCGGCTGCCGTGCCGCCTCGGGCGCCGCCGCTGCCGTGAGGTGCGCAGCCTTGTCGCCGCCGCCGCTCAGTAATTTTCCTATCCAACCCATTTTATTCTTCCAGCCCTATGTGCATCACTATCGCGAAATCCGCCCCGCGATTTTACTTGATGACAGCGGCGCCGGTGCGGCGGGCGTGAGCGCTTTGTCCACCTGCCGCAACATGCTAAAGTAGCATGACATGCCCCCTGTCCTGCCTAACAAGCGATCCATCATGAACAATCCACTTGCGCACTACATCACCAGCCAGGCGTACAACAACGCCTGGGCCAACCACCGCCTGCTGAAAGCTTGCGGGCAGCTGACCCGGGCCGAGTTCCAGGCCACGCGCGTCAGTTTTTTTCCCACCATCCAGTTCACCTTGAACCACATCCTCACATGCGACTGGTTTTATCTCGACGCGCTCGAGCGCGAGCTGCGCGGCGAAGCGCCCCATGCCGACTGCTACGTCTTTTTTGCACAGGATGAACCGTTCACCGATTGCGCGGCCCTGCACGCGGCGCAGCGCGCATCGGACCTGCGCCTGATCGCCCATTGCCGCAGTCTGTGCGACCTTGACCTGGCGCGGCCCGTGACGATCTTGCGCGACACGCCGCAAGTCGACACGCGCCAACGCCTGCTGGCGCATGTGTTCCAGCACCAGATCCACCACCGGGGGCAAGTGCACGCCATGCTGGCCGGCACGCGCATCGCGCCGCCGCAGCTCGACGAATTCTATTGCGCCGGCGAAGCGGACGAGCGGGCGCAGGATTTCCTGGAACTGGGCTGGACGGAAGACGAGGTGTGGGCAGAACGCTGAGTTACTCCTCGCCGTGACAGCAGACGCACAGCTTGTTGCCGTCGAGGTCGCGGAAGTAGGCGCCATAGTAATTATCGTGGTAATGGGGGCGCAAGCCAGGCGGCCCCTCGCACACGGCCCCCAGCGCCAGCACGGCCTGGTGGCAGCGGTCCACCTGCGCGCGGCTGGACGCCAGCAAGGCCGTCATCTGGCCGTTGCCGGACGTAGCCGGCAAGCCGTCGTGCGGCGCCGTCAGCACGAACAGGGGACGCGGCGCCTGCCGCGCCATCCAGCCCGCCCAGGGCTTGGCCGGATCATGAAATTTTTCGATCAGGTCGAGTTCTCCCAGCAAGGCCGTATAGAAGGCGTAGGCGCGGGGAAAGTCGTTGGTGCCGAGGCAGAGATGGGACAGCATGCTGCTCCTTCATGGTTAGAAACGGGTGTGCGGCGGAATGCGCCAGCTGATTATAATGGCGCATCTCTTTCGGACCAGATCCCATGCCAGACATCGACCGCCTCCAATTGTCCCCTCCGACCAGCGCCGACCTCTCCGCCTTGCTCGCCTTCGAACTGGAAAACCGCGCCTATTTTGAATCCTGGGTCACGGCCCGGGCGCCGTCCTACTATAGCCAGGAAGCCATCGCCGCCGCCATCGAGCAGGCGCAGCGCGAGCGCGAGCAGGACCGCGCCTACCAGTATCTGGCCAGGCTGGACGGACAAATCATCGGCAGGGTCAACCTGACGGCCGTCACGCGCCCGTATTTCAACAAGGCAGCGCTCGGTTACCGCATCGGCGAACGATTCGGCGGACGCGGCTACGCCACGCGCGTCGTGGCCCTGCTGCTGGAAGAAGCGTTCGGTCCACTGGAACTGTGGCGCCTGGAAGCGACGGCGCGGCCGCAAAACCTGGGCTCGGTCGCGGTCATGCAGCGCAACGGCTTTCACCAGTATGGGCGCTCGGAAAAAGCCATGCATTTCCAGGGCGCCTGGTCGGACTTGCTGTATTTTGAACGGCGCAACGAGCACGCCGGCATGGAATAAAACCGAGCAGTTGCTCTATTGTGAGGCCGCTTCTGCCCTAATGTTATAAAATAGGCAAATATCACATTCAGGGAACAATATGCACAATACAGATAAAAAAGCCTACCTCGTCGGCGGCGGCATCGGCTCGCTGGCCGCGGCCGCCTTCATGATACGCGACGGCGGCATGCAAGGCAGCAACATCACCATCTTCGAAGCGGCGCCCGTGACGGGCGGCAGCCTCGATGGCGGCGGCAATGCCGAGGATGGCTACACCTTGCGCGGCGGGCGCATGCTGACCACCGACAATTACGAATGCACGTGGGACTTGTTCAAGAGCATCCCCTCGCTCGAGCATGCGGGCCAGAGCGTCTACGACGAAACCATCGCCTTCAACGAACGGCATATTCCCCACTCGCGCGCGCGCCTCGTCGACCGCAACCGTTTCAAGGTCGACGTCAGCAGCATGGGCTTTTCCATGCAGGACAGGCTGGAACTGCTGAAGCTGACGGAAGCCGATGAAGACGTTCTGGGCAGCAGCGCCATCACGGACTGGCTCTCGCCCGCATTTTTCGACACCAAGTTCTGGACCATGTGGGCCACCACGTTCGCCTTCCAGCCCTGGCACAGCGCCGTCGAGTTCAAGCGCTATCTGCACCGTTTCATGATGGAATTTTCGCGCATCGAGACGCTGGCCGGCGTCAAGCGCACCGTCTACAACCAGTACGATTCGCTGGTGCGCCCGCTGGTCGCGTGGCTGCAGGAGCAAGGCGTGAACGTCATCATGGATTGCGCGGTAACCGATATCGAAGTGCAGGAATCCGAAGGCCGCCTGAGCGCCACCGCCATTGCCTGCCAGCGCCGCGGCATGGCCGACGTGATTCCTGTCGCTGCCGGCGACCTGGTCTTTTTCCAGAATGCCTCGATGACGGATGCATCGAGCTATGGCAGCATGCACAGCGCGCCGGCCAAGCGCACGAAGAACGACAGCCACGGCTGGCGCCTGTGGGAAAAGCTGGCCGAGGGCCGCCCGCAACTGGGTCGCCCCGCCGCCTTCAACAGCAGCATTCCCGAATCGTACTGGGCCTCGTACACGGTCACCCTGAAAGACAGCGCCTTCTTCGACAGGATGGAACAATTCACGGGCAACAGCGCGGGCACGGGCGGCCTCGTCACCTTCAAGGACAGCAACTGGTTCATGTCCATCGTGCTGGCGCACCAGCCGCATTTCGCGGGCCAGCCCGAGGGCGTGCAAGTGTTCTGGGGCTATGCGCTGCACCCCGACCGCATCGGCAACTTCGTCGCCAAGCCCATGTCCGACTGCAGCGGCGAGGAAATCCTGCGCGAGCTGTGCGGCCATCTGAATTTCGACCTCGACATGATGGCCACGGCCAACTGCATTCCCTGCCGCATGCCCTACATCACCAGCATGTTCATGCCCCGCGCAAAAAGCGACCGCCCGCTGCCCGTGCCGGCCGGCTCCGTCAACCTGGCCTTCGTGAGCCAGTTCGTGGAAATCGCCGACGATGTCGTGTTTACCGTGGAATACTCGGTGCGCGCGGCGCAGACGGCCGTCTACCAGCTGCTCGGCGTGCAGCGCGACGTGCCGGCCATCCACGCGCACGACAAGTCGCTGAAGGTCAAGCTCGATGCCGTCATCAAGGCCTTCACATAAGCCATTTTCCCGCGCCAACGTCGTTTTCATCCTATCGGGCGCGCCTTTGTGACAGCGCAAAGCACGGCGATATCGGACTGATAACGTCAAGGTCCGGGAATCTTCCCTACCTTGCCAAGTCCAACATGAAACTGCGGCTACGCCTGTTCGAACATGTGCTGCTGGTGCTGGCCTTGGCCCTCGTCATCTTTGCCGCCGCCATCGTGCTGGCACGCATGACGCAATGGGCGGAAGCGCAGGAATTGCCCGCCTACCTGATACAGGGCATGCACCTGGTGGGCAAGGTGCTGTTTTTCCTGGACGGTTGCATCGTCATCGCCGTCAGCAGCATCCTGGCCGCCCGGCTGTTCCGCATGCTCACCAAGGAGGATGTATGAAGCACCTTCATTACCTGTTCACGCTCCGGCATCCGCGCCGTTTCTGGTGCAGCGCCCTTGTCATCGCCGTGGCCTCGGCCATCGTGCTGGGTCCCTGGCTCGACAGCATTCCATGGCTGGTGGCGATCCCCCTCGTGGCCGGCGGCCTGCTGGTGGCGCTGGGCGAACTGTGGGATGAAATGCATGGCAAGCGCCTGCCGAACGGCAACGACGACACGCAAGCGCCGTGCCGCCATCCCTGATGGCTGACACGGTGATGCGTGCACGCAACAGCGGTCACGCCATCGGCCCCGCATGCGCTGGATTTAAGACTGGCTTCAGCCTCGCCGTGCATCGTGCATAGGACGCCAGCAGCAATGGCGCCTCCCTACACCATCACGGGCACAGCCCAGCGAAAGAGCCGACATGAGCACATGGATGCGCGCCAACAAAGGTTTTTTGATGTTTCTCCTGCTGTTCGGCGTGTTCCGCACGGCCGTGGCGGACTGGAATCCCATCCCGTCGGCGTCCATGCGCCCCAATCTGCTCGAGGGCGACGTGGTCTTCGTCAACCGCCTCGCCTTCAACCTGAAAGTGCCGCTCACCGACATCGTGCTGCAGCGCCTCGGTGAACCGCAGCGGGGCGACATCGTTACGTTTTCCTCGCCGAAAGACGGCACGCGATTGATCAAGCGCATCATCGCCCTGCCCGGCGACACGGTGGAAATGCGCAATGAGCAGCTGGTCATCAATGGCCAGCCGGCCCAGTACACGGCGCTCGACACGGCGCCCGAAACCATCGCCCACGTGGGCCAGCTGACGGCGCAGCGCATCAGCGAGCGCAACGCGACGGAGCAGCACCGCATCCAGGTCTTGCCGCAAATCGCAGGGGCGGCGCGCAGCTTTGCTCCCGTGACGGTGCCGCCCGACCATTTCCTCATGCTGGGCGATAACCGCGACAACAGCGCCGACTCGCGCTATTTCGGCTTCGTGCCCCGCGCATTGCTGATCGGCAAGGCCGAGCGCATCCTCGTCTCGGCCAATATCGAGGAGCATTGGCAGCCACGGCTGCAACGTTTCGGCATGAAACTGGAGTAAACCTCGCCCTCGCAACGGCGCCGCGCTTTTCGGTTAGCATGGCGCATCATGCACAACTTTCCTTCATCCAGCCAGCAGCCCGCCAGCGCGCACCACGCCCTCGAGCAGCTGGCGCAGTTCCTGCAGCGCCATCCCGACGTGCTGCTGCTGACGGGCGCCGGCATCAGCACGGCGTCCGGCATACCCGCTTACCGCGACACGGAAGGCGTGCGGCGCGGCAATGCCCCCGTACAAGGCCCCGATTTTCGCCGCCAGGAAGCCGTGCGCCGCCGCTACTGGGCGCGCAGCATGGTGGGCTGGCCGACCCTGGCGCGCGCCATGCCGAATCCCGGTCACCTGGCCATCGCCCGGCTGGCCCAGCGCCAGTGCATCGGCGGCCTGGTCACGCAAAACGTGGATGGCCTGCATCAGCAGGCAGGCAGCGCCGCCGTCACGGAGTTGCACGGCAGCATACATGGCGTGATCTGCCTCGATTGCCGGACCCGCCATACGCGCCGCCTGATCCAGGATCAGCTCGAACGCGACAATCCCCGGATGCTGGGCGCCACGGCCACGCCGGCGCCCGACGGCGACGCCTTGCTGGAGCCGTCCCAGCTGGCCACCTTCCACGTGCCGGTGTGCCCCCGCTGCGGCGGCACCCTGCAGCCCGACGTGGTGTTTTTCGGCGATGGCGTACCCGCCGCCTGCGCGGCCGAAGCCGAAAGCAAGATGCACGCGGCCAGCGCCCTGCTGGTGGTGGGCTCGTCCGTCATGGTGTATTCGAGCTTTCGCCTGTGCCGCATGGCGGCCGAGACGGGCAAGCCCGTGGCCGCCATCAACATGGGCAAGACGCGCGCCGACCATTTGCTGGCATTCAAGACCGATGCCCCGGCACAAGACATCTTGCCTGCATTAGCGGCCATGCTGGGGTGATCCCGTGCCGGCCCCGCGCCGCTCTGGCTATACTGTGCAATTAACGAGGAGAATTCATGCTGGAACTGTTGAGTGAACACGCCTGTTTTGGCGGCGTACAACGCTTTTATCGCCACGACGCGCAAGCCATCGGCTTGCCCATGCGTTTCTCGGCCTTCATTCCCGACACGGCGCCAGGCAGCGCCGTCACCACCAAACGCCCCGCCCTGTTTTACCTGGCGGGCCTGACTTGCACGGAAGAAACGTTCATGATCAAGGGCGGTGCGCAGCGCGTGGCGGCCGAGGAAGGCTTGATCCTGATCGCCCCCGACACCAGCCCCCGTGGCGCCAACATCGCGGGCGAGACGGATGCCTGGGATTTCGGCGCGGGCGCCGGCTTTTACGTGGACGCCACCGAGGCGCCCTGGAGCCGCCACTACCGCATGTACAGCTACATCCTGGAATTGCGCGCGCTGCTGGAGCAGGAACTGGCTATCGATGCGCAACGCACGGGCATCTTCGGCCATTCGATGGGCGGCCACGGCGCGCTGGTGCTGGCCCTGCGCAATCCGGAACTGTTCCGCTCCGTCTCCGCCTTCGCCCCCATCGCCGCGCCGAGCCAATGTCCGTGGGGCAAGAAAGCGTTTACGGGCTACCTGGGCAGCAACGCAGCCAACTGGCAGCCGTACGATGCCAGCGCGCTGATGCGCGGTCTGCAAGGCCAACCGGCACTGTTTCCTAACGGCATCTTGATCGACCAGGGCCTGGCCGACAAGTTTTTGCCCGAGCAACTGTTCCCCGAGGTATTCGAAGCGGCATGCCGCGACGCCGGCCAGCCCCTGCAGCTGCGCCGCCATGCCGGCTATGACCACGGCTATTATTTCATCGCCAGCTTCATGGAAGAGCATGTGCGCTTCCATGCGCGGAATCTGCGCACCCTTGGCTGAAGCACTTGCCTGACGCACTTGCCTGACGCATTTGCCTGACGCATTTGCCTGATTGAATTACTGCGCCGTGCTGGTATGCCCGTTGAAATGGCGCGTGTACCAGTCCGTGGCCAGCAGGGCCGCCTGGTGGCGCGTGTCGGGGCCGCCAGGTGCGGCGATCTGTTCCAGCTGCTTGTCGCAGCGCAAGGTGGCAAACGCCATGCGGTTCAGGCCGGCCACGTCGGGGTCGCGCCCGCCCACGATCAGCAACGATGGCACGCGCACGTTTTCCAGCGCCGCCTTGCCCGCCATTTCCACCTGGCCATCGCACACGGCCAGCGCGGCGATCTCCGCGCTGCGCCAGGCCGCCAGCTGCATCACGACAGCCGCACTGGTGCCATAGCCATACAGGCCGCAGGGCAAGCGTCGGGTGGACTGGTCGATTTGCAGCCAGCTCAGGGCTTTTTCCAGCTGGCGCGCCAGCAGCACGATATCGCTGCGCACGAAGTAGGCGTGGCCATTGCTGCCGCCGCCAGGCTCGATACCGCCCTGATCGAAGCGCAAGGTGGCGATGCCCGCTCGCAAAAAATCCTGGGAAGTGGCGTGGCTGGAGGCGCCCAGATAGTCGCTATCGGCGCCCGCGCCGTGGGCAAACAGGACGATGCCCACGGGCCGCTCGGGCATTTCAAGCACGCCGTCCATTTGAAGTTCATCGGCCGTGATGCTGACAAATTGTTCTTGCATGGCTGCCTCCGCTATCGAGCTGAAATCGGACTGACATCAAGCTGCTGTTGCGTTGATCTTGCCGGAACGGGCACCGCCTGCGCGCCCTGAGCGGCAAGCCTCAGTGTACCAGCCTGCGTCCGTTCGCGCGCGGCGCACGTCAAATTCGCCACGCCTCCGCATCAGACGGCGCCGTACCGGTCCAGCCCCTTCAGCACGGCTTCCGGACGGATCGGCAAATGCCGCACGCGCGAGGCCACGGCGGCGAAGATGGCGTTGCCGATCGCGGGCGCCACAGCCGTCGTGGGCGGCTCGCCCATGCCCGTCGACGTTGCCGTGCTGGCCACGAATTCAATGTCGAGCTCGGGCACGTCGGCCATGCGCAACGGCGTGTAAGTGTTCAGATTGGTATCCTTCACTTCGCCATTGAGGAAAGCCGTGCCTTCGTGCAAGGCCATGCTCACGCCCCACAAAGCGCCCCCTTCCGCCTGCGCCAGCGCGCCGTCGGGATCGACGATGCTGCCCGCGTCGATCACCATGAACAGCTTTTCGACTTTCACCATGCAAGTGCTGCGGTCCACTTTCACCCGGGCAACGCAGGCCGTCCAGGTGGGCATGTCGCGTTCCTGGCCGAACGTGGCGGCGATGCCCAGGCCCGTGTCGGGCGGCATGGCCGTGCCCCAGCCCGCCTTGTCCGCCACCCGCCGCAGCACGTGGGCCAGGCGCGCGGCGCCGCCGACGGCATTCGGCGCGCTGCCCGCATTGCGCCCCGTGGCCTGCAGCAAGGACAAACGAAACGCCAGCGGGTCGACCTTGGCCGCCTGCGCCGCCTCGTCCATGAAACTTTCCACTGCCCAATTCGTCCAGCCCGGCCCCACGGAGCGCAGCCAGCCGGGACGGAAACTGCTGTTGGCCAGGTCGTTCGACACGGCCCGCACGCGCTGCGCGCCCACCGCATACCAGTGGTCGGCGCCGGCGATGGCGAACGGGTCGTACGGATGGCCCTGCTTATCCTTGGCCAGCAAGGCGGGGATCATCGCTTGCGTGGGCCAGCCCGCGCTGGCCTCGTGCACCATCGCCGACACCTTGCCGGCGTCGTCGAACGCCATGCGCACATGCTGCACGGACGGCGAACGGGGCGAATCGAAACGGGCGTCGTCGGCCCGCGTGCAGATCATCTTGACGGGGCGCCCCACGGCTTGCGCCGCCAGCGCGGCCGGCACGCAATAATCGCCGTTCAGGCGCCGACCGAAGCCGCCGCCGAGCAGATAGGTATGCAGCATGACCTTGCTCTCCGGCACCTTCAACGCCTGCGCCAGCACGGGCAGGATCAACGATTGCCATTGATTGCCCGCATGGATATGCCAGACGCCGTCGACTTCCTGGGCCAGCGCATTCACGGGCTCCAGCTGGAAATGCAGCACGGTGCTGGTCGTGTAATGGCGTTCCAGCTGCAAGCTGGCATCCTTGAAGGCTTGCTCCACACCATCATCGTCGACCACGCGGGCGCCCAGGCTCGCGTCGGCCAGCTGCTTGCCCGCATAGCTGACGATATCCTGCTCCGACACGTGGGCGGCCGCGCCGGCCCGCCATTTCACCTGCACCAGATCGGCCGCGCGCATGGCGGCCGCATACGTTTCGGCCACCACCATGACCCAGCCGGGCACCGTGCCGCTGGGGTCCTGCAGCACCACGCTGCGCAGATAGCCGTTCACTTTCTTTGCCGCCGAGTCGTCGATGGAGACCACCCTGGCACCGTAGCGCGTGGGCGGGATCTTCGGACGCGCATACAGCATGCCCTCCACCTGCGCATCGATGCCGTACACGGCCGTGCCATTGATTTTCGCGGGGATATCGAGCGCCTGTACCTGCTGGCCGATCAGCCTGCGCTGCTGCGGCGTTTTCAGCACGATGGCTTTCAGTTGCTCGGGCGTGTACTGGCGCGCCAGCTTGCCACGGCGCACGATGTCGCCATAGCTGATCGAGCGCCCCCGGCCATGCACGACGCCCAGCCGGGCGTGGCAGGCGGACACGGGCACGCGCAGCAGGCGCGCGCCCTCCTCGACCAGCGCGAGGCGCCCGGCCGCGCCGGCTCGGCTGAGCGGATCGAAGTTCTGCCAGACAGACCAGCTGCCGCCCGTCACCATCAAGCCCCATTTCGGGTCCGTGTCCACGTAATGCAGGCGTACCTTGCTCCAGTCCGCTTCCAGCTCTTCGGCAACGATGCGCGCCAGGGCCGTGCCGATGTGCTGGCCCATTTCCGCCTTGGCGATATTGACGG
Source organism: Janthinobacterium agaricidamnosum (assembly GCF_003667705.1). Classification (NCBI taxonomy): domain Bacteria; kingdom Pseudomonadati; phylum Pseudomonadota; class Betaproteobacteria; order Burkholderiales; family Oxalobacteraceae; genus Janthinobacterium; species Janthinobacterium agaricidamnosum. Next base: position 1,972,945 of record NZ_CP033019.1, on the reverse strand, counting down.
TGACGATGCCGTCCCGGCCGATCTGGAACCAGATGCTGGGATCGAAATCGGGCGCGGTGGACTTTGTCGGTGGCGCGGGCGCCGGCTTGCCGGCGGCCAAGGTGCTGTCCGCGCGCAGGAAGGCCAGGGTAAACCCCGTACCGGCGGCGGCGATCAGGAAGCCGCGCCGGCCCGGCGAAGGAGCACGGGTCCCTGAATTTTCTTTCGGCAACTTAAACACCGGGCGCCTCCTGCATGCCGGCCGCCAGCTTGATCGCCTTGCGGATGCGCACATACGCCATGCAGCGGCACAGGTTGCCGCTCATGACGGCATCGATATTCGCATCGGTCGGCTGCGGATAGTCTTTCAACAAGGTAGCCGCCTGCATGATCTGGCCCGACTGGCAATAGCCGCATTGGGGCGCCTGCGTGGCAAGCCACGCCCGCTGCAGCGGATGCGTGCCGTCCGGCGAAAGGCCTTCGATGGTGGTGATGGCACAACCGGCCACGGCGGCAATCGGCGTGATGCACGAGCGCATGGCGCGCCCATCGACGTGCACGGTGCAGGCGCCGCACATGCCGATGCCGCAGCCAAACTTGGTGCCTTTTAAATGGGCTTCGTCGCGCAGCACCCACAGCAGCGGTGTTTCGGCGTCGGCCTCGGTGCCGAAGGGCTGGCCATTGACGGTAATGTTATACATAAATATTTAAGACACTTTCAACTATCACTTGCCGGCGCGCGCGCGTGCCACGGCCGCTTCCAGGTTCGTCCAGGCCGGCTGGTGGCTGCGGCTACGGCGCAGATAGGCAGCCAGGTTGGCCACGTCGTTGTCCGTCAGCGAGGCGGCAAAGCCCGGCATCAGCACGCCGGACATGGCTTCGTCCTTGCCGATGCCATGCAATATCACCTGGATCAGGTTGGCGGGATCGGGCGCGCTGACGGCGCTGTTCAGGCTCAGTTCCGGGCGCAAGGCTGCGGGTTTTCCATCGCTGTTCGAATGGCACGACGCGCAGGCGGCCACGTACAGGCTGGCGCCACGGTCATTGTCGACCAGGCTGACGCGCTGCGAGCGTTCGATGCCGGCTTTCACCACGGCATCCGCATCCACCTTGCGCTGCTCGGCCCCGGCCACGCCGGCAAAATACACGGACAAGGCACGGATATCGCTGTCGGGCGACGCGCCCATGCCTTCGTGCACGACGGCCGACATGGGACCTGCCGCCACGCCGTGCAAGGCCGTCGCCCCCGTGCGCAAAAAGGCGTACAGCTCGTCCTGCGTCCACGGCAGGGGCGCCGTGTTGGCGCTGGTCAAGGCCGGCGCATACCAGTGGTCGATGGGCGCGCCCAGATAGGCCGAACCGGCAAGCTCGGCACCCAGCGCATTGCGCGGCGTGTGACAGGCGGCGCAATGGGCGAGACCCTCGGCCAGATAGCGGCCCCGGTTCCAGTCCAGCCCTTGCGCGGGATCAAGCTGAAAGCCGGCCGGCTTGAAAAACAGCAACTTCCAGCCCGCCTGCAAGGGACGCAGGTTCAAAGGGAACGGCACGCTGTTGGCGGGCGCGGCCGCGTACACGGGCGGGCGCGTCATGAAATACGCGTACAGGGCCGTCAGGTCGGCATCCGAAACGAGGTTGAAATGGGTGTACGGAAAGACGGGATACAAATGCGCGCCATCGCGGCCCACGCCTTCGCGCATGGCCCGCTGGAAAGCGGCCAGCGACCAGCGGCCGATCCCCGTTTGCCTGTCGGGCGTGATATTCGTCGCATAGATCGTGCCGAACGGCGTAGCCAGGCCGTGGCCGCCCGCGTACTCGGCGCCGCCCTGGGCCGTATGGCAGGCGGCGCAATTGCCCATGCCGGCCAGGATGCGGCCCCGCTCCACCACTTGCGGCGAAAAGGCCGTGGCGGCGGGCGGGTCGATGGGCGCCAGCGCGGGGCGCCAGTAATACAGGTAGGCGGCCAGCGCCGCGACGATGAGCAATGCCAGCGACAGCAGCAGGCCGGTGAGGATTTTCTTGAGCAAAACAGGAACCAATGAAAAGTAAAGGCCAGGGTAAAAGCAAGGCGCACGGACCGCCAGCCAATGGCGGCCGCAACAAGGCCACGGTGACAATCTTACCGCGATTGTGACTTGTTGTATGTACGCAATGACACGGAGGTCGTGCCGCAGGCGGGCTGCGCCTTATAATCAGCGTTTCAGCACGCCGCCGCTCCTTCATGCATACCGTTACCATCATCCTCATCCTCGTGTTGACCGTCGTCCTGTGCGGCTTTCTCGCCCGCTCGCGCTGGGTCAAGCTGCCGCTGCCCCTGATCCAGATCGCCGGCGGCACGGGATTGGCCGTGTTTGGCGTGCAAGTGCCGCTCGATCCCGACATTTTCTTCCTGCTCTTCATTCCGCCGCTGCTGTTTCTCGATGGCTGGCGCATTCCCAAGGGCGCCTTCTTTTCCGACGCGCGCTCGATCCTGATGCTGGCCATCGGCCTGGTGCTGTTTACCGTGCTGGGCATGGGTTTCTTCATCGACTGGCTGATCCCCAGCGTGCCGCTGGCCGTCGCCTTCGCGCTGGGCGCCATCCTGTCGCCGACGGACCCCGTGGCCGTCTCGGCCATCGCGGCCGGCAACCCGATCCCGCCGCGCCTGATGCACATCCTCGAAGGCGAATCCTTGCTCAATGACGCTTCGGGCCTGGTCTGCTTCACGTTTGCCGTGGGCGCCATGATGACGGGCGGCTTTTCCATCGGCGCCGCCTCGCTGAGTTTCCTGCAGGAAGCGGGCGGCGGCATCGTCATCGGCCTGGGCATCTCCTGGGGCGTGGGCCTGGCGAATAAATGGCTGGTGAGCAAGGTCGGCGAAGAGCCTGGCCTGCAAATCCTCATCAGCATCCTGATCCCGTTCGCCGCCTACCTGGGCGCCGAGCAAATCCACGGCTCCGGCATCCTGGCCGCCGCCACGGCGGGCGTGTCCATGCATTATGCCGACCTGATCGGCCGTCCGCTGGCCGCCACGCGCACCCAGCGCAAGGCCGTCTGGGATACCGTGCAACTGGTCTTGAATGGCGTGATCTTCGTCATGCTGGGCGCGCAACTGCCCGCCACCGTGGCCGGCTTGCCCGCCGCCTCCATGGAGGTAGGCGCCGGCAGCGCCTGGAAATTGCCGCTGTTCGTCATCGCCATCACGGTAGGGCTGACCTTCATGCGCTTCCTCTGGGTCTTCATCTCGATGAAACTGACCCTGTTCAAGCACCACAAGAAGGTGGCGGGCGAGCCGAAGGACGCGGCGCTGCTGGCGCGCCCCAGCCTGCGATTGCTGCTGGTGGCGTCGTTCGCGGGCGTGCGCGGCGCGCTGACCTTGGCCGGCATACTGACCCTGCCCTTGTTCCTGCCCGACGGCACGCGCTTTCCCGCGCGCGACCTCGTCATCTTCCTGGCCATGGGCGTGATTTTGCTGTCGCTGCTGCTGGCCAGCGTCACCCTGCCCCTGCTGACCAAGGGCCTCGTATTCGCGCCGCCCGCGCGCCGTTCGACGGAGGAGCGCAATGCCCGCGCCGCCGCCGCTGAAGCGGCCATCGCGCGGCTGGAAAAAGTGTGCGAAGGCATCGACAAGAATGACAAGCAGCAAGTCGTCACGGAGGCGGCCAACCGCCTGATCGAAGCCTACCGGCGCCGCCTCGCCTATGGCGAAAGCAGCAACGACGAGGCAATGCGCTTGCAGGAACTGGCCAAGGCCGAACGGGCGCTGCGCCTGGAAGCGCTCAATGCCGAGCGCGACGAGCTGTTCCGCCGCCGCATTTCGGGCGAACTGGACGACACCATCCATTTGCGCCTGCTGCGCGAAATCGACTTGCTGGAAGCGACACTGGAAGAATAGCAACACTTTAGCGCGCCACGGCAGTGTTGATAAGTAATTCTCATGGTAAAGAATGCAAGTTTTCACATTCGTGTTTATAATGCAAGGTTTATGGCGTCATGCCGTGATTTACTTTCGACAGGGACTTCCGTAGAGTCTGGGTTGCTGAGTAACTATTTGAATAGCCCCCCGACCTGCATAAAGACACCGACGCCGTGCCCTCCTCCCCCCGCCACCGGCAGCGCTCCGCGCCGCCCGTCCTGCTCGCCGTCGTCCTTCTGGCCGCGCTGTTCGCCTGCAGCGCGCTGGCGCCATGCGCCTGGGCACAAGCGGGCGCGGCGGCCGACGCCAGGCGTCCCGCCGAAGTGGCCCAGGTCCTGTTTGGTATCATCAGCTATGTGCGCTGGCCCGTGGCGCGCCAGGAAGTGCGCGTCTGCATGCTCGGAACACCCCGCTACGGGGCGGCCATCGTCGACACGCCAGCCTCCAGCCTGGGACCGCGCATCCGCGTGAAAATTCCGCCGCCGGCAAGCGCGGCCAGCGAATGCGACGTCGCCTACCTGGGCAGCCTGCCCGAGAGCGAACGCGAGCATCTGCTGGCGCAGATCATCGGCAAACCCATCCTGTCGGTCGCCGAGCCCGGCACGTCGTGCGCCGTGGGCACCATGTTCTGCCTGCGCCTGAACGAGGCACAGATCGGTTTTGACGTCAATCTCGACGCCATCGCCCGCAGCGGCCTGCGCGTGCATCCGAACGCCTTGCAAATTGCACGTCGCAAGGGACCACCGCCATGAGCGCCCGCATGCGCAACAAGCCTGCCCGCAAGCCCCGCCCCACGCTCGACAGCGTGCTGCGGCGCGCCCACCTGAGCGTGTCGCTGATCGCCGTGCTGGCGGCCGGCCTGACCCTGACGGCCGTGGCGCTGCTCGCCCTGCGCGTGTATTCGGACCAGAACCTGCGCCTGGTGGCCCGTTCGATGAGCTATACGGTGGAAGGGGCCGTCGTCTTTGGCGACTCCTTCGCCGCCAGGGAAGCGCTGGCCCTGATCGGCGTCAATGAAGACATCGACCAGGCGCAGGTGAGCGACCAGGCCGGCAAGGTGCTGGCCCGCTGGGAACGGGGCCAGCACGGCACGCGCTACTACATCGAACGCGCGCTGACGGGCTGGATGCTGCCCGATTCGCTGTCGTTCCCCATCACGCGCAATGAACAGGTCATCGGCAGCATCAGGCTGGTGCCGCACAGCCGCAGCCTGCTACCCTTCCTGCTCAGCGGCCTGACCTGCCTGCTCGCTTGCCTGGTGCTGAGCCTGGTCGTCGCCGTGCGCCTGTCGCGCAGCATGGAAACGGAGATCACGTCGCCGCTGCGCCACCTGGCGGAAACGGCCCACCGCGTGCGGCGCGACCGCTCGTTCGAACTGCGCGTGCCGCCCGCCAATATTGCCGAGCTGAACCAGATCAATGACGACTTCAACGCCCTGCTCGACGAACTGGAAGCGTGGCAAAGCCACCTGCAGAAGGAACACGCTTCGCTGTCGCACCGCGCCAACCACGACAGCCTGACGGGCCTGTCGAACCGCGCCTTCATGGAAGCGGAACTGGAACGCGCCATCCTCGAAGCGCGGGTCGGCAATGGCAAGGTGGCCGTGCTGTTCCTCGACAGCGACCGGTTCAAGTACATCAACGACACCTTCGGCCATGCCTCGGGCGACCGCGTACTGGTGACGATCGCCGCGCGCATCAAGCAGCAATTGCGCGAGGGCGACCTGGTGGCGCGCCTGGGCGGCGACGAATTCGCCATCGTGCTCAAGCCGCTGCGCAACAGCAGCGACGCCATGCACATCGCCGACAACATCATCGCCGCCATGGCGCAAGCCATTGAACTGCCCACCGGCAACAGCATCGTCAGCTCGCTGACCATCGGCGTGGCCGTCTTCCCTGATCACGCCATCGACGCCGTCTCGCTGGTCGGCGCGGCCGACGAAGCCATGTACCGCGCGAAGCAGGCGCAGCGCGGCACGCGCCAGGTGGCGCGCCTGCCGCAACCCCATATTCACCCCTGAACCAAGGAGCAACACCATGCAATTCATCTACAAGCAATTACGCCGCGGCTTTCTCGGCCTGTTCATGCTGGGCCTGCTGGCCGCCTGCCAAAGCACGCCCGAGACCAAACCGCTGTTCAGCCCCGAGCAAGTCGCCACCCTGAAGGAGCAAGGCTTCAACCAGACCGACGAAGGCTGGGAACTGAGCTTTACCGACAAGCTGCTGTTCGAATTCGACGCCGCCAAGCTGACGCCGCCGAGCCGCATGGCCATCCAGAAAATCAGCGCCGCCCTGCTGAAAGTGGGCATCACGCACATGCGCGTGGAAGGCCATACGGATAACGAAGGCACGGAAGCCTACAACAACAAGCTGTCGCTGGCGCGCGCCAACGTGGTGGCCGACGCCATGAGCGCATCGGGCATTCCACGCGATAACATCAGCGTCAAGGGCCTGGGCATGAGCAAGCCGGTGGCCTCGAATGCCAGCAAGACGGGCAAGGCGGAAAACCGCCGCGTCACCGTCATCGTCTCGGCCCCTTGACCATGGGCGTGCCCGCCGTGCGCTGGGTCGTGATGGGTGTGTCCGGCTGCGGCAAGAGCGCCGTCGGCAGCCTGCTGGCCGAGGCCTTGCATGTGCCCTACGTGGAAGGCGACGACGTGCATTCCCCGGAAAACGTGGCCAAGATGGCCGCCGGCATCGCGCTCGACGATGCCGACCGGGCCGGCTGGCTGGCCGCCCTGCGCGACCGGATCGCCACGGCCCGCGCGCAAGGCAGCGGCCTCGTCGTCTCCTGCTCGGCCCTGAAGCGCGCCTACCGCGACGTGCTGCGCGCAGGCGATCCGGCCCTGCGCTTTGCCCACCTGGACGGCCCGCGCGCCGTGCTGGAAAGCCGCTTGCAGCGCCCCGGCCATTTTATGCCGGCCAGCCTGCTCGACAGCCAGCTGGCCACCCTGCAGCCGCTGCAAGCGGACGAAGCCGGCATGGTGCTCGACATCCGCCAGCCGCTGGCCGTGCTGGTCGCACAGATCCTGCAAACGCCCTGACAGGCAGCCGCGCGGCTGGACAGCCCGCGGCCCCCTGTGTAGACTGGCGCGCACTTTCATGAGGGATTTCTATGAGCACACCAACGACAAAACCAGCACCAGGCCCGGAATTCTGGGAACGCGCCGACCAGGTCATCGCCCTGGCCAATGAACAATGCATGCACAGCGGCGGCAATGAAGTGGCCACCTCGCTGCTGTACGCGGCCGCCCGCTTCAACGCCTTCCTCGTCGCCAGCAAGAGCAACGACGTGGCCAAGATGCAGGAAGAGAAGGAAGGCGCCGTGGCCTTCTTCACGGAACAGTACAAGCGCATGCTGACCGACAACTTCAACGACTACATCACCAACTTCGACAAGTACACGCAACCGTCGTCGGCCCCCAAGGGCTGATGTCCGCAGCCAGCCTGGACGGCCACCGCGCCCGCGCCACCCATGCCGGCAGCGTACTGGACGGCACGGTGCGCTATGCACCAGTGCAATCGCTGTGGCTGCTAGTCATGCTGGCCGGCGCCGTGACGGGCGCCCTGTGCTTCTTCAGCTGGGCCGGCCTGCTGCTGTTTACGGCCAGCACGGCCGTCGTCCTGCTGTTCGGCCATTCGCTGGGCAGCCACCGCAAGCTGATCCACGACAGCTTTGCATGCCCGCCATGGCTGGAATATGTACTCGTCTACCTGGGCGTGCTGGTGGGCCTCAGCGGCCCGCTGGGCCTGCTGCGCCAGCACGAACTGCGCGACTATGCGCAGCGCCTGCCCGATTGCCACCCCTATTTGCGCCACGGCGCCGGCTTCTGGCGTGATGCCTGGTGGCAATTATTCTGCCGCCTGGAACTCGACCACCCGCCGCACATCGCCATCGAGCCGCGCATCGCGCACGACCGCTTTTACCGTTTCCTGGAAAGAAGCTGGATGCTGCAGCAACTGCCATGGGCCGTGCTGTGCTTCGCCTGGGGCGGCTGGAGCCTGGTTTGCTGGGGCGTCTGCGCGCGGGTCAGCGCCGGCGTGCTCGGCCATTGGCTGATCGGCTACTTCGCCCACAACCATGGGCATATGCACTTTCATGTCGACGGCGCCGCCGTACAAGGCAGGAATATCCGCCTGACGTCGCTGCTGACCATGGGCGAATGCTGGCACAACAACCATCATGCGTATCCGGGCTCGGCCAGGCTGGGCCTGCTGCCGGGCGAATGGGACCCGGGCTGGTGGATGCTGCTGCTCTTGCGGCGCCTGGGCCTCGTATCGGGCCTGCGCCTGCCACAAGACCTGGCGCCGCGGCCGGAACTGCGCCGCCTTGATGGCGCTGGCGGTCAGGCGTCGTCGCCGCCGGCCAGGTAATTGTTCTTGACGCGCACATAGTGCTCGGCCGAATAGCGCAGGTAGGCGATTTCCGCCTCGGTCAGTGCGCGCACCTTGGCGGCGGGCCGGCCCACGTACAGGTGGCCGCTTTCCAGCACCTTGCCCGGCGACACCAGGCTGCCCGCGCCCAGCATCACGTGTTTTTCCACCACCACGTCATCCATGACGATGCTGCCCATGCCGATCAGGCATTCGTCGCCAATCGTGCAGCCGTGCAAGATCACGGAATGGCCGATGGTCACGTATTTGCCGATGGTCAAGGGCGAACCATCGGGCTTGGCCGCATTCCTGTGCGATACGTGGCCCATGGAAAAGTCCTGGATATTGCTGCCCTCGCCGATGACGATGCGGTTGACGTCGCCGCGCAGCACGCTGTTGCACCAGATGGAACAGTCGTCGCCGATCTGCACGTCGCCAATCACTTGCGCCGTGTCATGCAGATAGACTCTTTCGCCCAGCACGGGACGGGTATTCAGGTAGGAACTGACAGGCATCGCTTTCTCGCTTTTCATTAATTAGTAGACATTCACACCCAGCCGGCCGCCAGCGCAAAAATCGCCAGGCCATGGGCCAGCGATGCGCCCAACAAGCCGGCACGGCAATATACCAGCCCCGCCACCACGCCTTCGATCACGGTAAACACGAGGATGGGCGCGCCCACCTGCGTGACGGTGGTGGCGAGAAAGGCGTGGCACAGGCCGAACAGCAGGCCCGACACCAGCGCCGCGCGCCAGGCGGGCAGCCAGGCGCGCAATTGCTGCTGCAGCAAGCCGCGGAACAGCAATTCCTCATAACAGTTGGCCGCCAGCGCAAAACCCAGCAGCAAGGGCAGCGTGGATGACGCGACGGACGGCAAGGACGGCAAGCCGAACAGCGCTTTCAAGCCCGCCGCCAGCGCAACGATCACGCACGCGCCGGCCACGCCGAGCAGCACGGACAGGGCTGGCCGCATGCCCAGCCAGCGGATCTGGCCAAGCGCCTCGCTTTCCAGCCAGCACGTGCTTGCCACCAGCCCCAGCGACATGGCGCCCAGCGCCAGCAAGACCAGCGGCGGCGCCGTGAAGCGCAAGCCGCCCGCCGCCACCTGCCAGTAACCGTGCGCCGTCATCGCGTCGCGCGCCAGCACGAAAAACAGGATATGCACGAGCACGCGCAGCAGCGGTACCGTCCGGGGAGCGGCCAGCAGCATGGCGGCACAGACGAGGAAGGCAGGCGTGATCGCCAGCAGATACTGCGCCAGGGAAGTCAGGTCGTCCATCGTTCACATCGGAGAAAGTACGGTGCCAACGGGCACGGGCGCAGCAATTGTATGCGGCCGCTGGCAACATGGGCAACCTGTCTTGCTATGCCGCCTTGCGCCAGCCATGCATCAGCCCATGCGCCGCCAGCCCCGCCGCCAGTCCCCACAGGGCGCCGCCCACGCCCAGCAGGGTCACGTTCGCGGCCGTGGCCAGGAAAGTAATCAGGGCCGTTTCGCGCATGCGCACGTCCGCCATCGCCTGCGCCAGGCTGTTGCCGATGGCGCCCAGCAGGGCCAGGCCCGCCAACGCCGTGATGAAGGGGCGCGGCAAGACCATGAACAGGCTGGCCAGGGTCACGCCAAAGATGCCCACGAGGATGTACAGCACGCCGCACACCAGGCCCGCCACATAGCGCTTCGACGGGTCCGCATGGGCATCCTTGCCCGTGCAGATGGCGGCCGTGATGGCAGCCACATTGAAGGCGTGCGCGCCGAACGGCGCCATGAGCAGCGAACCGAGGCCCGTCACCGTCAAAATCGGATTGGCGCTGACGGCGTAGCCGTCATTGCGCAGCACCAGCATGCCGGGCATGTATTGCCCCGTCAGCGTAATCAGGAACAGGGGCAGCGCCACGCCCAGCAGCGACGCCACGGAAAAGCGCGGCATCTCGAACACGGGTGCGGCCAGGGCCAGTTCGATGCCTTGCGCATCGATGCGCCCCTGCGCCAGCAGCAGGGCCAGGCCGATCAGCATGATGCCCACCACGGCAAAACGTGCCGTGAAACGGCGCAGCACGGCGTACGACAGCAGCAATACGACGACCAGCACGGGATCGGCGCTGGCGCCGCCAAACGCGTTGACGCCAAACTGCAGCAGGATGCCGGCCAGCAAACCGGCGGCGATGCCGCCCGGTATCAGCCGCACCAGGCGCTCGAAGGCGCCGGACATGCCCAGCACAATGAAGGCGATGGCGGAAATGATATAGGCGCCGATCACCTCGGCATACGGCGTATGCGGCATGACGGTGGCCAGGAAAGCCACGCCGGGCGTGGACCAGGCCGTGATGATGGGAGCGCGGTAGCGGTAGCTGAGCCAGATGCCCGTCACGCCCACGCCGATACTCAGCGACCAGACCCAGGACGCCGTCTGCGCGGCGCTCAGCTGGGCCAGCTGGGCCGCCTGGAACACCAGCACGAAGGTGCCGCCATAGTTGACGAGGACGGAGATGAAGGCCGCCATGATGGGGGACGCCAGGTCGCGCCAGCGCGCCTGCGCCATGTTATCGATCGAGGCCGATGGTGTGGAACTTGTCTGCATGCGTGTGCCCTTGCCTGATTGTGAAAAGGGGCATCTTAGCTTTCGCATGGACTGCTCAGACAGGCCAATTTATTCACATCCAACAGACCACTTGAACAATCAACCCAGCGCGCGCGCCAGGCGGACGATGCCGCTGTCGATCTCGTGCGGCGTGAGCGCCGCAAAGCCCAGCAGCCAGCCGCCGCGTTCCGGCGGCGTCGCGTACAAGCGGCTCAGGCCAGGCAGCACGATGCCCGCCTGCGCCGCCAGGCGCAGCGTGTCCAGCTCGTCCCTGCCTTCGTGCAGCAGACATGGCATCTGCAAGCCGCCCGGCGGCAGCTGCGCCGTGACGACGTGCGGCAAATGCCGCTGCACGGCCTGCGCCATCGCATCGCGGCGCACGGCGTAGACCTTGCGCATGGCGCGCACATGGGCCGCGAAATGGCCATCGGCGATGAAACGGGCCAGTGTCAGCTGGTCCAGCTGCGGCGTATGACCATCGAGAATGCTGCGCGCATACGTCATCGGTTTCACCAGCGCGGGCGGCAGCACCATGTAGCCGATGCGCAGACCGGGATACAGCGACTTGGCGAAGGTGCCCAGGTAAATCGTGCGCTGCTGTGCGTCGAGCCCCTGCACGCAAGCCGTCGGCAAGCCCGCGTAGTGAAACTGGCTGTCGTAATCGTCTTCGATGATCCAGCCCTGGCGCTCGGCCGCCCAGGCAGTCAGCGCGAGGCGGCGCTCGAGCGCCAGGGTGGCGCCCGTCGGGTATTGATGCGACGGCGTGACATAAATCGTGCTGGCCCCGCTGCGGTCCGCGCGCAGGTGGTCGATGGACAGGCCATGCGCATCGACGGGCACGGGCACGATCTGCAATTGCGCCATCTCGAAGGCCTTGCGCGCGCCGAAATAGCCGGGATCTTCCATCAGGATGGGGCCATGCGCGTCGGCCAGCACCTGCGCGCACAGGTACAGGGCCTGGCGCGTGCTGCTCAGCACCAGCACCTGGCCGGCCGTGGCCCGCGCGCCCCGCTCCAGGTTCACATAGTCGGCGATGGCCTGCCGCAGCGGCTCCGCGCCTTGCGGGTCGCCGTGCAGCAGCATGCCCGCATGGTGTTCGCCGGCCGCCTGGCGCCGCAAGCGCTCCCACACATCGAGCGGAAAGGCCCGCGTTTCCGGCAAGCCCGTGGCAAACGCCTTCACGCTTTGCTGGTCGGCCACGCCGCCGCTGGCGAGTATCTGCGCGCCGCGCGCGCTGAGCGCCATCGGCTGCGCGGACAAGGACGGCAGCGTCGTCGCAGGCTTGCCCAGCAAGCTCGCGCCTATCGTCGGCGAGACGAAACTGCCCGATCCCGCCTGGCGCCGCAGATAGCCATCGAGGCGCAGCTGCGCATACGCCATTTCCACCGTGTCGCGTGACACGCCCAGCGATTGCGCCAGCGTGCGCGTGGCCGGCAGGCGCACGCCGGGCGCCAGCACGCCGTCGAGTATCAGCTGGCGCAGCGCGCGCTGCACGCGCACGCGCAGGTCGAGCTCCGCCAGTCCGGGAGCGGCGATGCGGATTTTCAGGGTGTCGAGTTCGAACTGCGGCGTCATATGGCCTTGGCGCGCGCCGCATCCACGGCCGCCATGCTGCTGGCCAGCGAAAAGCCGTGCTGCTGCAGCACCGCCACCAGCTGTTCGCCGGCGCAGCCCAGGCGCAGGTTTTCCGCCACCCAGTCCTGCCATTCGCGGCTGATGTCCGGCATCGGTTCATCGTCCAAGGTCAGACCGAGTATGCAGCTGGCCAGCAAGCCATTGATGCGCTTCGTGTCGATCAGGTGCTGCACCACCGCGTGGCCCGAGTGGGGGAACGGATGCAGGGTGCAGCGGCCAAATGGCGCCAGGCGCTGTGCGTGCATGGCGTCGAGGTTGACCGATTCGCTGGCACTGCCTCCCGCGTTGGCCGCGTCAGGCCGCGTGCCGAACAGCAGGTGCATCCGCGTATATTCGGTGGCCCTGGCGCGGCACAGGGCCGCCAGGTCGTAATAACGGGAGGCCGGAGGATCCTGCGCCAGCGACTCCATCACGGGCAGCCAGCGCAGCTCGTGATACAAACGCGCCTGCTGCACGTCGAGAAAAGACAGCGGCCCGAAGGCGACGATCTGCTGCGCCTCGAGCAGCAAGCCATACATGACGGCCGCGTACGCGCCCATGGACTGGCCGAGGGTGGTGACGGTACTTGGCGCGATGCGGCGCACGAGATCGCGCAAGGCTTGCGCCGTTTCGTCGACATGATTGCCCAGGCCCGCGATGCGGCGGTGGTACCAGCCATTGCCCGAATCGCGCACGAGGATCTTGTTCAGCGGCTGGCCGCTGGCCTGCTCGAGCTTTCTCAGGCGCCCGTAAAAATCGAAGGCGGGACGCGTCGTCCACGAGACGAAGCCGAAGGTGATGACCAGCGGCGCGCCGGGCACGATGCGGTCGACCAGCACGTCGTCGCCAGTGGTGGCGACCAGTCGGTTATCCAGCGCTTGCGCTTGCAGCATCGGCCCGGCTCCCCGATCAAGGTTAAAACAATGGAAAGCATGAGTGTAATGCCAGGACTGGCAAAATGGAAACAAACGCCGCTGCGGTACGCCGGTCGGCGCGAAAAATCTGCTAGGCTGCAGACATACCACCCATCACAGGAGCATCCCATGCTGCATCGCCTGACGCATCGTTTCAAATACCTGTGCCTCGCCGCCGCCATCGCCATGGCCGGCGGCTGCGCCGCCACCTCCGACAGCGCCAGGCCGGACACGGGCCTGACGCCCACGTACAGCCTGACGAATACCTACTGGAAGCTGACGCAGCTCGATGGCGCCCCCGTGACGATGGCGCCCGGGCAGGAGCGCGAAGTGCGCATCACGCTCACCGACGATGGCAAGGTCCATGGTTTTACGGGCTGCAACCAGGTCATGGGCGGCTACACGCTGGCCGGCACGGCCCTGCGCTTCACGCAGCTGGCCGGCACGCGCATGGCCTGCCCGCCGCCGCTGATGCAGCTGGAAAGCGCCGTGCTGGCCAATTTGAACAGCGTGACGGGCTACCGTTTCGATGGCGAGTACCTGATCCTGCTCAAGGATGGCGCGCCCGTGGCCAGGTTTGAATCGGTCTACCTGTGAAATAAAAACCGGCTGCCGTTACAATGGCTTCCAGCCCATCAATTGGAAGGAAGCCATGTCCGCACTGCCCTCGCCGTCGTCATCCCCAACACCATCGGCCGCCGGCCGCTACCGGGCTTTTCTTTTTGACATGGACGGCACCGTCATCAATTCCATCGCCGCCGCCGAACGCATCTGGGGCACCTGGGCGCAGCGCCAGGGCCTCGACGTGGCTGCCTTTCTGCCCACGATCCATGGCGCGCGCTCGGTCGACACCATCGCCAAGCTGCGCTTGCCCGGCATCGATGCGCAGCGCGAATCGCAGGGCATCACGGATGCGGAAATCATCGATGTGGAAGGGATTATTGAAATCGCGGGCGCGCTGCGTTTTTTGACGTCGCTGCCGCCCGCGCAATGGGCCATCGTCACCTCGGCGCCGCGCGCGCTGGCCACGGCGCGCCTGAAGGCGGCCGGCATGCCGATACCCGCGATCATGGTGACGGCGGAAGACGTCAAGGCTGGCAAACCAAAACCCGATTGCTACCTGCTGGCGGCGGAAAAACTGGGCGTGGCGCCCGTGGATTGCCTGGTCTTCGAGGATGCCTCGGTCGGCATCGAGGCGGGAGAAGCGGCCGGCGCGAAGGTCATCGTCGTCACTGCCACGCATGCGCACCCGCTGGCCACGCGCCACCCGGCCATCGCCAGCTATGAAGGCATCGTGGCGACCGTCGATGGCGATGGCTTCATCGTGCTGGCGCAGTCATCTGACCCTGCGGCTGCAGCACCCGCGACAAGATAGCCTGCTCCAGCGCGGCGAAGGCCGCATGGCCGCGCTGACGCGGGCGCGGCAAGTCCACCTGCACATCCAGGGTGATCTGGCCATCCTCGATCAGCAGCACGCGGTCGGCCAGCGCCACCGCTTCGGCCACGTCGTGCGTCACCAGCACGGCCGTAAAGCCCCGCGCCAGCCACAGCGACTCGATCAGCTGCTGCATCTCGATGCGCGTCAAGGCGTCGAGCGCGCCCAACGGTTCGTCGAGCAGCAGCAGTTGCGGCTCGTGCACGAGGGCGCGCGCCAGCGCCACGCGCTGCTTCTGCCCGCCCGACAGGGCCGACGGCCAGTCGTCCGCCCGCTCGGCCAGGCCCACCGTCCACAGCGAGGCGGCCGCCGCGCCGACGGAACGGGGCAAGCCCAGGGCCACGTTGTCGAGCACCGTCTTCCACGGCAGCAGGCGCGACTCCTGGAACATGATGCGGATGTCGGGCGCCCCGACACCGCTGCCGATGGCGACGCTGCCTTCATCGATGCTTTCCAGCCCCGCGATCGAACGCAGCAAGGTGCTCTTGCCGCAGCCGCTGCGTCCCACGATGGCGACAAATTCTCCCGCCTCGAGCTGCAGGTCGACGTTTTTCAGCACGGGGCGGCTGGTGTAGGATTTGCTCAGCTTCGTCAGTTCCAGGGAAACGCCGCGCCGTTGCAAAGGGGTGGATGGCGCCGTCTTCGCCTGCGGCGGCGCGCTGGCCGGGTCGTATTGCACGAAGTGCGACAAAAAGTCCGTTTCGATCTGGATGGGGGCAAGCAGCATGGTGTCCTCTTCAATCATTAGCGGTAAGCGGGATTCCAGCGCAGGCAGTGGCGCTCCAGCCGGCGCGAGAACATATCGGCCAGCTTGCCCAGCAAGGCGTACAGCAAAATCCCCACCAGCACCACGTCCGTTTGCAAGAATTCGCGCGCATTCATGGTCATGTAGCCGATGCCGGCCTGCGCCGAGATGGTTTCGGCGACGATCAGCAGCACCCACACGAGCCCCAGCGAAAAGCGCACGCCGACCAGGATGGAGGGCATGGCGGCCGGCAGGATGACGTCGCGGTACAAGGGCCAGCCGGACAAGCCATAGCTTTTCGCCATTTCGATCAAGCCCTGGTCGGCCGAGCGGATGCCGTGGAAGGTATTCAGGTAGACGGGAAAGAAGACGCCGACGGCCAGCAGAAAGAGTTTCGCCGTCTCGTCGATGCCGAACCACAGGATCACCAGCGGAATCAGGGCCAGTGCCGGGATGTTGCGCACCATTTGCAATGTCGTGTCGAGCAGGGTTTCCGCGTGGCGGAAGCTGCCCGTCAATAGGCCCAGCAGCAAGCCCAGTCCCGCGCCGACGGCGAAACCGACCGTGGCGCGCCACAAGCTCGTCTTCAGGTGCAGCCACAATTCGCCCGACACGGCCAGATGCCAGAAGGCTTTCGCCACGGCCCACGGCTCGGGCAGGATGCGGCTCGACAGCCAGCCCCACTGCGCCGCCAGCTGCCAGGCCAGCAGCAGCGCCACGGGCAAGGCCCATGGCGCCAAGACATTCCGCCATGGCGTGCCGGGCAACCTCTTGACGGCGGCCGTCGCCATCTCAGGCCGCCTTTTTCTGCGGCGCGGCCGGCACGATATTGCTGGCCATGACTTCGCCGAAGGGGCCGCTCAAGGATTGCTCGCCCACGGCCTTGCCCTTGCCCAGCAGCGGGAACACCAGTTCGGCGAAACGGTACGACTCTTCCAGGTGCGGGTAGCCCGAGAAAATGAAGGTGTCGATGCCCAGGTCCGCGTATTCCTGCATGCGCGCCACCACGGTCGGACCGTCGCCAACCAGGGCCGTGCCCGCGCCGCCACGCACCAGGCCCACGCCGGCCCACAGGTTCGGCGACACTTCGAGCTTGTCGCGCCGCCCGCCATGCAGGGCCGCCATCCGTTGCTGGCCCACGGAATCCATCTTGCCGAAGGCCGCCTGCGCCTTGGCGATGATGTCGTCGTCCAGGTGGCTGATCAGTTCATCGGCCGCGCGCCAGGCCGCCTCGTTCGTCTCGCGCACGATCACGTGCAATCGGATGCCGAAGCGCACCGTACGGCCTTTTTTTGCTGCGCGCGCGCGGATGTCGGCGATTTTCTCGGCGACTGCGGCGGGCGGCTCGCCCCACGTCAGGTACACGTCCATCTGCTCGGCCGCCAGTTCGTGCGCCGGTTCCGACGAGCCGCCGAAATACAGGGGCGGATACGGCTTCTGCACGGGCGGATACAGGGTTTTCGCGCCCTTCACCTGGATATGCTTGCCCTCGAAATCGTAGCCGGCCGCGCCGCCCTCGCCCGCCAGCGTGGCGCGCCAGACCTTGATGAATTCATCGGAAATCTCGTAGCGCTTGGCATGGTCGGCAAACAGGCCGTCCGCTTCCAGCTCGCCCTGGTCGCCGCCCGTGACGACATTGATCAGGAGCCGCCCGTTCGACAGGCGGTCGAAGGTGGACGCCATGCGCACGGCCAGGCCGGGTGTGGACAGGCCGGGGCGCACGGCCACGAGGAACTTGAGCTTTTGCGTCACGCTGATCAGCGACGACGCCACCACCCACGCGTCTTCGCAGGAGCGGCCCGTGGGCAGCAGCACGCCGTCGTAGCCCAGCGTGTCGGCGGCCACGGCCACCTGGCGCAAGTAATCGGCATCGACGGGGCGCGCGCCCTGCGACGTACCCAGGTAGCGGCTGTCGCCGTGGGTCGGGATAAACCAGAAGACATTCAATGACATGATATTTGTTCCTTATTTTGCGCTGGTGGCCAGCTGGCGCGCCGGCAGCAGCGCATCCTTGACAAGGATGGGTTTCGGGATCAGCTTCAGGCTGGAAAAGGCGTCGGCCACCCTTTGCTGCGAGGCGATGACGTCGGGCGACACGGGTTTGACGCCATACGCATAGCGCGAGGCGGCCAGCGCCACCACATCCTTGCCCAGCCCCGTCTGTGCCGACAGGATCGTCGCCACCTCGTCCGGATTGTTGCGGCCCCAGTCATCGACCTTGGCCACTTCATCGAGCACGATGCGCAGGATTTCGGGATGCTTTTCCGCATACGTGCGCGAGGCGAGATAAAACTGGTAATTCGCCACCAGGCCCTTGCCGTCGGCCAGCACGCGGGCGCCCAGCTGCTTTTCGGCGGCGGCCAGGAACGGGTCCCAGATGGCCCACGCGTCCACGCTGCCCCGCTCGAAAGCGGCGCGCGCATCGGCCGGCGGCAGGAACACGGGCTGGATGTCGGCGTACGCGACGCCTGCCTTTTCCAATGCCTTCAACAGCAGGTAATGCACGTTCGAGCCCTTGTTCAGGGCGATTTTCTTGCCCTTCAAGTCGGCCAGGGTGCGCAAGCCCGACCCCTTGGGCACGACGATGGCTTCGCTGGCGGGCGACGCCGGCTCATTGCCGACATACACCAGGTTGGCGCCGGCCGCCTGGGCAAAGATCGGCGGCGCCTCGCCCACGGTACCGAAATCGATGCTCCCCACGTTCAAGCCTTCCAGCAGCACGGGACCGGCCGGGAATTCCGTCCATTTCACGCCCACGCCCTGTTCGGCCAGGCGTTTTTCCAGTGTGCCGCGCCCCTTCAACAAGGTCAGGGTGCCGTATTTCTGATAACCGATGCGGACCTCCCCCTTGGCCTGCGCCTGCGCCGTGGCCGGCATGCCGGCCACCATCACGCCGGCAGCGGCGGCAAACAGCAGGCCCAGAGTGGTACGGCGCGAGAGGCGTTGTGCGTGGCGGTGTGTCATGGCGGTTCCTTGGTCGGTGAATAATCAGGCGGCTTGATACTGGGGGGCGTAAGGCTGGTCTTGCAGCGAACGCACGGGTAACGAGATATCGACTGGCGCGGGCGGACGCCGGCCCTGCAGCACGAACAGGCCGGTGGACAGCTCCTCGATACCGGCCTGCACGCGCGCGGCGATCGGCGCGTCCAGGCTCAAGCCCCCCTCTTCGTGCCACGCCAGCTGCTGCGCATTGGCATAGATGCTGGTGAAGACCTGCTTGGCGCCCAGCGCATGCAGCACGGGGCGCAGCGCATAGTCGAGCGCCAGGGTGTGGGCGTGGCCGCCGCCCGTGGCCAGCGGCAGCACCAGCTTGCCGGCCAGGCCATCTTGCGGCAGCAGGTCGAGGAAGGCTTTCAGCAAGCCTGTATACGACGCCTTGTAGATGGGCGTGGCAATCACGATGGCGTCGGCATCGGCCACGGCGCGCACGGCGCGGGCGATCGCCGCGTCGTCATAGTCGGCCAGCAGCAGGGCGCGCGCCGGCAGGTCGCGCACATGCAGCTGGGCGTAGCTGTGGCCCTGCAGCGCCAGCTGTTCGCCGATATGCAGCAGCAAACGGCTGGAACTCGATGGGAGTTGCGGGCTGCCGCCCAATAACAAGATGCTCATGTGGTGCCCGTCCCTGTACGTGATGGTTTGATTTGGCTACTTGGATGCTTGCAGCCTATCGCCATCAGCGGCCCGATAAAACGAATGCTTTCGCGCTTCGATATGCGTTTTTTGTCTATCCGGGCCTGACGCCCCGCAAGCGAAGACGCTCCTCCCCGCATGGCTTTTTTCGCATATCCATGCGCGGTTTTCTTCGTGTACGGCGCGCGCCCGGCGGTGCAATATCGGCCTCATCGTCTTTCTGGAATGTCCCCCATGTCTAGCGCTTTACTCCATGCCGCCCGTCCTCAGCCGCCTGTGCCGGAACCCCTGCAGGACGCCATCAGCATCGCCACGTTGCTGGCCGCGCGCCTGGCCGAAACGGCCAATGCCCGCGACCAGGCCGGCGGCCATGCGGCGCAGGAACGCGAATGGCTGCGCGAGTCAGGCTTGCTGACCCTGTCGATTCCCGTGGAATTCGGCGGCCAGGGCGCGTCGTGGCCCCTCGTGTACCAGGTGATCCGCATCCTGGCGCGGGCCGACAGCGCGCTGGCGCATGTCTTCGGCTTCCACCATCTGCAACTGGCGGGCCTGCAGCTGTACGGCAGCGCGCAGCAGCAGCGCCGCCTGCTCACCTTGACCGTCGACGAGCGCCTGTTCTGGGGTAATGCCTTGAATCCCCTCGACAAGCGGGTCGCGGCCAGCGACAGCGGTGACGGCTACGTCCTCGATGGCATCAAGAGCTTTTCTTCCGGTTCCGTCGGCTCCGACTGGCTGACCGTCTCCGCCTGGCACGCGCCCACGCAGACGGCGCTGATCGCCGCCCTGCCCACGCGCCAGGATGGCGTGACCGTGCAGGCGGACTGGGACGCCTTCGGCCAGCGCCAGACGGACAGCGGCAATGTCCGCTTTGAAGGAGTCGCCCTGCCGCGCGAACTGGTGCTGCAGGCACCCGCGCAGGCCGCCACGCCGCAAGCCACCGTGCGCTCGCAGATCGCGCAGCTGATCATGGCGAATTTATACCTGGGCATCGCCGAAGGCGCGTTCGAGGCGGCGCGCCGCTACACGGGCGAGCAGGCGAAAGCCTGGTTTGCCTCGGGCGTGGCGCAAGCGACGGATGACCCTTTGGTCCAGCACCGCTACGGCCAGCTGTGGCTCTTGCTGCGCCCCGCGCAAGTGCTGGCCGACGCGGCGGCGCAGGAACTGGAAAAGGTCTTCCGCAAGGGCGCGCTGGTGACGGCGCGCGAACGGGGCTTGCTGGCCGTGGCCGTGGCCGAGGCGAAGTGCCTGGCGCACAAGGCGGGACTGGAGATCAGCAGCCAGATGTTCGAACTGACGGGCGCCCGCTCCACCTCGGCTCAGTACGGCTTCGACCGTTACTGGCGCAACGTGCGCGTGCATACCCTGCACGACCCCATCGACTACAAGCTGCGCGACCTGGGACGCTTTGCCTTGACCGGCACGGTACCCGAGCCGACGGCGTATTCGTAAAACCACGGCCTGGGCGAATCGATACATTTGCGCCGCAGGCAATTTAACGGACTTCCGGGGTCAGACCCGGCGGGTCTGACCCCAGTTCTTCACTAAGCAGGAGTTAACATGACCATCGCCCGCCGCAGCATCGTCCTCACCGCCCTGACCCTGGCCTTGACGGCCAGCTTCGCCCACGCCAAGGACCCGAAAGACATCACCATCGGCACCAGCGCCGGGCCGTATGCGGACCAGATCAAGCTGGGCATCAAGCCTATCCTGGAAAAACAGGGCTACAAGGTCAAGCTGGTCGAGTTCAACGACTACATCCAGCCAAACTTCGCGCTGGCGGAAGGTTCACTCGACGCCAACGTGTTCCAGCACATCGTCTACCTGAAAAAATTCGCGCTCGAGCACAAGCTGGCCCTGACGGACCTGATCACGATCCCCACGGCGCCGATCGCCATCTACAGCAAGAAGCACAAGACGCTGGACGACGTGAAGGAAGGCACGACGGTGGGCTTGCCGAACGATCCGACCAACCAGGCGCGCGCGCTGGTGCTGCTCGACCAGCTGGGATGGATCAAGCTGCGCGCCAGCTTCGACCCCGTGCGCGCGTCGGAAAAAGATATCGCCGTCAACACGAAGAAAATCAGGCTGCTGCCGCTGGAAGCGGCGCAGCTGCCACGCTCGCTGGGCGACACCGACTACTCCTTCATCAACGGCAATTACGCGCTGGCCTCGGGGCTGAAATTGACGGAGGCGCTGGTGGCCGAGAAGATCTCGCCCAACTACATCAACCTGGTGGCCATCCGCACGGCTGACAAGGACAAGCAGTTCGCCAAGGACCTGGCGGCCGCCTACCGCTCGCGCGAATTCCTCGACATCACGAATAAACACTTTGCCGGCTACTCGAAACCAGACTACCAGCAAGCCTTGCAGACGGCGGCCAAATAAGCCATGGCCAAGACGATACGCTTCAACGCCTTCCAGATGAATACCGTCGGCCACCAGTCGCCGGGGCTGTGGGCGCACGCGCGCGACCGCAGCCACCGCTATACCGATCCTGCACACTGGACGGAACTGGCGCGGCTGCTGGAAGCGGGCCTGTTCGACGCGGTTTTTCTCGCCGACGTGCTGGGCGTGTACGACGTGTACCGGGGCAGCCTCGATGCGGCGCTGGAACACGGCGTGCAGGTGCCGCTGAACGACCCGCTGGCCCTCGTGCCCATCATGGCGCAAGCCACCACGCACCTGGGTTTCGGCGTCACCTGCGCCCTCACCTATGAACATCCGTACACGTTCGCGCGGCGCATTTCCACCCTCGACCACCTGACCGGCGGGCGCATCGGCTGGAATATCGTCACCGGCTACCTCGACAGCGCGGCGCGCAACCTGGGCTTGAACCAGCAGCTGGGCCACGACGAGCGCTACGACCTGGCCGACGAATATCTGGAAGTGGTCTACAAGCTGTGGGAAAAGAGCTGGGACGACGACGCCGTCGTCAACGACAAGGCGCGCGGCATCTACGCCGATCCGGCCAAGGTCCATCCGATCAACCATGCCGGGCGCCACTACCAGGTGCCCGGCATCCATTTGTGCGAGCCGTCGCCGCAGCGCACGCCGCTGCTGTACCAGGCGGGCACCTCGCCGCGCGGCACGCGCTTCGCGGCGCGCCATGCGGAGGCGACCTTCGTCAGTGGCCCCAGCAAGACGGTGGTGAAACGCTACGCCGACGACTTGCGCGCCGCCGTGCGGCAAAGCGGGCGCGATGGCGACGCGCTGCTGATCTACGCGCAGGCGCTGGTCATCACGGGCGCCACGGAAGAGGAAGCGCGCGCCAAGCACGCCGACTACCTGCGCCACGTGAACATCGAGGCGGCGCTGGTGCTGCTGTCCGGCTGGACGGGCGTCGATTTCAGCCGCTATCCGCTCGACGCCACCATCGACTACATCGATTCCCCGGCCGGCCGCTCGGCGCTGGCCTCGTTCAGCCAGGCCGACCCGGATCGCACGTGGACGGTGCGCGAGGCGGCCGAATACATCGGCCTCGGCGGGCGGGGCCCCGTGCTCGTGGGCGACGCGCGCCAGGTGGCCGACCAGCTGGAAAGCTGGCTGGACGAGACGGGCATCGACGGCTTCAATCTCGCCTTCGCCGTGGCCCATGACAGCATGGCCGACGTGGTGGAACACATCGTGCCGGAACTGCAGCGGCGCGGCCGCTACCGCACCCGCTACGAGCAAGGCAGCCTGCGCCACAAGGTCTTCGGCCAGGGCCCGCGCCTGCCCGCCAGTCACGCGGGCCGCCAGGTCAGCATCGCGCCTTCGGTCCCGCCCTGCGCCACGCTGGCCGCCGCCTGAGGGCACGCTATCCGCAGCTACCCTGACCGGCATCGCTGCCAGCGTTTGCATCGCGCCCCGCTCCGTGTCAGCATATGTCACACTGGCAACACGGATAAGGATCACAATGCCCCTCACACCACCACGCGCGCTGGTTCTGGCCCTGCTGCTGACCAGCTCCGCCGCCCATGCGCAGGCGCCAGCCACGCCGCCGACGCCTGGCTGCGAAGTCTGCGCCGCCTGGAATGCCGACCAGACGCCGTTCCGCATCTTCGGCAATACTTATTATGTGGGCGTGAAAGGCCTCAGTTCCGTGCTCATCACGTCGCCGCAGGGCCATGTGCTGATCGACGGCGGCTTGCCGGAATCGGCGCCGAAGATCATCGCCAATATCGGCGCGCTGGGTTTTCGCATCGAGGACGTCAAGCTGATCCTCAATTCGCACGGCCATATCGACCACGCGGGCGGCCTGGCCGAGCTGCAGCGGCGCAGCAATGCGCTGGTGGCCGCCAGCCCGTCGGCCGCGCTGGACCTGGCGTCGGGCGAAGTGGGACCGGACGACCCGCAGTACCACGCGCTGCCCAAGTACCCGCCCGTCAAGGACATGCGTCTGGCGCGCGACGGCGGCCAGTTCAATGTCGGCCCGATTCAACTGACGGCGCACGCCACGCCGGGCCACACGCCCGGGGGCCTGAGCTGGACGTGGCAATCGTGCGACGGCCCCCGCTGCCTGAACATGGTCTACGCGGACAGCCTCAACGCCGTCTCGCGCCCCGGCTTCAAGTTCAGCGCCAGCAGCGAGTATCCGAACGCGGTGACGGACCTGCGCCACAGCTTCGAGACCCTGGAAAAGCTGCCTTGCGACGTGCTGATCTCGGCCCACCCGGAAGCGTCGCAGCTGTGGGAACGCCTGGAAGCGAGTGCCACGGCCGGCAGCGAGGCCTTCGTCGACCCGCAGGCCTGTCGCGCCTACGTGGCGGTGGCGCGCATCTTGCTCGAGGCGCGGCTGGAGCAGGAGCGATAGGCTTGTCAACCGTGCACGCCGGCGCGGCGCGTATCTGCTAATCTGACGTCATTCATTTGAAGAAGGAAATGCCATGTTCAAGATTGCCAGACTGATTCCCCTCGCCGCCATGGTCGCCATCACGGCCGGCTGCGCGCAAACGCCCGTGCGCAGCGACGCAGCCGCTGCCGCGCCCGGCGCCACCTCGCCCGCCCAGCCGGCGCCGAAGCTGGCGGGCACGCAGTGGAAGCTGAAGGAACTGAAGGGCAAGAAAGTCGTGCGCAAGGCGCCCGAGCAGCGCGAAGTGACCCTGCTTCTGGCCGAAGGCCGCGCCAGTGGCCACAGCGGCTGCAACCAGATGATGGGCGGCTACACCAGCGATGGCGTCAGCACCTTGAACTTTGGGCAGCTGGCCGGCACCATGATGATGTGCCAGCCGCAGGACATGGACCTCGAACGCGAGCTCCTGACCACCCTGGGCGAAGTCAATGGCTACCGCTACGCGGACCAGGAATTGCTGCTGCTGAAGGATGGCGTGCCCGTGGCCCGCTATGAAGCGCTGGCGGTGAAGTAAACCCAACCGCAAATACCGGGGTCGTACCCTGAGGGTACGACCCCAGTTTCTGCGCTGGGGTTCGTTTTTCCTTTCATTCTTCTCAATCGTTGCGCATCTGCGCCTGCGATACATTGCTGTTCGCTGGCACGCTCTGCGTCAGCCACACATTCCCCCCGATAGTCGATCCCGCGCCGATGGTGATGCGCCCCAGCACGGTCGCGCCCGCGTAGATGACCACGTCGTCCTCGACGATGGGATGGCGCGGCGTTCCCTTGATCAGAGCGCCGGAAGCATCGGCGGGAAAGCGCTTGGCGCCCAGGGTGACGGCCTGGTACAGGCGCACGCGCTGGCCGATGATGGCCGTCTCGCCGATCACCACGCCCGTGCCATGGTCGATGAAGAACGATGCGCCGATGTGCGCGCCCGGGTGGATGTCGATGCCCGTCAGGGTGTGCGCGATGTCGGCGATCAGGCGTGCCAGGAACGGCGCACCGAGCGCGTGCAGCTGGTGGGCCAGGCGGTGGTACAAGATGGCGATGGTGCCCGGATAGCACAGCATGATCTCGGCCACCGAGGTGGCGGCCGGGTCGCCCGCATAGGCGGCCTGCACGTCCGACACCAGCAGGGCGCGGATGTCGGGCAGGCTGGCGGCAAACGCGCGCGTGATGTCGCGCGCCTGCTGCGCCAGCGCCGCGTCGTCGCTGGCGCCGTTCTGTTCATCGCCAGCGGGTATGGAAAATAGCAAGCCGCGCCGCACCTGCTCGCTGAGCCGGTTCAGGGTGGTGTTCAGCGTGTCGCCGACAAAATAGTCGATGCTTTCATCGGTCAGATTCGGACGCCCGTAATGCGTGGGGAACAGGGCCGCCGACAGGCCGTTGACGATGGTGGTGAGCGCTTCGCGCGACGGCAGTTCACGCACCCTGCCGTTATGGCGGATCTTGTGCTTGTCTTCGCGCGAGCTGCGCAGGGCCTGGATCACGGGTCCCAGGTTCCACTGGGCCGTGTCGTCGGCGGGCGCCGCCGGATAAATACTGTGCATGGCGTATCACTTCCAGAAAATGGCCAACAAGCCGGGTCGCCCCAGCTTAACGGTGACGGCAAGCGGTGCAAACGAAGAATTTCAAGGTTCCATATACGAAAAACGCATATGGATGGCAGGCCGCCGCAGCACCGGACCCGATTCCCGCCGCTAGCGTAAAATGACGGACTAACAAAAACACTCTTCAACATGACTAAATTATTAACCTGGATTTTGGCGGGCCTGGCGATGGTCGGACCGCTTGCAATTGACACCTATCTGCCGTCTTTCCCC
This sequence comes from Janthinobacterium agaricidamnosum, assembly GCF_003667705.1. NCBI lineage: Bacteria > Pseudomonadati > Pseudomonadota > Betaproteobacteria > Burkholderiales > Oxalobacteraceae > Janthinobacterium > Janthinobacterium agaricidamnosum. The sequence goes on along the minus strand of NZ_CP033019.1, from coordinate 1,947,145 downwards.
GCCATCACGCAAGATTTCAATGCCAGCCCCCTGCTGGTGCAGCAGACCCTGAGCTTTTTCCTGTTCACGTTCGCCTTCATGATGCTGTTTTACGGCACCCTGTCCGATTCGTTCGGCCGCCGTCCCGTGATCCTCGTCTCGCTGGTGCTGTATGTGATCGCTTCCGTGGGCGCCGCGCTGGCGCCGTCGCTGGGCTGGCTGCTGGCCTGGCGCGTGCTGCAGGGGCTCTCGGCGGGCGCCGGTTCCGTGATCGGCCGCGCCATCGTGCAAGACCGCTATTCCGGCGCCGCCGCGCAGAAAATCCTCTCGCACATCATGATGGTGTTCGCACTGGCGCCGGCCATCGCGCCCGTGCTGGGCGGCTGGCTGCAGGTCAGCCTGGGCTGGCGCTGGATCTTCTGGTTCCTGACGGCCTTCGGCGTGCTGATGTTCGTCGTCGTCTGGCGCGCGCTGCCGGAAAGCTTGCCGAAGGAGCAGCGCCACGCCTTCCACCTGGGCGGCATCGCCGTCAATTACTGGAAAGTGCTGTGCCACCGTCAGTTCCTGCTGCTGTCGACGGCCATCGGCGCCGCCTTTGGCGGCTTCGCCCTGTACATCGGTTCGGCCGCCTACTTCATCATCAACATCCTGCATTTGCCGGAAACGGCCTTCGCCTGGCTGTTCATTCCCCTGATCAGCGGCATGGTGTTCGGTTCGGCCCTGTCGGCGAAAATCGCCCATCGCTACAGCCAGGGCCAGATGATCTGGGCCGGCTTCATCTTGATGCTGATCGCCGCGCTGGCCAACATCGGCTACAACTATGTGTTTGCCGCCGAAGTGCCATGGGCCGTGCTGCCGCTGTTCTTCTACTCGTTCGCCCTGTCGATCGCCATGCCGCCGATGACCTTGATGGCCCTGAACCACTTCCCCAACAACAGCGGCCTGGCGTCGTCGATGCAGTCGTTCATCCAGATGCTGCTGTTCGCGCTGGTGTCTGGCCTGGTGGCGCCGCTACTGTTCGACAGCGCGCTGAACCTGGCGTATGGCGTGATGGCGGGGCTGCTGGTGAGTTTGGTTTGCTGGGTGTTTGCGCAGGGTAAAGCAGAAGCGTAGGTCGGATTAGCGCAAAGCGCGTAATCCGACAACATTGTTGGCGGGTGACGTCGGATTACGCGCAAGCGCTAATCCGACCTACGACCTAAGCCGACCTACGGCCTGTTCGCGCTGGTGTCTGGCCTGGTGGCGCCGCTGCTGTTCGACAGCGCCCTGAACCTGGCGTATGGCGTAATGGCGGGCCTGCTGGTGAGTTTGGTTTGCTGGGTGTTTGCGCAAGGCAAAGCCGAAACGTAGGTCGGATTAGCGCAAAGCGCGTAATCCGACAACATTGTTGGCGGGTGACGTCGGATTACGCGCAAGCGCTAATCCGACCTACGACCTAAGCCGACCTACGGCCTGTTCGCGCTGGTGTCTGGCCTGGTGGCGCCGCTGCTGTTCGACAGCGCCCTGAACCTGGCGTATGGCGTAATGGCGGGCCTGCTGGTGAGTTTGGTTTGCTGGGTGTTTGCGCAAGGGAAGGCAGAAGCGTAGGTCGGATTAGCGCGCAAGCGCGTAATCCGACTGCATCTGCCAACCATGTTGTCGGATTACGGCCCTTCGGTCCTAATCCGACCTACAACCAAGATAGAGGCACGATGACGGCCAAGGTTACGGCCACGGTGCCGGCGTCACATCCTGGTATTGCGCCCCGCCCTGCTCCGGTTCCGCTTCATTGTTCTGCGATGGCTGGTTCAAGGAACCTGCCGGCGAACGCAAGCTCAAGATTTCCTTGCGCGTCTCGACGAAGTCGGCGGAACTCAAGGGGTGCTGCTGGTCGGGCCAGTGGCTGACGGCCCATTCCTGCAAGGCTTCGAAGCGCCGCCACAGTTCGGCGATGAATTCGCGGCGCGCCTCTTCCTCCTGCTGCGGCGTCTTTTCGGCGCCTTCCCCGATATGTACTTGCATGGCTGCTCCCTGGCTGATCAATCGTCCTGCCAGCCTACGCAGGCAGCAGCCAGGCGTCTGTTCGCGAACGAACAAAGAGCTTATTCAGGCATCTTGCGAAAGCCCACGGCCAGGCGGTTCCAGGTATTGATGGAGCCGATGGCCAGAGTGACGTTGACCATCTCGGCCGACGTCAATTGCTGCGCCAGCGCCGCATAGTCTTCGTCGGACGCATGATTTTGCGGCAGCAGGGTCAGCGCCTCCGTCCAGGCCAGCACGGCCCGCTCGCGCGGCGTGAAGAACGGCGTTTCGCGCCAGACGGAGACGGCATACAGACGGCGCTCCGTTTCGCCCGCCTTGCGCGCATCACTCGTGTGCATGTCCACGCAAAAGGCGCAGCCATTGATTTGCGAGGCGCGCAGGCGGATCAGCTCGAGCAGCGAGTGTTCCACGCCCAGTTTGGCGATGGCCGCTTCCAGCGCATACATGGCCTTGACGGCGTCGGGCGAGGCTTGCGTGAAATCGAGTCGTTGCTGTGTCATGATGCATTCCTTGATAATGAGAGATGCATCATTGTAGAAGCGCAGGAAGTACGCGCGGCAGGCCAATCCCCACGAAAAACAGCAGACCACCAACAGATACTCCATGGAATTACATATCCTGATCGACGGCACGCGCGACCTGGGCGGCCAGCTGTACCGCCAGCTCAGCGAAGCCATCCGTTCGGGCCGGCTGACGGATGGGCAGCAATTGCCGCCCTCGCGCCTGCTGGCCAGCCAGCTGGGCCTGTCGCGCAAGACGGTGTCCGACGTATATGAAAAGCTCGGCTATGAAAAGCTGCTGGTCGGCAAAGTGGGCGTGGGCAGCTTCGTGCAGACGCCGCATGCCTCGCCGCAGCGCCGCCATGCGAGCGCGCCGCTGGCCAGCGCGCAGCGCATCGCCCGCTGGGAAGCGACACCCACGCCCCTGCGCCGCGCCAGCCAGGAAACGCCGGCACGCTACGCCTTCATCGGCGGACGTGCCACGCCCGCGCATTTCCCGCAGGATGAATGGCGCGCCTGCATGCTGCATGCACTGCGCCAGGGCGGCCAGGCGCGCGGCCGCTATGGCCCCGCGGAAGGCTTGCCCGCCTTGCGCGCGGCGATCGCCGGCCATGCCGCCTTCAGCCGCGGCATCCATTGCACCGAGGAGCAGGTGCTCGTCACCAGCGGCGCGCAGCAAGCCTTGCACCTGCTCGCGCTGACCCTGCTCGAGCCGGGCGACACGGTTGCCGTGGAAGAACCCGGCTACCCCGTGGCGCGCGCCGTGTTCGCCAGCCAGGGCGCGCGCGTGGTGGGCGTCGAAGTGGACGAGGATGGGATCATCGTCGCGCAAATCCCGGACGGCACGCGACTGATCTATGTCACGCCCGCCCATCAATTTCCGCTTGGCATGCCGATGAGCATGGCGCGCCGCCATGCCCTGCTGGAACGGGCGCAGCAGCTGGGCGCCATCATCATCGAGGACGATTACGACAGCGCTTTCCGCTACGAGGGCCGGCCCGAGGATGCGCTGCAAAGCATGGACCGCTACGGTATCGTCGCCCACGTGGGCAGCTTTTCCAAGATCATGCTGCCGGAATTGCGCCTGGGCTATGTCGTGCTGCCGCAAGCCATCGTGGCCGCCATGCAGACGGTGAAATACCTGAGCGATTGCCATACGGCCAGCCTGGGCCAGCATGCGCTGGCCAAGTTCATCGGCGATGGCCATTTGCTGCGCCATATCCGCCGCTGCCACGACATCTATGCGGGGCGGCGCGAACGGCTGCAGCACTGGTTCAACGGCCCCTTGGCCCCATGGTTCCGCCTGGTGCCGGCCAGCGCCGGCTTCCACGTGGCGGCGCTGGCGCAGGCGCCGCTCGATATCGCGGAATTGCTGCGCCGCGCGCGCCTGGCCGACGTCAGCCTGTATGCGCTGGCCGGTTTTTACCACGGTCCAGCCCGCCATGAAGGCCTGTTCCTCGGCTATGGCGCCATCGACAAGCTCGATATCGACACGGCGCTGGCCAGGGTGCTGGCGATCCTGCAAGAGATCGCGCCCCTGCCTCTCAACGGGGTTGCCAACGATAGTGCCCCGTAATCGGATAGCTGAATAAAATGTTTTCCTCGCGCGCGCCCTCGCCGATGTTGTGGATGATCAGCGGCACGCCGCCCCACGACTGCTTGTCGCTGACGATGCCGATGTGGGTCAGGTTGCGCGGCAGGCGCCAGGTGACGATGTCGCCCGCGCGGTAAGCGTTTGCTTCCTTGCTTGGCTGCAGGCTGGTGCCGTGGCGGGCAAAATACGTACCCAGGTTCGGCACGCGCCGGTGGTCGATGTTGCGGTCCGGCCCCTTCATCTGCCAGCGTCCCTGCTGCTGGTACACCTGCCACGCCTTGCGCATGTCTTCGTGCACGAGCACCTGCAAATCCTGCCCAAGTTTACGGTAGGCACGCACGACCACGTCCGTGCACACGCCGCGTTCGAGCGGCACGTCGCCGCCCGGATAGGCGAGGCGCTCGTAGCGCGGGTCGTACTGCAGGGTCACGCCCACCTGGCTGCGGGCGGCGGCGACGAGCGCTTGCGGGGTGGCAGGGGCTGCCGACGCCAGCATGGGCGCCACGGCAAGCATCAGGAGGGAGAACACTTTGATTGGCATCAACGTCGATAATCAGATGGAAATGCCAACTTTACCTTAGCAGCAAGGAAAATGGCGGACGCTAGGCGGCCAGCTGCGCCAGGTGGCCAGGAAAATCCACGGCCGGACCGGCCGCATTGACGGTGTCGAAATAATCATGCCAGCCCGTGGCGGCGATGCCGGCCAGCAAGGCGTCCAGTGCCGCCTCGTCCGGGAAGCGCCAGACGGCATAGAATTGCTGGGGTGCCGCATGCAGCTTGCCGCCGTTGATGGCGCCCATGGCCAGCGCTTCGGCGCCGCTGCCCGACAAGGCCGCCATGCCGGCGCCCACCGTGGCGAAATACGCCTGGCGCGCGGCGCCGTCGAGGGCCAGCCAGGCCGGTTTCGGGCTGTACAGTTCTAACAGGTAATGCATGTTTGTCCTCCAAAGAATCAAGTAAGCGAGCGCTGCGCCCGCTTGCAGATGCGCGCCGTGGCGGCAGCGGGGCTGTCCAGCAGCCATTGCGCGCACAGGCTGCGCACCCAGTCCGGCTGGCTCTTGGCCGCATCGTTGAGCCAGTTGGCCACGGAATCCTGCACGTAGACGGCCGGGTCGGCGCGCAAGGCTTGCAGCAGGGGCAAGGCCAGCTGCGGCTCTTCCTTTAGCCGGGCGATATGCGTGCACCACACACCGCGCGGGCGCAGCGCTTCGCAGGCAAAGCGGCGCACTCTTTCCGACGGGTCCGCCGTCCACGGCGCCAACAGTGCGATGGCATCCAGCAAATGCACGGCCAGCCCGGGCCGCAGCGCCAGCCAGGCCCATTCGCGCACGCCGAAGTGACCATCGTCGGCCAGCGGCCGCATGGCGGCCAGCTGCTGCGGCAAGGTCAAGCCCGCTTGCGCGGCGATGGCAAAGCAGGCCCAGCCCCGCACCGTGTCGGACGGATGCACTTGCAGCATCGCCAGGTCGGTGCCGGCCTCCAGCAGCAATTGCGCCGCCAGCGCCATGCGTCTGGTGATGCCGGCGGCCGCCTGCGCGCGCATCCGCTCCAGGCGGGCCACACCGATAGCGGGCACGGCTGCAGCCAGCAGTTGAGCAAAGTCGACGGCCAGCCCTTCCGTCAAGGTGGCGCTGGCCACCGTTCCCTGGTTCAGCAGGGCCAGGCGCGCGGGCGCGACGTCGGCGACGCCGCGGCTCATGCAGCACCCTGCATTTCACCCTTCTCCGTCTTGCGCCAGGCTTTTTCCAGCAGCGCACTCAATAATTGCATTTCTTCCGGCGTGAAATCGGCAAACAGGCTGGCGATCCATTGCGCGTGCTCATCGACCAGGGTGGCGGCCGCCGCGTCTCCCTTGGCACTGAGGCGCACCAGAAGCTTGCGCCGGTCGACCTGGTCCGCGTGGCGCGCCAGGAAGCCGTCGCGCTCCAGGCCGTCGAGCAAGCCCGTGATGGTGCCGCGCGTCACGCCGGCCCGCTCGGCCAGTGCGTGCGGCGAGAGTCCATCAGGCACGTCGCGCAGCAGGGCCAGCAGCACGAACTTGCCTTCCGACAAGCCATGCCGGCCCAGGCGCGTGGCGCAATCGCCATCGATGGCGGACGCCAGGCCCAGCACTTCAAAACACAGGCGCAGGCGTCCGACGGATGCCGGCATGTCGGGGCCAAGCGCGCGGCGCTGCACGTCACCGAGCAAGGCCGTGTATTTCTGTTCGAGTTTTATCATATGGCGCAATATAATATGGCGCCATATTAAATGTCAAATGGAAAACCTGAACGGTTTTCCCTCGTGCTTAGAAACGCGCCTTGTCCCTCGCCCACGCAACGATGGCGTTGGCATCGATGGCGCCCGGCTGGCGCGCCACTTCCACGCCGCGCAAAAACAGGGCCAGGGTGGGAATGCTGCGGATATTGAAACGGCTGCCCAGGTCCGGCGACGCTTCCGTATTCACCTTGACGACGCGAAACGCTGGTTCCAAGGTCCTGGCTGCTTGCACATAGAATGGCGCCATGCTGCGGCACGGGCCGCACCATGGCGCCCAGAAGTCCACCAGCACGGGAATGTCGCTGCGTTCGATATGCTTGAGGAAACGGGCGCTGGCCAGGTCCACGGGCTGGCCCGTGAATAGCTCCTTCTGACACTTGCCGCACGTGGGCTGTTCCGTGAGCCGGGCCGCCGGCAGGCGGTTGACGGCGTCGCAATGGGGGCACACGATGTGCAGGGAGTCTGGCGTGGTCGAGGTCATGGCATTCCTGGAAAGCGTAGCGTCAAGTTGACGGACATTTTACGGGGTATCGGGCAGCAGCGTCGGCTCGCTGGCGGCACATTTGCCAATACTCGCCTATAGTGCGCTGGAACGGCGCGCGTATTGCCCGACCGGCCAAGGAGCAACATGCCTGATGTCGCAAACAACATGGAACTGAAGCACGCCGAACTCGCTGCCGCCCTGGCCTTGCAGCGCGCCGCCTGTCTGGCCCACCCCGCGCCGACCCTGGCCGAGCGCAAGCGCGACCTGCAAACCCTGCAGCGCTACCTGCGCGACCACAAACAAGCGCTGTGCGCGGCGATCAGCGCCGATTATGGCAACCGCTCCCACCACGAAACCTTGCTGGCGGAGATATTCCCCGCCATCGACGGCATCGACCACGTACTGAAAAAGTTGAAAAAGTGGATGACACCGCAGCGCCGCAGCGTGGACTGGCGCAATTTTCCGGGCGCCCGCAACCGCGTGCTGCCCCAGCCCTTGGGCGTGGTAGGCGTCATCGTGCCGTGGAATTTCCCCGTCAACCTGAGTCTGGTGCCTCTGACTTACATTTTTGCCGCCGGCAACCGCGCCATGGTCAAGATGAGCGAGAACTCGCGCCACCTGGCGCGGCTGCTGATGGAGACCATGCCCGCCTATTTCCCGCCGGAAAAGCTGCAGTTTGTTGACGAAACGGGCGGCGTGGGCATGGCGTTTTCGCAACTGCCGTTCGACCATCTGCTATTTACGGGTTCCGGCCAGACGGGCCGGGCCGTCATGGCGGCGGCCGCACGCAATCTGTGCCCCGTCACGCTGGAGTTGGGCGGCAAGGCGCCGGCCATCGTCTGCGCCGATTTCGACGTGCGCACGGCTGCCGAGCGCATCCTGTTCGTCAAGTACCTGAATGCGGGGCAAATCTGCACCAGCGTCGACCACGCCTGGCTGCCCGAGGCCGCCATCGCCGCCTTCGTCGAGCATGCGCGCCGGATCGTGCCCACGCGCTACCCGCGGCTGGAAACGCCCGACTACACCTCCATCATCGACGAGGCCGCCTTTGAGCGCCTGCTGCAGGCCCTGGATGAAGCGCGGGAACGGGGCGCGCAAGTGATTTCGCTGCTGCCGGGGCCTGCATACGACCGCGCCACGCGCAAGATCGCGCCGCATATCGTGCTCGACGCGCCCGAAGACAGCCTGCTGCTGACGCGGGAAATCTTCGGCCCCGTCCTGCCCCTGCGCGGCTATGCCGACCTGGAAACGGTGATCGCCAGCATCAACGGGGGGCCGCGTCCGCTGGCCATCTATCCGTTCAGCAACGACAAGCAGACCGTGCAGATGCTGATCGACACGGTGATGTCGGGCGGCGTGTCCGTCAACGACGCGCTGTTCCACGTGGGCCAGCATGATCTGCCCTTCGGCGGCGTGGGCGAGTCCGGCATGGGCCACTACCACGGCGTCGAAGGTTTTCACACATTCAGCAAGCTGCGGCCCGTGTTCTACCAGGCGCGCTACAGCCCTTTGACGCTGCTGCGGCCGCCATACGGCAAGCTGGCCAGCCGCGTATTGAACTTCCTGACCCGCTGATTACAGGAACAGCGAGGCGGCGATGGCCCACATGACGAGGGCGATAATGCCGTCGAGCACGCGCCATGCCATGGGCTTGGCAAACACGGGCGCCAGGTAGCGGGCGCCAAAGCCCAGCAGGAAGAACCACAGGGCCGAGGCCATGATGGCGCCGCCGGCGAAGTAAAAGCGTCCCACGCCTTCATGCTGGCCGCCGATCGAGCCAAGCAAAATCACCGTATCGAGGAAGGCGTGCGGGTTCAGCAAGCTGAACGCCAGCGCCGCGCCGATCACGGCCCAATAGCCTTCGGGCGCCTTGGCGGCCGATACCGTCATGGCCGTCGGGCGCCAGGCCGATTTGGCCGCGCGCAAGCCGTAGGCGATCAGGAAGGTGGCGCCGCCCGCCTTGGCCCACAGCAGGAAATTGGGATTGTCGGCGATGAAGGTGCCCATGCCCGCCACGCCGGCCGTGATCAGGATGGCGTCGCACAACAAACATACAAGAATGCAGGTGAGCACGTAGTGACGCTTCAAGCCCTGCTTGAGCAAGAAGGCGTTTTGCGTGCCGATGGCCACGATCAGGCTCGCGCCGAGCCCCATGCCTTTCAAGAAAATTGCGCTGTCCATATCGATTCCTTTCCATTGCTTTCCATCACGCGCACGGCCGCCCACGCTCTGCCGGCAACGGCAAAGTCATCAGAGGTAGGTGGAGGGTGGTGCGGTACCAGGGGGACCGCGCGGGAGAGTGGAGTTGTTACCCTATTTCAACAGTGTAAAGAAAAAGTAAATATAAGTATAATGAATGATTCTAAACATATATAAGAGAAACTTATGCGCGTCGTCGATTACCGTGGATTGGCCGCCCTCGACGCCGTGATCGGCCTGGGCAGCTTTGAAAAGGCCGCGCAGGCGCTGGCGATCAGCCAGCCGGCCGTGTCGCAGCGCATCCGCACCCTGGAAAACCTGGAAGGCACGTTATTGATCATCCGCAGCCACCCGCCCCTGCCGACGGAAGCGGGCCAGCGCCTGATCGCCCATTACCGGCAAGTCAAGCTGCTCGAAGCGGCGCTCGACGCCCAGCCCGGCCCCACGACGCAATTGCCGGCACTGGCCATCGCCGTCAACGCCGACAGCGCCGCCACGTGGATCCCGGAAGCGCTGGGGCCGCTGCTGTCGCCGCCGTCCTGCCTGCTCGATATCCGCCTCGACGACCAGGACCATACCCTGAGCCAGCTGCGCGAAGGACGCGTGTTTGCCTGCGTCACCAGCGCCAACGACCTGGTGGCCGGCACCACGGCCACGCCGCTGGGCGGCATGCGCTACCTGTGCGTGGCGTCCCCCGCATTCGCGCAGCAGTGGTTTCCGCATGGATTTACGGTGGAAGCCGTCAGCCAGGCGCCCGCCATCACCTTTGGCAGCAAGGATGCGCTGCACGAGCGCTATCTGCAGCACCGCCTCGGCTACACGGGCCGCTATCCGCACCATGTGCTCGGTTCGGCGCGCGACTTCGTACGCTTCATCGAAGCGGGCTATGCTTATGGCATGGTGCCCTTGCTGCAGGCGGAAACGGCGCTGGCCGCCGGCCGGCTCGTCGACGTGGCGGCCGGACAGGCGCTCGACGTGCCCCTGACCTGGCATGCCTGGGATATCCAGACCCCCCTCACGCGCACCCTGTCGGACGCCGTCATCGCCACGGCGCGCAAATGGCTGTTACAGGATTGATAGACGCATGCGACAGTTATCTATGATAAAGAGCAACATCCCCATGTGCGCCCTGCCCAGCCTGGCCTACACTGCAAGCATCATCCACAAGAATCAGGAGCCCGCATGACGATCCTGCGCACCACCCTGCTCGGTTTGCTGGCGGCCATCCCGCTCGCTGCCGGCCTGGCTGCCTGTTCGCCCTTGACCGCCATCAATGCCTTGTCATCCGGCAGCACCTCGCAAGTGACGCGCGGCCTGGCCTACGGCCCCCTGCCACGGCAGAAACTCGATGTGTACGCGCCCAAGACCCGCACGGGCCCCGTTCCCGTGGTGGTGTTCTTTTACGGCGGCAACTGGACGACGGGCGAGCGCGCCGACTATGCCTTCGTCGGCCACGCGCTCGCGGCGCGCGGCTACCTGGCCGTGATCGCCGACTACCGGCTGTATCCGGACGTGCACTACCCCGAGATATTGCAGGATGCGGCCCGCGCCGTGGCCTGGGCCGCGATGGAATCGAGCCGCCATGGCGGCGACCCGACGCGTTTGTTTGTCATGGGCCATAGCGCCGGCGCCTACAATGCGGCCATGCTGGCGCTCGACGCCAGCCTGCTGGCGCGCCATGGCATGCGTCCGCACGACTTGCGGGGCTGGATAGGCCTGGCCGGCCCCTATGATTTCCTGCCGATCGAAAACACCATCACCCGGCCCGTGTTCTTTTACCCGGACACGCCCGCCGCTTCGCAGCCCATTCACCACGTGACGGCCGACGCCCCTCCCGCCCTGCTGATCGCTCCAAAGCCCGGCAAGGACAAGCTGGTCGATCCACAACGCAACACAGGCGGCCTGGCCAGTGCCTTGCGCGCGCTGCACCGGTCCGTGACGGAAACCTATTTCGACCATGTGGGCCACGCCACCCTGGTCGCCACGCTGGCCGCCCCGTTGCGCAGGCTGGCGCCCACGCTGGACGCCGTCAGCGCCTTCATCGATGCGAACAGTGGCGCCGGCAACGCGGTCTCGTCAGCGGTCTTGCCCGCAGTCTTGTCAGATACCGGCTCGCCGGCAGGCCCAGCCTTGCCGCCCCGCTCACCTGGCTCAGGCACGCCAGCCCCGGAGCTGCACGCATACGACAAAACGCCCGCCCCGTGAAGGGCGGGCGCTCTGCCCAAACCAATACGCACAATGCCGCGTGCCGGCTGGCCGCAGAGCAAGGCTCGGCCCTCGCGATGCGGCTCAGCTGCAAGCAGCTTCGTACTTACTCTTTACGGCTGGCGCTGCTGCTCTTGCTTTGAGCGGAGCCCGCTTGCGATGCGCTGCCGCTGGCCGAGCTTTCGCTGCCGGACGACTGCTGGCTGCCCTGGTGGCTGGCGCTTTGCAGGCTTTGACCGTCACGGCTTTGCGCACCGCGCTGCTGGTCGCGGTTAGCGCCGTTTTGCTGATAGGCCTGGAACGGTTCGGCCATGCGCTGCATCGCTTCCTGCTGCTTGCGCACGTTTTTCTCCGTTTCTTCCGAAGCGGTGCGGGCCACTTCTTCAGCCAGGGCCTTGGCGGTACGGCTCGTTTCATTCACATGACGCTCTGCCACATTGGCCAGTTCGACCTGCGTATCGGCAGCCAGGCGCGACACCTGTTGCTGATACTTGCGCAGTTGCTCGGCGGCTGGCTGGCCCGAGGCGGCGGCCACCTGGAATACATCTTCGGCGCGCTCGACCGTCAACAGGTTCTGGCTGGTGACCGTGCTTTCTTCCAGCAAGCCTTGCGCCAGTTGCATGTTCAGGTCACTGAAATGCTGCATCGATTGAAACAGCGACTTCGACAGGCCATTGAAGAAAGCCAGCTGCGCTTCCAGGTGATTTTTGGCGGCGGGGGTAACACTACGGGAATATGGATACATGGAGTTCCTCATTAATAGCGGTTGGGTGGACATAAACAGATGGCGACACCACCGGCTGTCGAACGGTGAGACAGACAGCCGGGCTACGCCACGAAACGCGAAAAAACATATCCGATTGGTGGGAAGATGCTTTGCAACGCGAGTCCCAAGGCTACGTGAGCACCGCAGGTGAGGCATGATCTGGATCAAAGGTGCGCTAGGCTGCGCAAAAAGTTTGGGCTGGACGGCTTGCTCTTGGCAAACGTCAGTAACGGAAAGGGAAATCTGTGTCAGGCAAGCTCAGCCAGCGGCGCCCGTGCCCGGCACGACGGGCTTGTAGCCATGGCTGCGCAGCGACGCTTCCAGCCAGCGGTTGCCGTACCAGCCGCGCGCCAGCAGGTAACTGAGTTCCGCGCCGGCCATCAGCAGCATCATCGGGCCGATGCGCATTTCGGTGGCGAGATGGCTGCCAAACCACAGGCACACATCCATTGCCAACATGAGCAGCACCAGCCACCAGCGGCGCTTGGCGACCGCCCAGAACGAACCCAGGAACAGGGCCGGCCAGGAGAAACCCGCTTTGACGTAGGCATAGCGGCCGGCATCATCGGCAAACAGGGTGGCGCTGTGCTTCATGCTGCTCTCTTCAGGTAATGCCCGGCATCAAGGCTCGGGACGGTGGCAGACGGCTTCGACATTATGGCCATCGGGCCCCAGCACGAAAGCGCCATAGTAATTCGGGTGATAGATGGCGCGGATGCCGGGCGCGCCATTGTCCTTGCCGCCCGCTTCCAGCGCGGCCTTGTAGAACGCGTCCACCTGGGCGCGGTTGTCGGCCGCGAAGGCGAGATGCATGCCGGCATGCGCCGCGCCGCCCACGCCGAACCAGAAATCGGGCTTGCCATCCTTGCCCATGCCAACCCAGCCCTGCTCTTCCATCACCACCGAGACGCCCAGAGGCGCCAGGGCGGCGGAAAAGAAAGCCTTGCTGGCCTGTGCATCGCTGACAGTCAAACCGATGTGATCAAGAATCATGATGGCGCTCCTTGCAGGTAGTGGGAAAGGAAGCGCAGTATGCGCCAGCATTGCCTTTTAAGCAAGCAAAGCTACAGATCCTGCGCGTAGCGGGCAAGCATCTGCTCCTGTGTTTCCAGCGGGCCGATACTTCCCGTCTGGTCCCCGATCATCCGGCCCATCGTCGGCAGGACGGAGCGTTCGACCTGAGCCGTGCTATCCCACAGGCGCGCACGCATCAGGGCCTTGGCGCAGTGCAGATAAGCTTCGGCCACGCGCAGGCGCATGACCAGGCGCGGCGGGTTGCGCTCGCCGGCAAAATACGCCAGCAGCGCCGCATCGTCGCTGAGACTGGCCTCGCCATTCACGCGCAAGGTTTCATCGACGCCGGGAATCATGAACAGCAGTCCCGCCCTGCCCATCTCGGCAATATTGCTGAAACTGTCCAGGCGGTTATTGCCCTTGGCATCGGGCAGCAGCAGGGTATGGGCATCGAGCACATGCACGAAACCGGGCGCGCCGCCGCGTGGCGAGGCGTCGAGCTGGCCGCCAGCCCCGCCCGTGGCCAGCACGACGAACGGCGACAGCCCGATGAAGGCGATGCAATGCGGGTCGAGGTGGTCGAGCTGCTTGCTCAGCGCCCGCCCCTGCGCGGGCGGATAATGCGCGCGCAGTTGCTCCAGCGAATCGATTTCCATGCGCCCCCCGCTTAGCGCAGATTGCCCGTATGGCCCAGCGAATAGCGGCCCGGCTGCGGCCAGACGGTCAGACCGTGCGGTTCCTGGCCGACTTTCACTTTGGACACGTCGCCGCTGTTCGTATCGATGCGGTACACCACGTCGTCAAAACGGCCGGACAGCCACAGATACTTGCCGTCGGCGCTCACATTGCCCATGTCGGGGCTGCCGCCGCCGGGAATCGGCCAGTTCGACACGACTTTTTCCGTGGCGAAATCGATCACGCTGACGCTGCCCTTGCCCTTCGGCTTGCCGTGGATGCGGTGCGTGCCGCGGTTGGCCACGTACAGCTTTTTACCATCGCGGCTAGGATACAGGCCGTGCGCACCCACGCCCGTCTGGATGAAGCCGATTTCCTTCAGGGTGGCGCCATCGACGATGTGCACGCCGTCGGCGTCCATGTCGGCGATAAAGAATTTCTTGCCGTCCGGCGAGATGCGTATGTCTTGCGGCATGCCCTTCTTGACGCTGCAGATTTCATTCGCGGGGCCGCCCACGGGGCCGGACTCGGCAAAGCGCTTGGCCGGCATCTGCAATTTCAGGTAGCCGTCGACCTTGCGGCCCACCAGGTCGATCTTGGCGATGGTGCCGTCAAATTCGCAGGTGAACATGGCGTAGCGGCCGTCATTCGAGAAATCCGCATGGTTGATGCCGCCGCACTGGGGCGTGTCGATCGAATACTGCACCGCCATGGTTTTCGGATCGCGGAAATCGAGGCGGTGGCGCGCTTCGGCCACGACGATGGCCGACTTGCCGTCCGGCGTGAAATACATATTGTAGGGATCATCGACGGGCACTTCCTTGCCCGGCTTGCCCGTCAAGGGGTCGACCGGCGTCAGGCTGCCCTTGTCCGTGCGCTCGGCATTGTTCGCCACCCACAGGGTGCGCAAGTCCCACGACGGCACGACGTGCTGCGGGCCGCTGCCGACCTTGAACTTGTCGACCACTTTCAGGCTGTCCTGGTCGATCACGTACACGTCGTTCGAGCGCAAATTAGGCACGTAGACGCGGCGCAGGTGATCCTTGACGACGGGGCTCATATTGCTGCTGGCGATGCTGCCGTACACGTTTTTCGGGTCCACCAGCGGCGGCATGCCCGGCAGCGGCGAATAGGCGGCCGCCGGCGCCGCGGCGACAGCGGCCGGGGCCGGCGTGCTGGCGCCGATGACCTGGCTGGCCACGCCCAGGCCGGCCAGTGCGGCAGCCAGGGCGGACAAGGTGACGATGGTGCGTCGTTGAGATTTTTTCATGTGTTTTCGCGTCGTTTCGTTGCAAAAGCCGGAAGTTCAGCACTTCCAGCGGAAGATTTACTTATTTCGTTGCAGCAATTGCTTGATGGCAGCCACCGAGGTGTCCACCTGCAGTTTGATACCGATCTGGCCCAGCTCCTTTGTTGCCCGCGTCGCGTCGCCGCGCACGCCGTCCGCCACACCCGGCTTCGCCCCGTGCGCCATGGCCTCGCTGCGCACGAGCGACGGGTCCGTCGCCAGCATCAAGGCCGCGTCCGCCAAGCCCGCGTGCAGGCCGATCTCGGCGCTGCTGTGGCCGCGCTTCTGCAGTTCGGCAATATAGGCCGATTGCGTGATGTCATAGTAATCGAGCAAGGCGTAGGCGCGCGCTTCCTTGCCCGCGGGTGTCTTGCCCCAGGCGCGGTTGAGTTTATTCGCCACGTTCTGCTCGTTCTTCTGGTAACCACCGTGATCGCCAAGGAAAATGATGTCGCGGAAGCCATGCTGGCGCAGGCTGGCGGCGGCCCCTTCCAGCACGGCTTCGAAGGCGGCCGGCGGTATCGAAATCGTGCCGGCAAAGCGCATGTGGCCGGCCGGCGGCGAAATCGCGCCTTCCGGCACGTAGGACACGACGGGGGCGACGATGGTGTTACCCAGCTGCTGTGCGATCTGGCGCGCCAGCAAGCCGGCGCGCACATTGTGCTTGCCCAGTGCGATATACGGCCCGCTCTGCTCAACGCCGCCGATCGGCACGAGCACGGTGGTGGCGCCGTGCTCGATACGGCTGCGCAACTCCGTGCTGGTCAGTTCTTCCAGCATGACGCTGCCGCTGGCAGGCGCGGCCGCCATGACGGGCGCCGTGCCCAGCAGAGACGACAACGTCAGGACGAACAGGGAAACGAGGGGCTTGCGTGAAATACGGAGCGTGGATGGCGCACACGGCGCCGTTCGCTGGGGGAACTGCAGAGTCATAAGCCAACATCTTTCCGAGGTCAAAGGCGCCGTGCCCGGCCTTGCCAGGCAAGCTGGCTGCCACGCAGGAATTGTATTCCATCATGACGGGAAGGGCACGTTAATTTGACGCGGCAGTTTGCGAGGAATTGACCTGGGGCAGCGAATGGCGCAGCGTCGTCCGCATGAACAGCGAACGCCGTGTCTGATCAGGAGGACCATGCCGACGCGCTAAGTAACCCCCAATAAATTATTGTGATTTCTGACTGCCATAACCGGCGCTCTGCGGCGTTGCTCACTGCTAGCAGTGCCCGCACTGCGTCGCAGCGAGCGCCTTGCACAGCATCCGGTTCTGTTCGTCATAAATTCACACTAATTTCCCGAGGATTACTTAGAAATTGCCGACAAGCCGTTTGCTTCTTACGTTTGCTTCTTACGTTTGCTTCTTACGTTTGCTTCTTACGTTTGCTTCTTACGTTTGCTTATTACGTTTCACGACATCGCCGCTACCCGTCAAGAACAGCCGCAGGTAGTTCGCTCGAATTTACTCAAGCGTATTGCGCCTGCGCCATGCAATAAAACGGCCCAGTGCGGCGCCCGTCATGACCGAGATCAAAAGCCAGCCTTTGACCTCTGCCTCATCCTGAGAAATAACCATCCAACTGCCCATGCCAACGACGAAACCTGCCAAGCCGCCGTAGCCGATGTACATGCGCCGATCCAGATTGTCCACGGTTTGTTGCAACGCTTCAGGACGGGCAATTGCTTCCTGTATAAGGATGGTTCCACATTCGAGGCAACGTGCACTCATGGCTGAATTTTGGGCATTACACACTGGGCAGGTCATCGGCGGCCGAAAAGAAAAGTGGTTAATTGATATAACGTGGCCGAGGATAAAATTTCCAAGAGGCAACTTATATAATATAACATGCCTGTTAGCTGTTTTTCAAAAAATGGTCCGCCAACCGTAATGCGATACCGATATCTGAAACTTTGGCATGGCACCATATTTATTTCCACATCAGCTTGAATAACCCAAGCTTGCACCTTGGCGCTTACGCGAATGTGACAATGTGTGATGTTTCCATGTGGAAAATTTGCTATCGTTGATGGCATTCCTTCCTTATCTTCAGATTGAATCTGATTAAAACCATCCTCTCAATGAAAAGAATATCAACTGCTTTCCTTATTTATCTGACCTTCTGCTCCGCTCTGGCCTTTGTTGACTTCGATTGGGATGCGGAAAACGAACAAGCCGCAAAGTCATCAATCTATAAGCAGACGCTCTACATGAACAACGTCCAACGACAGGCATATATAGACGACCTCGAAACCATCCATTCTGCGGGCATGATGGGGGGAGTAAACGGCAGACGCCTGCATGGAAATGAGGCCAGCGATATTCACGATTTGGCGAACCAGATTCGTCAAAAAACAGGGAGGAACATCGTTGAATTTCCCTCCAAACCGTTTGGCGAGGCCATTTCCAGCTTTTTCAAAATCCCATTTATATTATTGATTAATAAATAGAAAAAACGTTTACTTGGGAATATGGCGTCGATGCGTCAAAGCAGGTGTGGAAGCCTTCCAGCACCTGACAATGACATACGGCATGCCCGAGTTCATCCCAGCATGCGGCGCGCCGGTTGCGCTGCGCGGCGCGGGGCCGTTTCGGGAGCCGGCAAGCCGCCCGCCACCTTCAATGATTTTTCCTTGGCATCGCCGCGCAGGCGGAATACGGCCACCACATCGACCAGTTCGACGGCGCGGTCCTGCAGCGAGGATGCGGCGGCCGCCGCCTCTTCCACCAGGGCCGCGTTTTGCTGGGTGACCTGGTCCATTTGCGAAATGGCCTGGTTCACTTGCTCGATGCCGGCGCTTTGCTCGTGGCTGGCGTTGGCGATGTCGCCCATGATGTCCGTCACGCGGCGGATGCTGGCGACGATTTCTTCCATCGTCGCGCCCGCCTGGTCGACCAGCGCGCTGCCCGTGTTGACCTTATCGACGGAATCCTCGATCAAGCCCTTGATTTCCTTGGCAGCCGCGGCCGAACGCTGCGCCAGGTTGCGCACTTCCGTTGCCACCACGGCGAAGCCGCGGCCCTGCTCGCCCGCGCGGGCCGCTTCGACGGCCGCATTCAGCGCCAAAATGTTGGTTTGGAAGGCAATGCCGTCGATCACGCCGATAATGTCGGCGATCTTCTTCGCCGATTCATTGATCGAGCCCATCGTACCTACTACTTGCGCCACCACGGCGCCGCCCTTGCGCGCCACGTCCGAGGCGGACACGGCCAACGAGTTCGCCTGACGCGCATTGTCCGTATTCTGGCGCACGGCCGAGGTCAGCTCTTCCAGACTGGAGGCCGTTTCTTCCAGCGACGACGCCTGCTGCTCCGTGCGCACGGACAAGTCCGCGTTGCCGGCGGAAATCTGCGCAGCCGCCACGCTGACCGTATCGGCCGAGGCGCGCACGGTGGCGATCACGCCGACTATGCGCTCCAGAAACTTGTTGAAGGCGGTGGCCGTGCGGCCCACTTCATCCATACGCTCGACGGGCATGGCGGCGGACAGGTCCAGCGAGGCGCTGACTCTCTCCAGCGTATGTTCGATATTGCCCAGGCCGCCACTGATGGTGCTGTAGATATGCCAGGCCAGCGCGCCCGTCAACAGCACGGCCACGCCCAGCACGGCCAGCATGGTGTTGAACGCCGTGTCGTAGGCGGCCAGGCTTTCCGCTTTGACATCGTCGACCAGCTTGTTGTTGTAGGCGATATGGTCATCCATGCTCTTTTTCGCGGCGGCGGCCGTGATGGCCAGCGGCGTGCCGGCCAGCAAGGTGGCGCGCACGCCATCCATGTCGCCCGCGTAGGCGGCGGCAAAGAATGGCACGAGCGCGCGGCGGTACGCTTCCATGGCGGCCTGGTCGGCGTCGAGCATCTTGCTGTCCGTCGCGTCGTACAGGCGCTCGGCGCGGTAGGTAGCAATCACTTTGTCGAAATTCGTGTTGGCGTCGGCCACGGCCTTGTCCAGCGCCGTCTTGTCGGCCAGATTCGAGAATACGGACAGGCGATAGCCGGCCAGGCGCGAATCGGCCAGGAAACCCTTGGCCGCATTCAAGCCCTGAATGCTGGGAATGATGCGGTTTTGCACGGTGTCGAAACGTTCCTGGGCGCGCTGTAGCTGGATGGCGCCGCCGGCGCCCAGCAATAGCAGGGCCAGCAAGGCGATGGTGAGGGTCAGAATGAGTTGCTTGGTGATATTCATGGTGTTTCACAGTAAAAAGGTGGCCTGGCAAGGCCAGGCGGGATGAGTAGCTGCCGATCAGGTGGCCAGGACCGGTGGCAGGCGGCGCGGGCTTAGGCCGCCAGCGGGGCTGCGTCAGGCGTGCGGCGCAGCAAGTCGCCATGCTGGCGGCAAAACGCCAGGCCCGCCTTGTGGCCCACGTCGAACAGCAGCTGCATGTTCGAGCTGGACCAGTCCAGGGTATCGGGCCAGTGCTGCTCCGGGATGCCGCCCATCAGATCGAGTTTCAGCAGACGCCGCTTGGGCTGGCCCGTGCGTGCATCCGTGTTGTGCTCGAGCTCAAACAGGCGCAGCTCGCTCTTGGAAATTTTCACCAGCGGCGTGATGATGGAGCGCACCCAGGCGTCGTACAGGTTGCGCGGCTTGCGCAACAGGCGCTCGTCGCCGAGGATGTCGAGGATGACCAGGGTGTCGGCGTCATGGTGCTCGCCCTTGCCTTCGATAAACGGGTCGAAATTGAGCGTGTCGAGGGCCGCGCCTTCGATGTAGTCGTCGCCGTCGATGGTCGTCGGCGCATATAGGAAGGGAAACGACAGGGCCGCGCGCACGTGGATGGGCTCGATCTCGTGCTTGCCCCAGATTTGCATGCGGTGCTCGCTGAGGTTGTAGGCATTGATGTAGAAATCGGGGCGCATGCGCGTCACGCCCGAGAAGTCGACGGCTTTTTCCAGGAAGGGCAAATGCGCGCACAGGCCCAGGCTTTTCGCGGACAGGTCCGATGGCGACAGCGACGACACCATCAGCTTGCCCCAGTCCGACCAGGCCGTGGGCACGCCCGCAAACGTTTGCTGGAACGCCTGAAAAAAAGGATTGTTGGCCGGCGGCTGGAAAGCGTCGCGGAAGGTGCTCGCGTGCATGCCCGGCTTCTGGAATACCTTGTAGTTGATCGGGATCATCTTGTAGATGCTGTCGGCCACGCCCGTGTCGGCCCAGCTTTGCAAGGCCTGGCGCGGCGTGGCCTCGTGCGGCGTCGTGTAAAGCAAACCCATCAGCACTCCCGCGCCGGACGCGGAAATGACGTCGAACTCGATGCCCTCATCGAGGAAAGCGGCCAGCGCGCCGGCGATCAGGGTGGAATTTGGTGCACCGCCACCCAGCAGCAAACCCGTTTTGCGGGCCGGTTTCGCGGTCGCGGCTGGCGCCGGATCCGGCGGCGTCGTCATCACTGTCTTCATGCACACTCCCTGAACGGAACGGGGCAGTCACCCCTTAATTGTTGGTTACTACACGCTTATGGCGCCTAATCCTGCACATGTCCCGGCAACCGCCGAAGCGATGCAATGTTGCAGAAACAGATATGAAATTAACATAAATAAATTCCTTATGGCAATTTCAATAACGTATGACTGGTATTCAGGAAGGGCATAAGCTGATGCTGTGCGGCATTGCTTGATGCGGCGCAGCAAATATAAATTTAGCGGATTAGGATTAATCGCTTTGGGGTAGGAATATTCCCCAACCCGCCGCCAGCGCGGGGGCCAGAGGTATCAAGCGATGGATGCAGGGTCGGGAGGGGACGCGGAAAAATGCAGGTGGGTACACAGATGGTCAACAAAGACGCGAATTTTGGGCGACAGGTGGCGGCTCGACGGCCACAGCACCCAGAACTTGCTCGAGTACAGCAAGCTGTCTGCCAGCACGGCTTGCAGTTCACCGCGCGCGATGGCGTCGCGCACGATAAAGTCAGGCAAATAGGCGAGGCCCACGCCCTGCGTGGCGGCACCGATCAAGGCTTCGATATTGTTGCAAGTCAATGCGGTCGGCAAGCGCAACTCGCCGCCGCTGTCGCCCTCGGCGCGCTGCAGCGCCCATTCCTGCAACTTGCCCGTGGTGGGGAATTTATAGCGCACGCAGGCGTGCCCTTCCAGCGCGCGCGGCGAGGCCGGCACGCCATGGCGGGCGAAGTACGCGGGAGAACCGACGATGGCAAAGGCAAACGGCCCCAGTTCGCGCGCCATCAGCCGCGAATCCGTGAGCGTTCCGCTGCGCACGGCCACGTCGACGCCTTCGGCCACCACGTCGACCAGGCGGTCGTTGAAATCGAGGTCGAGCTCGATCTCCGGGTACTGGCGCGTAAAGTCGGCCAGCAGGGGCAGGATGATGCGGTAGCCGATCACGGGCAGGCTGATGCGCAGCTTGCCGCGCGGCGCCTCGGCCAGGTGCGACAGTTCCGCCTCGGCATCGCCCAGGTCGGCCAGGATGCGCTGGCAGCGCTCGTAAAACAGCGCGCCCTCGTTGCTCAGGCTGATGCGCCGCGTGCTGCGGTTGAGCAGGCGCACGCCCAGCTTTTCTTCCAGCCGCGCCACGCTCTTGCCCACGGCCGAAGCCGACACGCCGAGCAACCGCCCGGCCGCCACATAACTGGAGGTTTCCGCCGCGCGCACGAAAGCGG
The DNA here is from genome assembly GCF_003667705.1 of Janthinobacterium agaricidamnosum. Classification (NCBI taxonomy): domain Bacteria; kingdom Pseudomonadati; phylum Pseudomonadota; class Betaproteobacteria; order Burkholderiales; family Oxalobacteraceae; genus Janthinobacterium; species Janthinobacterium agaricidamnosum. The sequence goes on along the minus strand of NZ_CP033019.1, from coordinate 1,925,554 downwards.
CAATGCCGTTCAAATTATCCATGCGACCTCAATTAGGGAATATTTGTCCGTTATGAGTGGATTCTCAGCCACTTTTTCATGGATTGCATCCATATTATCATCGGATTCCCTCTTTCTGGAATCATTCCCATGGATACGAATCACCGCATGCAGCCTGCCTCCGCGTCCCGGCGCGCCTTCGTGCTGGCCGCCGTCTGCCTCGCTGCGCTGTGCATGCCGCTCAGTTTTACGGGACCGGCCATCGCCATTCCCGCCATCGCCGCCGAGCTGCGCGGCACGCCGCTGGCGCTGGCCTGGATCACGAATGCCTTCATGCTCAGCTTTGGCGGCTGCCTGATGGTGGCCGGCGCGCTGGCCGACCGTTATGGCCGCAAGCGCGTGTTCTTGCTGGGCATGGCTGTGTTTTCCGCCGCCGCGCTGGCCTTGGCGGCCGCGCCCGCCATCCTGTGGCTCGACGTGCTGCGCGCCGTCCAGGGCCTGGGCTGCGCCATGGCCCTGTCGAGTGGACTGGCGGCCCTGGCGCAGGAATTCGACGGCCCGGCCCGCGCGCGGGCCTTCAGCCTGATCGGTACGGCCTTCGGCGTGGGCCTGGCCTTCGGCCCCTTCTTGGCAGGCACCTTGATCACGCATACGGGCTGGCGTGCCATTTTTGTCTCCACGGCCGTGGCCGGCCTGGCCGCCCTGCTGGCCGCCGCGCGCGCCATGCGCGAAACGCGCGACCCGCAAGCGCAAGGCGTCGATTGGCCCGGCGCCCTGACGTTTACGGGCGCGCTGTCCCTGTTTACCTATGGTTTGCTGCAGGCGCCGCACAAAGGCTGGGCCAGCGCCGCCAGTCTGGGGCTGTTCGGTGGCGCGGCCTTGCTGCTGGCTGCGTTCATCCGCGTGGAGCGGCGCGCCGCGCGGCCCATGCTGGATCTGACCCTGTTCCGCCTGCCCGCCTTTGCCGGCGTGCAATTGCTGGCCGCCGCGCCCGCGTTTTCCTTCGTCGTGCTGCTCGTATTGCTGCCGGCCCGCTTCATCGGCATCGAAGGCTACAGCCCGCTGGAGGCGGGACGCATGATGATCGCCCTGTCCGCGCCCATGCTGGTGCTGCCGGTCCTGGCCGGCCTGGCGGCGCAACGCCTTGCCGCCGCGCACATCTGCGCCAGCGGCCTGCTGCTGGCGGCGGGCGGCTTGCTGTGGCTGTCGACCTGCGCGCCAGGCCAGTCGCCCACCAGCTTGCTGGGGCCACTGCTGCTGATCGGCTGCGGCATCAGCCTGCCCTGGGGCTTGATGGATGGCCTGGCCATCAGCGTCGTGCCCGTCGAGCGGGCCGGCATGGCGGCCGGCATCTTTAACACGACGAGGGTGGCGGGCGAAGGCCTGGCGCTGGCCATCGTCAGCGCGCTGCTGGGCACGTTTACTGTCGCGGCGCTGGGGCACGCCGACCTTGCCGGCATCGGTGCGGAACAGGCGGCGCACGCGGGCTCCTTCCTGGCGCTGGGCGAACTGCGCCATGCGGCCACCCTGCTGCCGCAGGCTGGCGCCGCCGAACTGGCGCAAGCGTACGGCACGGCCTTCCGCCACTTGCTGTATGTGCTGACCAGCATTACCACGACCTCGGCCCTACTGATTCTGGTCTTCCTGCGGCATCCTGCCCCTGTGGCAACGGACTCGACCACCCTGCCCGCCTGCGACACTCCCTCCTGATCTCCTCCTGCCATACACGGCGGCGCCCACGCGCCGTCGCCCGCCTTTGATGTTTCTCCGCAACACCCACAAAGTTTCCGAACGACGCCAAGAACAAAACGAGTTTACTTATCAAAGCGCTTTGAACTATACTCAAAGCGCTTTGAAACATAGTTAAAGCGCTTTGGTTGTGCAAAGTGATGCGCGCCGATCCCACATCTATAAAAACACTGGAGACACAATGAACAAATTTTTCTTGAAAGCGTTGCCAGCGGCAGTGCTCATGGCCTTGAGCGCGTCGGCCCAGGCGGCCCTGCCGATCGACTTCGGCGGTTACATCCGCTCGGGCATCGGCACCAGCAGCGAAGGCGGCAAGGAAGCGTGTTTCGGCCTGGCCGGCGCCTCGTCCAAATATCGTCTGGGCAATGAGTGCGAAACCTACGGCGAGCTGAAATTCGGCGGCGAGGCCTTCAAGGCAGCGAACGGCACCACCTTCCGCATCAATACCCTGGTGGCGTTCTCCGTCAACCAGAACCAGGACTGGGAACAATCGGACCCGTCGTGGCGCGAAATGAACGTGGTGGCGGACAAGATCGGCACGGGCGCCTTCGCCGAAGCGCGCGCCTGGGTCGGCAAGCGCTACTACGACCGCCAGGACGTGCACATCACCGATTACTACTTCTGGAATAACAGCGGCCCTGGCGCCGGCCTGGAAAACATCGACCTGGGCGCGGCCAAGCTGGCCTACGCCATCGTGCGCACGGCCGACGACGGCGACAGCAAGCGCATGGGCCTGTCCCACGACTTGCGCTTCTCCGGCATCAAGGTCAATCCGGACGGCGAACTGACCTTGGGCCTGCAATTCAACCAGAAACGCAACGCGCAAGGCGCAGCCCCCATCGCCAGCGGCCACTTGCTGACCATCATGCATACGCAAGGCAATCTGCTGGGCGGCTTCAACAAGGTGGCACTGCAGTACGGCAAAGGCAGCGCGGCCAACACGGGCGGCTTCAGCCTGGGCGCCAGCAAGGATGACAAGGTCGTGCGCCTGACGGAACAAATCATGATCCAGCCCAAAGGTTCCTGGTCGGGCATGGGTACCTTCGTCTACGAAGACAAGGAAACGGCAGGCGTGAGCAGCAAGTGGACGTCGATCGGCGCGCGCCCCGTCTACCACTTCACGGACAACTACAGCCTGGCCGTGGAACTGGGCCACGACATCGTCAAGCCGGAAGGCGGCGAAAGCCGCAACCTGACCAAGCTGACCTTCGCGCCGCAACTGTCGGCCGGCAACAGCTTCTGGTCGCGCCCCGTGCTGCGCGCCTTCTACACCTACGCCAAATGGAACAAGGCAGCCCAGTCGGCCGCCGCGGCGGAATCGGCGCTGTCGTCGACGGGCGTGTTCGGTGGCAAGACCAATGGCAGCTCGATGGGCTTCCAGGTGGAAAGCTGGTGGTAATCGCCGGCATCTAGAACGTCGGCAAGCGTCCCCGGACGCTTGCCGGTGGCAGCAACAACGCCCGCATTTCGGGGCAGGCAGTAACCGGACCCACCATTTCGCCGCTGCACGCGATGGCCGGCAGCTTCAATGTAGTGATTCAGCAGTATCCTCTTTTAGCGCGGGCGCCCCTGGGTTTGCCCGCGTATTTTTTTGGGCGCCGCCGCCGCAGGTCATACCCCTGATCATTCCGGCATTTATCAGATAAACTACCCTTCATCGCACCGCATCGCTCCCGACCCACCCCATACGCAGCATCCATGAACCTCAAAAATCTCGCCAGAACGCTAGGAATATCCGAAACCACCGTCAGCCGCGCCTTGAATGGCTATCCGGAAGTGAGCGAACGCACGCGCGAGCGGGTGCTGGCCGCCGCGCAGGCGGCCGGCTACCGCCCCAATCCCATGGCGCGCAGCCTGGCTGTGGGGCGCACGAACATCGTCGGCATCATCTACCCGCTGATGCCGAACGACCTGGCCGACCCCATGTTCATCGACATCGTCGGCGGCATGTCCGAAGCGCTGGAAGCGCAGCAGATGGACATGATGATCGCGCCCGCCTCGGCCACCAACGAATTCCACACGTATGAACGCATGGTCAAGGGCCGCCGCATCGATGGCTTGATCGTCGGGCGCACGAAACCGTTCGACGAGCGCATCGCCTACCTGGCGCAGCAGGGCATGCCGTTCGTCGCGCATGGCCGCACGCAGCTGAACCAGCCGCATGCGTGGTTCGACTACGACAACGAAGCGGGCATGCGCCTGGCCGTCGAGCGCCTGGCGCAGCTGGGCCACCAGCGCATCGGCCTGATCAGCGCCACGCCGGACCTGAACTTCGTGCGCCAGCGCGTCGAGAGTTTCCAGCACGCCATGCAGGCGGGCGGCCTGGCCATCGATCCCGACAACCTGGTCGACAATGCGCACGACCGCCGCGCCGGCTACCAGGCCATGCAGCGCCTTCTGGCCCGCTCGCCCCGCCCCACCGCCGTCATCGTCGACAACCACATGTCGGGCGTGGGCGCCGTGCGCGCCCTGCTCGACGCGGGCATCGCCATCGGGCGCGAAATGTCGCTGATCGTCTGGGGCGTGATGGAAGATTCCCTGGCCGGCCACAACGTCACCACCGTCGTCCAGCCCGACCCGCGCGGCGCCGGCGCGAAGATGATCCACATGCTGCTGGCCCTGATGGACGGCACGCCCGTCACCGACCTGCAGGAACTGTGGCCATGCGAACTGTTGCCGGGGGAATCGGCGGGGCCGGTAATCCACGCCTGATTTACCCCTAGAGCAAACTACAGGGGTCGGACACTGCATTGGAATGCATCCCATTGGACGCATTCCCCCTCAGGGTCCGACCCCAGCCTCCGCTTGGGGTTTCGTAAAACGCCCTCTTCCGCTCTGTTTTGCCCTCCTGAATCACCCTCATAAAAAAATCGTATGTCTGGCGCGTGTATCGCTTTACTTTTCAAAGCGCTTTGAACTATACTCATTTCATACCCAAAGCGCTTTGAATTTTAAAATAAGACGTTCGCCTACCAACCAGCAGCGCCGCCCTGATAGCCACGGCTACAGGCACTTTTAAGAAATCATTCATGCCGACCATTCAGAACAATCTCGCCCACCTGCCCGCCGACTGGTGGCGCAGCGCCGTCATCTACCAGGTCTATCCACGCAGCTTCCTCGACAGCAATGGCGACGGCATCGGCGACTTGCCCGGCATTACCTCCAAGCTCGATTACATCGCCGCCCTGGGCGCCGACATCGTCTGGATCTCGCCCTTCTTCACATCGCCGATGAAGGACTTCGGCTACGACGTGGCCGACTTCTGCGACGTCGATCCCATGTTCGGCACCCTGGCCGATTTCGACCGCCTGGTGGCGCGCGCCCATGAACTGGGCCTGAAAGTGATGATCGACCAAGTGCTGTCGCATTCGTCCGACGTCCACCCGTGGTTCGTGGAAAGCCGCTCCAGCCGCGACAATCCCAAGGCCGACTGGTATGTGTGGGCCGACCAGAAACCGGACGGCACGCCGCCGAACAACTGGCTCTCCGTGTTCGGCGGTTCCGCCTGGCAATGGGAGCCGCGCCGCGGCCAGTACTACCTGCATGATTTTCTCGTCAGCCAGCCCGACCTGAACTTCCACAACCCGGCCGTGCAGCAAGCGCAGCTGGACAACCTGCGTTTCTGGCTCGAGCGCGGCGTCGACGGTTTCCGCTTCGATTCCTGCAACTTCCCCTACCACGACCAGTTGCTGCGCGACAATCCGCCCGCCGCGCAGCGCGATGCGAGCAGCGTGTCGGCCATCAACCCGTACGGCATGCAGGCGCACATGTACGACAAGACGCAGCCGGAAAACATCGCCTACCTGCAGCGCGTGCGCGCCATCCTTGATGAATACCAGGCCATTTCCATCGGCGAAGTGGGTGACGACAATGCGCTGGCCACGATGGCCGCCTACACGGGTGCCGACAAGCTGAACATGGCTTACAGTTTCAACTTGCTGACGGCCGAGTTTTCCGCCGCGCATATCCGCAAGCAGGTGGAAGAATTCGAAGCGCAAGTGGCCGACGGCTGGGCATCCTGGTCCGTGGGCAACCACGACAGCGTGCGCGTGATGACGCGCTGGGGCGGCGAGAACCCGTCGCCGTCGCTGGCCAAGGTGGTGCTGGCCGTGCAGGCGGCCTTGAAAGGCACGCCCTGCCTGTATCAGGGCGACGAGCTGGCCCTGACGGAAGCGGACATTCCTTTCGAAGCGCTGCAAGACCCGTACGGCATCCCGTTCTGGCCCCAGTTCAAGGGCCGCGACGGCTGCCGCACGCCGATGCCATGGGTGGCCGATGCGCCGCATGGCGGCTTCAGTAATGCCAAACCTTGGCTGCCCGTGCCGCCCGAGCATCTGGCGCGCGCCGTCGATGTGGAAGAAAACGATGCCGGCTCGCCGCTGCGCTTTGCGCAAAACATCCTCGCCTGGCGCCGCACCCTGCCGCAGTTGCTGCGCGGCGATATCGTCTTCTTCGATGCGCCGGAACCCGTGCTGGCCCTGCGCCGCGACTTGCCGGGACAGCCGTCCTTGCTGGCCGCCTTCAACCTGGGCACGGAGGCGGTCACCTTCGCCTGGCCTGACGCGGGGCCAGCAGCCGGCCTGGCCGGTCACGGCTTGCCAGGCAGTAAAGATGGCCAGCAGATCAGCCTGCCCCCGCATGGCGGCTGGTTCGGCACGCACGCTTAAACAGTACCCTTTGGCGGCCATGCCGCCAATTACAATAACGAGCCCCGCGCATCAGCGGGGCCAAATTGAGAGAACGAGGACGACATGGCTGGACTGAAATTAACAGGCCTGAAGAAGGCATATGGCGACGTGCAAACCCTGCACGGCATCGACCTGGAGATCGCCGATGGCGAATTCATGGTCTTCGTGGGCCCGTCGGGTTGCGGCAAATCCACCTTGCTGCGCAGCATCTGCGGCCTGGAAGAAATCAGCGGCGGCGACTTATTCATCGGCAAGACGCGCATGAACGACGTGCCGCCCGCCAAGCGCGGCATCGCCATGGTGTTCCAGAGCTACGCCCTGTACCCGCACATGAGCGTGGCACAGAACATGGCCTTCGGCCTGAAACTGGCCGGTATGAGTAAAGTACAGATCGCCGACGCCGTGCAGCGCGCCGCGCAAATCCTGCGCATCGAACCTTTGCTCGAACGCAAGCCGAAAGACTTGTCGGGCGGCCAGCGCCAGCGCGTCGCCATCGGCCGCGCCATCGTGCGCAAACCCGACGTCTTCCTATTCGACGAGCCGCTGTCCAACCTAGACGCCTCCTTGCGCGTGCAGATGCGCATCGAACTGGCGAATCTGCACCGCGAATTGCGCTCGACCATGATTTACGTCACGCATGACCAGGTCGAGGCGATGACCCTGGCCGACCGCATCGTCGTGCTCAACGCGGGACGCATCGAACAGGTGGGCGCACCGCTCGAGCTGTACCACCATCCCGCCAACCTGTTCGTGGCCGGCTTCCTCGGTTCGCCCCGCATGAACTTCCTCAAAGGCAAGATCCACAGCTATATCGACGGCGTGGCCACCATCGCCACCAACGCGGGCGGCATGCTGCAGGCGGCGTTGACGCAGCCGCTGGCCAGCGGTATGCCCGTCACCGTCGGCGCGCGCCCCGAGCACGTGCAGGCATGCGTGCCCGGTGCCGCTGCCGCCATCACGGCCACCGTGCAGGCGGTGGAAAAACTGGGCGACATCAGCTATCTGTATGTGCACGTCCCGGGCGGCGACGAGCCGCTGGTGGTGCGCGCCGATGCGGATACGGACTGGGCGATTGGCCAGTCCGTGGCGCTGCAGGTGGCGCCCGCCCGCGTCCACGTGTTCGACGAGCACGGCCAGACCCGCACCTGATCTATCCGCTTTAGGGGCCAGGCGCTACAGGCGCCGCCTGGCCTGGTTGCATCGTTTCAGCCTTGATACTCAACATAAACTTAGCATAAAAAAAGATACTGGAGATTGACATGTCCTTCACGCACCCGAAACGCAGCTTCATCAAAACCACCCTGATCGCCGCCGCCCTGGCCGGCATCGGCAACCTGGCCGCCGTCAGCATGGCGAACGCGGCCGAAGCAGGCACCCTGTTGATCTGGATCAATGGAGACAAAGGCTACAAGGGCCTGGCCAAGGTCGGCGAAGAATTCACCAAGAAGACGGGCATCAAGGTCGTCGTCGAGCACCCGGAAGATGCGCCGAACAAATTCCAGCAGGCGGCCGCCGCCGGCAAGGGCCCGGACATCTGGATCTGGCCGCATGACCGCATCGGCGGCTGGATCGACGCAGGCTTGCTGCAACCAGTGACGCCAAGCAAGGAAGCGCGCGCCGCCATCCTGCCGCTGGCCTGGAATGCCTTTACCGTGGGCGGCAAGACCTGGGGCTACCCGATCTCGATCGAAGCCGTCGCCCTCGTCTACAACAAGGACCTGGTGCCGACCCCGCCCAAGACCTTCGAGGAAATCGCCGCGCTGGACAAGAAACTCTCCGCACAAGGCAAGAAAGCCATCCTGTGGGATTACACGAATACCTATTTCACGTGGCCTTTGCTGGGCGCGGGCGGCGGCTTCCCGTTTGAAGTCAAGTCCGACGGCCGCTACGATGCAGCGAAAACGGGCGTGAACAATGCCGGTTCGCAGGCGGGCGTGAATGCGCTGATGACTCTGATCAACAGCGGCGCCATGCCGAAGGGCGCGGGCTACGCGGAAATGGAAGCAGGCTTCAACCAGGGCAAGATCGCCATGATGATCAACGGCCCATGGTCGTGGGACAATGCGCGCAAATCGAAGATCAATTACGGCGTGGCAACGATTCCTACCGTGGCAGGCAAGACGGCCACCCCATTCGTGGGCGTGCTGGGTGCGATGATTTCGAAAGCCAGTCCGAACAAGGACCTGGCGACGGAATTTCTGGAAAACCAGATGCTGCAGCTCAATGGCCTGAAAACCATCAACGCCGACGTCCCGCTGGGCACGCCAGCGAACAAGGTGCTGTTCGCGGAATTGAAAGCCAATCCGAACATCCAGGCGACGATGGAAAGCGCCCAAGCGGGCCGCCCGATGCCGAACAATCCGGAAATGGGCCGCTTCTGGTCGTCGATGCAATCGGCGCTGGAAAACATCACCCAGGGCCGCCAGACGACCAAGGATGGCCTGGATGCGGCGGCGAAGCGGATTACGACCGCCAATTAATTAGCTTTAGGTAGGTTGGATTAGGCCCGAAGGGCCGTAATCCGACAACATTGTTGGCGGCTGATGTCGGATTACGCGGCGCAGCCGCTAATCCGACCTACGCCACCACGCTTGACATCCAGCATCCATCTTCACAGGTATCCCATCGTGCGCAAGTTTATCGGCCCTACGGTATTGACCATCAGCATGGCGCTGGGTCTGTATCTGCTCTTCATGTTGTACATTTCCGGCCAGACCATGCTGGCCGCCGTTTTCCTCGGCTTGCTGACCCTGACGACGTTTGTCTTCACGTCGCCGCGCGCCTATGCCTACCGTTATCTGTTCCCCGGCATCACGGCGGTCATCGTCTTCGTGCTGCTGCCGATGGTGTACACGGTGTCGATCGGCTTTACCAATTTCAGTTCGCGCAACCTGCTCACCTATGACAGGGCCACGCAATACCTGCTCGACGAGACGCAGCGCGTGGAAAGCGCCGGCTATGCCATGACCGTGCATGCCGACAACAAGGAATACCGCTTGCGCCTGGAAAGCCCGGACACGGGCGAAGTGCTGCTGACGCCGCCGCTAGCCCTGAAGCGCGCCGTCCCGCTGAAGGTGGACGTGGCGCCGGCTGACCCCGTGCAGGCGCCCGTGCTGTCCCCTGCTCTGCCCATCAAGGACATCATCGCGCTGCAAAAGGATTTGAAGCTGCTGACGCTCATCCTGCCGAACAGGATCGAGCTGCGCATGGTGGGCTTGCGCGAATTCGGTCCCGTCGCGCATGTCTACAAGCAATTGCCGGACAAGACCCTGAAGAAAGTCGCCACGGGCGAACTCGTGACGCCGAACTTCAAGACGGGCTTTTATGAAATGCCGGACGGCACCAAACTGGAACCGGGTTTCAAGGTCAATGTTGGCTTTGCCAACTTCGTGAAAATCTTCTCCGACGAAGCGTTCCGCGGCCCCTTCCTGCGCATTTTCGTCTGGACCATCGTCTTCGCCCTGATCAGCGTGGCGACCACGACGGGCCTGGGCATGGTGCTGGCCGTTCTGCTGAACTGGGATGCGCTGCGCTTCCGCGGCCTGTACCGCACGCTGCTGTTCCTGCCGTACGCCGTGCCCGGTTTCATTTCCATCCTGGTCTTCAAGGGACTGTTCAATAACAACTTCGGCGAAATCAACCTCGTGCTCGACGCCTTGTTCGGCATCAAGCCCGCCTGGTTCTCGGACACCACCCTGGCCAAGGCCATGATCCTGATCGTCAACACCTGGCTCGGCTACCCCTACATGATGGTCGTGTGCATGGGTCTCATCAAGGCGATCCCGTCGGACCTGTACGAAGCGTCGGCCCTGGCCGGCGCGGGACCGCTGACGAATTTCTTCAAGATCACCCTGCCGTTGATCATCAAGCCGCTGACACCGCTGATGGTGGCCAGCCTGGGGTTCAACTTCAATAATTTCGTGCTGATCAGCTTGCTGACGGGCGGGCGTCCCGATTTCCTCGATACAACGTTACCGGCCGGCACGACGGACTTGCTCGTGTCCTACACCTACCGTATCGCGTTCGAGGATTCCGGCCAGAACTTTGGCCTGGCCGCCGCCATCTCGACCCTGATCTTCTTCCTCGTGGCCGCGATTTCGCTGGTCAACATGCGCCTGACGCGCATGAACAAAGCATAAAGGACAGTAATGGCTATCGTTGTCGACCGTTCCAACCGCTGGCGCATCCTGGCGGCCCATGTCGCCGTGATCGCGCTGATCGCGCTGGTGATGTTCCCCTTCCTGATGATCCTGTCGATTTCTTTGCGACCAGGCAACTTCGCCTCGGGCAGTTTGATCCCGCCCGAGATCAGCTTCGAGCACTGGCGATTGGCGCTGGGCATGTCTTACCAGGCGCCCAACGGCGCCCTGGTCGAGCCGGACTTCCCCGTGCTGCTGTGGCTGTGGAATTCCATCAAGGTGGCCAGCATGAGCGCCACCGTCACCGTGCTGCTATCGACCACCTGCGCGTATGCGTTCGCGCGCATGCAATTCCGCTTCAAGTCGCAGACGCTGTCCGCGCTGATGCTGCTGCAGATGTTCCCCGCCGTGCTGGCCCTGGTGGCCATCTACGCCATCTTCGACGTGCTGGGCAGCTACGTGCCGTGGCTGGGCATCGACCACCACGGCAGCCTGGTACTGGCCTACACGGGCGGCATCGCCCTGCATATCTGGACCATCAAGGGCTATTATCAAACCATCCCCGTCGAGATCGAGGAAGCGGCCAAGGTCGACGGCGCCACGCAGTGGCAGGCCTTCGTCTACGTGCTGCTGCCGATGACGGTGCCCATCCTGATGGTGGTGTTTTTGTTGTCCTTCATCGGCGCCATCATCGAATACCCGATCGCGTCCGTGCTGCTGCATGAGCAGAACAACCTGACCCTGGCCGTCGGCTCGAAACTGTTCCTGTACGAGCAAAAATACCTGTGGGGCGACTTCGCCGCGGCGGCCATTTTGTCCGGCTTGCCGATCACGGCCGTGTTCCTGCTGGCGCAAAAATGGATGATCTCCGGCCTGACGGCCGGCGGCGTGAAGGGCTGACATGAAGACCGTGCTGACCGCCCTCGCCGCTTTGCTCGTCTGCCTGCCGGCGCAGGCGGGCAGCTTTGCAGAGAACCCCATCGTCTACTTTGCCGTGACGGACCGTTTCGCCAACGGCAATCCCGGCAACGACCACAGTTACGGCCGCGCGGCCGACCCGCAAGGCGGCGACGTGGGCAGCTTTCACGGCGGCGACATCGCCGGCATCACGCAGCAGCTCAAAGCCGGCTATTTCAAGGAACTGGGCATCAACGCGCTGTGGATCACGGCGCCGTATGAACAGATCCACGGCTGGGTGGTGGGCGGCAAGCAGCAATTCCAGCACTATGCCTACCACGGCTACTGGGCACTCGATTACACCACGATGGACGCCAACATGGGCACGCGCGACGAGCTGCGCGAGATGATCGCCACGGCGCACGCGCAAGGCATCCGCGTGCTGTTCGACGTGGTGCTGAACCACCCCGGCTATGCGGACTTGCGCACCCTGGCCGAATACAAGGTGCCCGTGCTGTGGCCCGGCCATGACAAGGCCGCGCTGCGCGATTATCACAGCTTCATCGACTACAACAACTTCGAATTCAAGCAATGGTGGGGGCCGGACTGGGTACGTGCGGGCCTGCCCGGCTATTCCGATGGCGGCAAGGACGACTACACGATGCAGCTGGCCTACCTGCCCGACTTCCGCACGGAGAGCGGCAAGGCCGTGGGCTTGCCGCCGATTTTGCAGCGCAAGACGGACACGCGCGCCGTCGCCTTGCCCGGCACCACGGTGCGCGGTTATCTGGTGCACTGGCTGGCCGACTGGGTGCGCGAATTCGGCGTCGACGGTTTCAGGGCCGACACCGTCAAGCACGTGGAGCCGGCCAGCTGGCTGGCCCTGCGCGCGGCCGCCAGCGATGCATTAAAAGACTGGAAGACGCGCCATCCCGAACAGAAGATCGACGATGCGCCATTCTGGATGACGGGCGAAGCGTGGGGCCATGGCCCCGAGCGCAGCAGCTGGTTTGATGCCGGCTTCGACTCGATGATCAATTTCGACTTTCAACACCGCGCGGGCGGCGACTGGAAAAGCATCGACGGCGTGTACCGCCAGTACGCGGGCTTGCTAGGCAAGCGCATTGGCAATGAGCCTCGCTACGACATCCTGTCGTACATCTCCTCGCACGACACCAGCCTGTTCCCGCGCGATCAATTGAAGCACGGCTTGAGCGCCCTGCTGCTGGCGCCGGGCGGCGTGCAGCTGTTCTATGGCGATGAAAGCGCGCGCCAGCCTGGCGCGGCGCCCATCGGCGACGAACAGCAGGCGACGCGGTCAAGCATGAACTGGGGCTCGCTCGATGCTGCCACCCTCGCGCATGCGCGCAAGCTGGGCCAGTTCCGGCTGCGCCACCCTGCCCTGGCGCGCGGTGAACACCGGTTCATCAACGACAAGCCGTACGCCTTCGCCCGCGTGATGGATGGTGACGCCGTCATCGCCGTGCCCGAGGCGCAAGGCGCGCTCTCACTGAAGGTACACGGCGTGTTCGCCGATGGCGCCAAGCTGCGCGACGCTTATACAAATCAAACCTACCTGGTAAAAAATGGCGCCGTCGCGGTGAACGCGGCCGGCACCGTCCTGTTAGAAAAGGCTGCACCATGAGTACCTATGACATTTTAGTAGTTGGCGGCGCCGGCATCGACACGATCGTGCGCGTCCCCGACCTGCAATTGCCCGTGGCCGATTCGCTGCACGTGCCCCCCATCCGCGACTACGTGGCGCACACGGGCAATGGCGTGGCGCTCGGTTGCCACGCGCTGGGCCTGCGCTGCAAGTTCATCGACTTCATCGGCGACGATGCGCAAGGCGCGGCCATCCTGCAGCGCTATAAAGAGACCAGGCTCGATTTTTCACACCTAGTCGAACCGTCGGGCACGCGGCGCAGCGTCAACCTGGTCGACCCGCAGGGGCGCCGGCTGTCGCTGTACGACGGCCGCCACCCGGAAGACCTGCGCATGCCGGCCGCTTTCTATCTTCCCTACCTGGGACCGGCGCGCCACGCGCACTTTTCCATCATGGGCTGGGTGGCCGCACTGTTTGACGATGCACTGACGTGCGGCACGACGGTGTCGACCGATCTGCACGACTGGGATGGCGTCAACCCGCACCACAAGGTCTTTGCGCTGCGCGCCGACCTGGTTTTCCTCAGCACGGCAGCGCTGGGCGAGCGTACGGAGTCCGTCATGCGCGAAATTATTTCGCAAGGCCGCGCGCAGGCCGTGATCGCCATGGCCGGCGCGCATGGCGCCTACCTGCTGGAACGGGGCAGCGCGTCCGTGCGCCACACTCCGACGGCGGGATTGAAGCTGCCCGTGGTGGACACGAATGGCGCCGGCGACTCGTTCGTCGCCGCCTTCCTGCACGCCTGGCTGGCAGGATTGCCGCTCGACGAAGCCATGCGCCGCGGCGCCATCGGCGGCGCGTTTGCCTGCATGCAGAACGGCACGCATGAACGGTTCATCGGCCAGGCAGAGCTGGATGACTTATATCAAGACAGCACTAGCTTATAACTTAATATTCTATCAAGCGTAGCAAGCAGTTAACGGGGGCATGGCACAATGGCTGCGAATTTCAAACGCTTCACCATCGCAGACCAATCGAACCGGAGACCACATGAGAATCGAAACCCTGGCCGTGCACGCCGGCTACACCCCCGACCCGACCACCAAGGCCGCCGCCGTCCCCATCTACCAGACGGTGGCCTACGCCTTCGACAATGCCCAGCATGGCGCCGACCTGTTCGACCTCAAGGTCGCCGGGAACATCTACACGCGCATCATGAACCCCACGCAGGACGTGCTGGAAAAGCGCGTCGCGGCGCTGGAAGGCGGCGTGGCCGCGCTGGCCGTCGCTTCCGGCATGGCGGCCATCACCTACGCGATCCAGACCATCGCCGAAGCGGGCGACAATTTCATCTCCGCCAGCCAGCTGTACGGCGGCACCTACAACCTGTTTGCCCACACCCTGCCGCAGATCGGCATCGAAGTGCGCTTCGCCGATGCGCGCCAGCCCGAGACCTTCGCCGCCCTGATCGACGCGCGCACCAAGGCCATCTTCTGCGAATCGATCGGCAACCCGCTGGGCAACGTGACGGACGTGGCGAAACTGGCCGAAATCGCGCATGCGCACGGCATCCCGCTGATCGTCGATAACACCGTACCGAGCCCCTATCTGTTCCGCCCCATCGAGCATGGCGCCGACATCGTCGTCCATTCGCTGACCAAATACCTGGGCGGCCACGGCACCACCGTGGGCGGCGCCATCGTCGACAGCGGCAAATTTCCGTGGGCCGAACACAAGGAGCGTTTCAAGCGCCTGAACGAGCCGGACGTTTCCTACCACGGCGTCGTCTACACGGAAGCGTTCGGCCCCGCCGCCTTCATCGGCCGCGCGCGCGTCGTCCCGCTGCGCAACATGGGCGCGGCCATTTCGCCGCTCTCCGCCTTCCAGCTGATCCAGGGCATCGAGACGCTGGCCCTGCGCATGGACCGCATCTGCGACAATACGCTGGCCCTGGCCAAGCACCTGAAGCAGCATCCGAAAGTCGCGTGGGTCAATTACGCGGGCCTGGAAGACCACCCGGACCACGCGCTGGTGAAAAAATACATGCACGGCCGCGCCTCGGGCATCCTGTCCTTCGGCCTGAAACTGGCGGCAAGCGAAGACCCGCGCGCTGCCGGCGCCCGCGTGCTCGACGCCCTGCAGCTGTTTACGCGCCTGGTCAACATCGGCGACGCCAAGTCGCTGGCCACCCACCCGGCGTCCACCACGCACCGCCAGCTCAATCCCGAGGAACTGGCCAAGGCGGGCGTGTCCGAAGACATGCTGCGCCTGTCCGTGGGCATCGAGCATATCGACGACTTGCGCGAAGACCTGGAACAGGCCTTGAACGCGGCGTAAGACTTTTTTTCGCGCCGTTCCCAGGGGAGTTCATGCCATAATCGGCGGCATGTCTTCCCCTCCTATTCCCCCTGAACAGCGGGCGTCCGGGCTGTTCCGCGCCGAATACGCGCGCCGCATGAATGCCGTGCTCGACCATATCGACCGCCACCTGGACACGCCGCTGGACCTGGCCCAACTGGCCGATGTCGCGCATTTTTCCCGTTTCCACTTTCACCGCGTGTTCGCCGCCTGGATGGGTGAAACCTTGGGCGATTATGCGCGCCGCCGGCGCCTGGAATCGGCCGCCTTGCGGCTGGCCTGCCGTCCCGGCGAGTCGATACTCGACATCGCGCTGGCGACGGGCTTCGGTTCCGGCGAAGCGTTTGCGCGCGCCTTCAAGCTGAAATTCGGCTGCACGCCGACAGCCTGGCGCGCCGGCATTGCCGCGAAAAACGCCGCCATGCTCGCGGCCATGCGCCTGCGCCGGCAAGATAGCAATCCGGATCAGGCCATGCGCAATACCGATCAGGAATACGGGCCGAACTTCCCGCACCATGGGCACTCCAATCCACTTGATAGAGAGAGTCCCATGCAAGTCACCATCCTCGACCTGCCGCCCGTCACCGTCGCGTGCCAGCGCCATATCGGCCCCTACGGCCCCGCCATCAGCGCCTTCTGGCGCGACACCGTATCACCGTGGATGCAGTCGCACGGCCTGGGCGACGCCACCTGCTACGGCATCGGCCTTGACGATCCAAGCATCACGCCGCCGGAAAAATGCCGCTACGACGCCTGCGTCGCCGTGCCCGACGGCTTCCAGTCAGCCGGACGCGCCAGCCTCGCCACCCTGCCAGGCGGGCGTTACGCGGTGGCGCAATTCAAGGGACCGTCCAGCGCCATCCCCGACGCGTGGACGCGCATGGCGCGCGAATGGCTGCCGGCCAGCGGCCTGCAGTGGGACGAGCGCCCCTGCTTCGAGCGCTTTGCCGCCGCCACGGCGATGGACCCGGCCACCGGCGAATTCTCTTGCGAGATCTGCATCCCCGTGCGGCCGCTGTAACAATCTCGTCGGATTACGCGGCATGCGCCGCGAATCCGACCTACCCTGCGGTATCCGCGTGCGCCGCCGTAGCAACAGCGTAGGTCGGATTAGCGCAGCGTAATCCGACACCGCCGCGTACGCCACGCATCCGCCATTAAGGTCCCGTCAGCACCTGCGCCACCTGCCTGACCCTGTCATCCACGGAACCTGACACATTGACATAGGCGATCCCCCGCCGCGCCAGCTCGGCCTGGTACCAAGCATGCTGGCGCGCGCGGAAATCCTCGTCGCGGCGGGTGCCGTCCTGGATGAAGGGGAAATCAGGGGCGCACAGCAGCATAAGGTCATAGCGGTGTTCGGCCAGCTGCGCCAATTCCTGCTCGGCCCTGCCGAACATCTCGACGCAGTAAAAATACGTGGTCATGGGCGAGGTATCGCAAAACAGCCAGCGCCGCGCAACCAGGAGCGCCTGCGCTTCGCGGCGCAGCTGTTCCCGGCCGATCTTCAGCAGATCGTCATAGTGCAATACGCCATCCTGGCGCTCCCATAACTCTCGGCCATATTCGGCCACCCAGGCCGTCTCGAAATACCGCGCCAGCGCTTGCGTCAAAGTCGTCTTGCCGCTCGACTCGCCGCCGAGCACGCACACGCGCGTGACGAAATCGGCGCGCACAACGGGCGACAGGAAGGCGCTGTGCGCATGCGGGTCTTGCCGCACGAGGGTGCCGGACACGGGTACCAGGGTTCTTGCCTGGTCCACGCTCACGTGCGCCACCGCGCCAGCTGCATAATGCCGTTCCAGCACCTGCGCAAAGCCGGGGCCATACTCTTCGCTGCTAAACACGGCATCGACGGGCAAGTCCAGCACCGTCCAGCACAGCCAGCCCATGAAGTGGCGATGGTCGTCGCCATCGGCGTCGTTGTGCGGCAGCGCGCGCGCCGGCACGCCGCGCGCCGCGCACAGGGCGGCCAGGCGCGCATCGTCGAGCACCACGATGTGCGCTTGCGGGAATTGCGCGCGCAGCCACCGTTCCCGGCGCGCCGGTTCCAGGCCGGGAAATTCGGGCTTGGTGTAGCTGACCACCAGCAGCTCTTCGCAGGCGTCTTGCGCACGGTTGATCAACAGTTCATGGCCCTGATGCAGCGGGCAAAATTTGCCGACCACAAGGCCGCGTTTATGGAGCTTCATGCTGCCGCTTCCCGCAAATCCGAGGTGTATTGAATGATCTTGTCTTCCGCCAGCAAGATCTCGACCGTGATGGCGCCGAAAAAAGGCGCGAGCAAGGCGCGAGCACGGTCAGCCTGCGGCATGGCGTTCGGTGCCAGGCGCAGCGCGACGGCGCCGTCGCCATGCTGATGCACGCCGAACAGGGCGATGGCCAACGGTTTCAGGGCATGCGTGATGTCGATATTGTTGAGCCACTCGCCATTGACCGTCCTGTAGCGCAAAGGGCTGCGGCCAGCCAGGCCCACCAGCACAGGGCCATGCGGGCCATGCAGCAGCGACGCGTAATCGCCCGTGCGGTAGCGCACAAGGGGCAGGCAAAAGTTAAAACCGCCCGTCACCGTGATTTCGCCGCGCGCGCCATCGGGCACGGGACGGCCATCCGCATCGAGGATTTCCACGTACAGCCGGTGCTGCAGCAGCACGTGGCCGCCCGCCCGCTCGTCGTAGACGGCGACGGGTCCCACTTCATTGAGCGAATAGATATCGAGCACGGGGCAGCCAAAAGCCGCTTCCAGCCGCGCGCGCATGCCGGGCAACAGCATCATCGAGACGGACAGCAGCGCGGCAGGCTTGTGCGTCATGGACAA